>NZ_LZFO01000006.1 GCF_001758365.1 Clostridium acetireducens DSM 10703
AAAGATAATATACTCTCAATAAAATCATTAGTTGCTTAATCTATAGTTTGTTTTTTAAAAATTTAATATTTATAACTTAAGGTCAGTATTTAATTTTTTAAACTATTAGTTTTGCAATCAACTATTAATAAATTTAATAGCTATTATTAATTATTTTATTTAATTTTTCTACATCTTTGTTTCCTTTTAATATATTATTAATAATCCTGGATGCTGCTTTTTTGGATATTTTTTCAATATCCTTATTTAAGTTAATATTATTTTTTGTTAATAAAAAAGTTAAATAATTTAATTGTTTATCTGTAATAGCATTCATTGGTATGAGGCTAGAATCTTGTTCTATTTTATATACTAGTTTAAATATTTTAGGTAAATTTAACACATCTTCATAATTATGAAGCATTATTGTATCTCTTAACCTAATATCTTTGTTTTTAAGATATTCATAATATAATTTTACGCTTTCTCCACCATTAATTCTATCTTTTCTATTAATTCCTATATATTTTTCAACAGTTTTTAAATTACATCTTTCCATGCCTAATTGCTTATAATAAGGTCTTATTATTCTATATAAATCAATATGCTTTTCTGGAAACATAAAAGAAACATCATTTTTAATCATTCTTTTTTCCACAAAAGGTTCATCAAAAGCTATACCATTATAAGAACACCATTTTTCATAACCCTCTATATCTTTACTAAAAGCATATAATAATTTTATTTCATCATCTAATTCTTCAGCATAATACTGTTTTACTACAAACTTGCTTTTAGTTTTATACGCTCCTAAAGACACAAGTATAATCTTATCTTCTTCTTTATCGAATCCAGTAGTTTCTATATCAAAATAAACTATATCATGCATAGCATAACTGCTAAAAATATTATTAGGAATATATAGTTCTTGTTCTATTTCTTTTACAAACATATTTTTTCCTCCAAACTAAATAATCCTAATTTAATTATACATTAAATATACTTAATATTAAAATGTATTAGGTAAAATATGTTTATATATTACATTTTATCTACTGTTTTAATTCCTATTAAATTTAATCCATTTTTAATCACTTGGCAAGATGCTTCTACAAGTTTAATTCTAGCAGATTTTAATTCTTCATCTTCTGCATTTAAAATGCTACAACTATTATAAAATTTATTAAATGCCTTTGCTATTTCTACTACATGCCTTGTAAGTATTGAAGGTTCTAGTTTATTTATTGCATTAAATATAGAATTTTTAAATCCTTCTAAAAGCTTTATAAGCTCAAATTCTTCTTTAGAATTTAATCTTGAATAATTAGCATCATTAGGTATATTATTTACTTTTCTTAATATGCTCTTTCCTCTAGCATAACTATACTGTATATATGGTCCTGTTTCGCCATCAAAATTTAATATTTCTTTCCAATCAAATACAATATCTTTTTCTCTATTATTTTTTAAATATGTAAATAATATTGCACCTATACCTATTTTTTTAGCCACTTCTTCTTTATTTTCTAAATCAGGATTTTTTTCATTAATTATTTCAAGTGTCTTTTCTATAGATTCTCTTAGTAAATCTTCAAGGAATATTACATCACCATTTCTTGTAGAAAGCTTTCTATCTGCAAATTTTACTAATCCAAATCCTACATGTTTACAATCTTCTGCCCAATCATGTCCCATTAATTTTAATGTAGTAAATACTTGTTTAAAATGAAGTGCTTGAGGAGTTCCAACTACGTATATACTCTTATAAAAATCATAAGTATTTTTTCTATAAATAGCTGCAGCTAAATCACGAGTTGCATAAATTGTAGCTCCATCAGATTTCTTTATTATACAAGGAGGCATATTATACTCATCTAGCATAACAACTTTTGCTCCATTGCTTTCCACTAACAATCCCTTTTTATCAATGCTTTCTATTACACCTTCCATTTTATCACTATAAAAACTTTCTCCTGCATAAGAATCAAATTCAACATCTAATGCATTATATACTTTCTTAAATTCTTTTAAACTTAAATCTTTAAATTTACTCCATAAGCTAACTTCTTCTTCACATCCATCTTCTAAATTTTTAAAATGTTTTCTTCCTTCCTGTTCTAGCTCTGGATTTTTTTCTGCTTCTTCGTGAAACTTAACATATATTCTTAATAATTCTTTTATAGGTTCTTCTTCTAAAGCTTCTTCATTTATCCATCTTTTGTAAGCAGCTATAAGCTTTCCAAACTGTGTTCCCCAATCTCCTAAGTGATTAACTCTAACACAATTATATCCTTCAAAAGATAATATTTTATATAAAGAATTTCCTATAGCTGTACTAAATAAATGTCCTACATGAAATGGTTTTGCTATATTGGGAGAAGAATATTCCACTACAATAGTTTTTCCTTTTCCATAATCAGAAGCACCATATTTATCTTTTTCTTTTAATATTAATTCTATAGTTTCTTTATTAAAATTTCCTTTATCCACAAAAAAATTCAAATAAGGTCCTAAATTTTCCACACTTTCAAAGCCTTCTAAATCTATTTTATTCTTTAGTTCCGCTGCTATAACATTAGGTGCTTTTTTAAATTTTTTTGCTAATTGAAAGCAAGGAAATGCAAAATCACCCATTTCTGATTTTGGTGGTATTTCTATAAGTTTTTCTATAAAACTTTCATCTAAATCCACATTTTCTTTAATTTTTTTAGCTATTAATTTTTTATAATCCATACATTACTACCTCCATATTTTTTTATAAATAAATAACCCCATTTCTGCAAAAAAACAGAGACGGGGTTATTCCGCGGTACCACTCTTATTGACAAAAAGTCCTCTCAAAACTTTAACGCAGTTAGCGACTTGTTTATGATATTAATTATACCTTTTTATTCAAGCTTCTCCAAGGCTCTTTTCCTTTTTAATTCACTGCAGACTTTCACCAACTACTGCTCGCTAAAAGCTCCTTAAAAAGTACTTTCCTATTCACAGAATTTAATACAATTATTATACATACTATTAATTATATTATTTGTACAAACTCTTTGTCAATATATAGATATTTTTATAATTTTCATTAAATACAAAATAAATAAAATTATTAGACTCTTTTTGATATTATTTCATTGTCTTCTCTTTTAAATAATAATGAAGCTATTAAAAATGCAATTACAGTTGGTACTAACCAAGCAAATCCTTTATCAGATAAAGGTATCATTTTTAATATTCCCTTAATTGCATTAAAATTTCCTAATCCATTTATAGTATCTAATACACTTATTATTGCTGTTACGTAAGTAGTTACTTTTACTACTCTATGACTTTTTACTAATTTGCCCATTAATGTCATGATTATCAACACTATAACTATAGGATAAAGTATATTTAAAATAGGAACTGATAATTTAACTATTTGATCTACACCTTTTACTGCTAGTATAGCACTAATTACCGCCATTGTAATAGCAATTGTATTATATGAAACTTTTTCTTTAAATATATTTTTATTGAAAAAGTCTGATCCAGTTGATAAAAGTCCTATAGCAGTTGTCAAACAAGCTAAAGCAACACATAAACCTAATACTATACTTCCTATACTTCCTAAATCCATCTTCACTATTGTTGTAAGCAATTCAGTTCTTGATACATCCTCTGGTACTAAAGAAGTAGTTTGACTTCCTAAATACATAAGTCCTCCATATACAAATGCTAAACCTACCACAGCAACCATAGCCGATTTTATTGTTGCCATAGTAATCTCTTTAGGCTCTTTATATCCCTTTGCTTTAACTGTAGTAATTACTATAGATGCAAATATTACAGAAGCCATAGCATCCATTGTCTGATATCCTTCTAACATAGATTTTGTGAACACTCCTTGAGCTGCAGTTTGTCCAATAGTTCCTATAGGTGATATAATTCCTTTAATAATTATAACAGAAAGCATAATTAAAAGTCCTGGTGTTAATATTTTTCCTATATTATCTACTATTGACGAAGGTTTAAGTACAAATACTAATGCTACACAAAAATAAATAACAGATGATACCGTTGGGGATATGAATGGGAAAATTGGACGAATACTTAATTCAAAAGTTGTAGCTGCTGTTCTAGGTATTGCTAACATAGGTCCTATGGCTAGAATAAGTGCAGTTGTACTTATAATAGAAAACTTTTTTCCTACTTTTGATGCCATATCTGAAAAAGTTCCATTAATTTTAGCACAAGCTATAACCCCACAAAGTGGCAAACCTACTCCAGTTATAAGAAACCCTATCATTGCCGTTAGAAAATTAGTACCAACTAACCTTCCTAAAAACGGAGGAAATATGAGGTTCCCTGCTCCAAAAAACATTGCAAATAGTGCAAATCCTATTATTACTAAATTTTTTGATGATTTTTCCATTATTTACTCCTCCTTATTTATTTTTTCTTAATAAATTATCATACTTTTGCAATTTAATCAAGTAAAATATTTTATTTCATAATATATAAATTATTCTGAATATATAAAAAAATATAAAATAAGAGTGTTGGTTTAAAAACCAACACTCTTATTTTATATTTAGTATTCTAACCTAGCAAACAAAACTTTTTAACCTTCAATTGCTGATGAATTATTATCTTTATTCTTATAAATGAAAGACGCAATTATAAATGCTAACACTGAAGGTATAATCCATGCAAAACCTACAGATGATAAAGGTATTACTTTTAATATTGCTGCAGTTAATGGAAGATTAGTTAATCCATTTATTGTATCTATTAAACTTATTACCAAAGTTACGTAAGTTGTAAATCTTACTATTCTATTATCTTTAACTAAGTCTCCCATTAATGTCATAATAATTAACACTATTACTATAGGATAAAGTACAGTTAAAACTGGTACAGCTAACTTAACTATTTGGTCAACACCTCTTACAGCAAGTATTGCACTAATTACTGCAAGAACTATTGCTAATGCATTAT
This sequence comes from Clostridium acetireducens DSM 10703, assembly GCF_001758365.1. Lineage (GTDB taxonomy): Bacteria > Bacillota > Clostridia > Clostridiales > Clostridiaceae > Clostridium_C > Clostridium_C acetireducens. The sequence continues at coordinate 4,951 of NZ_LZFO01000006.1, forward strand.
ATGATATTTTTTTATTAAATATTTTTTCTGAGAAAAATTCTGCTCCTGTAGAAATAAGTCCTATAGCAGTTGTTAAACATGCTAGTCCTACTGCAATTCCTAATATTACACTTCCTATACTTCCTAAGTCTAATCTTACTATTTCTGTAAGCAATTCTGTTCTTGCTACATCTTTAGGGAACATTGTTGTAGTTTGTGCTCCTAAGTACATAAGTCCACCATATATAAAAGCCAATCCTCCTACTGCTACAACGGCTGACTTTACAGTAACTTTAGTAACTTCACTTTCTTCATATCCTTTTGATCTAATAGAGGCTAATATTATTGATGCAAACATAACAGAAGTCATAACGTCCATTGTTTGATATCCTTCTAACAATGACTTTGAAAAAGTTCCTTGAAAATCAGTTGGAGTAATAGTTCCTATAGGATTTACTATACCTTTTATAATTATAACGGAAAGCATAACTAATAGTGCTGGTGTTAATATTTTTCCTATATTATCTACTATTGCTGAAGGTCTAAGAACGAAAAATAAAACTATTCCAAAATAAACAATAGAAGATATTACAGGTGATACTGAAGGAAACACTGGATGAACTCCTAATTCAAAAGTTGTAGCTGCTGTTCTTGGTACTGCAAGCATAGGTCCTATAGCTATAACAAGAGCTGATGTAGCTACAAGAGAAAATATTTTTCCTACTCTTGATGATATTTCTGAAAACGTTCCATTACACTTAGCACAGGCTATAATTCCTGAAAGTGGCAATCCTACACCTGTTATAAGGAATCCTATAATTCCAATTAATACTTGGTCTCCTACTAAATGCCCTAAATATGGTGGAAATATTAAATTTCCTGCTCCAAAAAACATGGCAAAAAGAGCGAAACCGATTACTATAAAATCTGACGAGCTTTTCATATTCCTTCCCCCTTTTAGTTCTAAATAATTTACATTTATTATATCATATTATTAAATATTTATAAAATTCAGCAAATTCAAAATTCATTTTTTACTGTAGGTTTTATTACTTAATTCAAATAAGTTCACTACTATAATATACAAAATCTATAATTATACCTAATACTTTTTTATTAATATATTATTTTTTACTTACATTACTTAACTATTACTTATGCAATATTTATCATAGTTATTAATAAAATTATAAAACAATACCATATATAATTATAAAAATAGAAATATGAAAAACTTCTTAATTTTTATATTAAATTGCTTCACATTAACCTTTATTGTCAATAATTTTGTTTAAATAAATTATTGACAATAAAGGTTTACTAAAATTTATAAAAAACTTTCTTTTTCCCTAAATATATTACAAGTTTCTTCATCAAAATTACACATTATAATCTTTTTTATGCTTGTATTTTTTTCTTTAAGAAACTTCATAGATGTGCTAAGTAATATTTCAGCACACCTATCTTTAGGAAAACCAAATATTCCAGAGCTAATAGCCGGCAAAGATATAGACTCTAAATTATAAAGATCTGCTAAAGTTAAAGAATTCCATACAGCATTTTTTAACTTTTCATCTTCATTGCCTTCTCCCATTCTAGGACCAACTGTATGAATAACATATTTACATTTTAAATTACCATTATTAGTAATAACAGCTTTACCTACTGGAATGTATTTTATTTTTTTAATAATTTCTCTACTTTCTTTATCTATTTGATTCCCACCTTTTACTGCTATAGCCCTAGCAGCTCCTCCACCATGCATTAAATGGCTGTTGGCAGGGTTTACAATAGCATCACTAGTTTCTTCTGTTATATCCCCTTTTTTTATTATTATTTCTTTATCCTTTATTTTCATAAAATTTTCCTCCTTAAAAATAAACATTTAAAAATTATTATAAATTATTTTTCCTCCAATTATAGTACATAATGTATTAGTTAAAGTCTGCATAGGATTTCCATTAAAAATTGATATATCTGCTTCCTTACCTTCTTCTATACTACCTAATTTATCATCTATACCCAAAATTTTAGCTGGATTTATAGTAATAGCTTTAAGAGCTGCTTCTATTGGAAGCCCTTCTCTAACCATTAATCCTGCAGAAATTGGAAGATACTCTATTGGAACCACAGGATGGTCTGTCATTATAGCAAAATCAATTCCAATTTTATTAAGTTCTACAGCTGTTTTGTTATTTCTATTTTTTGTTTCTATTTTGCTCTTTGAAGTTATGCTAGGTCCCACTATAACAGGAAATCCACTTTCCTTTATATATTTTCCGATAAAATGTGCTTCCGTACAATGGTCTAAAGTTATTTTTATATCAAATTCTTTTGCTATTCTTATAGCTGTTAATATATCATCTGCTCTATGAGCATGAACTTTTAAAGGCAATTTTTTATCAATTACAGGAAGTATAGACTCCATTTTTAAATCTTTTTGAAAATATTCATTGTTTTTTTCTGATTTATATCTTTTATATTTGTAATCTTTACATTTAATTAAAGTTTCTCTTAATAAAGCTGCTATTGCCATTCTAGTAGTGGGAGATTTCTTCCTACTCTTATATATTCTTTTAGGATTTTCTCCAAAAGCTGCTTTTATAGCTGCTGGCTCTTTAACCACCATATCATCTACACAAACACCATTAGTTTTAATTATACAAAATTGTCCTCCAATTACATTGGCACTACCAGGTCCTGTCATAACAGTTGTAATTCCAGCTTTTATAGCTCTTTTAAAAGATTCATCAAAAGGATTAATAGCATCTATTGCTCTTAACTCAGGAGTTATTGGCTCTGTAGCTTCATTTAAATCTAATCCTTCAAATCCCATAGATTCCTCCATTATGCCTATATGGCAATGAGCATCTATTATACCCGGCATAACAAAAGCTCCTTTAACATCAAGTATTTTATACTCTTCTTTAATTTCTATTTTCTCTGATACTTTTTTTATTATATTATTTTCAATTAATATGCATCCATTTTTATAATTTTTTCCTGCCATAGTATATATATTAGCATTTATTATTAAAATCAATTTTTAACCCCTCCAATATAAGTATTAAATTTTATTTTATACTTATATTATACAAGAAAACCTTATATAAATAGAATTTATATTATTAAGCAATAAAAAACCATTGAATAATAAATAGTCTCTAATAAAAGTAATTTATCCAAAGCCTATATATACTCAATAGTTTTTATTAATAATAAAAATAAATTAATTTAATTAAAATTTAATATCCAAAAAAAATAATTTGATATAGTAGCAAAAGCCACCAGTACAATATATGGTATAATTAAAATTGCCGAAATTCTATCGTATTTTTTAAATTCTAATACAGTAAATATTATAAAACCTAATAAAAGCACTATTTCAAAAAATGATAATCCTATAAATTTGAATTTAAAAAAAATTATATACCATAAAAAAACTAATAATAATTGTACTAAATAAAGTACTAAAGCACATTTTACATTTATTCCTCTTTTTCCTATCATCCATACCCTATAAGCTGCTAAAGCTATAAATATATATATTATTGCCCATAGCATAGGAAAAGGCCAACTTGATGATAAAAAAACAGGTTTATTTAAAGTTGCTAGTGACTCTTTTATATCTACTGTTAAAACCGGCAATATTATACCTATTACTTCAGCTAAAATTATACTAATTAATAATGCCCATATATTTATTCTTCCACTTACTTTAAATATATTACGCAAAATACCACCTCTAAAAACTGTATTCTTTAAATACTATTACAAAAATACAGTTTTTATTCGCAAATTATTTTTTTATGCCAAATCCTCCATATACAGTTCTTGTATCGGCTATAGATATTACAGTTTTTATATTACTATTTTCTATTAACTTTACTACTTGATTTTTTCTTCTTCTTTTAACATGTATAAGTAAAAGCTTTCTCTTTTCACTATTTATACCTTCTCCTTGAATAACAGTAACTCCTATTTGTCTATCTCTAAGTATTTTAGCTAGTTTTTCTCCTTCTTCATTTGAAGTAATTGCAGTAATAGTCAAAAGTCCTAAAGCAATTTTTTCCTCTATTATGGATCCTAAATAAATTCCACAAGAAAATCCCAATCCATAAATTACTATTTTAATAGGATCCTCTTTTAATCCAACTAATACAAAACTAACAACATAAACCCATATAGATACTTCAAAAAAACCTATTATAGCTCCGTAAATTTTTTCACCCCTTGTAATAAGTACTGTTCTTATAGTCATAAGAGATACTTCCAATATCTTTGCTAAAAATATACCTAAATATTCTAGCATATAACCCCTCCCATTTACTATATTTGACCATTATCTATTTACATTACATTATACAATATATGCATTTAATTCCAAAGGAAACTTACAATTAATTTTATGGATTTTATGTATATTTTATTTAGAAAACATTTAGTATTAAGTTGTTGAATAAAAAATACTTGAGATAATTTGCAGATACAAAATAATTAAAAATAAGCTGTATAAAAATAATAAGACAGCGGCATAAAGAGAGTTTGTAAATAAGTCATTTCATTAAGACACTCTAAGAATAAAAAATAAAAAAACTCCTACCCAATTTATGCCCCATCCTTGGGGCGGAAATTGGCTCATCACGTCCTGTGATGAATTACGGAGTTTTTTTATTTTTTATTCTAAGAGTCTCTAAAATTTATTCAAATTATTTACAAACTCTCTTTATGCCGCTGTCTTATTATTTTTATACAGCTTATTTTTAATTATTTTGTATCTGCAAATTATCTCAAGTATTTTTTATTCAACAACCTAAGTATATAAATTCTTATTTAAAAACCTTTTCATAATAAACATCATAATAATCGTTATTATGATCTGAAAATAAATTTTCATCGGCTATATTTAAAAACTTTTTATAAATGCTTTTCTTTATATTTTTAAATAAATTATTATAATTTCTTAATACTTCATGAGCTTCTTCTATAGTTATGTTTTTAAATTTTATTTTATCCCCTGGTTTAGCTTGTCCTAAAACTGGTATATCTGTAGATATAATTGTAGCTATTTTTGTATAACCTCCAGTAGTTTGCCTATCAGCCATCATTATTATAGGCATACCATGACCAGGTATTTGAACAGAACCCAAAGCAATACCATCAGATATTATATCTGCCCCTTTAATGTGTTTTATTTCTGGACCAGACAACCTATATCCCATTCTGTCTGCTTGATTTGAAATTTCATATTCCGAATTTAAAAATTTCTCTATTTCTTCCTTTGAAAAACTTTCATGCTGTGGACCTAATATCAATCTAATTTCATGGTTTTTAAAGTACTTAGGAATAAAATTTTCAGGTATAGTTCTATTAGCTATATGATCTAGACTTTTATTAATTTTAACTAAATTAATTTCATCTCCGCTTTTTAAAGCTCTACCCTTAAAACCTCCTATTGCTGCTTTAACATATGTAGACTTACTACCTAAAACTTTTGGAACATCTATACCACCAGCAAAACATATATAAGATCTGCAGCCAGATTTTGCCCCTCCAAAAGACAGAACATCACCTTTTTTTACTTTAATTGAATGCCACATAGGTATAGAATTGTTATTTAATTTAGGACTTATATTGGCACCTGTAATAACTATTACAGTACTAGTATTAAATTCTATTTGAGGACCTACCATTGTAATTTCTAATGCCCCTTCATATTCATCATTTCCTAATAATATATTTCCTACTTTAAGAGAGAATTCATCCATAGCTCCAGCTGTGGACATGCCAAATTGTTGATAACCTATACGTCCTTTATCTTGAATAGTTGTAAAAAGTCCTGCATTTATTATCTTTAAGTCTGCCATTTATCTCCCTTCCTTGTCTTCTTTATTTTCATAGTAATTTTCTACTTGCAATATATCTTCATATTCTTTTTCAGTTATTGGAACAAATCTTAAATAATCACCTGCTTTAAGCATAATAGGATTTTTCCTTAAAGAATCATATATCTTAATAGGTGTTCTGCCTATTAACTGCCATCCTCCAGGACTTTCAATAGGATAAATTCCCGTTTGCTTACCTGCTATTCCTACAGAACCTGCTGGAATTTTTAATCTTGGTGTCTCTAACCTAGGAGTTTCTATTTTATCTGACATACCACCTAGGTAAGTAAATCCTGGTGTAAAACCTAGCATATATATTAAGTAATCTACTGAAGTATGAATTTTTATTACATCTTTTTCAGTAATATTATTATATTTTGCAACAAATTTTAAATCCGGTCCATATTTTCCTCCATATACTGTTGGAATTTCTATTAATCTTGGTTCTGGTATTTGAATATCATTCATTTTACTTTGAACCTGATAAAGTTTATTTTTTAAATCTTTTATATTTATTGTTAGGGGATCATATTCTATTAATATAGATCTGTATGTTGGTATAGTTTCTACTATGCCTTTTATATTATATTTTTTTATAGCTAAATACATATTTCTAACACAATTATTAATTTCTTTATTTATTTCATTTCCAAACTCTATAATAATAGCTTTGTCCCCTGCCAATAAATACTTGGGATTGTTATACATAAAATACCACCTCAATGTTTAATTATCTTTTGTTCTCACAATTTATATAAATAAGCTCTTTATTCCTGCAAATAAAGCTTTCATTCCTAATAGAGATTGTATTCCTGCATAAAGAGATATTATTACCACTACTATTCCTGATAATAAAAGCCATTTAGGATGCTTATAATTCTCTACAATTTTAGGACTTATAGATGCTAAAAGCATTGTTCCTAATGTTATAGGTAATATTAATCCATTTAAAGAACCTGCTATTATTAATAATTTTACTGGTTTACCTATTAAAACTAATATAGCTGTAGATACTATTATAAATCCTATTATCCATTTATTATTATTCTTATCTATCTTATCAGAAAATGTTCTTAAAAATGACACTGAAGTATATGCCGCTCCCACCACAGATGTTATAGCTGCTGCCCATAGCACTATACCAAAGAATTTATATCCTACAGTTCCTGCTGCATGCATAAAAGCAGAGGCTGGAGGATTATCAGGATTTAATTTTAATCCTTTTGACACTACTCCCAATACTGCTAAGAATAAAAACACTCTCATAACAGAAGCTATTAATATTCCAAATATTGATGACTTTGTAATTTCTTTCACATTTTCTTTTCCAGTAATTCCTGCATCTATTAATCTATGACCGCCAGCAAAAGTAATATATCCACCTACAGAACCACCTACAAGAGTTAATATTGGCAATAATGGTATTTGTTCTGGTACAAAAGTTCTATAAGCTGCTTCTGCTACTGGAGGATTTGTGGAAATACATACATATCCCACTACTACTATCATAAGACCTCCTAGTATTTTTGTAAACATATCCATAGCTTTTCCCATTTCTTTGTATAAAAATATTAAAACTGCTATTGCTGCAGATATTATTGCTCCTACCTTTATATTTACACCAAAAAGTACATTTAAACCTAAAGCTGCTCCACCTACATTACCTATATTAAAAGCAAGTCCACCTAATGCTACAATAAAAGCTATAAAATACCCTAATCCTGGCAACAATTTATTTGCAATATCTTGCCCTCTAAGACCTGAAACTCCTATAACTCTCCATACATTCATTTGGGCTCCAATATCAATTAAAATAGATACTAAAATAATAAAACCACAAGTAGCCATATACTTTTCTGTAAATACAGCTGTTTGAGTCAAAAATCCTGGTCCTATAGCTGATGTAGCCATTATAAAAGCTGCACCAATTAAAGCTGAAAGATTTTTTTTCTTATTTTTTTTATCTGAATACACATCTTCATTTGTATATATTTTTCTAGCATTTTCCGCCATAGCAGAGACCCCCTTTTTATTTAACTATTTAATAAATTCTTTTAAAGGTTTTATAGAAACATTGTTATCTTCTAAAGTTCTCTTAATCAATTTAACAAATTCTAAAGCTTCAGGATTATCTCCATGAACACATATAGAATCAGCTTTTATATTTATATCTTCACCATTTATAGCTTTTACTTTTCCTTCTTGCACCATTCTAATTACCCGTTGTATAGCTAAATTTTTATCTTCTATTACCGCACCTTGAAATTTTCTTGAAACTAAAGTGCCATCTGCATTATAAGCTCTATCAGCAAATACTTCTTCTGCTGATTTTAACCCTACATCTCTAGCAGCTTTAATCATTAAACTTCCAGCTAAACCCATAACAATAATATCTTTATCTACATCATATATACCTTTTGCTACCTCTTTAGCCATATCATAATTTACTGAACAAAAATTATAAAAGGCTCCATGAAGTTTTATATGTTGAATTTTATATTTTTTAGATTCTGCAAAAGCTTTTAAAGCTCCTAATTGATATATTGTATAATTTCTAGCTTCTTTTAAACTAATATCCATTTTTCTTCTTCCAAATCCCATTAAATCAGGATAACCTGGATGAGCACCAATACCTAATTTATTTTTTATAGCTATATCAATAGTTTTATCCATAATAACAGGATCACCAGCATGCCAACCACAAGCAATATTTACGGAAGAAACATACTTCAATACTTCTTCATCTAATCCTATTTTATAATTTCCAAAACTTTCTCCCACATCACTATTTAAATCAACTACTATACTCACTTAAGACTCCCCCTTTCCACATTCTACAAATTAATTACTACTACGTATATTTCATTGATATATATTTATGCAATTTGTATATTTATTCATTCATTTTTCTTACACTATATTATATTCTACACTTTTAAAAAATTACCTTCTTATTAAAAAAAATATTTAATTTTTGTTAATTCAATATGTTTTTACTTGATTTAGTATTAATATATATTGAAATTAAATTATTTTTTATTAATTTAATAATTTTTATTGCAAGAAAATATTCATTTTTTATTATATTTTTGCATAATTTTAATCATTATATTAAAAGTCATAATAATATATTTAAATGTTAATCCATACTTTTTTGTAATATGCTAGAGTTTTTTATTATATTAGTTTGATAAATCTACCATATTACCATTAATATGTAATATTATAAGCAATATAAGTATTTATATCTTGATTTGAATATTTATTTTGCATGATTGCATATTAAAAATTTAATTTTCATATTAATTTTAATATATACAAAAATATTTTCAATACATTTTTTCATAAAATTTAAACTTTTTTAATTTTAAATTCTATTAAATAAAAAAACTATGCAATAAATTTATTACATAGTTTTTCTATTTAATAGAATTTTAGAATTCTGCAGATCCTGGTGTCCTTGGAAAAGGAATAACATCTCTTATATTGCCCATACCTGTTAAATACATTATTAATCTTTCAAATCCTAATCCATAACCTGCATGTTTTGTACTTCCATATTTTCTAAGCTCTAAATACCACCAATAATCTTCTTTATTAAGTCCTACTTCTTCCATTCTTTTTTCAAGTATATCTAGTCTTTCTTCTCTTTGACTTCCACCTATTATTTCTCCTATTCCAGGTACAAGTAAATCCGCTGCTGCAACTGTTTTATTATCATCATTCATACGCATATAAAATGCTTTTATATCTTTAGGATAATCTGTAACAAATAAAGGTTTCTTAAATACCTTTTCTGTTAAATATCTTTCATGCTCTGTTTGTAAATCTATTCCCCATTCTACATCATATTCAAATTTTTCACCAGATTTTTTTAATATATCTACTGCTTCTGTATAAGTAATTCTTCCAAACTCAGAATTTGCTACATTATTTAATCTGTTAAATAATTCTTTATCCACAAACTTATTGAAAAATTCCATTTCCTCTGGAGCATTTTCTCTAACATATTTTATTACATATTTAATCATTGCTTCTGCTGTATCCATGTAATCTTTAAGTTCTGCAAAAGCCATTTCAGGTTCTATCATCCAAAACTCTGCAGCATGTCTTGTAGTATTTGAATCTTCAGCCCTAAAAGTTGGACCAAAAGTATATACATTTCTAAAAGCTAATGCATATGCTTCTGCAGATAATTGACCACTTACAGTAAGATTTACTTCTTTATTAAAAAAGTCCTCAGAATAATTTACATTTCCTTTATCATCTTTTGGTACATTATTTAAATCCATTGTTGTTATTCTAAACATTTCTCCTGCACCTTCGCAGTCACTTCCTGTTATAATAGGAGTATTTACATATATAAAATTTCTTTCTTGAAAAAACTTATGTATAGCATAAGCTGCTAAAGACCTTACTCTAAATACAGCTGAAAAAGTATTACTTCTAGGTCTTAAATGTGCTATAGTTCTTAAAAATTGAAAAGAATGTCTTTTCTTTTGTAATGGATATTCTGAAGAAGAAATACCCTCTACTACAATATTTTTAGCTTTTATTTCAAAGGGCTGTTTTGATTCAGGAGTTAATTCTAATATTCCCTCTACGCTTACTGCAGTACTTATAGGCAACTTTGTGATTTCCTTAAAATTTTCTAAGGAATCTTCTTCTACTACTACTTGAATGTTCTTAAAAAAACTTCCATCATTTAATTCTATAAATCCAAAACTTTTAGATGATCTTGATGTTCTTATCCAACCAGAGATTTTTATTTCTTTACCTGAAAAATTTTCTGAATTTCTAAAAATTTCTTTTATTAATGTACTTTTCATTTTTATCCTCCTTATTAATATGTGAAATACAAAAAAGCCCTCCACCCTCATGGGACGAAAGACTAAATTTCGCGGTACCACCCAAATTGCTTAATGACAAAGCCAACTTAAATAAGTACTATTAAATACTTTCCAAATATAAGGTTTTGGATTCCCTCTAAGCCTACTTTTAAAAATTTCGGTTAGAAACTCCGAGATGTTCTTCAATATAGATTAAATATCGGATTTCCACCATCTCCAACTCTCTATAATGTCATCTATATTTACTCTTCTCTTCATAGTTTTTATTATACTCATTTTAAAATTATAATGTTTAAGTAATTATTTGTCAACACTAAATATTCTTCCTAAATTTAATTCACTTAAAAAAACTTGAGGATTACCTAATTTTCTATTAGGTATAAAATTCCCATGACAATCAGAACCTGCAGTTATAAGCATATAATTTTCTTTACACCACTTTAAGCATCTATCAGTAGTTTCTTTACTATGATTAGGATGATAGCACTCCACTCCTTCTATTCCTATATATTTAAATTCATTTAATCTATATTCTATATCAAAATCAATAGGCAAGTACTCAGGATGTGCTAATATAGGCACTCCTCCTGCTTTTTTTATTATACCAATTACTTCTTTAGAACTTGGAAACTTTGGAAAAGGAACTTTTCGAGTTTCTGAAAATAGTCTTCCAAAAAAATCTGCAACATCTACACATATTCCTATATCAATCAAAAAATTTAAAGCCTTCCATCCTCCTCTTTCTAATTTATATTCATATTTCTTATACTCATTAAAGTCTATATTATATCCATCATCTATTAACATTTTTATTGTATCATCATCTTTCTTTTCCATTAAATAAGTATTATGATATAAAAGTTCCTTTAACTGCTTATTTTCTATATTGATATTATATCCTAATATGTGAAACCAATCTTTATTAAAAGAACTAGAAATTTCTACTCCCCTAATAAATTTTATATTATTTTTTTTGCATAGTTCCTCTACAACTAAAGCATTATCTGTTGAATCGTGATCTGTAACAGACATAAGTCCTATATTATTTTTTTTAGCTTCTTCTACTAAAACATCTGGCGTCCATGCACCATCAGAAGCAATAGTGTGCATATGTAAATCTACTTTTATATCTTTAATCATTTTTTAAATCCTTTCTCAAAAAAATTATTTATATAATTAATATACTCTTCAAATATATAATAAATTCATTTATATATTATCCTTGAATATATAATAAATTTAACAGTATATCAAGTCAACTTTAAACAGCATATTAATTTTAATTATTTTATAAGAATTACTCTTTAAAAATAAAGTATTATATGGTATCATATTAATAAAATATAAAAAAAACTAAATTATGATAAAGGAGTGGTTAGATTATGGCTCATACATTACCAAAACTTCCTTACGATTACAATGCATTAGAACCTTATTACGATGAACAAACTGTAAAAATTCATCATGATATGCATCATAAAGGTTATGTTGATGGATTAAACAAAGCAGAAGTTGCTTTAGAAGAAGCAAGAAAAAAAGGTGACTTTTCTTTAATAAAACATTGGTCTAGAGAACTTGCTTTTAATGGTTCTGGTCATATATTGCATACAATGTTTTGGGAAAACATGAAACCAAATGGCGGTGGAAATCCTTCTGGGGATTTAGCTGATAGAATTAATAAAGATTTTAATGATTTTGAAACTTTCAAAAAACAATTTTCAGCTGCAGCAGCTGCTGTTGAAGGTTCTGGTTGGACAGTACTTTGCTGGAATCCTTATTTTGAAAAATTAGAAATATTACAAATAGAAAAACATCAAAATCTTACTCAATATGGAGTAACTCCTCTACTAGTTATCGATGTCTGGGAACATGCTTTTTACTTAAAATATCAAAATAGAAAAGCTGAATTTATAAGTGCTTGGTGGAACATAGTTAACTGGGATAATGTTTCTGAAAGATTTAAAAAAGCAACAAAATAATTTTAAACCGTATGCATATGCATACGGTTTATTTTATAATTTAAGTATGTATATTCTAATACTTCATATTTTATTTTTGTTATACTTTATTCAATAATTTCTAAAATATATGTAAATATTATTTATATAAATCTCTATATACTATTTTAAAAACCTCTAAAGAATTTTCAATTTGCTGTTTTAATAAAATTTTTTTATCTTTAAATTCTTTTTTTCCTAACTCAGTTAAAGTATATATTTTTTGAATTTTATTATTAGAATTATCCCAATTACCTAATATTATTTTACTTTTTTCCATTTTTTTTAAAAGAGGATATATTCCTCCTGTACTAGGTATCCATCTTCCCTTTGTTCTTTCACCTATTTTTCTGGAAATATCATTACCATTAGTAGATTCTAAACTTAATATATACAAAACATATAAAGGCAACAATCCTTTTGTAAACACTTGAACTACAGATTTTTTTTCTTTTTCTATCTTTTTTAATTCTTTAACTTTTTTTTTATATTCTTTATATAATGTTTCTTGTTCTTTAGTTTTATTTAAATTATAATGTTTTTTCATTTTCACTATTCTTCCTCTAAAAGACCCATTCCCACTAAACCTGGTCCACTATGTACTCCTGATACCGGACTTATATTTCCATTAAAATCTATTGAAGTTACATTGGGAAGTTTAATTAACTCATCATAAACTTTTTTAGTATCATCATATGCATTACCTTCTCTTAAATATACTTTACATTTTTTGGTCTTTAATATATCTTTTGCAATATCTATAAGTTTTTTTAAAGATTGTTTTCTTCCTCTTACTTTACTATATGTGTAGTACTTTCCATCTTCTTTATCTATTGATACAATAGGTTTAATATTTAAAATTTCTCCTATAGTTCCATATATCTTGCCTATTCTTCCACCTTTTTTTAAATATTCTAAAGTACCTACTACAAAAAATATATGCATTCTTTTCATAAAATTTGGTACAGCATTTATAATTTGCTCAAAATTTTTCCCTTTTTCTATGAGCTTCCCACAAGTCTCTACAATAACTCCTTCTCCACAAGATATAGACTTAGAATCAATAATATGACTAATTATTTTAGGATGATTATCGCTTATTAACTTTAAAGCATTATATATGCCAGATAATCCACTAGATAAAGTAACTGCTATAGCGTGAGTATATCCATCTTTTTCTAAACTTGAAAATAAATTATCCATATCTTTCATAGAAGGTAAAGATGATGTAGGTACTTCTCTTTCAAGGCTTTTATATACTTCTTTAGGAGTTATTTCTATAGAATCTTTATATTCCTTATCTTTGTATATTATCCTAAAAGGAAGTATTTTAACATCATATTTTTTAATTATTTCTTCATTTAAATCTGCAGTACTATCTGTTATTAATGCAATTTTATTCAATTTTATTCCTCCTCCAAATGAATATAATTACATTATATCATGAGTATGACAATTATCAATATTGATACATATCAGTATTGATATATATTATTATTTCATTTATTGCAATTTTAATGTATAAATATAATAAGGCTGATTTTAAAATCAGCCTTATTTCTAAAGAGCCCTAAATATTTCACTTTTATACCCATGCTTACCTTCTAGAGTTTCTACTATTTCTTTTAATATATTATCTTTATCTTTAGGCAATGTTCCTCCTAAAGGTTTGTAATTAGAAGCATGATTACTTCTAAAAATACAATTAGTAAGATTTAAATTTTTTACAAGTTTTCCTGTTTCCATCATAACTTCTGGAGGCGTTAATAATTGAATTTTGCCTTCATTAACTTTATCATACATTTCTGTGCCCGGTTCTACCATAAGAGTTAATAATCCTAAATAATCGGGATCTATCCCATTTATTACTCTTGCTGATTCTAGAGCATGTTCTTGCCATTTTTCTCTTCCGCCTAATCCTGATATTAATGTTACTGAAAGTTTTATTCCGCTTTCTTTTATTTTTTTACCTGCTTCAATTAATTCATTAGAATTAACTCCTTTTTTAATATCTTTTAATATATTATCACTTCCAGATTCTACTCCAAGATAAGCTATTTTTAATCCTAAATTTTTAAGTTCTATAAGTTCCTCTTTGGTTTTTCTTAATATGTCTTTAGGGGCACTATACACTCCTACCCTTTCACATTCAGGAAATAATTTTTTTATTTTTAAAAGAACTGCTTTTAAATGCTCTGTTTTTAATACCAGTGCATCTCCATCTGCTAAAAATATTTTATTTACATACTTATAATACTTTCTTGCTAATTCTAAATCTTCAAATACCTCATTAATATCTCTAATCCTAAATGCTTTATCTTTGTACATACTACAAAATGTACATTTATTATGGGCACATCCTATTGTAACTTGAATTATCAAACTATAAGCTTCACTAGGTGGTCTATATACTGCTCCTTCATATCTCAAAGTGTATCACTCCTATTATATATATTAATCCATACTATTTTTTAACAATTCTACATAATCAAAAGAATTTTCTTTAGTTAATTCTGGCATAGTAACATTTACAGGCTTATTTATATCGTAATTTTCAGAACTATATTTAATCACAATATCTATTAGCCCTTTTATATCTTCTTTATTTTTTTCAGGTAAATTACTTTCTACATTAGACATCATTTTTTCTATCTTAGATAAATCTAATTGTAAGTCAACAACTCCGCTTTCTCCAATAATATATCCATTATGAATGTAGTAAGTTATATCTATTCCCTTATTTCCTAGTATTTTTAAATCCTTTATTATATTCATAAAATTATTAAAATCCTTTAAAGCTTCTTTAGGATTATCTTTTATATTATTAAATACTTCCTCAACAGCTTTTTTTTCTTCATCTTTATTTGGTACTTGTGAAAAATCTATTGTATTAATAATAAATTCTTTTATTAAATTCATGCTTTCTTCATCATTAGCACAATTATTAACTGTGTTACTTATTAAATCTTTAAATCCTTTATCATCTAATTTAAACTCATATGTTTGAACATATTTTTTACCTTCCATAGTATTTAAAGCAAATAATCCCTTATAATTTATACATTCTATTCCAGGATTCCACTTTTGTGACCATTTATTTAATAGTTCTATAAATTTAGGTTGAAATTCTTTGCTAAATTTAACTAGTTTAGTGTAATCTACATTATCTAATTCTTCATTATCTGCTAATTTACTATTCATATTTAAAACGTCTATAACCATATATTCTTTTCCCTTAAACTCTTCTGGTAAATTATCAGATAAAATTTTAGGAATTTTTACTATTTCTAGCATTTTAGGTTCATTAGATTCAAAATCTGCAAATACCCAAGCTGTAGTATCTACTTTCATTCCAGCAACATCTATTGTTATATCTATTTCACCATCAGATGTAGTTTTTTCTTTATTAGTATTAGTTTTTGCAACTATATTAATTTTAGAATTATTAATATATGGTAAAACTTTATTTATATTTTCTTGATCTTCTTTTGAAAATCCTGATGTACTAAAATTAAAAGATATTTCACTTTTATTTTTTACAGAATTTATATTTTGATTATTTATATAAGCTTTTGTTAATGTATTACTTACATATTTATTATTAGATATAGGTATATATTTACTCAATTGGTTCGTACTTACAACGCCTTCTCCGCCTAATATATTTATTTGATACATTTTATCCAATTTATTATTTAAAAATTCTTGAACATTTTTTGGAATATTATTACTAACTAAAACTATTGGAGATTTAGTTAGAGATGCTAATGCAGCTCCTGACAACGCATCTGCATAATCAGATACTGATGATAAATAAGTTGTACTGAAATTAATGTCTTTTTCAAATTTATTTATTATATTTATATTTCTTTCATATTTATCTTTACCTATTATTCTTTCAGCATCTTTAAAATATTTTACAATATCATCTTTTATTAAATTATTATCCCCTAATATATATGCCTTTGATACATTTGCGTTTTTTATGTAACTTTCTAATTCTTTAGTAGATTTAGCATTAGGAAGTAATATTATTGGCATTTGTTTAGCAGCAGCTATAGGTGCTGCAGAAACCGCATCTGCAAAATCTGTTCCTATAGTTAAAAATGCTCCATTATTTATACCTACCTTTTTTGCTACTTCTATAGATGTAGCATATCTATCCACTCCTGATATTCTCTCTATTTGTATACCTTTTTTCTTTACTTCACTTTCTAATTTATCAGATATTACTCCTTTTCCGCCAATAATAAATACCTTTTTAACTTTTAATCTATTAAGTTCACTACTTAATGATTCTTTAGAAGACTGATTGTCCAATTTATTTTTAGAAGCTAATAATATAGGTGCATTGTATTTTTTAGCTAAAGGTGCAGCACATATAGCATCACCAAAATCTTTACCACTAACTATTATGGCATAATCTGAAGTATCTTTCCATCCATTTTTACATATAGATATGCTTGTATCATATCTATTATTTCCCCATATTCTTTGCGGAGAAACTTCTGCACTTACTTTTTGTTGATTTCCAAATCCTAAACATAAACCTATAGAAATCATACAAACCAATTTTTTTATATTCATAAATTTTCCTCCTTTTATAATATATAAACTTATTACTATTATATCCTATTATTTATATATATAAAAGTTATATAATATAAATAACATAAATAAAGTATTTATATTATTTAACTTTTAAAATATATGACTATGGTAAAATAAATTTAATTAAAAACTTTGCAATATATTATTTTATATAATTGGAGGAAAATATGAATATTAGATTTGTAACTTCTAATGAATTTAAATTAGAAGAAATAAAAACTATTCTAAATGAAAAAAATTTAAATGTATTACCTGTAAATATAAAAATTGAGGAATTACAAACAGATGACAATTTAAAGCTTATAAAAGATAAAACAATAAAAGCATTTAAAGAAGTGGGTAGGCCTTTATTTGTTGAGCATACTGGTTTTTATTTAGAATATATAAGTGGTCTTCCTGGAGGATTAAGTGAAATATTTTGGCTAAAACTAGGTCCAAAAGTATTTACGGAACTTTTTGGAAATAATTCTAATAATAAAGCTGTTGTAAAAACAATAATAGGATATTGTGATGGCTATAAAATATATACTTTTGAATCCAAAGTTTTTGGAAAAATTTCTAGTAAACCTTATGGATTCTCAAAATTTGAATGGGATCAAATTTTTATACCTTATGGCTATAATAAAACTGTTGCAGAAATGGGAGAAGAAAAAAACAAAGTTTCATCTAAACGAAAAGCTTTAAATAAATTTGTGAATTTTTTAAAAAACAATAATAAAATTTTTAAAAAAAGAGACTACTCTTTTATAAATAACCTATGTGAATCTATTATTAATAAAAATGTAGTTTTATTTGTTGGTGCCGGTGTTTCAAATAATCTACATTTGCCATCTTGGGAACCTTTATTAGAAAGCATGGGTAAAGATTTAGGATATGATGAAGAAATATTTAAAACATTAGGTGGAAATTTAACATTAGCAGAATACTACAAAAATAAAAAACATGGTATATCAGAAGTTAGAAATTTATTATTAAAAGATGAAGAAAATATAAAAGAAGAAATAGCTAAGTCTGATATACATAAGTTAATTGTTGAATTAGATTTTCCTTTAATATATACAACTAATTATGATAGATGCCTAGAAACAGCTTTTGATTATTATAATAAAAAATACATTCTAATAAAAACAGTAGAGGATTTAATAAATTTAGATAATACCATAACTCAAATAATTAAATTTCATGGTGATTTAAATGATGAAAATTCAGTAGTACTTACCGAATCTAGCTATTTTCAAAGACTAAACTTTGAAAGCCCTTTAGATATAAAACTTAGAGCAGATATGCTTGGAAAGTCTATTTTATTTATTGGCTATGGATTTAATGATATTAATATAAGATATCTTCTTTATAAATTAAATAAAATATGGACTAATTCATCTTCTCCTTATGCTAAACCAAAGTCTTATATGTTTTTAACTAAACCTAATCCTGTTCAAGAAGAAATTTTAGAAGCCAGAGGTATTATTCCCATAGTATCCACTAGCGATAATCCTGGAGAAGGGTTAAAAGATTTTTTAAAATTATTAAAAGAAAAAATTATCAAATTAAAAAACTAACTTTGTTAATTTAAAAAATGGATTTAAACTTAGTTTAAATCCATTTTATTTTCTAAAATGTAGCAAGTTCCTATATAAAGTATTATAAATATAAATATAAATATTTCAAATATAAGACTTGCTAAATTTAGTTTTAAATCTGGAAAATTCACATTTGTAAAATAATTTTGTTTAGAAAATATAGTTAGAGAAATTTCTTTAGGAATTTTTTCTTCTAATTGCATAGATATTTTTCCTGTAATTAAACTTATTGCTACAAATATTCCAAAGGCACCTAACTTACCTAATTTATTTTTCTTTAATGCCATTTTACTTGCAGTTATTGAAAAAAATACATGAGTTAAAAATTCAATATTAAATAACATACAAATTATTACTGAAAAAAATATATTTCTAAAATTAAAAATTTCTCTTAATGTTAATAACATTAAAGTATCACCTAATTTTATTATATAAATAAAGTTGAAAATTGAAGCTATACCAAATACAATAAAAAACTGAATAATAGCAGTAATTAGCTTTGCTGTTAAAATAGAATATCCCCTTTCAGGTAATGTAAATAATAAATATGAATTATCTGAATAAATATCTTTGCTAAGTAAATTTATATTAAATAAAAAAATTATTATAGAAGCTATTGAAGTAATCATTATAGAAAAACCTATTATACCCTCTTTAGGCAATGCATTTATTCTAGTAATAAGTATTATATTCAAAAAAATTATTGAACCTATTATTATTAATAATTCTTTAAAATTTCCTTTTAAATCATACTTAATTATATTTAACATTATTTAAAAACCTCCCTATACAATTCATCTATAGACATACTCTTTTCATTTCTTAAATCTTCTGTATTTCCTTTTAATATTAATTTACCTTGAGATATAAAAACTACTTCATCAAATAATCTTTCTATATCACTTACTAAATGAGTGGTAATTATCATTGAGCTTTCTTCATTAAAATTTTCTATAATAGTACTTAATATTTTTTCTCTTGTAACAGGATCCACTCCACCTAAAGGTTCATCTAATAAATAAATCTTTGCTTCTCTCGACAATGTTAAAGTTAGAAGAAGTTTTTCTGTCATTCCCTTTGATAAATTTTTTACTTTCATTTCTTCATCTAAATCCATATCTTTTAAAATTTCTTTGCATTTTTCTTTATTAAAATCTTTAAAAAAATCATTATAAAAATCTATAGCATCTTTTACTTTCATCCATTTATATAAAAAATTTCTATCTGGGAGATAAGCTACATAAGATTTAGTTTTAAATCCAACTTTTTCACTACTAATTAATACCTCTCCTGAATTTGCTTTTAAAATACCTGCTAAAATTTTTAAAAAAGTAGTTTTTCCACTGCCATTAGGTCCTAAAACTCCTAAAATTTTTCCTTTTTCTAATTCAAGACTAAAATTATCCAACGCCTTTTTTTTAAAATAATTTTTATTAATATTTGAAGCTTTTAAAAGTAATTTTTCCATTTTACACTTCCTCCTTTTCTAATACTTTTAATAATATATCTTTAATTTCTTCTTTTTTAAATCCTAAATCTTTCATTTCATTAATAAAAGTAGTTATAACTTCTTTAGACATTTCAAACTTTAATTGTGATACCATTTCATTATCCTCCTTTACAAAAGTCCCCATTCCCCTTTGTGTATAAGTTATACCTTCTCTTTCTAATTCTTGATATGCCCTCTGTACTGTATTAGGATTTACTTTTAATTTCCCGGAAAATTCTCTAACGGAAGAAAGCTTATCTCCTTCTTTTAATTTACCTAATACTATATCTTTTTTTATAATATTTATTATTTGTATATAAATAGGGTATTTTTCACTAAATTTTATTTTCATTTTTCAACCTCCTAACTCTATTGGTATTAGTGTTATATTTATATAGTACACTAATATTGTAGTAATGTCAATCTATTATAATATAATTTTTATAGAGCACTAATTTAATATTTTATTATTTACTAAGTTGTTGAATAAAAAGTGATTTATATAAATCACTTTTTATTCAACAAGCTAAATTACCATATTATTAACAAGAACTACATTGATTTTATTTACTTTACTAAACTTTTTTAGGATTTTTTTACATTATTTTGTCTAATCTCTTTAAAAACTCTATCATTTAACTTATAATTAAAGTAGTTAAACTATTTGTAGTTTGGAGGTAAAAAATTTGTATACTAAAGATTTAGACACACTAAAAAAAGTTGAACAGATATTCACTTATTTACTCAGCATAAAAAACTTAAATAAAAAAACTATAAAAAATATAAGTCAATACGAAAAAGTATATTATGAGTGTGAACTTCCTAAAGGAGAAGGATGTTATATTTATAAAGACAATTGCGAAGATTGCTGGCTAGAAGTAAATGAAAAATGTAAAAATCTATATGATAGCTTATCTAAATTATTTTTATATTTAGAAAAAAATAGTGAAAATGTAGAAATAGTATGGGGACATGCTGTTTTAGCTTGGAAAATTAATAATTCTAATATAATTCATCCACTATTTACTACAAAAATGGATTTAAGTTTTAACAGTAAAACTTCTACGTTTATTATTAAACCTTACAACAATTATATAAATATGGAACTAGAAATTTTAGAAGATTTACCTATTGAAGACATGAATAAAATACTAAATTTAAGGGATGATTTTAATAGTTTAGATGTAGACCCTAGAAATATAAAAGAATACGAATTTATATTAAAAGAAATATATGAATGTTTAACAGATAAAACTTTAGCTAATGAAAATATAATAAAAAAAGATCTTATATCTATAAATAATATAAAACCTAAAAATGAACCATTATTTTATAATGCTTCTTGCATAATAGTAAGGAATATAGATACTAGACTTTGGAATATGGAAATTAAAAATGTTCTTCAAGAATTAAAAAATGGTTATCCTATTCCAAAAACTATACAAGCTTTAGTTAAAAATGAACAAATACCACAAGATAAAGAAACCGCTAATAATTGGAAAAAAATAGGAGAAAATTTATTATTTCCTCTTCCAGCTAATGAAGAGCAAAAAGAAATAGCCAAGAGATTAGCAAAAAACTTTGGAATTGTAGTACAAGGTCCTCCTGGAACTGGAAAGAGTCACACTATAGTAAATTTAATATGTCATCTATTAGCTCATGGAAAAAGAGTATTGGTAACAAGTCAAACAGACAGAGCCCTTAGAGTTTTATCAAATAAAATTCCTGAAAATATAAGTTCTTTATGTATAAGTATTTTAGGTAATGACTCAAAAGCTTTAAAGGAATTGGATGAATCTGTGAGAAAAATAACTGAAAATTTATCTTTAGATCCTAAAGATATTTACAATGAAATTTTGCCTTTGGAAAATCAATTATCTCATTGCCTTAAAAAACAAGAAGAACTATATAATAAACTAGAAAAAATAGAGTGCTTAGAAAACAACGATATTATATATATGGGAAAATCCCACAAACTAATTAATATATCTAAATGGGTTAATGAAAACGAAAAAAAATATTCATGGATTATAGATAAAATAGATACTAAATCAAAATGTCCTATTACAGATGATGAATTTAATCATTTAATAAGTTTATTAAATAGTGTAGATAAAGATTGTTTTAGATTAATAAATAAAATTGATAATATTATATCTAAACTACCTCCTTATGAAGAAATATATGAAAAATTAATAAATATTATTAATCATAAAAACAAATATATAGATTATAAAGAAAATATAAAAGGATGGAATATTACAAATAACGTTATTAATATTAATGAAATTTTATATACATTAAAGGAAACCATAGAAACTATGAACAATATAGAAAACTCTTGGCTTAATAATGTAATGAAATATTATCATTTTGGAGAAGTTTCTAAACCTATTTGGCAACAATTAATATCTAATTGCAATAGTTATTTGCATAAAATAAGCCAATTAAAACAATATTTAAGTACTCATAAAATAGAAGTTCCAAAATCTATGAATATAGATGTATTTTATAATGACTTTAACCCAATTTATAAAACCCTTAAAACAAAAGGTAAAATAGGTGCTTTATTTAAATTATTTCATAGTAATTGTAACTACATATTAGAAAATTGCAAAGTAGATTATAATAAAATATCAACTTTAGAACAAGCAGAAATTATAAATAAATATATAGAAAAGCAAATATTAGAAAGAAGATTGAGAAATTTATGGAATAATACTGTAAAAGAATATGGTGGTAAAATATTAAATTCTTCTGATGTTAATTCTATTACAAACTTAGAAAACCTGGTAAAACAAATAGAATATATAATTAACTGGGATAATGTAGTAAAAAATAAAGTTATAAAATTAATAGATGGAATTTACTTGCCTTATGAAGTTAACTGGTATAAAAAAGAAACTTATATATATTTAAAAACAGGTTTATTAAGCATAAAAAATATAAAAGAATTTTATGATTTAAAAGCATATTTTGAAAATATAAGAAAACTATTATCTGACTGTGAAGAGTTAAAAGATTTAGATAAAGCTTTAGAAGAATATGATATCAATAATGTAAATAGTATATATCATAAATTTAATAAATTAGAACTTATAAAACCTAAAATAGATGAAATAAATATTTTAACAAGCAAATTAAAATTACAATGTCCTCTTTTAGTAGACTATATATTAAACAATGAAAATGCTAATTTAGATAAACTAACAAACTTTAGTGAAGCCTGGAAATGGAATCAATGGAATAGTATAATAAAACAAATTCATGAATTAGATATAAATAATATAGAAGAAAATTTAAGAGAAGAAAAAATTAAAGAAAAAAGCATTATTGAAAAATTAGTAGGAAAGAAAACTTGGTACAACCAAATGTTAAGAACTACAGAACCTCAAAAAAGAAGTTTATTTTCTTGGATGGAATCTATAAAACGAATAGGTAAAGGTACTGGTAAAAATGTAACAAAGTATAGAAAAATTGCACAAAATGAAATGGAAAATTGTAAAGATGTAATACCTGTTTGGATTATGCCTTTAAACAGAGTTATTGAAAATATAAAACTATCAAAAAATTTATTTGATGTAGTTATATTTGATGAAAGTAGTCAAAGTGACATTTCTGCCATATCAGCTTTGCTAAGAGCAGAAAAAGCAGTTATAGTAGGTGATGAAAAGCAAATAAGTCCTGAAGTTGTTGGAAAAGATAATGCAAAAGTAGAGTCTCTTATAAACAAATATTTAAAAAATATTCCTCATGCAGAATGGTTTGACTTAAATACTAGTTTATATAATACTGCTCTTAGGGTATTCCCTAATAGACTTCTACTTAAAGAACATTTTAGATGTGTACCTGAAATAATTGAATTTAGCAACAATCTTTGTTATTCAAATGAGATTTTACCTTTAAGATGTGCAGAAAACAAGGAAATATTTAACCCTTCTGTTGTAACTATTAAAATAGAAGATGGCTATAGAGAAACTTCTAAACCAATAAATATAAAAGAAGCTGAAGCTATAGTAAATCAAATAATAAAATGCTGTAAAGATAAAAAATATAAAAATATGACTATGGGGGTTATATCTTTACTTGGAAGTCATCAATCAGAAGTTATAGAAAATATGTTAACTGAAAAATTAGGAATAGAAGAAATGGTAAATAGAAAATTAATATGCGGTGATGCCTATTCATTTCAAGGAGATGAAAGAGATGTTATGTTTTTATCTTTAGTTATAGCTAAAAATGCTAAATTTACCTCTTTAACTAAAAACACTGACATTAGAAGGTTTAATGTAGCAGCTAGCAGAGCTAGAAATCAATTATGGCTATATCATTCTGTAGATTTAGAAGATTTAAACCCTAAATGTGTAAGGGCAAAGCTTTTAAAATATTGCATGAATCCTATAAAAAATAATTTAGAAAATAAACAATCAAAATATTCTCTTTTAACTCCTTTCCAAAAGGATATATATAGTATTATTAATAAAACTGATTATAAAATTATTCCTGATTTTAAAATTGGAAAATATATTGTGGACTTTCTAATTATAGATAAAAATAAAAAAACAGCTCTTCAATGCGATGGTGATAAATTTAATATAAATAATAACTGGAAAACACTTTACGAAAGACAAATGAATCTAGAAAAAATAGGCTGGACATTCTTTACTATAAGAGGTAGTGAATTTTATAGAAATCAAGAAAAAACTCTTGATAAATTATACAAAGTATTAAACTAAAAAATAAATATGTTAATAATACGCTTTATATTATTAACATATTTAAATATTATTGTTATAGCTGTATAATATTATTATATAGTAATAATTTTTACACAGGAGTGATTTTATGAAAAAAGAAACAAAACAAACCTTAGGGGTAATTTGGAAACATCCTGAAAGTGGTTTAAGTTTTAAAATAGGTATTCTTGAAAAATTTAAGAAAAATTACTATTTTAAATACAATGTAGAAGAAACTAAAAAAGCTTTAGAAAATGAGGAATTTTCTCTTTTTCCTGCATTTCCTTCTTTAAGCGGTCAATATTTTAAAGAAAGTCTTTTTTCAACTTTTTTAAATATGGTTCCTAAAAATAATAGAGGTAAAAATACTGATGAATTTGAAATTTTAAAAAATATAGGTTCTTCAAATAATAACAATTATGAATTTACTAATTTATCAGAAGAAATTAATAACTTAGAAGAAAAAGGTAATGAAGACTAATGTCTCATTACCTTATTACATTACACCTATTATATACATAAACTTTATATTTTAAATATTTTCTAAATTACTATTCCAAAAATTAAAATTATTTATATGATTATGTTAAAATATTATTTATAAACCACCATAATAAAAATGAAAGAAGGAATACAAAATGAAAGCTGAAATTTTAGCTGTTGGAACGGAAATACTATTGGGTGATATTGTAAATACTAATGCACAGTATATATCTAAAAGGCTGGCTGATATAGGCATATATGTATATAATCAGTCTGTAGTTGGTGATAATCCTAATAGACTTAAAAAATCCTATGAAACAGCCTTTGAAAGATGTAATTTAGTTATAACTACTGGCGGATTAGGTCCTACCAAAGATGATATTACTAAGGAAATTGCTTTTGATTATTTTAATAAAAAATCAATTTTAAATGAAAAAGCACTAAAAAACATAGAAACATATTTTAAAAAAACCAATAAAAAAATGGCGGAAAGCAATAAGAAACAAGCTTTTTTCCCTAAAGATTCCCTTATAATACCTAATTTTAACGGAACAGCTCCTGGATGTATAATTGAAGAAAAAAATAAAATTTTAATAATGCTTCCAGGTCCTCCAAAAGAAATGATTCCTATGTTTGAAGAATCAGTAATTCCTTTTTTAAAAAAATTTCAAGATGGAATTTTAATTTCTAAAGTACTTAGACTATCTGGCATAGGTGAAAGTAGTGCTGCAGAATTAATAGATGATATATTAAGCAATCAAACTAATCCTACCATAGCACCTTATGCTAAAGAAGGAGAAGTAATATTTAGAATTACAGCTAAAGCTAAATCAGAAAAAGAAGCTGAAAAATTAATTGAACCTATGAAAAAAGAGTTAATAAAAAGATTTGGAAATAATATTTATGGTGAAGGTGAAACAAACCTACAAACAGAAGTATGCAAACTATTAATTGAGAAAAATTTAACTATAGCAACTGCAGAATCTTGTACAGGTGGACTTTTAACTTCAAAACTTATAGAATTCCCAGGAGTATCCAAATGCCTTTTAGAAGGAATTGTAACTTACAGTAATACTTCAAAAATTAAAAGATTAGAAGTTAAAAAAGAAACTTTGGACAAATTCGGAGCTGTTAGTGCTGAAACCGCTTGTGAAATGGCTAAAGGAATTGCAAAAACATCTAATTCTGATATAGGAATATCTACTACTGGAATTGCTGGTCCTGATGGTCATACTAAAGAAAATCCTGTAGGCTTAGTATTTTTAGGATTATACATAAACGGTACTTTAAAAACTAAAAAACTTAATTTAACTGGAGATAGAAATAAAATACGAAGAAGAGCCACTATTATGGCATTAAATTGGTTAAGAAAAGAAATAATGTATATATGAATATAAAAAAGATGCGACTATTTTTATTATCGCATCTTTTTTATGCTAAACTGTTACTGTAGCTATAATTTCTTCTGTTTCTTTCATGGTTCTTATTTCAGAATTTAATCCTAAATCTTTTACCTTTATATTATCTCCAAAGTCTTTAGCACTTACATCTAGCTTTATAATATCTGGTATTTTTGCTGCTTCCCCTGCTACTTCAACTTCACTTAAATACATTTGTAAGTACAATCCTTTTGTTTTTAAACTACTTCTTCCTGTATATACTATAGGGATTGTCCAATTAACAAGTTCGTTTCTTTTAACTAATTGTATATCTACATGTGCTATTTTGTTAGTAACTAAGTCTCTAGATACTTCTTTTATTATTCCTAAATTTTCTTCATTGTCTATTGATATTAATATCTTCGACTTTTCTCCTTTTACTTTTAAGAAATTAATAAACTCTACTTCTTTAAATTTTACTGGTATAGTTTGTGAATTTTTACCGTAAACTACTCCTGGAATAAAACCATTTTTTCTTGATTTTTTAGCATTTTCAACTCTTTTAGTACCTACAAGAACTAATTTTTCCATTTAAAATTCCCCCTAACTCTGCTTATATTTACTATTATATCATATTTATGTAATTAATTATACATTTAACCTACATATCTAATTAATACCTCAATTTAGTATAACATTTAAAAATAAACAAACTATTAATAAAATTAATTATATATATCTAGGTTATTGACTAAAAAATTATCTCAATCATTTTTTAGTCAATAACCTAGATGCATTATTTAATAACAGTTTTATAAGGCCATTTTTCAATTCCACCTAAATCATAAACATTCATGTATCCTTTTTTTATTAATATATTGCTTGCTGATTTACTTCTATTTCCTGTCCTACAATAAACAAATATAGTACTATCTTTATTAGGTATTTTATTTTCTACTTCTCTATCTAATATGTTTAATGGTATTAATACACTATTAGGTATATGTTCTTTTCTATATTCTTTTTTTGTTCTTACATCTAAAATTATAATATTTTTATTACTAGAAATTTTTTCTTTAGCTTTTTCAGGAGATATTGTTTTATATAAAGTTTCTTTTTTATTAGTTTTCAATATAGCTTTTTCATTTAATTTATATCCATAATAAAAACCAACTAACATTATTAAAAATATTCCAGATAGTATTATTATTTTTTTATTCATTTAAATCTCCTCCTAAAAAAGTAAAATACATTAATAATCAAATACTCTATCACTTCCAGCCCCATATCTATCAATATATATTTTTCTATTATTTGTATCTATACTAAATATATCAAAAGCATTTTCCACAAAAGTTTTTATATACCTTTTAGGAGCCAAATAAGGGCTAATTTGTATAGGAACTGAATTCAAAGTAGATATATACATTATTCCATTTACTTTATCTGAATTATCCATATGAACATGTCCATTTATAACAGCTATTACATCCATAGAACCTTGTGAAGAAAAATCTACATTTACATATTGACCAAAATCTCCTTTTGTTTTATTAGATTTATATTTTTTTCCATATTTAAAACTTTCAATAACTTTCATCATTATATCACCATTTGGAATAGATTTATCATAATTAATTTTTTTGTTAATACTTACATGGCTAAAAAATATAGTTTTCCATTCTTTTTTATCTTCTTTATTTGAAAAATCTAAAGCCTTATTAGCTACCCAATTTAATTGTTCATTAGAAATACCATATTGTAATATGCCATTATATTTAGGTTTGCCATTTTCATGGTATATTTCTGGTATATCATTTGTATTAAGTACTATAATTCTCAATTTTTTATTAGGAAAATCTTTATAATAGTACATTCCCTCAGGATTTTTTTCATCTACTATTATACCCTTAATATACTTTCCTATAGTAATATTATAAAATTCTCTTTTAGAAATAACATTATGGTGTGATTGAGGTGTGTTTCTCACATTATAATAACTATTATCATCGTGATTTCCAACTGCATAAAATGTAGGGCATTGATTATTTTTGCATAACTCTCCTAATACTTTATCTAAATA
Source organism: Clostridium acetireducens DSM 10703 (assembly GCF_001758365.1). Taxonomy (GTDB): domain Bacteria; phylum Bacillota; class Clostridia; order Clostridiales; family Clostridiaceae; genus Clostridium_C; species Clostridium_C acetireducens. The sequence goes on from NZ_LZFO01000006.1 coordinate 34,023, forward strand.
CATAATTGATTTATTTTTTTTGTCATATCCATCTATTATATCTCCACCATGTATAACAAAATCAGAACCTATAAGTCTAGACATTTCTTTAACTTCTCTAAAGTGCTTTATTGCTTTATCTCTAAAACCTGAAGTTTCATCATAATGACTATCGGTTATAAATTCAAAAATAATAAAATTATTCTTTTTCCTACTCAATACTTGAGAAGAAATTTCTTCTAAGTTTTTTAATGAATATCTAGGTAAAGAATACTTTTCTACTTTATTTATTATATTAACTATATACCTATTTACTAAATTTTTAGTATATTCTTTTAAAACATTTACTTCACTAGAAAAAAATAAAATTATTATTGTAATTAATATTATAATTAATTTTATAGTAGTTTTTTTATTTTTAGTTATACTTATCATTATATCCCTTCTATATTAATTAATTATTCTTTATTTTAACATAAATATATACGCATTTTAAAGCTTAATTAAAAAAAATATATATTTACATTATAAAAAACCCCACACAGCTGTGGAGTTTTCTTATAATGATAACTTTTCTTCCCAATTAATTTCTACAGTACCTTGTACATCTTTTACTTTTTCCGCCTTTGATTGTAAATAACAAGCTTCACTAAAACATTCCCAATTTTCATCTTTAAATCTTAATACTTCATCTAATGTTAAATATAATATATAGCAAGGAAAATCTCTAAACTTACAAAAACTAGTTACCTCTTTAATTCTATCTTCCTTTAATACTCCATATAAAGTATTTACTTTATCTTCTGGATAAATTATTTGAACTTGGTTTTTATTATAAGGAAGTAGAAAAGTTTTATAATTATATATTTTCATTTTAATATAACCCTGACTTTTATCAATTAAATAACCAAAATTACATTTCTTCCTTAATTCTTTTGGTATACTAGATTTTAATAAATTATATACTTTTAAAACTTTTTCTCTTCCCTCTTCTCCTACTCTTCTTTTTTTTAAAACAGAGTACATCGCATTTTTTTCTTCTAATACCTTTTTATTCATTATATATACTACCCCTTTAAAATTTTACTTATATTAAAAAATTAGGATTTCAAAGAATCCTAACTATTATTTTCAGTAAAAATAATAGATACCCAAAGGCATCTTAATAAAAAACATATATAAAGTTATTTAAAATTTATAAATAAATTAAAAAAGTTCATTTTATATCTCTTCTATCTATTATTATATATCATTGCCAAATATATTGCAAACCAGTAACATAGATTCATTAATCACATATATTTATATAGTAACTAATTATTAAAAGGAGAATTATATGCATTTTATATCTTTACTCTTATTTGTGCTTTCAGCAAATATAGATAATATAATAGTCGGTATTACTTATGGAATAAAACAATTAAATTTAACATCAACTAATATAATGACTATAACTATTATAATTACTCTTGGAACAGCAATTTCTATGTACTTTGGAAAAATTATTTGTTTATATATAAATTCAAACTTAGCTAATAATCTAGGTAGTGGTATGTTAATAATTTTAGGTCTTTGGTATATTGTGGATTTTTTGTTAAGCACTATGAAAATTCATAAAAATAAAGATAAAACAAATCATTTATGTTATAAAGAAGTACTAAATAATCCTGAAAAAGCAGATATAGATAAATCAGGGAGCATAGATTTTAAAGAATGTACTTTTTTATCTATAGCATTAACTTTAAATAACAGTGCTTTAGGAATAAGTGCTAGTTTAGCTGGATTAAATATAAAAATTACAATTATATTGACATTTATTATAGGTATATTAACTATTAAATTAGGATTATATATAGGGAGAAAATGTACTTCAAACTTTTTAAATAAATATGCAAATTTAATATCTGGTTTTATAATAATTTTAGTAGGAATAATAGAACTAATTATATAAGATATATTATATCCTATATAATTAGTTTACTAAACTTCTTTGTAATCTACATCTATAATATTTTCACTAAAATCTACATCCTTATTTACTTTATTACTTTTAGTATTTGTCCAACTGCTTTTATATGATCTTTTTTTTAATACTTTTTCTCTTATACTAAAATTTTTAAAATAACTTTTACATTTTTTAAATATCCAAAAAGAAAGGACCAATAAAATAATTAATGGCACTAAAGTAAAAAACAAATACACAGCTGCAACGATAATTAATATTGATAATAAAATGAATAACCAATTAGAGAACTTATTATTTATAAATTCCATTTTATCTTCTCTACCTTTCTTAATTTTATTAAGATAATTATATCATAAAATCACTTAAATTATATGAATAAAGAATGAACTTTATTCATATAATTTCTATTTCAATATCCTGTATTACTGCATCTGTTATTTTCTCAATATAATCTATAACATTTTGCATCACTCTATCAACATGCCTTTTATCATTACTTATACAGGCAATTCCTAAAGTAATAGTTTGATGATAATCTTGATTTTCAATTTCTGATATAGACACATTAAATTTATTATGAACTTTAGCTATTATGCTTTTAACTATCATTCTCTTTTCCTTTAAAGAATGTACCCAGTTAGCCATTAAATAAATTTTCCCAGAACCTATAACCATATTATACACCTTCCTTATTGCAAATCAGTATTTTTTATATTATATCATAATTTTTTACATTGATTATATTGGTTTTTTTTCATAAAATTATATTATATGAGTATTTGTAATATAATAAAAATAATAAGAGGTGAAGTTATGAAAACTAATATAAGAACTACCAAGAGAATACTATCTATAGTTTTAATATTTTTCTTTATATCAATTGTACCCGTAAGCCAATTAGTACATGCAACTAAAGATGATGATGTATTAAAATTATCTGATAAAGATTCAATAACTATAGCATTAAAAAATAGTAAAGATTTAAAAAAGATGAATTTAGCTTTATCATCTATGAACAGAAAATTAATTAGTTTAAAAAAATTAAGTGATGAAATGGATAAAGCTTTAAAAGCACTGGATGAATATCAAATACTTTATAGTAAAGAAAAAAAAATGCTCAATAGCTCCTCAAAAGATAAATTTCAAGAATATTTAAATCTCCAAAAAGAAATATTTGAAATTTCTCAAGACAATAAAATAAATCAAAATGAGAAAAAGCGAAGAATTCAAGAAATACAATATCAATTATCCATTTTAAATTTCACTGAAGATGAAAGTAAACTATTAATGACTACAAAAGAAACATCTCAGTTATTTGCTTATAAAATAATGTTTAAAAAATTAGGTATAGATAATCCCTATATTAGTGATAGAGAAAAATTCGAAAAATTTATAAAGCCCAGAGATTTTTTTTGGTACTCTATGGAAGCAGAAATAAAAAAAACAAGGAATAAAAAGTCTCAACTAAAAAATACTATAGAGCTTTCTACTATAAAATCATTTAATGTACTTTATCAATTAAATCAAATGGTAAAGATAAAAGAAGATATTTATAATATACAAAATAAAGATTTTAAACAAACTTGTATAAAATTTAAAAATGGACAAGTATCTAGATTAGAAAGAGATTGTGTTGAAAGAGAATTAAAAAAATGTGCTTTGGATTTAGAAAACACAAAAAGAAATAAAGATAATATGGAAATGAATTTCAAAAAATTATTAGGCATATCTTTATATAAAAATATAGAAATTATTAATAAAACTGATACTGCTAAATTATCTTTAGATAAAGAAGACTACTTAAAAAACGCAATAAAAAACAGAGCTGAGATTTTAAATGATAATATAGATATAGATGTAAAGAAACGTGAATTAAGTATTATAAAAAAATATTTAGCATCAAAGGACATAGAATGGATAGAAGGAGAAAATTCTGTATGTCAAGCTGAAATCAAATTAAATAATTCTAAAAATTTAATAGAGAAAGATATTCTTTCTTCTTATATAGAAATAGAAAATTATAAAAATAAATTAGAAATGTCTCATAAAACTTTAAATAATGCTAAAGAAAAACTTAAAGATGTTAATAAAACTCATGAAGTTGGTATGAGTACATTATTGGCTACTTTAAAAGCAAAATTATATGTAACTCAATGTGAAATAGAATCTATTAAATCAAATTTAGATTACCAAGAATCTTTGTATAAAATTAAATTTGCTAGTGAAATAGGATATATAAATAAAGGAGGCTTTACAAATGAAAAATAAGTACTTTATACTAACTTTAACAGTATTATCCCTTTTATTTTCCATTAAATTTATACCTGTATCTGCTTTAACTGGAAGTGATACTTTAAATCTTGAAGAATCTATTAAATCTGCTTCAAATAAAAATTCTGAATTAAGTATTCTAAATAAAAAGATAGAAATTTGTGATGAAAAATATAAAAAATCTTTGGATGAAAAAAACGATGGTGCAGAAACTTCTATAGAAACTTTAAGAAAAGGCAACGTATATCCCCTTCAAAGAAAAAAAGAATTAGAAGATGCTAAATGGAATTACGAAGAAAAAAGAAATGATGTTATTTTAGATACTGAAAGATTATATTACTTAATATTAATTCAACAAGAGTTAATAGATAATGAAAAAAATCAAGTAGATAGGCTAGAAAATTTATTAAATCAAAAGAAAAAAGAAGTGGAATTAGGTAGTGTATCTAAAAATTCTTTAAGAGATTATGAACTATCTTTAGAAAGTGCAAAAAATAAATTACAAGAATTTATAAATGAAAAAAACAAGCTTGTAATGGAATTAAATTTAAAAATAGGTAATCCTGTTAGAAAGGAACTTTACATTAAGAATTCAAACATTCCTTGTGAAGATTTAAATGAAATTAATTTAGATAATATTATAAATGAATTAATAAAAAAACATCATAGCATTTATAGTATAGAAGCAGAAATAGAATATACTAAAAATGATAAAAATAATTTTATAGATATTAATTCTAATGAAAAATATGATGATGATATAAAAGATTTAGAAGATAAATTAATAGAATTAAATTATAATTTAGAAGATGCTAAAAAAGATTTAGAATACAAAGTAATAAGTAATCATAATACTATATTAAATTTAAAAAATAGCATAGAAATTAAAAACCTGGATTATGAAAACAAAAAATCTTTATTAGATAGTGTAATTAAAAAACAAAAATTAGGTATGGCTACTAATTCTGATTATAAAATAGCTTTAGAAAATTTAAATAACGCTTTAGCAGATTATAAAAAATCTCAATTAGAATACTACATAGCAATACAAAAATTTAAATTTTTTATTAAATGTAATTAATAATAATAAATATAAAAAGAGGCTTACTATTTTAGTAAACCTCTTTTTACATTTATATATTTATTATGTTAATTGCTTCTAACTACTAAATCATCTAATCTACATCCTAATATTCTAGAAAGTACTACTATTTTATCGAAGCTGGGGTTTCTCTTATCTCCTCTTTCTAACTCCTCTAAATAAGATTTTGATACAGAAGTTTGGAATCTAGGATCTTTAGTTAGGTTATGAACATCTTGAGTGGTATAACCTAATTTTAATCTAAATTCACGGAGCTTTTTTCCATCTAACAATTAAAATCCCCCCTACAAATTAAATATATAAATCTTTACTATAATTATAATACTTTTAAAAAATAATTAATAGTTATAATTTTTTATTTATAACTATATTGACTATTGTAAATACCTACGCATTCTTGAACATTACCGGCTTTACCCTTATTTAGATATATATTGAATTGTTTTAATACTTTTGGTTTTAAATATTTTTCTGGTATACTTCCATTACTTTGAATATAATATTCTAATTTATTATCTATATTTATTTCTTTTTTTATTAATTTTTCTATTCTATCTTTATTTAATTTTAAAATTATAATCGGTAAAATTAATAAAATAGTCCACATTATAATGAAATTTATTATAAAATATTCTTTAAACCAATTATCTTGATAACAACTTTTCATTATATAATTTCCTTGAGCTTCTACTATAAAGCTATTATATTTCACATTTATATAAGCTATAAAAGCACTTATATAAACTATTATAGATGTAATAAAAGAAAAAATTGAAACTTTTTTACTACTTTTTTTATAACTCTCTATTTCTTTTTTAACTTTATCCCTTTTAAATAACAGCTTTCTTAAAAACTGAATTTCATAAATTAAATTTTCCCTTTTCATAAAATCCCTCTTTTCTTATCTCCTAAAATATATATATGCACAGTTATGCAAAAAATTTACTTATTAAATTAATATATGTAGGCTGCTAAATAAAAAATAATTGAGAAAATTTGCAGATATAAAATAATTAAAAATAATCTATATAAAAATAATAAGACAGCAACATAAAGAGAGTTTGTAAATAATTTGAATAAATTTTAGACACTCTTAGAAGAAAAAATAAAAAAACTCCGTAATTCATCACAGGACGTGATGAGCCAATTTCCGCCCCAAGGACGGGGCATAAATTGGGTAGGAGTTTTTTTGTTTTTTTCTTCTTAGAGTGTCTTAATGAAATGACTTATTTACAAACTCTCTTTATGTTGCTGTCTTATTATTTTTATATAGATTATTTTTAATTATTTTATATCTGCAAATTTTCTCAATTATTTTTTATTTAGCAGCCTACATATATTAATTTAATAAGTAAATTTTTTATTGAAACATGATAAAAGTAATATATTTTTTTAAAATTTGATTAATATACTCCTTTATTATGAAAAAATTCTCTGTATTTCATATCAGATCCCAGTATATGTGCTTCTATCCAATTTAATATAAATGAAAGAAGATCTAGCAAAACCTCTTTTTGCTCATTATCTATATCCTTTTTGCTAAAGCCAGATATTCTTTTTATAAAAGCATCATGCTCTATTTTATGATCTTCATATTTTTTAAAATTATACTCTTTCATAAGTTTTTCTTCTGTTCCAAAATGGTATACAGTATATTCCTTAAGAGCATCTAAAGCTGTCATTATTTCATCATAGTGATCATAATTATCATTTAACTTTACTATATCGTATATATTATTTCCCAACTGAAAAAGCCTTCTATGCTGATTATCTATTTGTTCAATATCTACATTATATGATTCTTTCCATATAAACATAAAATCCCCCCGTATAAATATAATTTTAACTATATTATACCATATATTCTATTAAATTAAACCTATTATTAATAAATAATGCTTATCAATAATGAGTTTAATTAAATTATACTTTTCTATTAAAATTTACTTCCAACTAGTTTTCCTTCATATAAAGATACAATACCATAATCGCAAATTCCTACAAATTTACCTTTGTAAAAGGTTTCTTTACCTGTTTTTAATTCCTTTATAAGACCTTTATCCTTATAATCCACATATATGTTTCCATTTTTAGATATATATATGTTCTTTTTATTTATAAACTTTTCTAAAGCAATTTTATTCCATGTACTGTTTGAATTCAATTGTTTATGCCAAATTTCATTTACAAATATATCTTTATTGGGATTATTCAAATCTTTTTTAGTATCTTTCTTATTACCTACATATATGGTATCTTCATTATCAACTGATAATAAGCAAAGTTTCCCAGTAGTATCAATAGGATAATTATTTTTATAACCTTTAAGATTAATTGTACCTGTTATTCTATCTTCGTATATTAGTTTATCTTCTCTATTTACAATTGATATCTTTCCAACCTTAGAAGTTATATTTTCAATTGTTTCTAATTGAGACATTATATTAATTCTATATATTTTACTTGAAAATATATTAGATATTTTTATATACATTATATGCGTAGAAGTAGATGCAGATGTATCTGTTATATCATAACTTTTATCTGATAAGGGAATTAAAACTTTATTATTATTGTTATCACTTAATTCAAAACTCTCGTCTCTTTTAGCATCATAAGATATAAACTTTAAAAAATATCCTTTGTTATCAGATATACATTTTTCTCCAATAAGTAAAATATCTCTATCAGGCAACCATTTATAATAAGGTAAATCTACGCTTTTAGACATATCTATAGTTTTTTCATCTTTAGTTTCTGTATTTATAATTTTAATAACATTATCTTTATAATAAGCTGCATATTTTCCTCTATAGGATATTTTAATATATTTTGCTTCTTGATCTACAGGAACATTAATTTTATGTATTTTATTTTCTTGTTTATTGCTAACCTTTTTTATATTAAAATTCATCTCTTCCGACAAATAAAATTTATCAACAATAAAAAGTCCAAGTGCAACAATCACTATAGGAACTAATGTCCATTTAAATAATCTCTTTAAAACTTTCATAATAAATCTCCTCTACTATTTTGCATATATTGCCGTAGCTACTGATCTTTCTCCATCCCAATTACAAGGACTGTTTATAACTTCTCCATCATAATACATTGTAGAAGAAGAACCTCCATCTAAATTACTAGCATTCCATACTCCTCTTTTAATCAATAAATTTTGTATTTCCCTTAATGTAGCTCCTTGTTTAAATCCTCTTCTTCCATCTATAACTAAAAATACAATGGTTCCATCTTTCTTTTGTCCTATAGCCGTTCTAGGATTTAAACCTTCATCTACTTCTACCTTGCAAGGTTGTCCATTAATTACAAGTGTGTTTCTAAAAGATAACGCTTCTTTTACTCCTCTATCTTTTAATTCTTTTAAAGTTTTTTCTCCTACTATTAATTTTCCTTCTTCAGTAAATGCCGTAACATTTAACTTCTCGTATTCTTTTGCATCACTATATATAATCTTTCCATTTGATATTACAATTCCTTCTGGATAAGCTCCTGTTCCTGCCCATAGTCTTCCATCAGAAGACCTATCCGTAAATCCTCCCCCATTTATTGCTGCAATTGCTTTATTTTGCTCAGCTATTTCACTAGTTCTCTGTCCCATTTTTCCTATATTTTTAGTATATCCTATTTTTATTCTTGAAGGATCTTTTATCTCTAATATGTATGCATCAAATTTTCTTGCATGTACTTCATATCTTTCTATGGTTTTATTACCTTTATGCTGTATTTGCACATCTAATTCATTTTCCTTTTCACTATTAGATACACCATTTAAATTATCATTTTTTATAATTTTATCTATTTCATCTTTTGATAAAAATGTAGTAGCTATATATTGATGTTTAAAAGTAGCCATAGCAGTTCCTACAATAGTTTTTTTTACATTTTCAAAAGGTCCATAAAACACCATTAAAGGAGTTGCTATGGAAATAATCACTAATTCATATATTAAAAATATTAATACCCTTTTAAATATAGATTTTTTTCTTTTCTTTTGCTTTTTAACATTCCGTTTATTTTTAATTGCTCTTCTATTCATAATTTAACTCCTTTATACAAATAAAAATATATAATACATTTTTTGCTTTATCATAAATTATATCATATACTTTGTGGTTATATCAAAATGCAATATTTTTATTTAAATGATATAATAATAAATAAATTTAGAAAGGTGAGATTTAATGAAAATAATTTGCATAGGTGATAGTTTAACTTACGGATTTGGAGTAAATTCTGGTGAATGCTGGGTTGATTTGCTAAGAAACAAACTTAATTTAGAAATAATAAATAAAGGTATAAATGGAGACACAACCTTTGGAATTCTTAAAAGAAGATTTGAAGATATATATAACTACAAACCTTCTTATGTAATATTAATGGGCGGTAGTAATGACTTTTTTTTAGGTTATAGCATTAAAGATGTAGTAAATAATATATCTACTTTGCTAAATGAATTAAAAGAAAAATCTATAACTCCTATATTAGCTCTTCAGCCACCTATATTAACAGATATGGCTGAAGTATTCTGGTGTGATGACTCCTTAAATTACAAAGAAGTTAAAAATAATGTATTAAAATATGTTAATTGGGCAAAAGAATATACCACAAGAAATAACATATTGCTTATAAATTTTCATGATAAATTTAATTTAATAAAAGAAGATATACATAAATATTATTCTGATGGACTCCACTTAAATTCAAAAGGAAACAAAATTATGTTTACCATTGCATTTGAATCTTTAAAAAATTCAATAAATATAAGCAATAGGTTGTTAAATAAAAAATGATAGAAATAATTTGCATATAAAAAATAATTAAAAATAAGCTAAATAAAAATAATAAGCCCACTAGCATAAAGAGAGTTTGTAAATAATTTGAATGAATTTTAGACACTCTTAGAAGAAAAAATAAAAAAACTCCGTAATTCATCACAGGACGTGATGAGCCAATTTCCGCACCAAGGACGGTGCATAAATTGGGTAGGAGTTTTTTTATTTTTTATTCTTAGAGTGTCTTAATAAAATGATTTATTTACAAACTCTCTTTATGCTAGTGGGCTTATTATTTTTATTTAGCTTATTTTTAATTATTTTTTATTCAACAGCCTAGAACAATTATAATTTAAAATACCCATCCTGCCCAACCAGGCATAATATCTCTCATCATTTCTTTCATATAAGTAAAATCTTCCTCAACCTTTTCTTCCGTTGACAAATTTATTACTACTCCATAAGGTTTTGCAAGAGATAATTTTTGGTTTTTACCAGTAAGAACCCATAATGTCTTATTATGAACTGGTTTATATTGAAGTTCATTTTCTCCAATACCATCTGTAAAATATATTAAAAGATGATTTCTCATTCTATTTTTTTTCATGTAATTAAACACAGGAGAAAAAGCTGTGCCACCTTTAGTGTCTAATTTTTTTCTAACATCTTTAGGTCCTCTTACTTTGTATACCCTTCTAATTTCATTATCACATTCTATTATTTTAACTTCTGATGGATAATTTTTTATTATTCCAAAAACTTCTGTCATTATTTGTTTTATTTCTTCATCTGACATACTTGCACTTATATCTATAGCAATTAAAATTTGAATAATATGATCAGATAATTTTCCTCTTAAATCTAATCTATCTGGTTGTCTTCTATCTTTTCTTGTTATAGTTTTTTTATAACCTACTGGAAGAGTTCCTACTATCTTTCTTAAATAATCTTTCCAAGTGATTTGTGGCTTTTGATTTAATTCTTTATAAGGTTTTTCAAGTGTTGCAGGCATTTTTCCACTATTAGCATTATTAGCCATTTTTCTTATAAGTTGTTTTAGTTGTTCATAGTTAAATGTATCATCTGATTCTTCCCACATATCATGAGTTCTACTTTCATCATGACCTGATTGTAAAGGCTTTTCCTCTCCTTTTATCCTATCATCTTCAATTATAGCTCCTTCTTTTGCCTTTAAGCTATCTATACCTTCTTGTATTTTTTTAGCGTATTCTTCTACTGGTTTTTCATATTCTAATAATATTTTGTAAGTAAGACTTACATTTTCTAAAGTACTAGACCAAGATGGCAAATGAGTAATATATTGATTAATAGAAATATCCATAGCTAAATTCACAGCTAAAGCACTATATTTTTTTCTTAACTTTTTAGCCCTTCCATAATGTCCATACATAATATGATAAACTTCATGTTTAATAAGTGCTTTCATTTCTTCTAAGTTGCATTTTAAAAACACTTTAGGATTAAAGTAAATAGAAAAATAGGATACTCCTGCTTTAGTAGCTGTAGCTGTAGGCAAATCCCACTTTATTCCCCTTTTCATTTGTATCATAAATAAAGCAAAAAAATTATCTTCGCCTTTCATTAATGAAAAAGTACATAACTCTATTAATTTAAAAAATTCCTTTTCAAATTGAGGAGACATATAATATTGTTCATCTTCTTCTATTATTTTTGCTAGAAGGCTTTTTCTTAAGTATTCAAAATTATTGTTTTGTTCCATTTTAAGCTCCTTTCATTTACTTAGCTAATTGAGAATAAACAGTAAAATAACCCTCTACAAACATTTCATTTTCCATAAATTCTTTATATAAAGTATCTTCATAATTATTTTTTATATCCTGCATAATTCCCATTTTTAAATCTGCTGGGTACAATTGTAGAAATTCAGAAAATATACCAATTTCTCTATTTCTATCTTCTTTATCTTTTAAATAAATCAATGTATTTTTAGCTGTAAGATATAATCTTGAATGGCTTTCTTTATTCATTTTGTTCTTTAATTCTTCTGAAATAGTATCTTCTTTAAAAATATCTTCTGGTTTTATTAAAGGATTTTTATGATTTTGTAAAAAATTATAAAAATCTTGAGCTATAGCAACGCCTACATTACCCTTTACTACATTATAAAAAATTCTTGAAGGGAAATTATCCTTCTCTTTAATATATACTTTATAAGCATCTGAAACTCTTTCCCAACTTCTTGGGGTAGCTTTAACAGATTCATTAGAATATGGTGTATGAAGATACTCTGGAAAACTGGCAATAAACTCAAGTATATCACTGTGAATTCTAACTTCTTCTCCAATACTTTCCATACCCCATCTAAGCCAAGTCTTAGCATCTGCATCCATTTCTATCCATACAAAACGATTTTCTTGAGCAGGGTCCATATCTACTACTCCATAATCACTTTGAGAAAATTCTTCATATTTATTAGAAGGATTCATAGCTGCAATTATATACACATTATCTGGAAGTATATATCCATTTATTTCTCTATTTAATATAATATTCATAAGTTCTTGCTGTACACTATGTTCACATCTGTTTATTTCATCAATAAATAATAATATTTTTTTGTTTGGATTTTTCATTAAAACATTATCTATTTCTAATAACTTAGTATGAATTGCATATACTGTTTTCTTTTTATTAATTTTTTTGCCATTAAACTCTATAAAATAATCTTCAACTGTTGGAAGTCCCCCTATTTCTCCTTCTTTCAATAAGTTTCCATCTATATTTATAGAATAATAATCATCCTTTATTGCTAATTCTTTAACTAATGCAGTTTTTCCTATTCCACTTTCTCCAATTAATAAAGGTACTGCTCCACTCTTAATTACTAATTCCACTGTCATTAATGCATCAAAAAAATTCATACTTATCTTCTCCTTATACTGTTAATTTGTAATCTAATAAATACATTTTAGCTTTAGCACTACCGTATTTATAAATAAATTTAACTTTATCAAATTCAATAGCATCGCATTCAATAAAATCTACTACATATTCTTTATTTATATCATTTTTAGCTAATTTGTCTTTTAAAATTGCTTCAGCTAATTCTAATGTATTTTTATCTTTTAAATATTTTAATATATTTATATTGTCTTCTATAAATATTTTCTTTTCTTCCTGACTTATATCTCCAACAAATCTAATAGCATCAGCATTTTTCGCTATAGCCTCTCTCTTAACATCAAATGTTGGATTTTTTATATACTTTATTGCATTCCAAGCATTCTTCACAGCTGCCATTTGAACTTTTTCTGAAGGATCTTTTATATATTGTATAGAATCCCAATCTTTATTTACAGCTAAAAGTTGCAATTCTTCTGATATATTTTTTACATATTGAATAGCCCATCCTTTAGAATCTATAGCTTTTTTTATAACTCTTTCTGAAGGATTTTTTATTATTCTTAAATTATTCCATGCTTTTTCTACTGCAAATAAGCACATATCCTCTGTTGGATTTTCTATGTATTCAAATACCCACACTTTCTTTTGTAAAGCTTTCCATTTAATCTCCTCAGATGGATTTTTCAAATGCTTTAATGTATCTGGATTTTTTTCTATTGCTTTGTATTGCATTTTTTCTGTTTGATTTTCTACTTTCCTTATAAAATAAGGATCTATAGAAATTCTATTTAATATTTCTTCTTCTGTCATTATTCTGTCCCCCTTTCTTTATGAACCTATTTCTTATATTAACACAAGTTTTTACAATTTTAAATATATGAATTTGTCTTTTATATATAAAATTTATCCTAATTATATTTAAAACATTATTAAAATCATCTTATTATTTAATAATATTTAACAAATAATAAATTATCAACAAAAAGTGTGCTATTCACAAGCACACTTTTATTAGCTTACATAGTATTATCATTTTTTATACTTTTGCGACTTAATTTTTCTTCTATTTCATATGCTGGAACTGGCTTTCCAAATAAATATCCCTGAACTTTATCACATTTTTTATTTTTTATTATATCAAATTGTTCTTCACTTTCTACTCCTTCTATGACTACATCTATTTTCATTTTATGTGCTAAAAGTATAACTCCATCTAATATAGCTTCTTCATTACTGCCCTTACTTATTTTATCCATAAAAGATTTATCTAATTTCAGTGTATTTATAGGTAACTTTTTAAGATAGCTTAAAGAAGAACATCCAGTTCCAAAATCATCTAATGCAATTTTTATGCCCATTTTTTTTAACCTTTTAAGTAAACTTATACTTTCTTCTAACCGTTTCATAACTTTTCTTTCTGTTATTTCTATTTCTAATAAATAAGGAGGCACTCCTGTTTTCTTTAATGCATTTTTGATAATCATTTCAAAATTGCTTTGTTCCAATTGAATAGCAGAAACATTTATAGCTACAGAATTTAAAAAGTATCCTTTATCTATCCATTTTTTCATTTGCATACAACAGTTTTTTATAGTCCATTCACCTATAGGTATTATAAGACCTGATTCTTCTGCAACAGAAATGAAGTCATCTGGAAATATAATTCCTAAAAAAGGATTATTCCATCTAAGCAAAGCCTCTAACCCTACTATTTTTTTAGTAAAAATATCTATTTGAGGTTGATAGTAAATTTCAAATTCATTATTTTTTAAAGCTCTTCTAATGTCATTTTCAATTTTAGTTTTATAAGATATACTTTTATACATACTATTATTAAAAAATTTAAATTTATTTTTTTCTAATTCTTTTGCTTTATACATAGCAGTATCAGCATTTTTTAATAATATATTTTTATCTTGTCCATCATCAGGATATATAGCAACTCCTATGCTTGCAGAAGTATATAAGGTTATATTTCCAACATTTATAGGTTTATCTAAGACTTTTGTAATTTTTTGTGCAACTTTAACACAATCTAATTTGCTATCTATATTTAATTGAAGTATAACAAATTCATCTCCTCCAAGCCTAGCAACCATATCATCTTTCGTAATAACATTTTTTAATCTTTTAGATACCTGTATTAAAAATTTATCGCCTATATCATGTCCATAAGTATCATTTATATTTTTAAATTTATCCATATCTAAAAATATAACTGAAAATTTATTTTTTTCTAATATAGTTCTATTTAATGTTTCCATAAATAATTTTCTATTAGGAAGACCTGTAAGACTATCATAATACGCAAATTGTTTAACCTTTTCAAATAATATTTTATATCTTTTTTCACTTTCTTCTAATTCTTTTTTTGTATAATCTAATTTTTTTATATAACTTTTAAGCTTCTTTACTCTCTCATATTGACTTGTAACATTCATTATTTGTATTAATATATATATATTTTTATTGTATTCTATTATATTTACTTGCATGCTTTGCCTCAGTTCTTTATTTATATCTTTATTTTTAGAAGGTATAAAAGCTTTATGCAATACCCCTGAACAAAATCTACTTTCTCCATTTTTTAAAGCATTTTTAAATATATCTATATACATATTATTCTTCAATAAAGGTGACACATCATATATCTTCTTACCTATTACTTCTTCTTTAATTTTTCCTGTAAAACTTTCAAGATATCCATTCCACATACATATTTCTAAATCTTTATTTAAAATTATAATTCCCTCGTTTAATTTGTCTAAAACATTTAAAAAAAACAAATTATTCATATTCTAATTCCTTCTTTATTTCATTAATTTTATCCATTAATTGAGTTATAGAGTTTAAACTAAAATTAGTTAATATAGCTCCTTGTATTTCTGTATCTTCTACTGTAAAGGATACATACATCAATATAAAATATACATCTTGCTTCTCTATAATCCTTTTTCTATATTCTATTATGTCAAATAATTCTATTTCAGGAACAGTATATTGAAGTTTTGTATTTAAAAGATCTCCTATACCTCCCATAACTGAATTAAGTATAATATTTCCTATTTCTTTCATCACGTCAAAGTCAATATCATTAAAATTATTAAAATTTTCTTCCCCTAAATCTAAAAAATCATCCTCACCTAAGCAAAGAGATGTTAAAACTTTAATTTTATCTGTAGGAAAAACTAACTCTGCTTTGCCTGTAAATTCTTCACCAAAACTCAAAGATGATGACATCAAAGTACCTTTTAGAAATTCTGGAAATTTTTCTTTATTAATTTCACTTTTAAATTGAGGCAAAATAATATGCAACTCTGGCACAGATAAATTAATTCTTTTATTAATTATTTCTGATAATAATTTTGCAGCCCTTCCTACGTATATATTCATTAATTCTTTTAATATATCATTTTGTTCTTTAGTAAGCATTTAGTCACCCCTTTATAAATTCACATACTTCCATAGCTTTTTCTTTATTAAAAGGTTTATTTATAAAACTAATAACTCCTAGACTTTTAACTTCTTCTTTAACAGATTTTTGCACATCTGCAGACATTACAAATATTTTAGAATCTTTATTAATTTTTTTAATATTTGCTATTAATTCTTGCCCACTCATTTCAGGCATTAGCAAATCTATAAATGAAAAATCAGGATTTTGTTCTTTATAAATTTCTAATGCTTCTTTACCTGAAGTAGCTGTGTAAAATTCCACTTCTTTTAAGTATACTTTTAAAAGTCTTAATACACTTTTTTGAGCAAAGGCAGAATCGTCTACTATCAATATTTTCATTGCTATTCCTCCATATATGTAAACTTTTATTAAATAAAGCTTTTTGAAAATTTTTCAATATCTTTTATAAGATTACTATTATCACTAGATTTATAATTTTTATTTTTCAATTTTAAAGTTTCCCGTCTTATATAATCTATAGTATTAAGAAATATATCTGCTAAATTACTATAATCTATATTTTCAATATTGTTATCCCTTAAATAGCATATAATATCTTCTTCTAAATGCATTAATTTTACAATATTATCAAGCTCCATAGTCATAGAATTTCCTTTAATTGTATGAATAATTCTAATTATCTTATCTATATAACCTTTCAAACTTTCTTCAATTTCTGCATTGATAATTAAATTTTCTAACTGATTTAATAATTCATTAGTTTCAACTATATAGTCAATTATAATGCTATCACACTCTATGTGTTTGTCCAATTTCCACACACCTCCATAAGTACATTTTTAATGCTTACTATGTAAAAATTTTCATAAATATTTATATTAATTATAATCTAAAAGGTATTTTTGTCAAATTAAATGCCTTAACCCAAAAGTTTACATTAAAAATCAAAAATTTAATTACATTATATATAATTATACCACTTTTATATTGTAAAAATTTATTTTAAATTAATTTAAAATAAATTTTTACAATATAAGTATTTAAACCTTAAATTTCTCTATTAAAATAGATAATTTATAAATTTTAACAGTAATTTAAATTTTATGCATAAAAAAATAGTGTTTCTTAGAAACACTATTAATAAGATTCATTGTCATTATTTCTCATAGCTCTTGCCTTTGCATGTACTTGAGCATCATTACCAGTATCTAAATATCCTGTTTTTGAATTCATACTGTTAAAACTGTGTTGCTTCATAGATTTATTTTTACCTTTTATATTCTTTTTCTTACTCATAACATTCCTCCAAAAATTATTTGTATATTTATTGTTTCCTAATTAAATTTAGTTTATGTAATTATAATACTTATATATTTTCACAGTAAATTAGGGTGCATTTAAATGCACCCTATAAAAGTGTTTTTATTTAAAAGTTTCTAATCTAATTATACTTTCTATCATATTTACATTTCTTAAATTTTTTATTTTATTTAAAGCTTGTTTTAAGCTAGAATCTAAAGTATTATGTGTAAAGAACACTAAAGATACAAAACGTTCTCCCTTTCTTCTAGGTTTTTGTATTACAGACAATAGACTTACCTTGTTTTTTCCAAATACAGTAGCTATTCTAGCAAGTACTCCTGGTATATCTTCAACAGTAATTCTTATATAATAACCACACTGTGTATCCTCTATAGGTTTAACTTTCTTTGTATCCATTTTTATACCATATTGTTTGCAAAAATCTAATTTTCTTCTTAATATAGTAATTATATCTGAAACTACTGCACTGCTAGTAGGCATTTCCCCAGTAGCATGACCATAAAATATTAAGTCTCCTACAGCATTTCCTCTAATAAAAATACCGTTATAACATCCATTAACATTAGCTAAAGGATGATTTATTGGTATCATAGCAGGATGTACTCTAAGCTCTAAAACCCCTTCTACTTCTTCTTTAGCTACTGCTAAAAGCTTTATAATATATCCAAATTCTTTTGCATAGTCAATATCTATTTGCTTTATGCTTTCTATTCCTTCTCTATATATAGAATTTATATCTACTTTTGTTTCAAAAGCTAATCTGGACAATATGGCTAATTTATACGCTGCATCATATCCACTAACATCTAATTTAGGATCCGATTCTGTAAATCCCATTTTTTTAGATTCTCTTAAAACTTTATCATATTCTAATTCTTCTGTACTCATTTTAGATAAAATATAGTTAGTAGTTCCATTTATTATTCCTATAATTCTCTCTATTTTATTTGCTGTCAAACTTTCGCTTAATCCCTCTATAATAGGTATTCCACCAGATACACTAGCCTCATAATAAAACATAACCTTATTTTTTTTTGCTTCCTCAAAAAGCTCTTCTCCATAAGTTGCTATTAGCATTTTATTAGCAGTTACTATATGTTTACCTTTTTTCATAGACTTTATTATATACTCTCTAGCAGGATCAATTCCACCCATTAATTCTACTATAATTTTTACATCTTCATCATTTAATATATCATCAAAATTAGTAGTTATAATTTCTTTATCTATTTCTATATTTCTATCTTTATCTTTATTTTTTACCAAAACCTTTCCTACTTCAATTTCATATCCAGATCTTTGTGTAATCTGTTTTTTATTCATACTTAGCACTTTTAGTACTCCACAACCTACATTACCCATTCCTAATAGTGCTATTTTTACTTTGCTCATAAAAATTCCTCCTCTAATTTTTATGCTATTATTTTTTACAATTAAAGTCAAGTTATTTTATACCTTATTACTTTGTAATTTACTACTTTATATATTATACAAATAACTTTATATAAATCTAAATCTTATAAAATTAAAATTTTTTTGCATTTAAATTTATTAATTTCATAAAAAAAATTACCCCATGATTAATATCATGGGGTTTTTTTATAATTATCAATATTTTAATATATTTACTACACTTTTATTTTTTAAAATTAATTTAAATACAGGGTATCCAATTAAAGTTACTACTAAAAATTGACCTATAGCTATATAAAATGTAGATATTAAAAAGGGTTGATTAAGTACAAAATAAAGTTCTGCTCCTATAAAAACGGAATTTATAGCTGTTGGCCATATACTAGCTAAAAGTAAATTTTTTGTTTTACTAATCATATATACTGATATAAAAGTAGCAATAGTTCCTATAAACACATCAATTATACCTAAAGGACTATATAAATTTGATAAAGCACATCCTAGTACAAGTCCTGGTATATATACTGGATCAATATATGCTAAAAGAGTCATTATCTCTGAAAACCTAAGTTGTATAGCTCCATAGCTTAATGGAGCTATGGCTACAGTAGCTACTACGTAAACTGCAGCTGTTATTGCTATTTTAGATAATTTTCTTGTATCCACTATATTACTTCTCCCTCCTATACCAAATTTTTATTCAAGAAGTGGTTAGGCAAGGAACACTTCCAATTACCCTTCAATTTTAACATGAAACTTTAGTTTTGTATATAAATATACAATTTACCTGAAAAATAATTTTATGATATAATATTTTAGTAAAATTATCTTTCAGGTAAGATTTTAAGGGGGTTTAATCAATGCTATACTTTTTATTATCTGTAATAATTTTTTTATTATCAATTGAAATAATTACTGTATTATTTAAACTTACAGGTTTATCTGAAGAAAAATCAAGATTTCAAGTTATTTCTTTATTAACTGGTTCAGGTTTTACTACAAAAGAAGCTGAATTAGTTACCCAACATCCTAAAAGACGTAAATTAGCACAAATAGTTATGCTTATAGGTTATATAGGTATTTTAACAAGTATTTCCTTCTTAGTAAACTTATTAAGAAAATCTGTTTCCTTTAAGGACTTAATTATACTAGCTATATTTTTTAGCTGCATACTTTTATTTTTAAGAAGCAAACCTTTAATGGCACTTTTAGACTGTATAATAGAAAAAATTATATTAATAAAACATATAAAAGCAAAAATTAATGGAAGCATATATACATTAATCACTAGAGCAAAAGGATATGGTGTATATTCTATATTAATCGATGATACTTCTTCTTTAATAGGAGTTCCACTAAAAGAATCAAATTTAAAACCTCATAATATATTAGTGCTAAATATAGATAAAGGAGATAAATTTATAGGATTTCCTAAAAGAGATTATGTTATAGAAAGTGGCGACAACTTATTAATTTACGGTAAAATATCAGAAATAATAAGAATATTTAATATAAATCATAAGAAAGTACACAAATAAATATTAGAGTGTTGAATAAAGAATAGTTGAAATAATTTGCATATAGAAAATAATTAAAAATAATCTGTACAAAAATAATAAGGTAGCCTCATAAAGAGAGTTTGGAAATAATTTGAATGAATTTTAGACACTCTTAGAATAAAAAATAAAAAAACTCCGTAATTCATCACAGGACGTGATGAGCCAATTTCCGCCCCAAGGACGGGGCATAAATTGGGTAGGAGTTTTTTTATTTTTTATTCTTAGAGTGTCTTAATGAAATGACTTATTTCTAAACTCTCTTTATGAGGCTACCTTATTATTTTTGTACAGATTATTTTTAATTATTTTCTATATGCAAATTATTTCAACTATTCTTTATTCAACACTCTAATATTTATTTGTGTATTTTTTTATGATTTATATTATAATTAAATGTAATATAATTTATAGAAAAGGGGTATATTAAATGAAAAATGTTGAAAGTTTTGAACTAGATCATAGAAATGTAGTAGCTCCCTATGTAAGAAAATGTGGAGTACTAAAAGGTGAAAAAGGAGACATTGTTACAAAATTTGACTTAAGATTTACTCAGCCAAATAAAGAAGCTATACCTACTGCTTCCCTTCATGCACTAGAACATCTTTTGGCAGGTATACTAAGAGAACATATTGACAATATTATTGACATATCTCCCATGGGTTGTAGAACAGGATTTTACTTAACTGTATTTGCAGAAGAAAATGTGGAAAATGTAAAAATTGCTTTAGAAAAATCTCTTAAAGAAATATTAAATGCAGAAGAAATACCTGCTGCAAATGACCTTCAGTGTGGTAATTACAGAGATCTTTCTTTGTTTGGTGCAAAAGAATATGCTAAATACGTACTTAAAAAAGGATTTAGTACAAATATATATGGAGATAAATAATAATTTGTATTGTTTAAAATTTAGAAATTTGGATATACTAACAAATGATGTTGATGCTTCATAATAAATTCTCCTATCTAAAATATATAATATATAGGTAAATCCAGTATTTTTATAATACTGGATTTACCTATATATTAAAATTTTTTTCTCTAATCTAAATCAAAATCCACTCTACTATTATTACATAAATAATTAAATTCACAAAACTTACAATGACTTTTATATAAATTTTTATTAAAATCTAATTCAAAATTATATTCATCTATAGTATTTATAGTATTTTTTATTATAATTTCATTTTCTAAATGAATTTTCTCTGAATACTCTATTTCTATAAAATCCTC
This sequence comes from Clostridium acetireducens DSM 10703, assembly GCF_001758365.1. Lineage (GTDB taxonomy): Bacteria > Bacillota > Clostridia > Clostridiales > Clostridiaceae > Clostridium_C > Clostridium_C acetireducens. Next base: position 55,963 of record NZ_LZFO01000006.1, read on the forward strand.
CTTAAACTTAGGTTGCCAAAATATCATTTTTATATCTATAGCCTGTACATCTATATTAAAAATTTCTTTTGCTTTTTCATACATTATATACATATATAAAATAGTTTGAAATCTTTTCTTCATTTCTTTATGAGTAAGTTTTCTTTCTTCTGTTTTAAAATCTATTATATATATTTTATTATCATGTAATATTATTAAATCGTACTTAGCTTGAATTCTTATATTATTCTTTTTCATTTTAATCTCATATTCTGGTAGATACTTTTTTTGTTTTTTCTTAGGAAACTTTTCTATTAAATTGTTAGTCCAATTTAATAAATCTTTATCTATATATTCCTTTTTTTCTAAACCTAAAGGAATATCTAAAAAATATCTTTCACAAATTAGATGAAAATCTAATCCTTTTTTTATATTTTTATAATATTCTACATCTATAGGAGAATCCTTTTTCCAAGACACTCCATTTATATATTTTAGTTTAAATTTAAAAGGACATTTTAAAAAAGTATTCAAAGAATTTTGACTATAATAAAAGCTATTATTTTTTCTTATATCTCTCATTAATTACACTTCCTTTGAATTAATAAAATTTTTTAACACTTGAAAATACCTAGAGCAACTTTGTGTTTTAAAACTATTTGAATTTTTATTAAAATTAGCAGTTAGTATAAGATATTTTTTAGCTCTAGTTATTCCCACATATAAAAGTCTTACTTTTTCATTTATTACATCTATTCTAGATTTTATTAAAGGATTTACCGATACAATATTACCTTTTAATTTTTCAATTTCTGCTTTTCCTAAAGCTACAGGATTCTTAATTTCCTCTTTAATATACCAATAATCCGATTGTATTTTATCTTTTAATGTATAGGGAAAATTATACTCTGTATTATCCATTAAAAATACACAATCCCATTCTAATCCCTTAGCTTTATGGTAAGTAGCAATAGTGACTTTTTCTGGAGAAGGTTCGTATCCCTCCATCTCATATATTATTTCTCCTATATGAACAAAAATAGGATTATTTTTATCAATAAGTCTATCTGCTATGTCATTTAATACAACATTCTTTTCTTCTCTTAAAATATTTTTTACATATAAAGCTACTGCCTGAATTAAAGCTTTATCCTGTATATTAAAATCAAAAATACTTCCAATAAAAATAATTAAATTATCTATTGAAATATAGTAATATTCAAATATTTTTCTTATATTTTCTATAATTTTAATAAGTAATACAATATTATTATTAGATTTTATTTTTTCAAAATCTCTATATATTATGTCATAAGGATTTTTGTAATTATCTATAAACTGTAATATTAAATCTTTTTTATCATATTTATCATCTATAAATACATCTAAAAATATTTTAAATTTTATACTACTATCTGGTTCTGCTAAAAATTTTAATAAATATCCTATTATATTTACTATTTTTACCTTATCTTTAGATATAGATGATAAATTATCATAATCTATATTTTCTTTATCTAGCTTTTCTACAAACTTATTAATTTTATAATTAGATGTAATTAACACTCCTATTGTTTCATTTGGATGTTTTTTCTTAAATATTTTTATGCTCTCTATAACTTTTTCTATTTCCTTATCCCATGAAGGTAGTAAAAAAGCATATAAATTGCTTTCATCATTACTAGGATTTTTTAACCCCTCTATTCCTTTAACTTCTTGTATTTTTTGATTTTGTAAAGCTTCTCTACATTGTTTTTGATAATGATTATTTATTATAAATTCTACTAAATAGTTTGCTAAATCTATGATTTTTTTAGAGCTTCTTCCTGCCATATACATAGTATATTTTTTATCTGCTTTACTGCAAAATTCTTTAAAAAATTTAGGATCAGAAGGTGTAAAAGTTGCCATTATACTTTGATTAATATCTCCCACTCTTACCAAATTGCCTGATTTCTCAGAAAGCATAGTAAGTATTTTATACTGAACTATATTTGAATCTTGACATTCATCTTCAAATATATAAGTGTATTTTTTTTGAAATTTTTCTCTTAATTTTTTATCTCTTTTTAAAGCTTTATAAGCTAATATGAGAATATCATCATAATCTAAATATCCATCTAATTTTAACCTTTTAGTATAATTTTTATAAATATCTGATATATCTCTTATAACTGAAAACTTATTATTAAAAATTTTTAATTTATTATCTAAATTTTCTGCTTGTATATCATTTAATTTTAATTCACTTATCAATGCCGTTACAATTGTTAAAAAGTTATTCCAATATCTTTCTTGCTTGTTATTATAACTTTTTAAACCATTTTCATTTAATACATTTTTAAATATCCTTTCTCCTTTGAATTTTCTCCAAGATTTTATACATTCATTTAAATACACAGATTTTTGTGCTTCATCTAATATTTTAAAGTTTTCATTAACATTTACTACATCTGGTCTATCTTTTAATATTCTAAGTGCCAAACTGTGTATAGTCATAACTTCATAAGAATTAATATCTTTTATATCTTGCTCTTCCAAAACACATTTTATTCTATTTTTAAAATTATTAACAGCACTATTCATATAAGTAACTATTAACACCTTTTCTCTTTTTTTTAATTTTTCTTTAATTATCTTTGCTGCTAAATTAGCTACTATAAATGTTTTTCCTGCTCCTGGAACCGCTGGCACCGCCATAATACCTTCACTGTATTCCATTACAGGCTTTTGATCTACTCTAAACCCCATCAATATTCACCACTTTCATTTAATATATCAAATATTGTATTGGAAAAGGCACTTTCTTGTTGATATCCATTTATTGAATACCGACTTCCGTATATATACAATTCATCCTCACATTTCCTTAAAAGACAATTAACTATAGAAACTAATTTTTCTTGCCTATTTTTATTTTCTATTTCGTTTGTATACACAGAATTTATATGCCAGTTAGGATTTAATACATATGCATTAGTTAATTCTTTTATATTTCTTGGAGCCCACATATCACTATTTATATCTGTCCATATTTGAATTTTACTTTTAAAGTTAGAGTTTAAGAAAGTATTTGGATTAGTTATTTTAACTGCATATTTATTATCATATATTTTTTCTATTTCTTTATAAGAATAAAAATCTTTTGCTTCATTTTTAATAAAATCTATAAATTTTTCTTCAGGTTGTTTCATAGTTTTAAAATTTACTAATATACCTATAAACTTTTCTGCCAATTCATTTAAATTTTGAAAAACAGCTATGTTTTCCATAGCTCCAGGTAGCTTTATAAGTAGTTCTAAAAATACTCTTCTAAACAATTCATCTACAGGTATATCTCTTTCTTTACATAAATCTCTATAATTTTTAATAAAATCTTTTAAGTAATTGTATTTTTCCAAAGATTCATTTCCTAAAATTTCTTTAATATACTCTGGTAAAGCAGAGATAGAATTCTTATTTTCTATATATTTTGATAAAATAGAACTTCTTATAGGATCTATATCTAAAACTAAATTAAAAAATCTTTTTAGATTATCCTCTGTTAATTTAATATTTTTAAATTCTTTGCAAAAACATACTATTACAATTAAAGCATTTACATAAGGATTATCTATTAACCTAGTTTTTTTCGAAGTAGAAATAACATCTATATGTTCTAAATCTAATTTATTTGATATTTCATAGTTTAATACAAAATCTTCTATAGGAGATATAATTACTATATCCTCTGGGCTTTTTCCTTTATTAAAAATTAAATCTTTTACTCTTTCTATTATTTTATATATCATTTCGCTTCTTAATTGAGAACTTATATCTATTTGAGCTTGTACACTACTTTTTAAATCTTCAGATGTTTTGTTAATTATCCTACTAGTTATAACTTCAGCAAACTCAATATAATTTTGGCAACTAAGAAAGTTTTCATTTAAACTTATACAATTAAATTTAAATTTTATATTATTTTTTATATACTCCTTATTAGCACCATTAAATATATTAAAATATCCTTGTGGATTACTAAATAAATAAACTCCTTCTGCATTTTCAGCTATTAAATTAATAAGTTGTAGTTGAGAAGGAGATATTTCATCAAAATCATCTACTATAATATATTTAAGATTTTTAATATGATTTTTATAAAATTGGTTTTTAAGTAAATACTTATTGTACAAATAAAAAATCATCCCATAATCTATTACTCCTGCATTTAAATAGCTATTAATATAATGATTTATAACTTTATCTATTTGTTCATAGGTTTTTTTCTGTACACTTTCTTTAACTTCTATAGAATTATATATTCTATTTCCAATTTCATTTAAATTTACTAAAGATATAGCTGATTTATTTATATTAAATAATATATTTTCCGCTATTTTTTTTGATGTAGAAATTATATCTGCAAAATATCCTTTGCTTTTTCTAAAATAATCTACAAGCATCTCCATCATATATAAAGATGTATCGTATTCAACAAATACAGGTCTTATTATATTATTATTAATTTTTTTACAATCCTTCACTACCAAAGGCCAATAAGTAATTAATTCTCTCCTTACAAAATTAAAATAGCTATACTTTTTTATTTCACCAATTGTTTTAAAATCCATATGTTTACTCCAAAGCAAATTTTGATATCTGTTTGCATAAAAAACTAATATACTTTCACTAGGTATTTTTTCTTCATTTATCATATGCTTATACTTTGATATAGCTAATTTTGTTTTTCCACTTCCTGATTTACCTTCTATTAATAAAAATTTATTTTTACATTTTTCCAATAATATTCTTTGTACATCAGCGTAATTTATAACAATCACTCCTTTAAAAATTAATATAAACTCTTAAACAATATTTTATTATAATTCTAATATAATTTACAAACACATATATATTTTATCATATAAAATACAATTTTTATAATATTATACATGTTTTACATCTACATAGTTTATTGAAATATAAATATATAGTAAAATGTAATTGTACTTAATATAAAAGGAGGAGCCTATTATGTTTTTCATAGGAATATTTGGCGTAGAAAATAAAGAAAAATTTATTAAAAAAATATTTAATTTATCTTGTAAAAACTGTACTAATACTAAAGGATTTACTCTTATAAAAAATTATAAATATTTTCATTTTTTCTTTATTCCATTGTTTAAATGGGAAAAAACTTATTACTTAACCTGTGATGATTGTAATACTATATATGAAATTCCTTTTGAAAAGGGAGAAAAAATAGAAAATGGAGAGGACATAGATATAAATTATTGGGATTTAAAAATACTATATGAAAACTATAACAAACAACATGTATGCCCAAATTGTGGTAAACCATTAGATTCTTCCTTTGATTTTTGCCCATATTGCGGTAAAAGCCAACATTAATTGCACCCTATATTTAAACAAATGTACACTGCTTAGCAAATTATGAAAGAAGAATAGAAGGAAAAATTTATATTTAATTAGGCTGTTGAATAAAAAATCATTGATATAATTTAAAAACAAAAAATAATTAAATATAATCTGTGTAAAATAATACGACAGTAGTATAAAGAAAGGTTGTAAATAAGTCATTTCATTAAGACACTCTAAGAATAAAAAATAAAAAAACTCCTACCCAATTTATGCCCCGTCCTTGGGGCGGAAATTGGCTCATCACGTCCTGTGATGAATTACGGAGTTTTTTTATTTTTTCTTCTAAGATTGTTTAAAATTCATTCAAATTATTTGCAACCTTTCTTTATACTACTGTCGTATTATTTTACACAGATTATATTTAATTATTTTTTATTTTTAAATTATATCAATGATTTTTTATTCAACAGCCTAATTAAATATAAATTTTTCCTTCTATTCTTCTTTCATAATTTGACCATGTATTTGGCTGTAAATCTTTTTTAATTTGCCATATTTTATTAAAGAAAGCATCTAAAGCATCTGCATAATGAACTATATATGCTTCTTCAGTATTCGGTTTTTTAGGTGAACCATATTCTAGTTTTCCATGGTGCTGTACTATACACCCTTTTATTCTTTCTTTAAAATCATAGCTATATAATTCTGGATTAGCATTAAAAGCTTCTTCTAACATAGTAACTCCTATAACTATATGTCCTTCCATTTCTCCTCTTAGCGTAAAAGAAAAAGGTCCTTCTGTAAAATATTCTTCTGTTTTACCTATATCATGTAGTTTAGCTCCTAATATTGCTATTTCTCTATTGTTACAATTATATCTATAAGCTAAAACTTTAGATAAGTACATAACGTTTAAAGTATGCTCTGCTAATCCTCCTATGTAATTGTGATGTTGGCTTACTCCTCCTATACCTTTTTTAAATTTATCTAAAAATTTCCTATCTTTAAAAAAATAATTATTTAATTCTATACATTCCTTAGTTTTAAATTCTTTTTTTGATATAGATTCTATTTCATTCATTATTTCTTCAATAGGTCTTTCTACATAAGGCAAATATTCTTCTATATCAAAATTTTTAACTTTTTCATATTTTTCTATTTCAAGCACATTACTTAATATTCCCACTACATTTATTACATCTCCTACATTAATTACATCTAATTCATCATTTACATATGCTTTTATATCTCCAGTTTTATCACCTATAAAAATTACAGTTTTACTTTCATTTTTATATAATTTTTTCATAACCATAAAATTTTCTTTAACTCTATCTCCATATTTTAAAGCTTTAACATACAATTTCTTCATGTAATCATCCTTTCATAAATAATAAAAATCTAATACATCTAATATTTTTTTGAAAATTATCAACATTGTTATTTTATTTTTTACTAATTCATGTTATAATAAACTACAAAGTAATTTAAACCTTTTAATAGATTCTAATTATAATTAAGTTACTATACTTACGGGCTTGTAATATTTAAAAATTTAAATGAATTTAATAATAAAATTTTATTTGAAATTTCATCATTAAGTTCATTCATTATTTAATATTTTCGACAATTTTCTTTTATAAATTTAATTTTATTATTACTCCTATTTTAATTTAATATACCTATAATTAATAATTAGAATCTAAATGTCCATATTAGTATTTAGTATTATACTAGTATGGCATATTTTTTTGAAAATATATTAGTTTGTTGAATAAAAAATCATTGATATAATTTGCAGATAAAAAATAATTAAATATAATCTGTATAAAAATAATAAGACAGTAGCATAAATAGAGTTTGTAAATAATTTGAATGAATTTTAGACACTCTTAGAAGAAAAAATAAAAAAACTCCTACCCAATTTCCGCACCAAGGACGGTGCATAAATTGGGTAGGAGTTTTTTTATTTTTTATTCTAAGAGTGTCTTAATAAAATGATTTATTTACAAACTCTATTTATGCTACTGTCTTATTATTTTTATACAGATTATATTTAATTATTTTTTATTCGATAAACTATCTATATATTAAATTGTTCAATTATATTATTTAATTCCATAGAAATATGTTCAAGAGAATCTGTAGCCTGTCCTATATTTTCCATAATAGTAGCTTGTTCCTGAATAGAAGCTGAAACTTCTTCTGTGGAAGCAGCAGATTCTTCAGATATTGCAGAAATACCTTCAATAGATTCTATAACTGCATCTTTATCCTTATTTACTTTATTAATATTTACTACCAATTTATTTATTTGATCAATTGTGACTTTTATAGCTTTTTCTATATATTTAAATGATTCCTCAGCATCTACCATAGCTTTATTTGCTTCTTCATTAGATTTTGATGCTGAATCCATATTTCCCTTTGTATTTAATATCTGTTGTTGAATTTCATAAACTATTTTTTCTATTTTTTTTGTAGATTCAGAAGTTTGCTCTGATAACTTTCTTATTTCTTCTGCAACTACTGCAAACCCCTTTCCTGCTTCTCCTGCTCTAGCAGCTTCTATAGCAGCATTTAAAGCTAACAAATTTGTTTGTTCTGCTATAGACTGTATAGCATATATTATATTACCTATAGAATCTGACTTGTTAGCTAAAGAATCTACATTATGTGCTATTTTTGAAGCAGTATCATTATTTATTTTAAATTTCTCTGCAAGCTTATTCATGTATTCTATACCTTGAGAATTTACAGTGTCTGTTTCATTTGAATACTTTTCAACTTCATTTGCACTATTAACTATAAAATTTATTTCTTCCGCAAGACTAACTAACTTTTCTGTACCATTTTGAGCATTTTTGGCTTGCTCTTGTGCTCCTTTAGCAAGTTCATCTACAGTTTTAGAAACTAAATTTATAGAACTAACTGTTTCCCCTGTAGATTCTGCTATCCCCTGTGAACTATTTAACATATTACTAGAACTATTTTTTAATTGATTTACTATATCTCTTAATTTTTCTCTAAGTTTTAATAAAGTTCTTACCATTTCTCCTACTTCATCATCTTCTTCCATTGCCATCTTTATTCCATCAGTCATATTATATTTAAGATCAAAATTACAAGTTTTGTTTAATACTTCTGTAACAGCAACAATTGGCTTAGAAAATTTATCTGCAAAATATATTGAAACAACTATAGCTCCACATAATATTATTGCTAATACAATTATAAAACTAAAAATCAAACTATTTAAAACACCTCTAACTTCTGATTTTGGAACAGAAAATCCTATTTTCCAATCTACAGAAGGAATTTTAGCTATAGTAAAATACTTATTTCCATTATCATAATCCTTTATTTCTGTTATTTTATTTCCTAATATTTTAGAAAATCTTCCATTTATAACTTTAGATATATTTTTAACTTCTGTTTCTGTAGGTTGAAAATCTTTATTAGGATGAACAACTATATTATTTCCATTATCTAATAAAAAAGCATAGCTTTTTTCTCCTATTTTTGCTTTTTGAACAACATCCGTAATATTTTTAACGCTAATATCTGTAGAAACAACCCCTATAAATTTGCCTTCACTTTTAACAGCTTTAGAAATAGTTACTACTATTTCTTTAGTATTAATATCTAAATAAGGAGGTGTAAAAATAAGCTTGCCTTTATTTATAGCTTCTTTATACCATCCTCTCTCTGTACAGAGAAAACCTTCAGGAGGAATCCAATTAGAACTTATTATAAATTTATTATCAGCAAAACCCATATATACCGCACTAGCACAAGAGTTATTATTTTTCATTTTTTTAAAATAACTAGCTAAATATTTATCATCATAATTATTGTTAGATTCTAAGTTACTTGCTATATCTTCTATTATTCTTCCTTGAACTTGCATCCACCCATCAATAAAAGAAGCATACTTTTCAGAAGCATTAATCATATTACTTGTGGTTTCCTTCATTATACTTCTATAAGAAAAAAAATAGCTTATACTAGAAGACATTATTAAACTGACTACACAGATAAGACATATAAAAATAGTAAATTTCTTTTTAATACTTTTCAAAAAACACACCCCCTAAATAATGCATTAATTATAGTATATTATATTGTAATTAATGTACTATATTTAATTAAATTTCCTATATGTGCACATATTTACTTTATTTTATCACAAATTTACTTATATTTATACTTACTTTTCAAGCATTTTCTTATATTAAATGTTTTCAATTATAAAATGGTTATATATATTCAATATTATTTATAAATTTGACAATTTAGTAATTACATTAAAAATACATTATTAATTTTATAGCTAAATTATATTACTTTATTTATCACACATAAAACTAAATTTTTATATGTATTGTTAAATTTTTAGAATATTTAGATAAAACTCTTTCCATTTATTCATCTTTGTGGTATAATTTTTAAAGAGATGTTTTTTCTTTTAATTCTTATTTAAAAACTTTTACTAGAGTAACTGAAATGGGTTTATAGTTAATTTATAGATAGAATTTATCTCAAACCGATTTATTATATAATAAATCGGTAATTTTGTTATATAACATTATATTAAATTATTTTTATTAAAAGTATTTACTATAATATAAATATAAGGAGAATTATTATGAAAAATAATATTGTTGCCTTTTTTGATATTGATGGAACTTTATATAGAGAAGGTTTAATAACTGAGGTTTTTAAAAAATTCATTAAATATGAAATTATAGAACCTGAAAAATGGTACAATGAAGTAAAGCCTGAGTATATAAAATGGGATACTCGCATGGGAAACTATGATAATTATTTATTAAAAATGGCAGATATTTATATAGAATCTATAAAAGGTATTACTAAATCTCAAATGGAATTTATAGCAAAACAAGTAGTTAATCAAAAAGGAGATAGAGTTTATACTTATACTCGTGATAAAATAGCTTGGCATAAATCTAAAGGTCATTTAATTATAACCATATCAGGAAGTCCTTTAGAATTAGTAAAAGAAATGTCTATAAAATACGGCTTTAATGATTATATAGGCACTAAATATCTAACTACTGAAAATGACTATTATACAGGAAAATTAATACCTATGTGGGATAGCGAAAGCAAAAAAAATGCTATAAATTACTTTGTTAACAAATATTCTATTGATTTAAATCAAAGTTATGCTTACGGTGATACCTCTGGAGATTTTTCTATGTTAAAGTCTGTAAAATATCCTCAAGCTATAAATCCTACAAAAGAATTATTAAATGAAATACTAAAAGATGAAAACCTAAAAAACAAAATAAAAATAATTGTGGAAAGAAAAGATGTAGTTTATACATTAAATCCTTATAATATAAAAATTTACTAGGCTTTGTAAATTAACAAAGCCTTTTTTTTACTTTAATCCTAATATATCTTTTAATTCTTTTACCTTTTCTTTTAATTCAGGCATTTTATTTAAAGCTTTAATCTTTTCTTCTTTTGTTGGAAGTTTATTTATCTCTTGCAATTTTTCTTTAATATCTGGTATATTATTTATTTCTGATAGTTTTTGTTTTAATTTAAATGCTGAATTTCTAATTTGTTTTTTTTGTTCTTTAGTTAATTTATTGCTTATTTCTTTTATCTTTTTTTTAATTTCATTTTTATCTAAATTAGTCTTAGACATATTATATACCTCCAATAAAAAACTTAATATACAAAACATACTATATATTATTAAGTTTTTTATGCTTTGGTTACTTAATAAAAAATTATATACTTTTCTACAATAAAAATACAAACATATCTAACTACTAATCTATAATATGATTTTGCCTATCTTTACCTATAAAAAATACAGCTAAAGCTCCTGGTCCACCATAAACTCCAACTACAGGCCCTATATAATTTAAGATTACATCTTTCACATCAATATTTTTTAGTATAGCTTCTTTTAACTTTAAAGCTTCTTCAATACAATCACCATGACATATTCCTATTATTTGTTCTTCTGGATTTTCTATTTTTTCCTTAACTATTGCTGCTATCTTATTTATAACTTTTTTTCTTCCCTTTATTTTTATTACAGGAATTACTTTTCCTTCTTTATCTAATGTTAAAATAGGTTTTATATGAAGCACCATACCCAATATAGCTGCTGTACTAGATATTCTTCCACCTTTTTTTAAATACTCCAAATCATTTACGGTTATATATGTATTTAATTTTTGTTTATTAATTTCTAAATAATCTACTATTTCCCCCATACTATATCCATTTTCTTTCATATCATATGCTTTCATAACCATAATTCCTTGACCTAAAGAAGCAGTTAAAATGTCTACTATATATATTAAAACATCTGGAAATTCTTCTTTTATCATATTTTTAGCAATATTGGCACTATTAATAGTACCACTCAATCCAGAAGATACACCTATATACAATATATCTTTTCCTTGTTTAGCAAATTCCTTAAATTTTAAATAAAAATCATTACTATTAGGTTGAGAAGTCTTAGGGATAATTCCTTTTCTCATATCTTCAAAAAGCTGTTTAGAAGATAAACTAATACCAAAATCATCTTTATACTCCATATTTAAATAACTACAGGTTAAACTTACATAATGTATGTTTTTTTCTATAATAAGACCTGCTGGTAAATCACAACAGGAATCTGTAATAATTTCAAACTCTTTATTCATATTTAAAAATCCTTTCTAAAATCAATAATAATATATATTTTTTAAGTATATATTATTTTTTGTAAAATTAATAGTCTTATTCTTTAAATAAGACTAAATTAAATAAATTTCTACATAATATAATTGTATATCATATAAAAGTGACACCAACTTCCAAGCAAAACAAATATGTGAAATATTTCATGGAATCCAAAATATTTAGCATTAGTCAAAGGCCACTTTAAAGCATACACAATTCCTCCTATACTATATAACACTCCTCCTATTACAAGCCACATTATCCCATTAATTTCAATACATTTAATTAATGGTACAAATAATGCTATGGACATCCAACCCATCATTATATACATACATGTAGAAATTATTCTTGGAGCATTAAACCAAAATACTTTTTGAAATATACCTAATATAGCTATTATCCAAATAAATATAAGAAATCCCTTGCCAAATCTATTATTTATTCCTATTAAGCATATTGGAGTATATGTTCCTGCAATAAGTATATATATCATCATATGATCAATTCTTCTTAAAACATTAGAAATCTTTTTTGATACATTTAAAAGGTGATAAATAGAACTTGCAGTATAAAGTAATATTAAACTTATTCCAAAAACTAAAGAAGACATTATATAAATATTATCATTTTTAAAATTAGCTATTTTTATCAATGCTATTAAGCCTATTATTGATAAAATAACTCCTAATAAATGAGTTAAACCGCTTACAGGATCCTTAAGTTTTGATATTAATTTCATAAAAACACCCTTTCAATATTTATATTTTATAATCTAGTTTTAATTACTATTATATATCATGTTATAATTCTATTACATAGTTATTATATTTTCAAGTAACAAATCTTCTGTTATATCATTGTACTGTAATAAATTTCTTTAAAATTTAAATTTATTTCTATTTATCGCAAAATACATATGTTTTATGATATAATATTAATATAATATATTATAGTTTTAAATACTACACGAGGTGATTACATGGAGTCTTTAGAAAATGAAATTATAAAAATTATAGAAGATATATCCTCTATAAAAGAAATAAATATTACAGATATACCAGATATAGATTTATATATGGATCAAGTTACTTCTTTTATGGATAATAAATTAGGAAATTTTAAGAGAGATTCTAAGGATGCAGTACTTACAAAAAGCATGATAAATAATTATGTAAAACACAAAATGCTAATTGCTCCTAATAAAAAAAAATATAATAGAAATCATATCATTATGCTAATTTGGATATATTACCTAAAACAAGTTATTTCTATAAATGATATTGAATACATATTATATAATTTTGTACAAAATGAAGAAGATACTGATTTCAAAAAAATTTACAATGATTTTTTGCATATTCAAAAACTTCAGTTGAAAGAATTTAAAAATGAAACTAGTAAAAAATTAAATTATATTGAAACACAATATAAAGACATTAAAAAAGATGAAAAATTATTTATTATTATACTATTATTAGCTTTAAGTGCTAATTATAATAAAATAATGATTGAAAGAATAATAGACAAATACTTCAAAGATTAGCTTATTGAATAAAAAAATGCTTGATATAATTTGCAGATAAAAAATAATTAAAAATAAGCTGTATAAAAATAATAAGCAAAGCAGCATAAAGAAAGTTTGTAAATAATTTGAATGAATCTTAGACACTCTTAGAATAAAAAATAAAAAAACTCCGTAATTCATCACAGGACGTGATGAGCCAATTTCCGCCCCAAGGACGGGGCATAAATTGGGTAGGAGTTTTTTTATTTTTTATTCTTAGAGTGTCTTAATGAAATAACTTATTTGCAAACTTTCTTTATGCTGCTTTGCTTATTATTTTTATACAGCTTATTTTTAATTATTTTTTATCTGCAAATTATATCAAGCATTTTTTTATTCAACAACCTTAAAGATAAATAAATTTATATTATATATTTACTTATTAAAAAATTTATAATATAAATAATTATATATAATACATTTATTAAATTTAATTTTAGGAGGTTATTATGTACTATAATGTATTTAGCTATAATTTTTATAATTTACTTTTTTACTTTATTGTATATTCATTTCTAGGTTGGTGCCTTGAAACGATATATGCTACTATAAAAAATAAAAATTTTATAAATAGAGGATTTTTATTTGGTCCTTTTTGTCCTATGTATGGTTTTGGTGCACTCTCTATTATAATATTCTTAAAACCTTTTAGAAATAGTATATTATTTCTTTTTATTTTTTCTATAATTTTAACATCCATATTAGAATATTTAACAGGATACATTCTAGAGAAATTTTTCCATACTGTATGGTGGGATTATTCTGATAACTTTTTAAATATAAAAGGCAGAATATGCTTATCATTTTCATTATTATGGGGAATACTATCGGTTTTCTTTATATATGAAATACATCCTTTTTTTATAAATTTAACAAATTTTATTCATAAAAAATATATATTAATTTTATTAAATACTTTTTTATTATACTTTATAATTGATTTTTCAATGACTTTAATACATTTGTCTAAACTAAGTTCATTAATAGAGCAACTAAGTGAATTATCTTTAGAATTTAAATATAGAATTGAAAATATAAAAGATAACTCTTTAGAAAAACAAAAACACATTGAATCTATATATAAAGAAATTAAATCCAGATATGAATTTATATTTAACAAAACCTATAAAAAATATTCTAGATTTTTCAAGGCATTTCCTGGAGTTTTAGTATATAAAGCAGAAATAATAAAGTCAGAAATAAAAAATAAATTATTAAAATCTATAAAAAAAAATAATTTAGGAGAGTGATTTTATGTCTAACCTTATAAAAAAATTAGAATATATGTATAAACTTCATAAAAGAAATGCAAAAATTTATTTTAAACCTATTTTAACTCCTAAAAACGAACCTTTAATTACAAATTCTATACATTGGATAGGTCATTCTACTATATTAATAAATTTATATAATAAAATACTAGTAACGGATCCTGTTACTAGTTTATCTTTAGGTCATCTAAAAAGACTTATTCGACCTTCTAAAAATTTATCTGGAATAAAATTAGATTATATATTACTATCTCACTGCCATATGGATCATTTAAACTTTAGCACATTAAGAAAGCTAAATAAAGATGCTGTTGTATTTTGCCCCAAAAATTCTGTTTACCCTTTAAAGTTATTAGGATTTAAAAAAATACATGCTTTAAGCCCTAATGAAGAATTCAAATATAAGGATATATCAATAAAAACTTTAGAAGCAAATCATGATGGCAGAAGATATTACTTAGGAAAAGAAAGTAAAAGTAACTCTTATTTAATAAAAGAAAAATCAAAATCTATATTTTTTGCTGGAGATACTGCTTATACAAATGAATATAAAAATTTAAAAGCAGATATTGCTCTTATGCCTGTAGGTTGCTATAAGCCTAATGAATTTCAAAAAATGCATTGTTCTCCTGAACAAAGTTTTAAAATGTTTAAAATGATGAATTCTAAAACTATGATACCTATTCACTACAAAACCTATATATTAGCCCAAGATAGCGATTTAGAAACTTACGAAATTTTAAAAAGATTAAACGATGGAAGCATAAAATTTCTAGATATAGGAGAAACTATTAATATTTAAATCCAGATTATTACTTATATTTTAAATTTTTAATAATTATTATTAATTTTTGCATTAAAGCTATTAAGTTTTTTTAATATATATCGATAATTAAATTGTATAATTTTGTGTATAATAATATTGTATAATTTTGGGAGGACTATTTATGAAAAAAACAAAAGGATTACTTATATCTGCTGTTTTATCTGCTTCTGTTATAGGAAGCCAACATGGTATCTCAAATGTTGTAAAAGCAAGTCAAGTATCCATTATACCTAATGTGCAAAGTAATGCTTATAATACTAATAATATATTTACTAAGTGCGGATATAAAGGTCAATGTACATGGTTTACCTACGGAAGGGTTACTGAAAAATTAGGAATAAACTTACCTTCCGAATTTTATGGTAATGCAGTAGAATGGTGGTATGCTAATGCTAAAAGCAATGTTTATTCCTACGGTTCAGAGCCTAAAGAAAATTCTATAGCTGTTTGGGGTGGCGGAAATTTAGGCTATGGTCATGTAGGATTTGTAGAAAAAGTTGAAGGAAATACTGTATATTTAAATGAGGGGAATTTTAACATAAGAAAAGCTTATGATGGAAATATAAAAGCTTTATCTAAAGAATCTATGGAAAAAAGGGGAAATTTATATTTAAAAGGATACATATACTTATCAAATAATAGTCAAAGTTCTAATAACTCTTCTAAATATACACAAACCAATAATAATTCAAACAGTGACCTTAATAATTACAATGTAATGATGAGTGGAAGAGTTAATGTAAATTCTAGTTTAAATGTGAGAAATGGAGCATCTGTTTCTTATAATATAATAGGTAGCTTAAAAAACAATGATAAAGTTTATATATTAGGTGAAAGTAATGGTTGGTATAAAATTAAATATAATAATTCCATTGGATACATTAGTTCTAGGTATGTAAATACCAATAATAATTCTTATAATAATACTTCTTCAAAGACTACATCAGAACAAAATTCTAACGAAAACTTTAGCAATGAATCATTTAAAGGAATTATTACACTGAAAAATTCTGGTTCTTATTTAAATGTAAGAAATTCTCCAAATACATCTTCTTCTGTGATTGGAAGCTTAAAGCATGGTTCTGTGGTACAAGTACTGGGAAAACTTAATAATTGGTATAAAATTAAATATAATAACTCTACTGCTTATATTAGTTCACAATATGTAAATTCTGCTACCAATACTAATATTAATACAACAGTAAATGTAAATACTAATTATTCTAATAATAAATATGGAGTTGTTACATTAAGAAATAAAAATTCTAGATTAAATGTAAGAGACAATTCGTCTATATCTGGCAAAGTTATTTGTTCCATTCCTTGTGGCACTAAAGTACAAATACTAGGCACTTATAATGGTTGGTATAAAATTAAATATGGATACATAACAGGTTTTGCTTCTACTACTTATATAAAATAATAAAATAAATGTATACTGATATATTAAACAGTATACATTTATTTTATTTTGCTTAAAGTATTTATTCTATGTAAAACTACTGTAATAAATATATTGGATATACATATTTTAGGAAAAGTTATCGCCATTAATTTCCTTACTTTTTTTATGCTAACATCTACTTTTCCAAAAAAATTATTATAACATATCATATACTTGTTATTTAAAAAATATTTTTTAGAAAACTCATTAAATGAGATATTATTAAAATTCATTACTGTACTATCTATATTAAATTCTGATGTATTTGAATCCTTTAATTCTTTATATTTACTTAAAACAATATCTAATAACTCCTTTTCAGTATAAATATTTAATCTATTTACTTCTAAAGCTTCTGCTGTAATTTCTAAAGCTGCTAAAATAGACATTCTATTAGTTATTTTTTTACTAGAGTATCTATTTAAATTTTTAATTAATATAGATGTAACTTTATTATTTGAAGGTAACTTTACTTCATTAAAACCTAAAAAATTTATTATATTTCTTACTTCACTATCTTTTAAATCATATAATAAAGATGAATTACTTTCAGAGTTTATATAATATCTTTTTCCCTTTAATTTTTTGAAAATTTTTAATGTATCAAAATATCCTATCTTTATATTTGTTTTAGAAATTTCTCCATTAAAATTTAAAGTAGGACCTAAATATTGAGAATTTTTTATATATATTATATTTAAATCTTTTTCATCTACTTTCTTTACTCTACCTATTCCAGATACATCTACTACAATTATATCTTTTATATTTTTATTAATTAAAAGAGAAATAGGAATATTATCATATATTCCCCCATCTATAAAAACTTCATCTTCTATTTTATGTGGCTTAAAAGCAGGAAAACAGGAACTAGCTAATAAATATTCTATTAACTTTCCCTTAGGGATATCTTCTTTATACAGCATTATAGGTTGAAAATTAGATATAGAAAAAGTTACTAACCCAAAATCTATAGGAGAATTTCTTATATTATCTTCATCTATATATTTTTTTAAAATGTTTTTTAAAGGAGTTACATCTAAACCGCCCTCTAATATAATATTTTTAATTCCTAAGATTATGTCTTTAATATCTAAATCTTTTTTATAATTAGGCAAAACTTTTTCTAAATCTATAACTTTTTTCATTTCTATATTAGTCCATAAATTATAAGCTATATTGTAATCTCCTTGTACCATAATAGCTCCATTTAGTGCCCCTACAGAGGTACCTACTACAGCACTTACAGGTATATTTAATTCCTTTAAAGCTTTCCATACTCCTATTTCATAACCCCCTTTAGCTCCCCCTCCTGCTAATACTAAACCGTATTTTTTCATAATTTATAAATTCCTCCATAAATAAAAATATTGTTTATTTTTAATAACAAGATTTATTACATCTTTTATTGCAAAAATTATTTTTCTTAATACACATTACTTTTTCAGAACCACATTTAGGACAAACATCTTTATCTCCCTCAAAATTTATTTCATAAAAACTTCCACAATTGGTACATTTAAAACTACATATATTTCTAGTATAATTTCCTCCATTTATACTTATTGCCATACCTTTTGTTAAAGCAATAGCAACTTTTTTTCTTGCTTTATCTATTACATTTTGAAAAGTCTGCCTAGATATCTCCATTCTTTTAGCACATTCTTCTTGTGTAAGCCCTTCTATATCTTTTAATCTCATAGCTTCAAGTTCTTCTATTTTAAGCACTATTTCTTCTAATTCACACTTTCTTTTACCTAAAGGAAAGAAATATGTATTTTTCGGTAAAAACTCTACTTTCCTCCACTTTATAGGTCTTGACATACTATTCCTCCTAATTTAAAACAAAGTTTTTATTTAATTATATATTATGCATTATTTAAAATATATATCTGAAAACTCTATATTTATTTTTTCAATTTTACTATCCTTATTATAAAATAATTCTTCATTTTCTACTATATCTTCTGGCAATGCTTTATTTGGAATTTCTACTATAAATTCTGTACCTTTATTTAGCTCACTTGTAATATTAATTTTTCCACCATGCATTTCTACAAAAGATTTAACTAAAGACAATCCTATACCACTACCTTCTTGATTTCTTGATAAAGACTTATCTACTTGTATAAATCTTTCAAATATTATTGTCTGTTTTTCTTTTGGTATACCTATTCCTGTATCTTTTACTGATATTAATACTTTGTTATCTTTGCATTCAATATTTACAAATATATTTCCACCTTTATTTGTAAATTTTACAGCATTTGATAAAAGATTTAGTACTATTCTTTCTATTTTATCTACATCACAAGATATAATTTTTTCTTCTACATTAGTATCAAATATTATATTAATGCCTTTAACCTCTACATAACTTACTACAGACATAGTTATATCTTCTACTATTTGTACAATATTTTGATTTTTAAAATTAGGCTTTAAATATCCTGCATCTATTTTCGTTATATCTATAAGATTGGTAATTAATCGAATTAGCCTATAGCAATTTTGTTTCATCATTTTCATATATTTATTACAATTAAATTTTTCATCACAATTAGGCATATTCTGAAATAATAATTCTAACATTTGTAATGCACTAAATATTACATTTAAAGGAGTTTTTAATTCATGAGATATATTGGCAAAAAACTCTGTTTTTAGTTTATCATATTCCATTACTTTATTTAACAATTCAGTTTTTTCTTCTACCTTCTTTGATAATTCCTCTGCTCTTTTTCTTTCTGTTATATCTCTAACAACATTTAATGTAGCCTCCTTATTACCATAAGGAAAGAAAGTAGAAGATACTTCTACAAATTTTATTTTTCCACTTTTAGTAATTAGCTTTTGTTCTAAAGTATTAATATTTATTTTATTATTTAATAAATTGTTTTTTATATTATTTTTTACTTTATAACAATCTCCAACAATAAAGTTTTTTATACTTCTTCCAACTAAATCATTGGCATGTTTAAATTCCAAAAGTTCTGCACCTGATCTATTTGAAAAAATGTTTATGCCTTTACAATTTACATATACAGCGTCCGGAAGAACATTCATTAAATACCTATATCTTTCTTCACTTTGTTTTAAATCTATTTCTATTTTTCTTCTTTCACTGATTTCTTTTTCTAATATTTTTACTATTTTTTCTAACTCTTTAGTTCTACTTTCTACTTTATTTTCTAAATCTTCATTTAATTGTTTTACTTTATTATACATTAAAGAATTTTCTATTGAAATAGATGCTTGAGAAGCAAGTATCTTAAGAATTTCAACTTTTTCAGAGGTAAAAGCATTAATAGTTAAGTTATTTTCTAAGTAAACTATTCCCTTTAATTCCCCTTGATAAGTTATAGGTATACATAATATAGATTGAGGTTTACTTTCTCTTATATACAAATCTGAAAAAAATGTGCTATCTTCTAAAACATTATTTAATATTACATCTTTACCTGTTCTTTTTACATAGTAAACTACTGATTTAGCAATATTATTATAATTTTTTAGCAAAACATTTTTTAAAATATCTAGATCTTCATTTGTTCCTATAGATATCCATAATTTATTATGCTTTTCTGTAATAATATAAGCTCTTTGTGCTCCTGCATTTTCTACTAAAATATCAATTAATTTTTTTAAAAGTTTATCAAAATCCATTTCATCTGAAATAACTTGTGAAATTTTTATTATAGAATTTAAATCCATATTTTTAATGTTTTTATTTTCAATTACTTTTGCTAATTTATTTATTTTTGATAAAACTTCACAATATTTGCTTTTTAATTGTTCTACTTTAGAAAAAGCTCCAATATTATTCCAAATATATATTGAATCCAATATATAAGATCTAGCTACATTTTTTCTTCCTTTAGATAAGTAATATTTACCCGCTAATTCATTAGCTATAGCAGCAATATTAATAAACCCTCTACTTATTGATTCTTCAATAGCTTTATCATAAAGCTCCATAGCTTTTAAATCTTCATTTAATATACGAGCTTTTTCCGCTTTTATTAATAAATACTTATGCAAAAAATTTTCTGGTGAATTTTTTACCCAAACTTTTATTCGTCTTAAATTTTCTTCAATTATTTCAATGTAAATTTCTTTTTCCCTTTCTGAAAAATCCTTATATAATGCCATTATTGTTAATACATAATAAAAACAATGTTCTGTAATTATAATTTTTCCCAGCATAGCAGAATTAGTTTTATTATCTAATTGACTATATTTTAACGCTTCTTTATAGTATCCAAAAATATATAATATATTTAAAGCCATTACTTTGTAATTAGCTACTAAGGGTACTTGTTTTATACTACTCCACTTATCTATTATATTAAATCCTTCAGAAATATATTTATTTATAATAATATTATATCTATCTGAATACTTTAGACATTCTATTGTTTCATTAAAAATCAATTGAAATTCATAAAAATTAATAAAATTTTTCTTTAATGAGGATAAATAATTGGAAGATTCAAATAAAATAATATCTAAATTTTCACCAGCAATAAATCTATGATAAGGTATTTCAAATGCAATATAGGGTAAATATATTAAATCTCCAGATTCTATTCCATAATTATAAGCTTTTTTTAGATATGGTATATCTGTTTTTAAATTTTGTTTCCATGAGTTAACAAATGCACCAAACAAATAGTTTATTTTGCTATTTAAAGACTTTCCCTTAAACTTATTATTTAACTCTAATGCAGATAAACCTAAATCATATCCTAGATTATAGTCATTAAATTTTGTTCCTATTATAGAAGCAAAAGCTATATATGCAAAAACAGATTCCTTATTATTTCCGTATTTCAAAGATATATTTATCATTTTAAGTACTATATCTCTAGATAAATAATTATCTCCACATATATAAGATAGTACCCAAAAATTTTTTAATATGCTTAAAATAACTCTATATTTTCTATTTATTAGAATAGAATTATGGGTTATTCCCTTTATATCTTTATTTTTTATTTCTATCCAAGTACTTAATAATTGTTCATTTACATGTTTTTTTAATAAGTTTTTTTCGTCTATAAAACTTATAGAAAACATTTTTAATATTTTTTTGCAAAGTTCAATTCCATCTTGTATTTTTAATGAATTAATATAATGAACTATTCTCATATTGTAAACATTTGCCTTATCCATATCTGTAACAACATTCTTTAATATATTATTTATTGTTTCTTCTGACTTTTCCAAATTTCCAGATAAATACTCACATTCTGCTAACTCCATATATAAAAATTTAGTTAGATTATATTTATCTCTCCAACTATTTTTATTTAGCAACTTTATAGCACTATTTAAAAAATTACTAGCTTCTAAATAAGCAATAGAATTTTTGGCTCTTTGAGCACATACTATATTTAACTTTATTAATTTGTTTTTTTTATAGTCATCCTTAATAATATTTATACTTAGATTTAAATGACTTACTATATTAAATATTTCCTTACTTAAAGATTTATGGTCTATAGATTTAAATAAAGAATTACCAATAGAAAAGTGAATTTTTTCTTTTTTTTCATTAGTCATACTTTCTAAAATAATATTCTTTATATTATCATGTAAAAATGTATAATTGCCTTTTCCTTCATCTAATAATATGCCTTTATCTAATATATGCTCTAGTATATTCTCTATGGTATTTTTATTTTTATTGCAAACTAAACTTAATGTATCTACATTAAACTTATCTCCTAAACACGAAGCTACTTCCAAAACATATTTAACCTGCTGAGAAAAACCTTTAATATTCTCTTTTATAAATTTTGCTATACTACTAGTTATTATGCTTTTTCTTATTTCATTTATATCCCAATTCCATTTTAATCTATTATAATCAAACTTAATAAATTTATTTTGATATAAAAAATAGAAAAATTGTTTCGTCAAAAAAGGATTTCCTTTAGTTTTACTAAATGCTAAATTTGCCAATTCCATAGATTCATCTTCAGAAGTATTAAATGAATCCATAATTAATTTACATATATTATACTCACTTAAAGGCAGTAAATTTATCTTATTTATTTTTATACAATTATTTTTTATATTCTCTAAAGTAGAAAATATTTCATAACGATTACTATTTTGATTATTTTTATAAGATGTTATTACAAGCAAATTTTCTCTTATGTTTTTAATAATATGTTCTATAACCTTAAGAGAAGTAGAATCTGTCCATTGCAAATCATCTATAAATAATATAAAAGGTTTGCATTCCTCTACAAAAACTTGTATAAATTTAGTTATTATATCATTAAATCTACTCTTTTCTTCTTTAACACTTAATATTTCTACTGGTGCTTGTTTTCCTATAATAATTTCTATATCCGGTATAATATTTATCATTATTTGAGCATTATTCCCTAAAGCCTTTAATAATTTAGATTTCCATTTTTTTATTTTACTTTCATCTAACGACAATATTTTATCTATTAAAGATTTAAAAGCTTGTATAAATGGTATATAAGGAATAGCTATATTGTGTTTATCAAACTTTCCATAAGTACATATTGCATCGGTGTTTAAAATAGATTTTTTAAATTCCCTAATTAAAGAAGATTTACCTATTCCCGATTCCCCAGAAATAAATACCAATTGACTTTTATCTACACTAACTTCACTAAATATATCTATAAGTCTATTTAGTTCTTCATTTCTTCCATATAGTTTTGATGAAATTTTAAATTTACTAGATATATCTTGTAATCCTAAAGGAAAGCTAGAAATAAAATTCTTTTCATAAAGTTGTTTTCTACACTTTTCTAAGTCTGATTTAAGTCCATAGGCACTTTTATATCTTTCAGAAGGATTTTTCGACATCAATTTCATTATAATATCCGAAATTACTTTTGGTACACAATAATTAAACTTATAAGGTTCTATTGGACTTTTTGCTATACAACTATGTATTAAATCATTTATTCCCTTATATTGAAAAGGAAGTTTCCCAGTAATCATTTCATAAAAAACTACTCCTACAGAATAAAAATCTGTTCTATAATCTAATTTATGATTAACTCTTCCCATTTGCTCCGGCGACATATATTCTATACTTTCGTTTTTCAAACTAGAATTTACTATAGTAGCCCTTTTAGTGTTTTCATTTATTAAAATATTATAAGCATTTATACTACCATATACTATATTATTTTTATGTAGTTCTTTAATTAAATTACAAATTTTAATTGATATATCCAAAAATCTTTTTATATCTATTTCCCCATCATTTATAATTTGTTTTAACATTTTAGTATTTACATTATCATTTAAATAAAATTGTATATTACTCATACTAAAACACTTCTCCCCTATATTTCTATTTATTTATATATTGTATCATATATTTTCATTAGGTTGTTGAATAAAAAATTCTTGATATATTTTGCATATAGAAAATTATATCAAGAATTTTTTATTCAACAACCTATTCATATAATATTATATTAAATTATCAAATCTTTAATTACTTCACTAGCTATAATCATACCTGCTACTGGTGGAACAAAAGAAATACTTCCTGGAATAATTTTTTTACTTTCATTTTGAATTTTAGATATTTTTATAGGTTCTTCTTCAGAATATAAAACTTTTAAACATTCTATGTTTCTTTTCCTAAGTTCTCTTCTAACTACTTTAGCTAAAGGGCACACCTTGGTTTCATATATATCTGCTATTTTAAACATGGTAGGATTTAATTTATTTCCTGTACCCATAGAACTTATAATTTTTACATTATTTCTTTTACACCAAGTAATAATCTCTAATTTAGAAGATACAGTATCTATAGCATCTATAACATAATCTATATTTTTATTTAACAGGCTATTGATGTTATTTTTATCTGCAAACAACTTATAATACTCTACATTGCAATTAGGATTTATAGACAATATTCTATCCTTCATAACTTCTACTTTGTATTTACCTACAGTATTAAAATTAGCATGTATTTGTCTATTTATATTACTTACAGATATATAATCATTATCTACAATAGTTATATTACCTAACCCCGCTCTAACTAAGGCTTCTATTGCAAAACTCCCTACACCTCCTACTCCAAATATAATTACTTTGCTATTTTTAAGTTTATTTAATGCTTCTCCACCAATAAGTAGCTCCGTCCTTGAAAATATATTTTCCTCCATAATTTTTAAAATACACCTCTCCCTTTATTTTACATACTCTATTATATTTTTTAAATTGATTTTTTGAATAGCTAATAGTGCTTGTAAGTTATCAAAGGAATATACTTGCTTTGCATCTTCAAATCCAAAACAACCGTAAATCTCACTATTTTTATCTTTTATTTGATATTTCAACATATTACTTTTCATTAAATCATACATATTCTTATCTCCAATATTTAATGCAACTTGAGCAGCAATAGCATAAACTGCTGTAGATTCATAAGAAGATGAAGGTTCGCCAGTTTTTATATTATATTTAGCATATAACGCTCCTTTTTTATCCATTTGATTTTTAATCCATTGAATAGAAGTATTAGGACATTTTCCTATTTCACTTAAATGAAGAATAGATAACATAGATTCTATGGTGTTTACTTCTTCTTCATTACTGTATTTATTAGTTTTATAACTATAACTTTTTCTATACAAAGGAAAAGAATCCGATATGTAAGAATTAATTAATATTTTTTCTTGATTTTTCATTATATTTTCCCACTTATTATTTACATTTTTTAATAATTTCATTGTATATAAATCTATATAACATACTGTTATATAGTCTGCTTTTGTTTTAATATTAAAATCATAAAAATCTACTAAGTTATTATTTTCAGTTTCATATTTAAGTACTCCTTTAGATATTTTAAATAAAAGTTTTCTGTACTTATTATCTTCTTCTCCCCATCTATCATTAGCATAAAATAAAGCCCTAATAACTCTTATATCGTCTATAGCTGCAGAAGAAGTTCCACTTCTATTTTCTTTTTTATAAAATCTCCATTTTAATAATCCATTTTTTAAAATTAAATTATTTTCTACAATACTTAAATGATCATCAAATAATTTTTTATCTCCACTTTTAACTGCATATAACATTATAAGTCCTTCTGATTCAGATAAAACTTCATGTCCATTAGCATAAGGTTTTACTAAATTATTGTCTAAATAATTTGTATATATTCCATATCCTTTTTTATGCATTTTTTTATTTATATAATCTAAACAAATAATTTCTTCTTCATCTTTATTTATATTGTCCCAATGAATATTTAATTTTATAGAATTAATTCTATAAAAATACATTCCAAAACAAACTATAAAAGCTATTAAAATAACTATTGCTATTTTATTTAAGATTTTTTTCATTTTTGTATCACCTTTCTAAAATTATAATAGTCAGGTTATCACCTGACTATTATATCATATAATTGTATTAAATTTTAAACCACTGTCTTCTATCTTATTTTTTAGCTTAAATGTCAATTTATCCATAAGTTCATTTCTTTCTTGTCCATCTTTTGGAAGTGTAACTGAAGCTTTTTCTAAATAGTAATTTTTAAGTCTTATATCCCTATTCTTCATTTCATTATATACATTTTCTATTTTATCCTCTGCTTTTAATATTTCATTATCATCTAAGTGAGGAAATACCCCAATAAAAGTAGAAAATCCTCGTTTTGTTATAACATTAGGGTTTTTAAATAATTCTTTTATTTCTTTATACACTATTTCTGTTAATATTAAATATTCATCTTTTAGTTCTATTTTTTCTTGTTTTTTTGTAAACTTTATAAAACTCAGCATCATAATTGAAATATTATATTTACCTTGAATAGCTTTTTTAATTTCATTATTAAGATACTTTTGAAAATTTAAATAAACTTTTTCTCTGCTTATAAATCTTCTATTATCTGAATTTATACATTTTATTACTCTATTTATTAACATATTATCTTCATAAGGTTTTAATATATAATCTATTGCACCTGCTTTTACTCCTTTTATAAAAGCATCTCTTTTGTTTATAGATGTTAATATCATTATAGGTATATCTATATTTCTTTCCTTTATTTTTTTAATAACTTCTAATCCATCTTCTTCATTTAAATTAATTTCTAATATAATAAGCTTTATCTCTTTTTTCTTTTCATAAAGTTTATTAAAAAATTCAATAGAATTAGCTGTTTCGTAAACCTTTATATTATTAGAAGTTAATAATTCTTTTACTACATATCTGGTATAACACATATTTTCAAGCAAAATTACACTTTCCATGATAATCATCCTACCCATATATTTAATATTATTTTTATTATAATTTTAATAAATATTCAATTAAAATTATTATACCATATTTATGTATTAATTTATACCTAATTTGCCAAAAATTCTGCTATCACTAACTATAATATGCCCCCATCTACATTTATAACTTGTCCTGTTATATACTTAGCTTTATCACTACATAAAAATGCAGATAATTTACCTATATCTTTAGGTTGTCCAAATTTCATCAAAGGTATATCTTCTATTAAATCTTTTTTTTCTTCTTTAGAAAGCCATTTATTCATATCTGTATCTATAACCCCTGGTGCTATAGCATTAACTCTTATATTACTTGGTCCTAATTCTTTTGCTAAAGCTTTAGTAAAAGAGTTTATACCTCCCTTTGAAGCAGAGTATATAACCTCACAAGAAGCCCCAACTTGTCCCCACATAGAAGAAATATTTATTATACATCCCTTTTTTTCATAAATCATGTACTTAACTACATTATGACAACAATTAAATGCACCTTTTAAATTAATATTTATAATACTATCCCAATCTTCTTCTGTCATATCTATAAATAATCCTACTTTTGAAACACCAGCATTATTCACTAATATATCTATTTTCCCAAATTCTTTTATTACATATTCTATCATATCTTTAGCTTCATTATAGTAAGCTACATTTGATTTGTATATTCTTCCACGTCCACCGTTTTCTTTAATAATTTTTTCTGTTTTTTTGGCACCTTCTTCATCTTTTCTATAATTTATAATAACATTTGCACCTTCTTTAGCCATTTCTATTGCAATAGCTTGTCCTATGCCTCTTGATGCTCCTGTTATTATAGCTACTTTTCCTGATAAGCTCATAATATCCTCCTTACCATATAGTTATTAGGGGAATTTAATCCCCAAAATAACTAACTTAATTGATCTTCATTTATTACAGGTAAATCTTCTAAATTGTTATACTTATTTCCATCTGGTATACTTTTCAAAAATTCTTCCTTTAATTTTGAAACTTCTGTATTTACTCCTTTTATTGCTCCTTGCTTTGCTAACATTACGGCTTCTTCTTTCATTATTATTTCATTATTATCAAGCTGATAAGCTGTAATTTCTCCATTACTATCCTTAACCAATCCCGTTATAATATGACCTATTTCTGTACTAAACATAATTCATTCCTCCAATATATATTATTTAATAATATTTTCTCCTTTTGTGAATAGAATTATGTATTATTTGCTTTATATTTTTAAATCAATATTTATATTCTAACTACTTTAACTTAGCAATTAAAAACATGATATTCATTCCAATTTTCGAAAATTTTTCTTCATATTCCGTTTGAATATTTTCCTTAAAATCGCTACTGCCTAAGTCATATGTTATATATTTAATTTCAAATCCACATTCTTTAAAATATTTTTGAGAATCTTCAAATAAGCACTTATCATCTGTTTTAAACCAAATTTCCGATGCTGGTTTTATAAATTTTTTATATTCTGTTAAAAATTTAGAATGAGTAAGTCTTCTTTTATTATGTCTTAATTTAGGCCAAGGATTACAAAAATTAATGTATATTCTACTTATTTCATTTTCATCAAATATTTCACTTACAAATGCTATATTTAAAGGAATTAATCTAACATTTTCTACTTCTTCTTTTTCTACTTTTCTTAAAGCATATACTAGCACTTCATCTTTTAAATCTATACCTATAAAATTAATATTATTATTGACAAAAGCTTTTCTGGATATAAATTGTCCTCTTCCACATCCCAGCTCTAAATGTATAGGATTATTATTTTTAAATTCTTCTATCCATTTTCCCTTATACTCTCTTGGGTTTGTTACAACTAAAGGGCTTGCCTCCATTTCAGGTCTTGCCCACCACTTTTTTCTAAGTCTCATATATGCATCCTCCTATACTTTATTTTTATAATTAAACAATCATTGCTGCTAATTTTAAAAAAGAATAATATAGCATAACTGAAGGTATTCCTACTAAATATTTTGCTAAAAATACTATAAACACTATTAATATAACCATTTGATATTGATAAGCAAAGTCAGCATATTTATAAAATGCTTTAGGAAACAAATCTCTTAATATATGAAAACCATCTAATCCTGGTATAGGCATAATATTAAATAGAAATAACATACAGTTTATACTAATACAGGCTGTAAATATTTCTCTTAATACATATACTAAATTACTACTTGTTAATGAATTTCCAAATACTTTATATAATAACCCTGTAAATATAGCAAATATAAAAGCAACTAAAAGATTAGCTAAAGGTCCTGCTATAGAAACTTTTAAATCATCTTTATAATATTTTTTATAAGCACTAGGATTAGTTTCTACTGGTTTCGCCCATCCAAAGCCAACTAATAAAATCATTAAAAATCCTAAAATATCTATATGGGCTATAGGATTTAAAGTAAGCCTTCCTTGAAACTTTGGAGTTTTATCTCCTAATCTATCTGCTACTAGTGCATGGGCATATTCATGAAATGTAAGACCTATTAGTATTGCTGGTATAATTAATATCTTTGATAATAATTGATTACTTAAACTCAATAATTTCTCATCCCTTCTACATTATCAATTTTTTATAGTATTTTTATTTAATCTTTTTCATAAACACAATAAATTATACTATTATATTTTTATAATTTCCAATTTTTTATATAAAATTTAAATATAGTAAACAAAAGCTCTGAAATAACAGAGCTTAATTAAATGGAGTTTTAACCAACTTTCCTTCTGAAATAGATACAACTCCTTTATTATAAAGTTGTAAAAAAGTTCCCTTATAGGCAGTCTGTTTTCCATTAGATATTTCTTTGATTATTCCTTTCAAATTATCATTTACATATATATGTCCATCTTCTAATACATATATTTTTTCTTTATTTACTGGCTCTTGAAGAGCTATATTATTCCACTTAATTGTATCTTCATTTAATTTTCCATAAAAAATTTTAACAATATTATTATCTACAACTTGTCCAACATAAACTCTATCACTATTATCTACACCTATAAGACAAGTATTATCTATACCTTCTATAGATATTTTACCTATATTAGTAGCATATACATTATTTGAATTTAAATCCTCATAAATTAACCTATCCTCATGAGGTAATACTCTCATATTTCCAATATTACTTGATTTGGTTTTAATTTTTCTCATTTCTTTCATTATATTTATCCAATAAATTTTGCTATTTAATTCATTATGAGAAACTTTTACACATATTATATTTGTTAAAGTGGAAACCTGTATATCTGATACTTCTGAGCTATTACCTGCCCAAGTTATATCTTTAATTTCTTCTTTTGCACTTTTAGCAACATCATAATAACTTAATTTGAATCCTTTTTCATCTATATCTTCATCTTTTATATGCTTTTCTGCTATTAAAATTCTATCTCTATCCGGAAGCCACTTATAAAAAGAAATTTCAACACCCTCATCAAAATCTACTGTCTCTACGTTTCCATCCCTAGTATTAACTACTTTTAAACTATCATCTTCATAATATGCTAAATATTTAGCATCAAAAGAAGCACTAATTCCTTCAGCACCGTCTGGTACTATAATTTCTGCATCTGGCACCTTATTTGCTATGTTTTTTTCTACTTTTTTTATTTTAACAGATGTTTGTGTTGAAAGTATATAATTTTCTATATAATATAATCCCCCTAATTGTATTGCCAAGGAAATTAAACTCCATATAAATATTCTTTTAAAAATTTTCATTGTCCATTCTCCTTTAAACCTCTACTTTACATATATAACAGATGGCACTGCTCTCTCTCCTAATGGATCACAAGGATTGTTTATTACTTCTCCATCATAATACATAGTAGAAGAGGATCCACCATCTAAATTAGTAGCATTATAAGCTCCATATTCAAGCATTATATCTTGTACATCTTTTAAAGTAGCTCCTACACTTCTAACCTGTCTTCCATCTATAACTAACATAAGTATTGCCCCATCTTTTCTTTGCCCTATAGCAGTTCTAGGTGCTATTCCCCATCCACCATCTCCAGATTTAATAGTTCCTTGTCCATTAACCACAAGAGCTGGTTCAAAAGATATTGCTTCTTTAACTCCTAATTCTTTCATTTCATTTAAACTATGAGGTCCTACTAATAACATTCCACTACTTGTCAACGCCATAACATCTTCTTTTTTATTTTCATCTTTTATATCATTATGCTTTATAACACCATTTGACATAAGTAATCCTACTGGTTTTCCTCCAGTACCTGTCCATGTTGAACCATCAGAAGATTTATCAGAAAATCCTCCTCCATTTATAGCTGCTATAGATTCATTATTTTCAGCTATTTGACTAGTTAATTCTCCTGCAATACCTAACTTTGTGCTAAAACCTACTTTTACTCTAGTAGGATCATGAATTAAAATCATATATCCTTTAAATTTTTTACCATCAATATCAAATCTCTCTATCTTACTATCATGTTTATTACTAAATTTAAGCATATCATTTCTATTTTGCAGTATAGTATCTACTTTATCTTCACTTAATATTTTGTTGATTTCCTCCTCCGATAGAAATAATTTAGCTATATACTGATGACTTAACGTGGTCATAGCTGACCCTACTAAAGTTCTTTTTACATTTTTAAAAGGACCATGAAATATAATAAAAGGAGCAGTTATAGCTGTAATAAAAATTTCAAAAATTATGAATAATATAAATATCTTTATTGAAAATCTTTTAGACTTTTTAATATTTTTTTTTGCCATATATATATTCCTTTCTATAGAAATTATAAATACTATATATTATAAATTTCTTGATTTTGTTGTCGAATTTAGATGTATGAACACATACTCTTTATTTTACAATAAACTTATAAATTTTTAAATACTAATTAAGATGAATTAATTATTAAATTTTATAAAATTTAATAAAATCTCCTAATTTCATTTGATATGCTAATTCATCAATTACTTTTTTATGTAAAAAATCAATTCTAAATTTTTATTTCTTAATATGAAAAAATATAAGGGCTTACATCTCTGTAAACCCTTATATTTCAACTTGGCAG
Source organism: Clostridium acetireducens DSM 10703 (assembly GCF_001758365.1). Taxonomy (GTDB): domain Bacteria; phylum Bacillota; class Clostridia; order Clostridiales; family Clostridiaceae; genus Clostridium_C; species Clostridium_C acetireducens. Next base: position 88,517 of record NZ_LZFO01000006.1, read on the forward strand.
CCTCTAGGGGAATTGAACCCCTGATTCCACCTTGAGAGGGTGGCGTCTTAACCACTTGACCAAGAGACCATATAAATTTTTTCCTTTAAATATTATATAACTATTACTCATATACGTCAACATAATATTTTATAAACATAATTGTTGCAAATCATTTGCATTAATTAAATTAAAGGAATATAATTATTATGATTATATTTTAAATAATTTGACCATAATTAACAATAGTGTTTATTTAGGGAGGATTAGCATGAATTTAGTAAATATTGAAAACCTATATTTTTCTTACAATAACAATATGCCCTACATAATAGAAAATATAAACTTAAAAATAAAAAAAGGTGACTACATTTCTATATTAGGTGAAAACGGCAGTGGTAAAACTACTTTATCAAAGCTTATACTTAATTTATTAAAACCTACCAAAGGGAAAGTATCACTAAACACTAATAAAATAGGATATGTGCCTCAAAATATAGAAAACTTCAATTCAAAATTTCCTATTACAGTAAACGAAATATTAAAATGCCATAAAAAAATAATAAATTTAAAATCTAAAGATATTATAAGCAAAATATTAAAATTAGTTAATATGGAACATACCAAAAATAGCCTAATTGGAAATTTATCTGGTGGACAACAGCAAAAAATATTTATATGCAGAGCTTTAATAGGAAATCCTGAACTCTTAATATTAGATGAACCTTCTACAGGAGTAGATATAAAGAGTCAAATAGAAATTTATAATATAATAAAAAAATTAAATAAAAAAAATAACATAACAATTATTGCTGTGGAACATAATTTAGACGCTGCTTTAAAAAATTCTTCCCATATATATTTGATGAAAAATGGTACAGGACATTTATATAATATAGAACATTTTAAAAATAATTATTTAAATACAAACTTTAAAATTGTAAATAGTAATAATTAATTTATGGAGGATAAAATATGCTTCAATACACTTTTATGCAAAATGCATTATTAGCTTCAGTACTTATAGGAATTTTATGTCCTTTTATAGGAGTATTTTTGGTATTAAAGCGTTATTCCATGATAGGAGATACTCTTTCTCATGCTTCTTTTGCTGGAGTAGCTATAGGCTTAATATCTGGCTATAATCCTATAATATCTGCTTTTTTATTTACTTCTTTAGCAGCGGTTTTTATTGAATTTTTAAGAAACTACTATAAAGAATATGAAGAATTAATTTTAGTAATAATATTAACTTTAAGTGTAGGTATAGCAATTACTTTAATAAGTATGGGTAAAGCTAATGCTGATATTAATTCCTACTTATTCGGAAGTATTATAACTATATCAAAAAAAGAAATTTACACTGTGTTTATTTTAAGCATCATATCTGTAATAACTTTATGTTTATTATTCAACAAACTACTATATATAACTTTTGATGAAGAAGGTGCTAAAGTTTTAGGATTAAATGTGAAATTTATAAATTATATATTTTCACTATTAGTAGGTGCTACTATATCTGTTTCTATAAAAATAATGGGTATTTTAGTTATATCCTCTATGATAGCTATTCCAGTTGCTACAGCTCTTCAATTAAATAAAAGTTTTAAAATAACTCTTGTATATTCTATATTATTTGGAATAATAGATATAATTTTTGGACTAGTTATATCTTACTATGTAAATTGTGCTCCTGGTGGAACAATTGCTTTAACATCTATTTTTACTCTTTCACTAGTACTTATTTTAAAACCAAAATATAAATAATAATTACACTGTGTTTATTTATTAAAAATTTAAATTTTAATATCAGAGAGTGAATGAACAAAACTATTCCTCACTCTCTATTTTTAATTCTCAACAGCAAATTTCTTACCTGTAAATACCTTAGCTAATATTCCTCCTAAAAAAGCTGGAATAATCCATGAAAATCCTTGACTCGAAAAAGGTAATGAATTTACAAAATCAGTAACTAAAGGAACTTTAATTCCCATAGAATACAAAGAATTAAATATACTTACAATCAACGTAACATAAACTGCTCCAGAATATATATTTTTATTTTTAATATGATTATCAAATAAACTTAATAATATTAAAACTATTACTATAGGATAAGCAGTTAAAAGTACTGGCACTGCAAATTTTATTATATTTTCTACACCGTAATTAGCTATTCCACAACTAACTAAACATATAGAAGTAACTAAAAATTTATAGCTTAACTTTCCTTTACTTAATTCACTAAAATAATTTCCAGCAGTAGCTGTAAGCCCTATAGAAGTAGTTAGGCAAGCTATTGATATAGATAAACCTAATATAATCTTACCCCAGCTTCCTAATAAACTTTCTGATAAACTTATTAACAAGCTTGTTCTTGTAATATCCTTAGGAAATACTCCACTGGAAGTGGCTCCAACATAAAGCAATCCACCATAAACTAAACCTAAACATAATGCTGAAACTATACCAGATTTTATAGTAATATCAACTTGTTCTTTTTCAGTTTTATAACCTTTATTAATAAAACTAGTTACAACCATTTGTCCTATTATTATAGAACCTAAGGCGTCCATAGTTTGATATCCTTCTACAAATCCTTTGGAAAAAGCATTTTGTAAATTGTTATTAATAGGCATTCCTATAGGATTTATTATTCCTTTTAATATTATTATAAACAATGAAATTAATAAAAATGGAGTTAATAGAGCCCCAATTTTATCTATTACATTAGATTGATTCATTACAAAAACTAATGTTATAGAAAAATAAATTATAGAAAATATTATAGGATTTGCATTAGGCATTATAGGTTGTACTCCTATTTCAAAAGTAGTAGCACCAGTTCTTGGTACACAAAATAAAGGTCCTATTGATAACATTATTATAGAACATAGTATATTTCCAAATTTAGAATTTACTTTTCCTGTTAATTTATCTGTAGTTCCACCTACTTTAGCTACAGAAACTATACCCAATAAAGGAAGACTTATACAAGTTATTAAAAACCCTATCATTGTAAAAATCCATTTATTACCTGAAATATACCCTAAAGTAGGAGGAAATATTAAATTACCTGCTCCAAAGAACATAGAAAATAGTGCAAATCCTGTTATAAATACATTTTTTAAATTCTTATTCATTTTACTCACTCCTTTTAATATAATAAAAAAAACACTCATCCAAAGGGACGAATGCTCGTGGTACCACCCAATTTAATTTATTTTATATAAATAAAAAACGTCCCCTCTAGAAAGGGACGAATATTCGCGTTACCACCCAATTTGACTTATATAAAATAAATCCTCTTACTCCTTAATAACGTAAGGAAAACCGGCTCAGCTTAATAAATAAAATTTATTTTTCAGCTTACAATTCAGGAATGAACTTTTCATTACAGTCCTTATCCAGTTTCCACCACACACTGGCTCTCTATATAATTTCTGTAACTACTTCTTTCCATCATCATCTTTACATATTTTAATTATTTGAATACAATTGTATAAAAAATTGTGTTTTTATGCAATGGTACTTTTATGCCATTTAATAAAAATAGCTGCTTATTTCTAATTTATTCTTTATATTTTACTAATATACCTAACTGTTTAAAATCACACACTAAAATAATGAATTTTTACACTCTATTTTTTATTTTACATAAGCTTTTATTAAAAGCTATACTTGTAAATTTAAAAGTTAACAGAATAAGTAATACTCCTAATGCTGCTGATATTACATATGCTATGTTTTCATTGATACCACTTATTAGATAATCTGGTATAATTGCATTAAATTTATATCCATTTTTCATACCCAAAGGAGTAAAACCTAAAACTTTTCCATTACTTATTACATATTTAATTTCTTCAACTCCCCATTCACCCCAAGCATCTCCAGATGCTAAAAGTCCAATAGGACAAGCAGTAATTATAAAAGTTATAAATACATAAATAGATTTAGTATTTAAATTATATCCTTTGTATATATTATTTGATAAAATCTTTTTCACATAAATATAAACTACAGTGGTTATAATAGCTTCTAAAAAACCTGCTACTGCCATATGAGGAATTACCATTGCCGGTATAGAAGTACTTAAACTATAAGGACAGTATAATGGCAATCCTGAAATATCTTTAAATAAAATAGGCTGTATTCCAAGCTCTAATGCAGTTAAAAAAGCTGCTATAACTATAGCTATATAAGAAGATATAAAAGCTGCTATATATTCACTTTTAGAACTTTTAATATTATGTTTAATATATTTATAAATATAGTATCCTAAAAATGGCATAACAAAAGCCATATTAAAACAATTTGCCCCTAAAGCTAATATTCCTCCATCACCAAAAAATATAGATTGAATTAATAATACTATGGTTATAGATATACATGCTGCATGAGGTCCTATTAATATAGATGATAAAACTGAACCAACGGCATGACCAGTTGTACCTCCTGGCAAGGGTATATTAAACATCATTACTAAGAATGAAAAAGCTGAACAAAATTCAAGTAACGGCAGTTTGTTATGGCTTAATACATTTTTAACTTCATCCAAGCACTTTTTCCATACAGGAATCATAATAGCTCCCATTACAACACAAGTTGAAGGACTTAAATAATGTTCCGGAATATGCATTTAAAACCTCCTATTCATAAATTACACTTATATAATTATATTGTATAAATAATTAATTATTCCATTACATTTTTATCAAAAAATAAAAAGGTCTCATATTTATTTTATATGAGACCTTTTATAAGGAATTTTATTCTCTTTTAAAGCTTCCACAATCTGTATTTTCTACTTTATTTGCATTAGAAGTGTGTTTAACTACTTCAATTTGATTTAATGTGCAATAATTATCATCTTTACAGTGAAACTTACACTCTTCTACAACACATTTTATGCTATCATTATGATTCATAATAATATAACCACCTTTCAATTATTCGTTCTTAATTTATTATGAATCATATTATATATAATTATACTTAGTTTATTGAATAAAAAAGGATTGAAATAATTTGCAAATAAAAAATAATTAAAAATAAGCTATATAAAAATAATAAGCAAAGTATCATAAATAGAGTTTGGAAATAAGTCATTTCATTAAGACACTCTAAGAATAAAAAATAAAAAAACTCCTACCCAATTTATGCCCCGTCCTTGGGGCGGAAATTGGCTCATCACGTCCTGTGATGAATTACGGAGT
>NZ_LZFO01000007.1 GCF_001758365.1 Clostridium acetireducens DSM 10703
AAGTATTCACTCCTCTTTGTTGTGTATTTTTGGTGGTACTTAAATATTCGACATTTTGGGGTGAATTTCCTTTTTGAATAATAAAAAAGTTAGTAAAATCAATGATTATAAAATATGAAATTTACTCAATTAATAAGGAGGGTATTATTATGCCAAAGAAAAAACTAGGTCTTATACCTAAATTAATTATTGCTATCATTCTAGGTATTATTATTGGTAAATTTGCTCCAGAATTTGTTGTAAGAATATTGGCAACGTTTAATTCAATTTTTGGTAACTTCTTAGGATTCGTAATTCCTCTTATAATCGTAGGATTCGTTGTTGCTGGTATAGCTGATTTAGGAACAGGTGCTGGAAAGCTTCTTGGAATTACAACAGGTATTGCTTATGGTTCAACATTAGTAGCTGGTACCTTAGCTTACTTTGTTGCTAAATCTTTATTTCCATTATTTATTCACACATCACAAACTTTAACAAATGCTGGTAACCCTGAAGAAAAATTATTGGCACCTTTTTTTAAAGTAGAAATGCCTCCTATAATGGGAGTTATGTCTGCGCTTATAATTGCTTTTATATTAGGTCTTGGAATAGCAGCTATAAAAACTGCTAAAGAAGGTAAATCAACTTTATTTGAAGTATTTGTTGAATTCCAAGCAATTGTTGAAAAAACTATAACTTTTGTAATTATACCTTTATTACCATTCCACATAGCAGGTATATTTGCAAATATGACTTACGCAGGTGAAGTTACTAAAATTTTATCTGTATTCTGGAAAGTATTATTAATAGTACTTTGCCTACATTTTATAATCATATTACTACAATTTACAATTGCATGTGCATATGGAAAGAAAAATTTAGTAAATTGCTTAAAAAATCAAATTCCTGGATACTTAACAGCAGTAGGAACTCAATCTTCAGCAGCTACAATTCCTGTAAATGTTAAATGTGCAGAAAACAATGGAGTATCAAAAGGTATAAGAGAATTCGTTGTACCTCTATGTGCTACTATACATCTTTCTGGTAGTACTATAACATTAACATCTTGTGCTATAGCTGTTATGATGCTTAACAACATGACATTTACTGTAGGACAAATGTTTGGATTTATAGCTATGCTTGGTATTACAATGGTAGCCGCACCAGGTGTTCCAGGTGGAGCAGTAATGGCAGCCCTTGGAGTTCTTCAATCAAACTTAGGTTTTTCTGAAGCTCAGCTTGCACTTATGATAGCTCTTTATATAACTCAAGATAGCTTTGGAACAGCTTGTAATATCTCTGGAGATAATGCTATAGCTATTATAGTAGATGGTATATATAATAAAAATAAATAACAAATTAAAATGGACAGCTGTTAAGCTGTCCATTTTAATTTGTTAAAAAGAAAGAAACCATTTAGAAACTGATGGAAAAACAACGCAAAGAACAGTTATAATACTAGCAGAAATCAACCCTCCTAAAGCTGTACAAATTAATGATTTCTTAAAATCTAATCCTAGGAATGCTGCTATAGCACTTCCTGTCCAAAGACCTGTAGTAGGCAAAGGTATAGCTACAAAAGTAATTAATCCCACTTCTTTATATTTTTCTATCTTTCCTGAATTTTTTTGTATCTTATTTTCTATAATATTGTTTATTCCATTAAATATTTTATATTTTTTCATCCATTTAAAAATAGAATTAAATAAAAATAATATAAATGGAACTGGAATGAGACTTCCAATAAAACTTACTAAAAAAACTGAAATAGGATTCAAATGATACATAAAAATACCTATAGGAATTGCTCCTCTTTGCTCTATTAAAGGTACTGCAGATATGAAAAATGTCTTTAATAAATTCATAAATATACTCTCCTTCTAAAATAAAAAGTAACATAAACTACGCTAATTTTACTATAAAAATAAAATTAAATAAAGGCATACTAATCAAAATAAATTAATTAGTATACCTTTAAAAATATTCTACATAACTTAAGCTGTTTTATTAGCATATATATCTTTATTAGAATCCAATTTTGGTAATCCTAAAGCTATTGCTATTATACAACAAACAACCATCAAATAAGGATAATATAAATATTTCATTATAGCAAAAGGTGATAATTTTGCTAATCCTGAAGCTGCTAAAAGTTGAGCTCCATAAGGTATTATACCTTGTGCAAAACATGAAAATGTATCAAGTATACTTGCACTTCTTCTAGGGTCTATGTTATATTGTTCAGAAATATTTTTAGCTATAGGTCCTGCAGTAACTATAGCTATAGTATTATTAGCTGTACAAAAGTCTACTAAAGTTATTAATATACCTATACCAAATTCTGCTCCCTTTTTACTTTTAATTTTACTAGTTATAAAATTCAATAGAAAATCTATTCCACCATTAAACTTTATCAATTCAACAGTTCCTCCAACTACTATAGAAATTATAACTAACTCTGACATACCACCTATTCCCTTAGCCATTGCTTGCATTAATCCCATAATATTAAAAGAACCGTAAACTAAACCTATAGTACCAGCAAATAAAATTCCACCTATTAGCACTAATAAAACATTTACCCCTACTAAGGCTGCTACTAATACTGCTATATATGGCAATACTTTTACAATACTATAAGAATAATTTTTTGATAATACATGATTATTTCCTGAAGTAACAACTGCAAATATAATAGCTGTAATAATTGCTGCTGGAATTACTATTTTAAAGTTCATTTTAAATTTGTCTTTTAGTTCACATCCTTGAGTTCTTGTAGCAGCTATAGTTGTATCTGATATCATAGAAAGGTTGTCTCCAAACATAGCACCACTTACTATTGCTCCTACAACCAAAGGTACAATTATTCCTGTTTTTTGTGCTACACCTACTGCTACTGGTGTTAAGGCTACTATTGTTCCCATAGAAGTACCAATAGATAAAGAAATAAAACATGCTATTATAAATAATCCAGCTATTAGTATATTACTTGGTAATATAGACAGCCCTAAATTAACTGTAGAATCTACTGCTCCCATTTCTTTAGCTACCTCAGCAAAAGCTCCTGCTAATATAAATATCAAACACATTAATATAATATTAGAATCTCCGGCACCCTTACAAAAAGCATCAACTTTATTAGTTATGCTTTCCTTCCTATTCATAAACATTGCTAATATAGCAGAAATTACAAATGGAACTATTACAGGAGTAGCATAAAAATCATTAAAAGCTATAGAACTCCCTAAATAAATTGCAACAAAAACTAATAATGGTAATAAGGCTAAAGCATTCCCCTTATTGTTTTTCATAATATTTTTCCCCCTAACTTTATAATTACATTTCTTATTTTTAAATTTTTACAATAAAAAAACTTCTTGCAGATAAATACAAGAAGCTATCCTCATATTCTTATCTGCCAGGTATTACCTGCTGGAATTGGCACCGAATAAGTATATTAAATATACTATACTTTAGGTTGCCGGGTTTCACAGGGCCAGTCCCTCCACCACTCTCGATAAGAAGCATAATATTCTCTTTTATATAAGTCAATTATATAGTTTACTATAGTAATTGTCAATACAATTACTAAATATCTTTTTCCTTTTTTTTATATTCATCTTTTTTATCAATAGCTAATACAGCATTTATTTCTCCTCCAATCAATATTACCATTGACGTTAAGTATAGCCAAGTTAACAATACAAAGACTGCTCCTAAACTGCCGTATAGTCTTGAATAATTCGCAAAATTATTTACGTAAAAGGCAAATCCTAGGGAAGTTATAATCCATCCTACTGTTGTAAAAACAGAACCTGGAATAACTTCTTTCCAAGTAAGCCTTCTACTAGGTAGATAGTGATAAAAGCTCATAAATACAAATGATTCCATAGATATAATAATCATATACCTAACTATATTCCAAGTAAATTTAAATAACTTGGGATAACCAAATTTAATAACAAACATATTTCCAATTATCTCACCAAAAACTAAAAACAATATAGTTGCTATAATTAATAAGCCCAGTGTTAATGTGCTGACTACAGAAATTAATGTAACTGATACTATAGATCTTTCTTCTTCCTCATCGTAGGCTTTATTAAGACCTTTTATTATAGCTCTAAATCCACTAGAAGCACTCCATATAGTAATTATTATACTAAAAGATAATAAATTAGGACTTTTAGTATCTACAATTTCTATTACTACATTATTAATTAATTGAAAAACAGCTTCTGGAAAAGCTTGTTGCATTTCTCTTAATACATCTTGACTAGTTAAAGAACTATATCCTACTAAAGTCATTAAAAATATTAAAAAAGGAAAGAAAGATATAATTAAATTATAAGATAATTGTGCTGCTAAAGCAGTTATATCATCATCAACAAATCTATTTATTAAACTTTTTATATCTTTTTTTAAATTCAAGGCTATCAATCCTTTTAATATGAATACAATATATATTATAGCTTATTTGTACTATTTTATTCCTGTTGAACCAAAACCGCCTTTACCTCTTTCAGTTTCAGTTAAATTATCTACTTCTACCACATTTACCTTTAAAACAGGCTTTATAACCATTTGTGCTATTCTCATTCCTTTTTCTATTTTGAAATCTTTTTTTGAATGATTTATAAGTATAACCCCTATTTCTCCTCTAAATCCTTCATCTATAGTTCCTGGAGTATTCAATACTGTAATAGAATGTTTAAGTGCAAGTCCACTTCTTGGTCTCACCTGAGCTTCTGTATCTTTAGGAAGTTCAATTTGAATTCCTGTATGTATTAGTGAAGTTTCTCCTGAAGGTATTATTTTATCTTCTGCAGAATATAAATCCATACCTGCATCGTCTTTATGTGCATATTTGGGAATTATTGAATCCTCTCTTATTTTTCTTATTTTTAAGTTCATTATACTATTTCTCCCTTCTTAAAAGTGCTGTAATTTAATTTTGATTTCTTTAGCAACATAATAAATCTTAAATAACATTGTTACTCTTGTTGAAATTGCATATTATATAAATAAGCATATATTCCATTTTTACTCAAAAGTTCATTATGACTTCCAGACTCCTCTATACCCTTTTCTGTAAGAACTAATATTTCATCTGCATTTTTTATAGTGCTTAATCTATGAGCTATAACTATAGTTGTTCTATTTTTAGCTAATTCATTAAGAGATTTTTGTATATAATATTCATTTTCATTATCCAGTGCAGAAGTAGCTTCGTCCAATATAAGTATAGGCGGATTTTTTAAAAATACCCTAGCAATAGATATTCTCTGTTTTTGTCCACCAGATAATTTTATACCTCTTTCACCTACAAAAGTATCGTATTTATTATCTAAATTCATTATAAATTCATGAGCATTAGCTTTTTTAGCTGCATCTATTATTTCTTCAAAACTACAATTTGGTTTACCATAAGCTATATTTTCTTTTATAGTTCCAGAAAACATGTATACTTCTTGTTGTACAATTCCAATAGCATTTCTTAAACTTTTTAATTTTACATCCTTTATATTTAAACCATCCACTTTTATAGTTCCTTCATCAATTTCGTAAAATCTAGGAATAAGACTACAAAATGTAGTCTTTCCTCCACCAGAAGGTCCCACAAGGGCTATATTTTTTCCTTTAGGTATTTTTATGTTTATATTTTTTAATATAGTTTTTCTGTTATCATAACCAAAAGATACATTTTCAAACTGAATATCACCTTTTACATTTTTAATTTCTACTGCTTCCTTTTTATCTTCTATATCAGGTTTAGTATTCATAATTTCTAAAAATCTTTCAAAACCAGTTATTCCCTTTTGAAATTGCTCAGTAAAATTTACAAGTTTATCTATAGGGTTTAAAAATATATTTATATATAGTATATATACTACTAAATCAGAAACTCTCAATTCTCCTAAACTTATAAAAATTCCTCCTAATAATACTACTGAAAGATACAATATTCCTTGAAAAAAATTATTTCCACTAAAAAATTTGCCCATTATAAAATAGCCTGTTTCCTTAGTATTTAAAAACTGTTCATTTCCTTTTTGAAACTTAGTACTTTCTATATTTTCATTTGAAAAAGATTTAACTATTCTTATTCCTGACAAACTATCCTGTATCTGTGCATTTACATTAGCTATTTTTTCTCTATTTTTCTTAAATACATGCTTCATTTTTTTATTGTAAAAATAAGAAAAATAAATCATTGTTAATGTTATAAATAAAAGTGATAATGTTATTTTTATATTTATGCTGAACAAAATTATAAAAGCTCCTATTATTTTTAGTAAAGATATAAATACATCTTCTGGACCATGATGAGCTAATTCTGATATATCAAATAAATCTGTAATAATTCTGGACATAAGTTTTCCTGTATTTGTATTATCATAATAAGAAAAAGATAACTTTTGAAGGTGATTAAATATATCACTTCTCATATCTGCTTCCATTCTAGCTCCCATTATATGTCCCCAAGATGTTATGTAATATTGGCAAAAGTATCTTACTATGTACATTAAAAACATTGCCATACCTATATATATTACATATGTAAATATAAGTTTTTTATTGTTTAAAATATAAATATCGTTTAAAAGATATCTTACTATAAGTGGAAATAATAAATCTATAAAAGATAAAGTTAATGCACAAAACATATCTGCAAAAAACATATTTTTATAGGGTTTATAGTAATTCATAAATTTTTTTAAAGTACTCATATTCTGCCTCCTAATTTTAAAGCTAATTGTATATAAAAATTTAGTAAAATCTCTTCACTATTCAAATTGTGTAAAGTTCTAGTGGGTAATTTTATTTTGCTTAAATTATACATAAAAAAGTCATGCAATTTAGGAATTTTCAGCTCAAAATCACATGACTTTTTTATTACAAATTTATTTTAAATACCTATTCTACCGTAACAGACTTAGCTAAATTACGTGGCTTATCTACATCGCAACCCTTTTTAACTGAAGTATAATAAGCTAATAATTGTAGTGGTATTACTGCTAAAAGTGGTGCAAATAAAGAATTAACTTGTGGAATATATATTACTTCATCTGCTGTCTTTTCTACATTAGAACTTCCTTCCATAGCTAAAGCAAGTACTTTTGCTCCTCTAGTTTTTACTTCCTTTATATTACTTACCATTTTTTCGAATAAATAATCTTGTGTAGCAATAGTAACTACCGCTGTACCATCTTCTATTAGTGCTATAGGTCCATGCTTTAACTCTCCACCTGCATAAGCTTCAGAGTGTATATAGGATGTCTCTTTAAGCTTTAATGAACCTTCCATAGCAACAGCATAATCTAATCCTCTTCCTAAGAAAAACATATCTTTATACTCATATACTTTTGAAGCAAAGTTTTTTATAGATTTTTCGTTTTCTAAGACTTTATTTACTTTCTCTGGAATATTTAATATTTCTTCTTTTAATATTTCAATTTGTTCTTTACTTAATATATTTTTATTTTCTGCAAAAAATAATGCTATTATATACATAGCTACGAGCTGAGTTTCATAAGCTTTAGTAGATGCTACAGCTATTTCTGGTCCTGCCCAAGTGTATAATACATCATCTGCTTCCCTAGATACAGTACTTCCCACTACATTAGTTACTGCTAGCACTCTAGCTCCCAATGCTTTAGTTTCTCTTAAAGCTGCTAATGTATCTGCTGTTTCTCCTGATTGGCTTATAACCATCATTAAAGTGTTTTTATTTATTAAAGGCTCTCTATATCTAAATTCAGAAGCTACCTCTACTTCTACCGGTATTTTAGCTAATTTTTCTATTACATATTTTCCAACTATTCCTGCGTGATAAGCAGTTCCGCAAGCCACAATATATATTTTATCTATGTTTTGTATTTGTTCTTTTGTAATTTTTATATCGTCTAAAGTTATAGGTTTCCCTGGCATTACTCTAGATGTCATAGTATCTTTTATTACTTTAGGTTGTTCATGTATCTCTTTTAACATAAAATGTTCATATCCGCCCTTTTCAGCAGCATCTGCATTCCAAGTTACATGATATATGTCTCTTTCTATTTTTTCTTTGTTTGCAGATAATAATTCTACTCCTTCTTTATTTATTACTACAAACTCATTATCTTCTAATAAGTATATATCTCTAGTATAGTTTAATACTGCAGGAATATCTGAAGCTATAAAATATTCATCTTTTCCTAATCCCACTATTAATGGACTGTCTTTTCTAACTGCTATTAATTTATCCGGCTCTAAACTTGAAACTACTCCTATAGCATAACTTCCTTCTATTTTTTTAATAGTTTTTATTACTGCATCTAATAAATCTCCTTCATAAAAATAATCTATTAGATGAGGTATAACTTCTGTATCTGTTTCCGATAAAAATTTATGTCCTTTTCCTGTAAGCCATTCTCTCAATTCTATATAGTTTTCAATTATACCATTATGAACAACACTTATTGTTCCTTTTTCATTACAATGAGGATGTGAATTAAAATTAGATGGTTGTCCATGAGTAGCCCATCTTGTGTGTCCTATACCTATGCTACCTGCTACAGGATTTCTATTAAGCTCATTTTCAAGATTTTTAAGTCTCCCTTTACACTTTGTAACATTTAAATTACCATCATTTATTATTGCTACACCAGCTGAATCATATCCTCTATACTCAAGTTTGCTTAATCCTTCAACTAAAACAGGTGCTGCTTGTCTTTTACCTACATAACCTACTATTCCGCACATACATTAATCTTCCTTTCTTTAACAATACATAAATATTATATTAACACCTAATTGATATTGTTCCAAAAATCACTTTTCAGTTTTATCAATCTTTAACGGTAGTGTTATACCGTGGGGCATCCGCCGAACATTTCGATACTCCCCATCCTCGTCAACTTAAAATATCTACATTTTAAGTCCTGGCGCTTTTAATTTATACTATTTATTTTAAAAACTCATTATATTTTTTCATCACCTCCTTATAGCAATTAAATAAATTATATTTAATTTAATATCCTTGGTCAAGTAAAAACACTTAAATTTCCATGAACATTTTATTAAATAAATATAGTAATAAAATACATAAAATATTTTACTACTATATTATAATGTTAAAAATTACACTTTTTTTCTATTAAAGAAGCTATGTCTTTTGCTATATCAGTTATTTCACTTTGATTTTCCCCTTCTAACATAACTCTTACAAGGGGTTCTGTACCTGAAGGTCTTATTAAAACCCTGCCTTTTCCATTTAATGCTTTTTCTGCTTGTTCTATTTTTTGTGATATTTCTTTATCAGTTATATATATATCTTTTTTATCATTAGGCACCTTAGCATTTATCAATACTTGAGGTAACTCTTTCATAATAGAAGCTAATTCAGATAATTTTTTATTGTTTTTCTTAACTATAGCTGCTAATTGAAGTGCTGTTATAAGTCCATCTCCTGTAGTATTGTAATCTAAGAATATAATATGTCCAGATTGTTCTCCTCCAATTTTATATCCTTTTTTTATCATCTCTTCTAACACATATCTATCTCCAACTTTTGTCTTTGATATATTTATTTTTTCTTTTTCTAAAGCTATGTATAAACCCATATTGCTCATTACAGTAACTACTAGTGTGTTTTTATCTAGTTTATTATTATCCTTTAAATATTTACTGCAAATTGTCATTATGTAATCTCCATTTATTATATTGCCTTTTTCATCTACAGCAATACATCTATCTGCATCACCATCAAACGCAAATCCAAAATCACATCCTTTTTCAATTATAAAATTTATAAGTGATTCTGGATGAGTAGAACCTGCATTTTTATTTATATTAAACCCATTAGGATTATTATTTATAACTAACACTTCTGCTCCAAGTTCCTTAAAAGCATTAACAGAAGTTTTATATGCTGCTCCATTAGCACAATCTAAAGCTATTTTAAGACCTTTTAAATCTACATCAATAGTAGATTTTGCAAAATTTATGTAATCTCTTTCAGCTCTTTCCTCTATAGTTCTTCTTCCTAACTCTTCTCCAATAGGAGAAGGTAGACTATGAAATTTATTTTCTATTATATATTGTATTTCATCTTCTAATTCATCAGATAATTTATATCCCTGTGAATTAAAAAATTTAATTCCATTATATTCTACTGGATTATGAGAAGCTGATATAACTACTCCAGCATCTGCACCATATTTTCTGGTTAAATATGCTACAGCTGGTGTTGGAACAACTCCTATACAAACTGCTTCTGCTCCTACTGATAATATGCCTGCTACTAGCGCATTTTCTAACATATCACCAGAAACCCTTGTATCCATTCCAACTAGTATTTTAGGTTTGTTAGCTTTATTTGTTAAAACATAAGCTCCAGCTCTACCAAGTTTATATGCTATATCTACAGTTAATTCTTTATTGGCAACTCCTCTTACTCCATCTGTACCAAACATTCTACCCATAACTATACCTCGCCTTTCTTTTAATATATGCATATAAACATTATAGTATAAAAATTATATTATAACAATATAATATAATTTCATCAATATAATTTAAAATAGACTAATTTAATAAAAAAACATCTGGAAATTTCCAGATGTTTTTTATTGAAACTATTTTGCAAATTCAGCACCTTTTAATACAGCTTTTTTATTTGTTTCATAGAATTTTTCTTTACCATGAGCTTTTAAAGCTGCTAATATTTCATCCATTGAAACTATTTTTGTCTTAGCAACTAATGCTCCTAAAAGGAACATATTAGCTATTTTAGGACTTCCTAATTCCTTAGCTAAATCTTGAGCAGGAATTTTTATTACATCTATATCTTTTCTATTAGGTTCTCTAGTTACAAGGTTACTATCCATTATTAATACTCCACCTGGAGCTATCTTATCTTCAAATTTATCTAAAGAAGGTAAATTCATAACTACTACAGTATTAGGTTTAATAACTATAGGAGATCCTACTGGAGTATCTGATAATATTACAGAACAGTTAGCTGTTCCTCCTCTCATTTCTGGACCATAAGAAGGTAACCATGAAACATTTAAGCCAATATCCATTCCAGCATAAGCAGTAAACTTACCCATAGATAATATTCCTTGTCCACCAAAACCTGCAAATATCATTTCTTGTGATGCCATTCTATTTCGCCTCCTCAGTATTATCTTTTTTTACACCTAGAGGATAATATGGTATCATGTTATCTCTTAACCATTGTAGTGCCTCTTGTGGTGATAATCCCCAGTTAGTTGGGCATATTGATAATACTTCTACTAATGAGAAGCCTTTACCAGCTAACTGATTTTCAAAAGCTTTCTTTATAGCTTTTTTAGCTTTAATTATATTTGGAACTGTGTCTACTGATACTCTTTCAACGTAACAAGCACCAGTTAATGTAGCTATCATTTCTGCTACTCTTACAGGATAACCTGCAAGTTTAGGGTCTCTTCCATAAGGTGTAGTTTCTGTAACTTGTCCTGGTAATGTTGTAGGAGCCATTTGTCCTCCTGTCATACCATATATACAGTTATTTACGAATATTGTTGTTATATTTTCTCCTCTTGTAGCAGCATGTACTATTTCTGCTGTTCCTATAGCTGCTAAGTCTCCATCACCTTGGTAAGTAAATACTACTGAATCAGGATTAGTTCTTCTAATACCAGTAGCTACTGCAGGTGCTCTACCATGTGCTGCTTCAAACATATCACAGGCAAAATAATTATAAGCTAAAACTGAACATCCAACAGGTGCTACACCTATAGTTTTATCTAAAACTCCAAGCTCATCTATAACTTCTGCAACTAATCTATGAATTATTCCATGAGTACATCCTGGACAATAATGCGTAGATACATCAAGTAAGGCTTCAGGTTTCTTAAATACTACAGCCATTATTTGTCACCCCCTAATATATCTTTAACTTTCTTTAGTATATCCTCTGGATCTGGAACCATACCACCAGATCTTCCATAGAAATCTACTGGCTTTCTACCTGCAGATACTAACTTAACATCTTCAACCATTTGTCCACAGCTCATTTCAACTGATAGATATCCTTTTTTAGTCTTATCTATTGTCTTTTCAAAAGCTTCACATGGGAATGGCCATAATGTTATAGGTCTTACTAAACCTAGTTTAATTCCTTCTTTTTCTGCTGCATCTATAACGTTTTTGCATATTCTTGAAGTTGTTCCATATGCAACTAATATTAAATCATTTTCTCTATCACAGTTAAATAATTCATATTTAACTTCATTTTTTTCTATTTCATTGAATTTTTCTTGAAGATGTTCATTATGCTTTTCAAGAACTTCTGGACTTAAATATAATGAATTTATAATGTGGTGTTCTTTTCTTCCATGTAATCCATTTGCTGCCCAATCATCCTTTGATGGAATGTTTCTCTTAGGTCTTTCTTTAAATTCAACTGGTTCCATCATTTGACCAAGCATACCATCTCCCATTACCATACAAGGAGTTTTATACATATCAGCTACATCAAAGGCATCTTGTATTAAGTCTACCATTTCTTGTATTGATGATGGTGCAAAAACTGGCATTCTATAGTCACCATGTCCTCCACCTTTTGTTGCTTGGAAATAGTCTGATTGTGCTGGTTGTATACTTCCAAGTCCTGGGCCACCTCTAACTATGTTGATAATTACACAAGGTAATTCAGCACCTGCTATATATGAAATACCTTCTGCCTTTAAGCTTATTCCAGGGCTACTAGATGAAGTCATACATCTAACTCCTGTACCTGCTGCTCCATAAACCATGTTAACTGCAGCAATCTCACTTTCTGCCTGCATAAATACTCTTCCTATTTTAGGCATTTTCTTTGACATATATGCTGCAACTTCTGTTTGCGGCGTAATAGGATAACCAAAGAAAGCTTTACAGTTTGCTTTTATGGCTGCTTCGCCTATAGCTTCATTACCCTTCATTAAAACTTTTTCTCCCATAACAGAAAACCCCTCCTCTAATTATTTTTCTACTGTTATTACACAGTCAGGACACATTCTTGCACAAGAAGCACATCCTATACATTCTTTCATTTTTTCTTCTGTTACTACAGCTGGATGATAACCTTTTGCATTTAGTTTTTCTGCAAAGCTTATTATCTTTTTAGGACATACAGCTATACAGTGGCCACAACCTTTGCATTTATCTTCGTTAAAAGTTACCTTTGGCATAAGAACCCCTCCTTATATTATTCTATATATACCAATTCATGCATTGTATATAATAATTTGTCAAAATATTTTGACAAAATTATTAACTATTTTACAATAAAGCTTGTACTTATAGTGTACATTAGATTTTTACCTCCATGGTGGTTTCATATAAACATCTATTGGAAGTACTTCTCCCTCTACTTTGTCTTTAATTTTATCAACTAAATCCTTTCTACATACTGTATACTTGTGAGGAATATTAATACTTTTAGATAATTGGTGAACATTTTTATCACCTTCAATTATGTGCTTTGGCTCAGTTTCATAAGACAAGTTTGCATTGGATATTAATCCATTAACTTTGAGTCTTGAAGCCATTTCTATTTCTTTTAAATATGTTTCCACATCTTTATTTTTTGAGGTAAGAGGTCTATTATTATTTATTACAAAATACATATCGTAAGGCTCATCCTTAAAATATCTATTGTACTGACCTAATGCAATGGCTCCTTGGTCATCTCCCCCTACGTCAATTACAGTTTCATAGCTTTTATCATTAAATGCAGCATATACTTCTGGAGTAACAACCATAAGTTCTGCATTTGATAAATTTGGATCTGCTGATATTAATCTTATTCCATATTTATCCAAGATATCCTTTACACTTCTAGTACAAAAATAAGGATTTACAATATCCAAATCTACAATAGCTGTTTTTTTGCCGGTCTTTGCTAAATTTATGGCATAATTTATTGCTATTTCTGTTTTCCCACTTCCGAAATGCCCTGTAAATATTCTTATTCTACTCATCTATACTCACCTCAACTTTATTTAGAAATCTATAATTCGTAATTTGTGATATATTATTAATACATTTATTTTACATTAATTCCTAATTACAATATTAATTATAACACATATTTTTTTTCATTTCTAATAAATTTTGAATTTTCTATAATTTTTGATAGTTTATTATTGAAAACGAATACATTTTTTTATTTTGCCTTAAATAATACAATTTTACTGACCTGTTTAACATCTTAATAAATTACATTTAATTCATTTTAGTTAATAATATTCCATTTATTTATTGTATTAATTCTAATATTTTTGTAACATATTGAAAAAATAAATAACCCTATGTAAATTACATAGGGTTATTTATTTTATTAATATTCTTTAGCTTTTTCTTCGCCTTTAAGTACTCTTAATCCACCTTGTGCAAGAGCTAATAATTCATCTTCACCTGGATAAATAACTACTGGTGCAATGAAAGATACCATTTCTTTTATTTTTTCTGTTACAACTTTACTATATGCTATTCCACCTGTTAATATTATAGCATCTACTTTTCCACATAATGCTGTTGCACATTTACCTATTTCTTTTCCTATTTGATATACAAAAGCATCTAGCATTAATTTAAAATCTTTGTTTCCTGCTACAGCTTTTTCTTCTACTTCTCTAAAATCATTAGTATTTAGATAAGCTACTACTCCGCCTTTTCCATTTATCTTTTTGAACATTTCTTCTAAAGTATATTTTCCACTATAGCATAGTTTAACTAAATCTCCTATAGGAACTCCTCCAGCTCTTTCTGGTGAGAATGGACCTTCTCCATCTAATGCATTGTTAACATCTACTACTCTTCCTTTTTTATGAGCTCCAACAGATGCTCCTCCACCCATATGTCCTATAATTAAGTTTAAATCTTCATATTTTTTATTGTTTTCTTTAGCATATCTTTTTGCTACTGCTTTTTGATTTAAAGCATGAAATTTGCTCTTTCTTTCAATTTCAGGCATACCTGATATTCTTGCAACTTCATCCATTTCATCTACAACAACTGGGTCTACTATGAAAGATGGTATATTTAATCCTTTAGCTATTTCATTTGCTATTATACCACCAAGGTTTGAAGCATGTTGACCTGATACTCCAACTTTTAAATCTTCAAGCATAGCATCATTTACTGCATATGTACCGCTTTCAATAGGTTTTAAAAGTCCTCCTCTTCCTACAACTGCATCTAATGTATTTATATCAAAATTCTTTTCTTTTAGTACTTTTAATATAACTTCTTTTCTAAATTCAAATTGTTCATATATTGTTGCATATTTTCCTATTTCTTCTGCTGAGTGTCTTAAAGTTTCTTCTAAAATTTGATTTTCATCCTCATATACACCTATTTTAGTAGATGTTGAACCTGGGTTTATTATTAATAATTTGTATGACATGTTTAAATTCCTCCCATGTTTTTTTATTTATATTGATAATAATACTTTTTCTTTGCTTTTTTTACCTAATAATTGATTTGACACCAATGCTGCTAATGCTATTGAATGCATTTTTGTTTCATGACTATCTGCTCTTGAAGTTAATACAACTGGTGCAGCTGTTCCTACTAATATAGCTCCACTCTTAGGTTTAGCAGTATATGAAATAGATTTATACATTATATTTCCTGCTTCAATATTTGGCATTAAAAATATATCTGCTTTTCCTGCTACAGGACCTGTTACCCCTTTGTGTTTAGCAGCTTCTTCAGATAAAGCGTTATCCAATGCTAAAGGTCCATCTACTATGCATCCCTTTATTTGACCTCTTTCACTCATCTTTGAAAGTATTGCAGCATCTAGTGTAGGTGGCATATTAGGGTTAACTACTTCAACTGCACAAACTGGTGCAACCTTTGGAACATCAATTCCTACAGCATGAGCAACAGATACTCCATTGTTTACTATATCAATTTTTGCTTTTAAATCTGGGTACATATTGAAAGCTGCGTCTGTTACAAATAATAATCTGTCATACTCTTTAACTTCAAATACTGCTATATGAGACATTAATTTTCCTGTTCTTAATCCTACTTCTTTATTTAATACTGCTCTTAAGAAAGATGCTGTATCAATTAATCCTTTCATAACCATGTCTGCTTTTCCTGTTGAAACTAATTCAACTGCTTTTAAAGCTGCTTTTTTAGGATTTGGTTCATTGACTATTTCAAATTCGCTAAGATCCATTTCCATTTTTAACGCTATTGAATTGATTTCATCAGCGTCTCCTACAAGAATTGCATCAGCTATATCATTAGCTTTTGCATCTCTTATAGCTTCTAGCACTGGTTTATCTTGTGCTACTGCTACTGCTACTGTTCTTGTCTCCTCGTTTTTTGCTTTTGCTATAACTTCTCTAAAACTTTTGATCATTTTGTAAATGCACCTCTTCCTCGTATATTTTTACTTTTTCTTTATTGTTTATTATTCTTAATGCTCCTTGAGCTAAAGCTAGCATTTCCATTTCACCTGGCATTACCTCTATAGGAGCAATAAAGTTTACCATATTTGTAATCCAGTTAACTATTCTTTTACTATGTGATATTCCACCTGTTAATATTATTGCATCCACTTGTCCCTTTAATACAGCTGCCATAGCACCTATTTCCTTACCTGTTTGATAAGCCATAGCTTTTAATACTAACTCTGCTTTTTTATCGCCTTCATCTATTTTCTTCTCTATTAATCTTACATCATTTGTTCCTATATATCCTACTAAACCACCCTTACCTATAATCTTCTTTTGAAACTCTTTATAAGTGTATTTTTTACTAAAAGCTAGCCTTACCACATCTCCTGTTGGAAGTCCTCCTACTCTTTCTGGTGAAAAAGGACCTTCTTCATTAGCATTATTAACATCTATTATTTTGCCACATTTAACAGGAACTACAGATATTCCTCCACCTAAATGAACAACTACATAGGAACTATTATAAAATTCTTTATCTAATTTATCACATATATATCTAGTAACTGCTTTTATATTTAACGGATGCCCTAATGATTTTCTTTCTATTTCAGGCATTCCTGAAATTCTTGCTATATCTTCCATTTCATCTACTGATACAGGGTCTACTACAAAAGCATGTATATTTAAATCAGTAGCTATTTCATAGGCTATAATTCCACCTAAGTTAGATGCATGTTGTCCTTGATAACCTACTTTTAAATCTTCTATCATACTAGGGGTAACTTTATAAGTACCACCTGGTAAAGGTCTAATTAATCCACCTCTTCCAACTATAGCACAAAAATCTTTTAAGGATAATTTTTTATCTTTTATCCATGTTAAAATCTTGCTTGTTCTCATTTCCTTTTGAGCATAAATAGTTTCATATCTATTTATCTCTTTAGAGTCATGAAGTAAAGTATCCCCATAAATACAATCTTCACCTTTGAATACAGCAATCTTAGTAGAAGTTGATCCTGGATTAATAACCAATATTAAATTTTTTTTCATTATTAATAACTCCCCCTTAAAAATAAGTAAATTAAGCCCCATGTTACATTGTATCAAATTTTTTATAGAAAATGCTATTTTTCAGAAAATTCAATATAAGGGTGAATATTGCTTCATTATAGATTCAGCTACTTTTAATCCATCTACAGCAGCAGAAATAATTCCTCCAGCAAATCCTGCACCTTCTCCTGCAGGATACAACCCTTCATAAGATATACTTTCTAATTTTTCATTTCTTTCTATTCTAATTGGTGCTGAAGTTCTAGTTTCTATTCCTGTTAATACTGCATCTTCTGATGCAAATCCTTTTATTTTTTTATTAAAGCTTATAAATCCTTCTTTTAAACTTTCTACTACATAATTAGGAAGACAATTTTTAAGCTGTCTAAATTCGTAACCTGGTTTATATGTTGGCTTAACTCTTCCTATTTTGCTACTATTCTTATCTTTTAAAAAATCCCCTAAAAGTTGAATTGGTGCAAAATAATCTTGAGTTAAATTATAAGCTAATTTTTCATAATGCCTTTGAAATTCAACTCCAGATAATGCATCTTTTCCTTGAAAATCCTCTGGTCCTACAGAAACTACAATAGCAGCATTTGAATTTTCTGCATTTCTATTATAAAAACTCATACCATTAGTAACTAATTTTTTATCTTCTGAAGCTGCAGCTACTACATAACCTCCTGGACACATACAAAAACTATACACTGCTCTTTTAGATATAGGGCTGGTATAAGTTAGTCTATAATCTGCCGCTTTAAGTTTTGGATGTTCAGCATACTTACCATATTGTGCTTCATTAATCATGGCTTGTAAATGCTCTACTCTAACACCTATAGCAAAAGGTTTTGCTCTCATAAACACTCCATTTTTATATAGCATTTCATAAGTATCTCTTGAACTGTGTCCTATAGAAAGTATTAATGATTCACTTTTTATTTCTTCACTATTTACAATAATGCCGCAAACTTTTTTATCCTTAATTATCAAATTTTCTAATTTGCTATTAAAGTTTACATCTCCACCATAATGTATTATTTTTTTTCTTATGTTTTTAACAACAGATCTTAACACATCTGTTCCTATATGAGGTTTACCAGAATATATTATTTCTTTTGGTGCTCCTAATTCTACAAATTTTTTTAAAACAAAATCACATCTTGAATCTTTTATTCTAGTAGTAAGTTTTCCATCTGAAAATGTTCCTGCTCCACCTTCGCCAAACTGAACATTTGATTCTAAATTTAGTTTACCAGTATTCCAAAATTCATCCACACTGCTCCATCTATTATCTACATCTTCTCCTCTTTCAAAAATCAAAGGTTTGTAACCATTTTTAGCTAATAGCAATCCTGCAAAAAGTCCTGCAGGTCCCATTCCAACTATTATAGGTCTAGCATTCATTTTTTTATTTCCATAAATAAATTCTTTATTATATTTAGTTTCTATAATTTTTACATCTTTATTTCTAGATTTAGCTACTATTTTAGATTCATTTTCACAACTAATTTCTACAGAATAATTAAATTTTATTTGATTTTTTTTTCTAGCATCTATAGATTCCTTAAGTATTTTTAATTCCTTTAAGTCATTTTTTGATATATTTAATTTACTGCAAACTTTTTTCTTTAAGTTATTTATATCTTCATCTATATCTAAAATTAAATTGTTTATTTTAATCCCCATTATTGTCCTCCAAAACTTTCTTTTTAATAATAACTTTTACTTGTTCAGGTTTTATAACAATATTTGAAACTCCATTAGGTAATTTTACATTTATAGGTACATTATATTCTCCTTCTTGTAAAGACTTTAAATCTATATAACAATCTATATCTTCACTAGTTAAATTATTTATTGTACTCTCTTTACCTGATACTCTAATAAATACAGTATTTTGTTCTAATTTGGCAATATAATCATTGCTTTCATTTTTTAAGGATATATCTATATTATTTATATCTTTTGTTATTATAGATTCATTAAATTGTAAATTAATTTTTATAGTAGATATGTTATTAGTAACAAATACTCCTTTAGGCAATATTAATTTGACATTTATTTCATTATTTTTTATATCATTTAAATTAATAGTTTCTGTATCAATACTATTTATATTATTTATTATGTTATTATCTCCTGCTATTTCTACAGAATCTGGTACAGCTACTATACTTTTAATATTTAAATTATTTGCATCTCCAATAGTATTTATATTTATTTTAACTAATTTTTTCTTTTTTATATCAATCTTAGTTTTGACAAAATCAGGAGAAATATTTACATTTTCCACTATATTCCCCATAGAATCTACAGCTTTTAATGGCACTTGCATTTCAAAATCCAAATCAGAATTTTTAACATTACATTTTCCTATAACCTGATTTACTTTATTTACGTAAGTAGAAGGTCCTATGACCTTAGCAAATTTCTGTTTTGATATAGGTTTTAATGCATGAAATCCTTCTTTAACTTTTCCATATAAGCTTATTTTAATAGGAACACTTTTTTCTTCTAAAGAATCTACTTTTATTTTTACCCACAAATTATTGTCATTAACTATACTTATACCTTCTGGCATTTCTCTAATTTCTACAGGTACTTTATTTTCTCCTTGCTTTAAAGCATACTTTTCTAAATCCACTACTAGTTTAAATTGTTTTAATTTAACACTATATACTTTAGATACTGGACCTTTTAAATTTAAATCAACATAGTATTTTTCTCCTGGTATTAATGTTAACTTTGAATTCTCTAAAGCATCTTTATTTATAAATTGAACTGGTACACGTCCTAATTTATATGTTCTTATAGGATTTTCTACATTAGATATATAAAGCCAAAGTACAAAAGATGCAATAAAACAACATATTTTTATTATTATTTGCTGTTTTTTATCTTTTTCTTCCACGAAATCACCTGCTCTTTCAATGTAGAACCCTTATTTTGTTTTTTCTTAATTACTTTTATTATAATTTCTTTCAATTTTTCTTTATTATAATTTCTTGTTAATCTTCCATTAATGGCAATTGATATTATTCCTGTCTCTTCCGATACTATTATAGCTAATGCATCTGAATTTTCCGATATTCCTAAAGCTGCTCTATGTCTAGTTCCTAATTGCTTACTTACAGAAAAATTATTACTTAAAGGTAAAAAACATCCTGCTGCTACTATTCTATCATTTCTTATAATAGTAGCTCCATCATGTAATGGTGTATTAACAACAAATATATTTTCCAATAAAGCAGAAGAAACTAAAGCATCTAACTTTGTTCCTGTTTTTATAGTATCTCCCAAACCAGTAAATTGTTCTATAATTATTAAAGCCCCTGTTTTAGTCTTAGATAAATTATCTACAGCGGTAACTATATCTGTAATAACATTACTTACAATTTCTTTATTTTCTAATATCGGTTTATCATTAAAAGCACTTCTTCCTATATGTTCTAAAGCACTTCTTATTTCAGGTTGGAAAATAATTATAAAAGATAATACTCCTATAGTTATAGTTTTATTAAGTATCCAATTCAACATAGTTAAATGAAGTAAGCTACTTATAGGTATAAGAAAAACTATAAGTATAATGCCTTTTAGCAATTGTTCTGCTCTAGTTTCTTTTATCAACATATAACTTTTATAAAACATATAATAAACTACTATTATGTCTAATATAGATGATAAACTTATATTTTTTATTGAATTGAAAATTACATACAAAAATTCCACTTACTTCACCCCTTATATAATTAATCATTTACATTTACAATTATACACCATTTTAAATATATATATAAATATTATATTTTTAAAATAAATGTATTTTTAATTTTTTTATGGAAAGAATAACTTTAGCCTAAGTTTTTAACGCGGGGAACCCAAAATATTGGGGTGAATCGTTTTTACGTAGGTTAACCTTTTCCGAACCCGTCAGCTAACCCCGTTGGCAAAAGGAGGATTAAATATGAAAAAAAAATTATACTTAATATTTATAGCTACATTAATTTTTTCTTTATTATTTTCACATAATGTAAAAGCTTATTGGCCCTATTATGTTAATAGTTATGATTTAGATTCAAAAAATGAAAATGTAGTTCAAGTTTTAAACTATAATGACAAAAACATATATATAACTGACTCAGATGTTTATTTAATGGCTCAAATAGTTTATGCTGAAAGTCGCTCAGAACCTTTTGAAGGTAAAGTAGCTGTAGCATCTGTAATATTAAATAGAGTTATTCATCCTAGCTTTCCTAAATCTGTAGAAGAAGTAATAAAGCAAAAGGCAGCATTTTCTTGTGTGAAAAATGGAGAAATACACGATATACCTGATTCAAGTAGTTATAAGGCTGTTTTAGAAGCTTTAAAAGGCAAAGACCCTACTGATAAGGCTGTATTTTTCTATAATCCCGATATAGCTACATCTAAATGGATGAAAAATATAAGAAAAAACAATACAAAAAAAATAGGAAACCACGTATTCTTTTTAATAAAGTAAAGTACTCGAAATAATTTCGAGTACTTTACTTTATTTCATCTAAATATTTTACTGCACTTAATGCCGCTACTTGACCTTCTCCTACAGATTTCATATACTGATAAGGCTTTCCTGTGCAATCTCCTGCTGCAAAACATCCTTTTAAATTAGTTTCCATATTTCTATTAACTTTTATATGATTATTTTCTACTTCTATTCCCGGAATTAATTGAGAAGGAGCTACACTATCTTTTAATACAAAAACTCCATCTGTAGCTATTTCTTGATTTTTTAAAATAATCTTTTCTACTTTATTTTCTCCTTGAATTTCTACAGGTTTATCCTGCAGTAGTTCTATTGATAAATTCAAATTATATTTTTCATTATACATAGGTATATAATATAATTTTTTAGCTAATTCACTTACATAATTTGCTTCTTCCTCTGCTTCTTTGTTATAACCAATAATAGTTACAATTTTATCTCTATATAAAGGTGCATCACAAGTAGCACAATATCCTACACCTTTTCCTAATAATTCTTCTTCACCTTTTATAGATTTATTATACTCCATACCAGTAGCTAGTATAATTGATTTTGCTTCATAGTTTTTTTCATTTACCATTATGGCAAAATATTCTCCCATAGCATAAATAGTATTTACCTTTTCATAATTTATTTTTATATTCATATAATCTATGTGTCTTTGAAAATACTCTTTTAATTCTGCTCCCTTTAAATTGTATAAACCTAAATAATTATCTACTTTTGGTGCTTTAATTAGTTTATTACTTAAATCTTTATTTCCAAAAATAACTATGCTTTTATTTCTAATTTTAGCATTTATAGCAGCAGCAAGACCTGCTGGTCCGCTGCCTATTATTGCTATATCATATCTTTTTTTCATTAATACACCTCTTTGTAAGTATAAAATTTATATATACTTTTCAATTTCTGATTTTAATAATTCTTTTGGTCTAAATCCTACTAAATTAGCTTTAACTTCCCCATCTTTAAATACCATTACAGTAGGTATGCTTGCTATATTATACTTACGAGATACTGTTGGATTTTCATCTACATTAACTTTTATAAATTTAGCTTTAGTTTCCATTTCTTCTGACAATTCTTCAATTACTGGAGATAACATTTTACATGGTCCACACCAAGCTGCCCAAAAATCTACTACTACAGGTGTAGTTGAATATCCTACTTCTTGTTCAAACATTGATTCACTTATTTCTCTTATCATATTATATCCCTCCATTTATACCCTTATATGGTATAGTTATAATTATATTTTATACTTGAAAAGAAATTAAGTCAATAGTATTTAATAGTTATTATTAGTTATTATTAGTTATACATATATTTATTTTGCTCAAATTAAATATATTAATTCTAATAAAATCTAATTATTAACTATTGCTCTTATATTGGAGTTATTGTACATGGATTCTGGATATTTTTCAATTAATCTTTTAGCATATTCTTTAGATTTATTTTTATTTATATTAGAATAAATCAAAGATAAATTATATAAAACTATATCTGCATAATCTCCATTTTCAAATTTTTTTATATACTCTTCATAATACACCAAACTACTTTCTATGTTTCCTATATTTTGAAAGCAGTTTCCCAATGTATACACTATATGTGGATACAAATAATTGTTTTTACCATATTCATAAGCCTTTAATAAAAAAACTGTAGATTTTTTAAAATCACCTTTATTCATATAATCTGTAGATAAATTATAAAAATACTCAACACCTTCATGCTCCATAATTTTTTCTGCTTGTGATAATAAATATTTATCATTTATACTTAAATCCTTGTTTCTCCAATAACTTATATAGTCAAATATTTTATTGTAATCTTTATTTTTTATACATTTTTGTATATCCTGATAAGGAAAAATTTCTTTTTTAGGCTTTTTATATTTAATTTTTGAAATTTTATAATTACTATTTATAGATTTATTTTTATTTATGCCAATATTGAAAGAAAGTTTTTTAGCATATAAATTTCTATACACAAATACTGAAATAATAGTAATTATAATAAATACTATTATAATTATATATTTTTTTCTAGGCTTATAAACCTTAATTCCATAAGATTTTAAAGCTTTATAACTATTTAAAGCCATAGTATTTTTTTTATCTATATTTAAAACTTTATTCAAATGCTTTGATGCTTCTTTATATTTACCAATTTTAATATAACAAATTGCTATATAATTATTAATATTTACACAATTGTAATCGCTTTTATTACACTCTTTTAGTATTATAATAGCTTCATTTATTTTATGATTTTTTATAAGTTTTACTGCTTTTAGATATAATTTAAAATTTTCTTCATCATTTTTAGTATCTTCTAAATACTTTTTAGCTATACTATCTTTATTTAAATTATAATTCATTTTCCAAAGTTTCTGGGCTGTTATTAAATCACCTTTTATATAATATAATAATCCTTTTAAATTTATTGCAGCAGAATTTTTAATATTATATCCTATACTTTTTTCACATATATCTAATGCTTTATCTATATATCCATTATTATAAGCTCTTAGTGCTTTAGAATATATTTTGCTAGACTTATCCATAGTATATCACCTTTTATTTTATTTAAAATGGTAAGGAAAATTCCTTACCATTTTAAAATTATTATTTAATTGTATCAAAAATATTTCCGTCTTTGTCTAATATGTCTATATTGCTATTAAAATTTAAATCCATATTTTTAACAAATAAAGTTTTAACACTATCTTTTGTAAAATTATCATCTTCATATATATTCATATTAATTTTAATATTAGCTGTTTTAGAATTTCGTGACTCCACTTTACAAGATATTATTTCTCTTTTATTATCTTTTGTATCATAAAGTAAATTACATTCTCCTGTATTAGTATTTAAAACATATATATTTCCACCTTTAGATATTGTACCATAAGCATGTCCTATTACAACTAATACATTTTCATCATCTAGCCATTCTAAATCTTTAGGAGAAAGCTGTTTTTTACTACTTACTATTTCAAAACTAAAAATATTATTTTGTAAATCCTTAACACATACTTTTCCTATCCCCTCTTCTTGTGCACTTTCCCCTTTGCCTTCTATACAAGCAAACAGCTTACCATTTGGTGATGATTCCCAAGGTGTATTAAAATTTATAGAATTTTCTTTTTCTAATTCTTTTTTATCAAATTTTACATCTGTGTTTTTTAATATATTCTTAGATGTTTCTTTATCTTTAGAACTATTTTCTTCTCTGTTTATTTTTTCTTTATTATCATTATTA
This sequence comes from Clostridium acetireducens DSM 10703, assembly GCF_001758365.1. Classification (GTDB taxonomy): domain Bacteria; phylum Bacillota; class Clostridia; order Clostridiales; family Clostridiaceae; genus Clostridium_C; species Clostridium_C acetireducens. Next base: position 25,261 of record NZ_LZFO01000007.1, read on the forward strand.
CTTTTTTGTTCATTTGTGGTAACTTTTTCTTTTGATACATTATTATTTGTTTCATTATCTTTCGAACATCCTATAATATTAAAAGAAAAAACTAATAAAATTAAAATTACAAAATACGAAACTATATTATTTTTAGGTTTATTTTTCATAAAATTCATATATGTACCTCCTGATAATGTATTAATATAATTATACAATAATAATGTTAATAATAAAACATATTTAATTTAATAAATTTTTAAATTCTTTATTATTTTAAATAAAATCAAAGTGCGTTTTATGCAAATATTCAATGGACTTTTTTACAAATCTATCAATCTTAATATCACATATATCCTTATATTCAAAACAACTATATTTTTTTAAAACATATTTAGTATTTTTTAAAAATGCTGGAACTACTTCTACACAATATATATTTTTATTTTCTTCTTTTAAAAAAACTCCTAGACTCTCTTTACAATTTATATTATAGTTGCTAACACTTTTTATATTTGGTAATATAAAAGCATTTTTACTATTTGATTTAGGCAATAAAAAATATTTTATTTTATTATATTCTATAGAATATAATAAAGCATACTTTACTTTTACTACTTTATCAGATTTAATTATATCTCTAAAATATTTTATCAAACTTGTAGTGGCTTCTGGTACTCCCTCATCACTATAAAAATCTTGCCATTTTAATTCTACTAATTCATAATATTTTGTTAATTCTTCTTCAGGATCATATCCTATTTTAGCTTCACCCTTAACTGGATAAGCTAAGAAAGTGACCATTCTATCATACATAGAATTTTTAAAAGGAGGTTTAGCTACCATTTTTATAGGTAGAAGTTTAATATCCAATCCTGTTTCTTCCTTTGCTTCTCTAATTGCTGCTTCCTCATCACTTTCTCCTTCTTCCCGTCCTCCTCCAGGAATGCCCCAAAAATATCTATTTTCTTTTTTTGCCCAATGCTTAACTAATATATATTTACTTTTTTCTAATATTATTATTTGAGACCTACTAAAGCGTTTTATCACTTACCTCCACCTCTATTAATATATTTTACTGACTCAAGATATTTTTGCTTACCTATATCATAAAGATCCTTTCCATAACAATCTACTACAACAACTGCAGGAAACTTTTCTACTTCCAATTTTCTTATAGCCTCTGAGCCTAAATCTTCATAGGCAATAACTTCTGATTTTTTTATACATTTAGATATAAGTGCTGCAGCTCCACCAATAGCTGCAAAATAAATAGCTCCATTTTTTTTTATAGATTCTATAACCTCTTTAGATCTTGCTCCTTTACCTATCATACCTTTTAACCCTATATCTAATAACTGTGGTGTGTATGAATCCATCCTGTAACTAGTAGTAGGTCCTGCAGAACCTATTACATTTCCTGGTTTAGCTGGTGTAGGTCCAACATAGTATATAATATTATTTTTAATATTAAAAGGTAAATTTTCTCCTTTTTCTATTAGATTTACTAATCTTTTATGAGCAGCATCTCTTGCAGTATATATAGTTCCAGATATAAGAACTCTATCTCCTGCTCTTAACTCCTTGATTTTGTTTCCTAGTATAGGAGTTTTTATTTCCTTTTCCATAAAATCACCTCCAAAAATATTTTATAAAATAATTTCCTTATGACGAGTTACATGACAACTAATATTAACAGCTACTGGTAGTCCTGCTATGTGAGTAGGAAAAGTTTCTATATTAACAGCTAAAGCAGTAGTTTTTCCTCCAAATCCTTGAGGACCTATTCCTAATTTATTTATTTTTTCTAAAAGTTCATATTCTAATTCACAATAAAAGCTATTATTATTTCTTTTATCTATAGGTCTTATTAAAGCTTTTTTTGACATAATAGCTGCTTTCTCAAAGGTTCCTCCTATTCCTACTCCTACTACTATCGGCGGACATGGATTAGGTCCCGCTTCTTTTACAACATCTATTATAAAATCTTTTACACCATCTATACCATCTGCTGGTTTTAACATTTTTATTTGACTCATATTTTCAGACCCAAATCCTTTTGGTGTTACAGTTATCTTTAACTTGTCTCCAGAGACTATATCATAATATATTATAGCTGGAGTATTATCTTTTGTATTTATTCTATTAATAGGGTCTTTTACTACAGATTTTCTTAAAAAGCCTTGATTATATCCCTGTCTTACTCCTTCATTAATAGCATCTTTTATATTACCTCCTACAATATGTATATCTTGACCTATTTCAATAAAAACACAGACCATTCCTGTATCCTGACACATAGGTACATTTTCGTTTTTAGATATATCTATATTTTGTAATATGTTTTTTAATATATTTTTACCTATATCCCAATCTTCTTCATTACAGGCTTTAATTATTTTATTTTTTATATCATCACAAATATAGTAATTAGCCTCTACACATAATTTTTTTACCGATGCTATTATCTTTGAAATATGTATTTCTTTCATAATTTTTCGTTTATCCAATATTTATGATAAACTTCCTCCCTTCTTAGCTATCCCTATTCTTAATTTTTATAAAATTTTATAATAAAAATTACTTACATATTAATAATAAATCATAATCAGAAATTTTTTAACCATATTTGCACTTTTTTTATTAATTTTTATGTTATATATACTATGAAGATTCTTAAAAATAAATTATAATACTTTATTTAATAAATAAGACTATATTTTTAAAAATATAGTCTTATTTATTAAAATATTCTACTATTGATTTACATATTGATTCTGCTATTTTATCTTGATAACTATCACTTTTTAATTTGCTCTCTTCTAATAAATTAGATAAAAATCCACATTCCACTAATACTGATGGAATTTCTTCACTATCCTTTAAAACCTTGTAAGAATTCATTGCAGGTTTTTCTTCTCTTTTATTATTTTTATCTAAATCTTTTTTAAAATTTTGTTGAATTATAGAAGCTAATTTTTTACTATCTTCATTATTAGCATACCATACTTGTGCTCCATAGTACTTTTCTTGTGTAAACATGTTAAGATGAATACTTATAAAAACATCACAATTACTCTCTTTTTTCATATTGCATCTATTAGTTAAATCTTCAACTTTCTTTTTTCTTAAGCTCCCTTTTTCTTTATAAAGTCCTTTATCTTCTTCTCTGGTCATTACTACATTAAAACCTTTATCTTTTAATTTATCTCTTAATTTTAAACTAATTTTTAAATTTATGTCTTTTTCAACAGTTCCTCTTTTAGATACTGCTCCTCCATCTACACCTCCATGCCCAGGATCTATCAATATTATTTTTTTATTATTCATAAGCTTGTTATTAAATGTGAAAATTGAATACTTAAAATTAGTATATGTTATACCAACTAAGCCCATAATAATAACCACTAATATGACTGTTAATTTTTTGTTTTTATATTTCATTCCATCCCTCCTAATATATCCTATAATTATTCTATGTAATATATTTCTTTTTTAATATAAAAGAACAAAAAAAATCACTAACATTGTTAGTGATTTTTTAACTTAATTTATTTAGCACCACTTCTGCCACATTAGTAGCATGATCACCTATTCTTTCAAAGTTGCTTATTATATCTAAAAATATTGCACTATTATTAGCACTACAAACTCCTTTACTAAGTCTTTTTATATTTGATTCTCTTAATTTTTCTCTTAAATTATCTATTTTTTCTTCAATATACATAACTTCTTGAGCTATTTGTGAATCATTATGTCTAAAACTTTCTATACTCTTATCTAAAGCATCAATTACTAAAACATATAACTCATTTAATTGTTCAATAGCTTCTTGTGAAAACTTTACATTTTTATTAATTACATCACAGGTTAAATCTGCTATATTTTCCGCATGATCACCTATACGTTCAACATCTTTTACTACATGAAACATTGATGTTACTAAATCAATTTGATCTTTAGATAATTCAGTATTAGATAATTTAACTAAGTAATTTGTTATATCCTTTTCTAATATATTTATTAAATTCTCATTTTTATAAACTTTATTAACTAAGTTTTTATCATTTTTACTAAAACCTTCTACAGATATTTGTAAATTCTCTTTTGCTTTATTAGCCATTCTGATTAATTCTTTTACAGTTTGACCTACAGCTATAACTGGAGTTTCCAAAAATCTGTTGTCTATGTACTTTGTTGTTTGTATTTCTTCATGTTCATCCTTACCAGGAACTACTTTATTTACAAAATTAACAATATATTTTACAAAAGGAACTTGAATAATCACATTAATTAAGTTAAATAAAGTATGAGCATTTGCTATCTGCCTAGGTACATTACCTGGAGTTAAATTTGTAACTATATCTACAAAAGGAGTCAATGGTACTAAAATACATGAAAAAAGAATTGTTCCTATAATATTAAATGAAAGATGAAAAATAGCCGTTTTTTGAGCAGTTTTAGAAGTACCTATACTAGATATTAAAGCCGTAGCACAAGTACCAATATTGTCTCCAAATAATATTGGAAGAGCTGCTTTCAATGGTAATGCTCCTGTAGTTGCCAAAGCTATAAGTATACCTATTGTAGCTGAGGAACTTTGAACTACTGCTGTCATACATAAACCTACTAATACACCTAATAAAATATTATTAGATACCATTATAGTTAAATCTTTAAAAAATTGACTCTTAGCTAATGGAGCCATAGAATCTTGCATAAAATTCATTCCAATAAATAAAATACCTAAACCTAATATTATATTTCCTACTTCTTTAGTATTTTCTCCTTCAGCAAACAGTACAATAGCAGATCCAATAGCTATAAATATAGGTGCCATTGCAGTAAGATTTAACGCTACAAGCTGTCCTGTAACAGTTGTACCTACATTAGCTCCCATTATTACTCCTGCTGCTTGGTATAAACTCATAAGACCTGCATTAACAAATCCAACTACCATAACAGTAGTAGCACTACTACTTTGTATAATAGATGTAACTACAATACCTGTTAATACACCTTTTATGGGATTTGATGTTATTTTTCTAAATATTGCCCTTAATCTATCACCAGCAACATTTTGAAGACCATCTCCCATAATCTTCATACCATATAAAAATAATCCTAATCCTCCAACTAAACCTATTAGTATAGACGTAAAATCCAAAAACATCCCTCCTACTTAAAAAGCTATGGTAAACACACATTTTAAATTTTACTATTAAACTTCTCTTATGTTAAGTATTTATTATTTATTTTAACATAGATTTAACATAATAAATTAAATGTTTATATTATTAAGCTATTTATTCATTACATTTTATAAATACTCTATATTATTTATTATTTACATAATAGTAATTATTTATAAAAAAAAGAGAAAGGTAAAAAACCTTTCTCCTTTTTTATTATCTCTTTGAAAATTGTGGTGCTCTTCTTGCTTTTTTAAGACCATATTTCTTTCTTTCTTTCATTCTTGGATCTCTTGTTAAGAATCCAGCTTTTTTAAGTTCTGGTCTTAAGTTTTCATCTGCTTTTAGTAAAGCTCTTGATATTCCATGTCTTATAGCTCCAGCTTGACCTGTAAATCCTCCACCTACTACATTTACAAGTACATCAAACTTATCTTTTGTTCCTGTTAATTCTAATGGTTGATTAACTATGAATATTAAAGTTTCTAATCCAAAATAATCTTTAATATCTTTTTTATTTATTAATATTTTACCTTCTCCAGGTACAAGTCTAACTCTAGCTATTGATTTTTTTCTTCTTCCTGTTGCCATGTATTGAACTTTAGCCATTTTTGGTCCTCCCTTCACTTACCGATTAGTATTTTAACTCTAATACTTCTGGTTTTTGAGCTTCATTATTATGTTCTGAACCTCTATATACTTTTAACTTTTTAGCCATTTTTCTTCCTAATGGTCCCTTTGGAAGCATTCTTCTTACTGCTTCTTGAAAAACAAATTCTGGTTTCTTCTCCATAGCTTCTCTATAAGGAATTTCCTTTAATCCACCTGGATATAATGTATGATGTCTTAACATCTTTTGATCTAATTTTTTACCAGTCAATACAACTTTTTCAGCATTAATTACTATAACGTAATCACCTGTATCTACATGTGGTGTATATATAGGTTTATTTTTTCCTCTTAATATTGAAGCAACTTGGCTAGCTACTCTTCCTAATGGTTTATTAGCTGCATCTACAATATACCACTTTCTTTCAACTTCTTGTGGCTTTGCAAGATATGATTTCATCTCTTTCCCTCCCTGATATTATATACAAAATAAACTATTTCCTAATACGGTCTATATAAAGATCCGGGGCTAGTGGATCTATTATACTTTAAAATACAAACATTTATATTATAATACATTCACCCTGGTGTGTCAACGAATATAAAATACAAGTTAATAAAAAACTTTTTCCAAACATAGCCCTTTGGCTGGAGCAGAAATTCCTGCATTTCTTCTATCTTTTGAATCCATTATAAATTCAATTTGTTCAGGTTTTATTTTTTGCGTTCCAACATCAAATAAAGTACCTACAATTATTCTAGCCATATTATATAAAAATCCATTTGCAGATATATTAATTTTTATAATATCTTCATACCTTTTAGAATTAATATCTGTTATAGTTCTTATATTATTTTTTACAGAACTACCTGAGCTTTTAAAAGCTGAAAAATCATGAGTTCCTATTAAATATTTATAAGACTCTTCCATAGCACATATATCTAAAGGTTTTTTAAAATGACAAACATAATTTCTTCCTATAGCTATTGAAGCTTCTCTATTTAAAATAGTATAACTATAAGTTTTTCCTTTACTACTATACCTTGCATGGAAATCTAATGGTACCTCTTCAGAAGATAAAACCAAAATATCTTCTGGTAACTTGCTATTTAAAGCATATTTAAATTTATCTTCCGGTATACTGCTTTCTGTTAAAAAACTTGCTACAAAAGCTTTAGCATGGACTCCTGCATCTGTTCTACTACATCCATTAATTTTTGTGTGTTTTCCTGAAATTTGCTCTAGAGCTCTCTCTATAACACCTTGAATAGTAATAGCATTTTTTTGCTTTTGCCAACCTGCATAATTAGTACCATCGTATTCTATAATAATCTTTATATTTTTCATTATTTCCACATCCTACTCCAAATAGATATGACTACTAAAATTGTAGTTACTGTAAAAGCAATGTAATCCCTTGAAGTAAGCTTTAATTGTTTCATTCTAGTTCTTCCTTCTCCTCCTCTATAGCACCTTGCTTCCATAGCCATAGCAAGTTCATCAGCCCTTCTAAAAGAACTAATAAATAAAGGCACTAATAAAGGAATTAAATTCTTAGCTCTTTGTATTAAATTTCCTGATTCAAAATCTGCACCTCTAGATATCTGAGCTTTCATTATTTTATCTGTTTCATCCATTAAAGTAGGTATAAATCTTAAGGCTATAGTCATCATCATAGCCAATTCATGAGCAGGAACTCCTACTTTTTTTAAAGGATTTAAAAGTTTTTCTATACCATCTGTTAGATCTATTGGTGATGTGGTTAATGTAAGAAGTGATGTTCCGATTATTAAAAATACTAATCTAATTATCATAAAAGCCGCCAATACTAATCCTTCTTTATAAATCCTTAAAAACTTCCATTTAAAAACTAAAGTTTCTCCGCCAGTCATAAATATATTTAGTAATGCAGTTATAAGAATAAGAACAAAAACAGGTTTTAATCCTTTATATATGTACCTAAATTCTATTTTTGAAATTAGTATAGATAGTAGAGTAAACAAAGTTATAAATATATATCCTTTAAAATTGTTAACTAAAAATAAATCTATTATATATATTAAAGATATTAATATTTTTACTCTAGAATCTAACTTGTGTACAAATGAATCACCAGGGACATATTGTCCAATTGTAATATCTTTAATCATTTTTAAAAGCTCTCCCTATCAAAAAAAACTTATTAATTCTTCAAATTAATATTTAACGCTTTTAATATCTCTTTTTTTGCTTGTTCAACAGTAAATATATCTTCTGAAATATTGAATCCATGCTTTTTTAATTCTTTAGCTAAATAAGTTACTTGAGGTACTGCAAGCCCTACTTTTTCTAATATATCTGTTTTTTTAAACACTTCTTTAGGTGTTCCATCTAAAATACATTTTCCTTCATGCATAACAAGTATTCTATCAGCAAGCTTAGCTACATCCTCCATACTATGAGAAACTAAAATTATAGTCAAATTATATTCCTTATGAAGAAGTTTTATTTGTGATAAAATATCATCTCTACCTTTAGGATCCAATCCTGCTGTTGGCTCATCTAATATTAATACTTTAGGTTCCATAGCAATTACTCCTGCTATAGCAACTCTTCTTTTTTGACCGCCACTTAATTCAAAAGGAGATTTATCCTTATAAGTTTCATATTCCAATCCTACCATATTCATAGCTCTTTTTACTCTTATTGCTATTTCTTCTTCACTTAATCCTAAATTTTTAGGTCCAAAAGCTATATCTCTTTCTATAGTTTCTTCAAATAATTGATATTCTGGATATTGAAAAACTAATCCTACCTTTTTTCTAATAGCATTTAATTTAACATCTTTATTTGTTATATCTAATCCATCTATATATATTTTACCTGATGTAGATTTTAATAAACCATTGATATGCTGAATTAGCGTAGATTTTCCAGAACCTGTGTGTCCTATTAATGCTATAAATTCTCCATCTTCAATACTTAAGCTCACATTATCAATAGCTTTTTTTTCAAAAGGTGTTCCTTTCATATATACATGGTTTAAATTTTTTATCTCAATTGGCATAATGCATTCACCATCTCATTAATAGTTAATATTTCTGTATTTATACATATTCCATTCTTTTTTAGTTCATATGCTAATTCTGTAACTTGAGGAACATCTAATCCAATGTCTTTCATTAATTCTACATTACTAAATATTTCTTTAGGAGTTCCCTCTTTAACTTTTTTGCCTTTATCAATAATTACTATTTTATCTGCTTCTACTGCTTCCTCCATATAATGAGTAATAAGTATAATAGTCATATTGTACTTATTGTTTAACTCTTTAATAGTTCTTATTACATCTTTTCTTCCTGAAGGATCCAACATAGCAGTTGGTTCATCTAATATTATACATTCTGGTCTCATTGCTAAAACTCCAGCTATAGCTACCCTTTGCTTTTGACCTCCAGAAAGCAAATGGGGAGCATGACTTCTATACTCATACATATTAACTCTTTTTAAACAATCTTCAATTCGTTTTCTAATTTCTTTAGGTTCTATTCCTAAATTTTCAGGACCAAAAGCCACATCCTCTTCAACTATAGTAGCAACTATTTGATTGTCTGGATTTTGAAAAACCATTCCTGCTTTATTTCTTATATTCCAAACATTCTCTTCTTGGGAAGTATCTAATCCATCTACATACACTTTTCCTTCAGAAGGTATAACTAAAGCATTCATATGCTTTGCTATTGTAGATTTTCCAGAACCATTTCTTCCTAGTACAACTACAAACTCTCCTTTTTTTATGTTAAGAGTAACTCCATTGAGGGCAAATTTTATTTGTTTATCACTATTACTTTCATATTTATATGTGACATTATCACATGCTATCATTGTATCATTCATGAAAAGCACCTCATTTAAAAGAAAAATATCAAAATATTACATTTAAATTAGCAAAATGGGGACTAAGCTGATTTTTACTTAATCCCCTAAAATAATTCATTATACTAATTCTAGTATAACTACTTCTGCTCCGTCTCCTCTTCTTTGTCCTAATTTATACATTCTAGTATATCCACCGTTTCTTTCTGCATATTTAGGAGCTACATTATCAAATAAATCTTTTACTACTTGTTCTTCTGTTATAAAAGCAAGCACTTGTCTTCTTGCATGAAGATCTCCTCTTTTAGCAAGAGTTATCATTTTTTCTGCTAAGCTTCTTGCTTCTTTTGCTCTAGTTTCTGTAGTTTGTATTTTACCATTTTTTAAAAAGCTAGTAACAAGATTTCTAAGCATAGCTCTTCTTTGATCTGTTGGGCGGCCCAACTTACGATATCCTGGCATATAGTATACCTCCTTTTACATTAATTCAGCTGTATATAAGTATATTAATTTTATTCTTCTATTTGCTTCAAGCCTAATCCTAAAGCTTCTAACTTTTGCTCTACTTCTTCAAGGGATTTCTTACCTAAATTTCTAACCTTCATCATATCATCTACAGTTCTTTCAGTTAATTCTTGAACTGTATTTATGCCCGCTCTCTTTAAACAATTGTAGCTTCTAACTGAAAGATCAAGTTCTTCAATTGTCATTTCAAGAACTTTTTCTTTTTTATCTTCTTCTTTCTCAACCATTATTTCAACATCATCCGCATGGTCTGTTAATGTCATAAATAGTTTGAAATGTTCTATAAGAATTTTAGCTGATAAACTAATTGCTTCGTCCGGCATTATAGTCCCATTAGTCCATACCTCTATAGTCAATTTATCATAATCTGTAATTTGCCCAACTCTAGTATTTTCAACAAAAAAATTCACCCTCTTAACAGGAGTATATATTGAATCTACTGCTATAACTCCTATTGGCATTTCTTCTGTTTTATTCTTATTCTGAGTTACATATCCTCTTCCTTTATCAACTATGATTTCCATGTGCAATTTTCCATCATCATCTAATGTTGCTATATGTAAATCTTTATTTACTACTTCTATATCTTCATCAGCTTTTATATATTCTGCTGTAATTTCTCCTGGTCCTTCTGCATCAATATATACTGTTCTTGGACCTTCTCCATCCATTTTCAAAGCTAAATTTTTAATATTTAATATTAATTCAGTAACATCTTCTTTTAGACCTTTAACAATTGAAAATTCATGGAGTACTCCATCTATTTTAACATATTTAGCTGCAACACCTGGTAATGATGAAAGAAGAATTCTTCTTAAAGCATTTCCTAGAGTTGTTCCATAACCTCTTTCCAAAGGTTCTATGACAAATTTGCCATAAGAGCCTTCTTCACTTAATTCAACACATTCTATTTTAGGCTTTTCTATTTCTAACATATAAACCCTCCTTTATTATTTGTATTATAACTACTTTGAGGGCAACTGATTTATGCTAATTTAATTATTTACTATATAACTCAACTATTAATGTTTCATTAATAGGAACATCTATATCTTCTCTTGATGGTTCAGCAACAATTTTTGCTTCAAAATTTTCTGGATTCCCTTGTATCCATGATGGTAATGTTTTTGGATTTTCTGCAAATGTCTTAAACTTTTCAGTAGCTCTACTTTTTTCTGAAACAGCTATTAAATCATTTACTGATAGTGAATAAGATGGAATATCTACCTTTTTTCCATTTACTAAGAAATGACCATGAGTAACTAATTGTCTAGCTTCTTTTCTTGAATTTCCATATCCTAATCTATAAATTACATTATCTAATCTCATTTCTAGGAATCTTAACAAGTTTTCACCTGTTATACCTCTCTTTTTTTCTGCATTTTTATAATAAGTTCTAAATTGTTTTTCTAAAACTCCATAGATTCTTCTAGCTTTTTGTTTTTCTCTTAATTGTAATCCATAGTTAGATATTTTCTTTCTTCCTTGTCCGTGCTGTCCTGGTGCATAAGGTCTTCTATCAAATGCACATTTATCAGTATAACATCTATCTCCTTTAAGAAATAATTTTAATCCTTCTCTTCTACAAATTCTACAATTTGCTTCTGTATATCTAGCCATTAAATTTTACACCTCCTATTACTAAAAAATTAAACTCTTCTTCTTTTTGGTGGTCTACAACCATTATGTGGAATTGGAGTAACATCTTTAATTAAAGTTACTTCTAATCCAGCAGCTTGTAATGATCTTATAGCAGCTTCTCTACCTGATCCTGGACCTTTAACATATACTTCTATGCTTTTTAATCCGTGTTCCATAGCTACTTTAGCTGCTGTTTCAGCTGCCATTTGTGCAGCAAAAGGAGTGCTTTTTCTTGAACCTCTAAATCCCAATCCACCTGAGCTAGCCCATGATAATGCATTACCTACAGCATCAGTAATTGTAACTATTGAATTGTTAAAAGTTGATTTTATATGTGCACAGCCATGTTCAACGTTTTTTCTTTCTTTTCTTCTTCTTGACTTTTTATTTTTTGCGCCAACTGCCATTTTTATCCCTCCTTATTAACATTTATTTTTATTTCTTTCTCTTAGCTCCTACCATTTTCTTTGGACCTTTTCTAGTTCTAGCATTTGTTTTAGTCTTTTGACCTCTAACAGGAAGACCTCTTCTATGTCTCATGCCTCTATAACATCCAATTTCAATTAATCTTTTTATGTTTAAAGCTACTTCTCTTCTTAAGTCACCTTCAACTTTAGTATTTTTGTTTATATAATCTCTTATAGCATTAACTTCTTCTTCAGTTAAATCTTTAACTCTAGTATCTGGATTTACTCCTGTATTTTTAAGTATTTCACGTGAAGTTGGCAATCCTATTCCATATATATATGTTAATCCAATTTCAACTCTTTTTTCTTTTGGTAAATCAATACCTGATATTCTTGCCATTAAAATTTACACCTCCTAAATCTAAATAGATAAATGATTTATTATATATAAAGTTTTAGGGCAATAAAATATGCATATTTTATTGTCAGCCGCTCCCTAAAACATTATTATCCTTGTTTTTGCTTGTGCTTAGGATTTTCACAAATAACCATTACTTTGCCTTTTCTTCTAATTATTTTACATTTTTCACATATAGGTTTTACTGATGGTCTTACTTTCATAGTTTAAACCTCCTTACTATTTTGCTCTCCAAGTTATTCTGCCACGTGTCAAATCATATGGTGAAAGTTCAACAGTAACTTTATCACCAGGTAATATTCTGATGAAATTCATTCTTAATTTTCCAGATATATGTGCTAATATTTTATGACCACTTTCTAATTCTACTTCAAACATTGCATTAGGTAAAGCTTCTAAAACAGTACCTTGCATTTCAATAACATCATCTTTTGACATAAGGTAATCAAACCCCCTTATTATCGTCTTGAGACTGTAAAAACTCACTTATAGACTTATTATTAACCTTTTTGCCTGATAATATTGAACTCCTAGCTTCATCTAAAACTGCATCACCTAATATAAGATGGCGCAATTTTTTCTTCTTTGGTTTATCTACACTCCTAAGCTTTCCATCAGAAATATACACATATTTATCATCAATTACACCTATAATTATAAACAATCTTCCTTTATCTCTTCCAGCATTAGAACGTGCTACCCTTCCTAATAGCTCTTTATCATTCAAACTATTCACCTCTATTGAATTAAAGTCAATATTTCAGGTCCATTTTCTAATATAGCAACTGTATTCTCGTAATGAGCTGATAAAGTACCGTCTTTAGTTACAACTGTCCAACCATTAGGTTTTGATTCAACTTCATAGGCTCCTAAATTTATCATAGGCTCAATTGCCAATACCATTCCACTTACTAATTTAGGACCTCTTCCAGGTCTTCCGAAATTAGGAACTTCTGGATCCTCGTGCATATCTTTTCCTATACCGTGACCAACATAGTCTCTAACTACAGAATAGCCATAACTTTCTGCATATTGCTGAATAGCAAAAGATATATCTGTTAATCTATTATTTTTTAAAGCTTTTTCTACTCCCTTAAAAAAACTTTCTCGTGTTACATCTATCAACTTTTGAGCTTCTTCACTAATTTTTCCTACTGGAAAAGTTCTTGCAGCATCACCCTGATATCCATTTAATATAGCACCACAATCTATGCTAATTATGTCTCCTTCTTTGAGTATTGCATTTTTATCTGGTATACCATGAACTACTTGTTCATTTACAGAGGTACATATTGAAGCTGGAAAACCATAGTATCCCTTAAAGGATGGTTTTCCGCCTCTTTTTGTTATAAATTCTTCAGCTATTTTATCAAGCTCTGCCGTTGTAATTCCAGGTTTTACTGCTTTTTCTAACTCTAAAAGTGTTTCCCCAACAAGTTTTCCTGCTTTCCTCATATACTCTATTTCAGTATTATTTTTTATAATTATCATTTATTTATCGCTCCCCAAAATGTTGCAGATATCTTTAAATACATTATCTATTGTTTCTGTACCATTAACCTTGCATAGTGCATTTTTTTCATTATAATAATCTACAAGCGGTTGAGTCTGCTTTTCATATACATTTAATCTTTCTTTTACTGTCTCTTCTTTATCATCTTTTCTTTGTATTAAAATTCCTCCACATATATCGCATTTACTTTCTTCTTTTGGAGGATTAAACTTAATATGATAACTTCCACCACAAGATTGACAAACTCTTCTTCCTGTCATTCTATCTAAAATAAACTCATTAGGCACTTCAATAAGAAGAGCAAAATCAATTTGACTATTATTGCTTTTTAAAAATTCATCTAAAGCTTCTGCTTGTTTAACAGTTCTTGGAAAGCCATCTAGTAAAAATCCTTTTTTACAATCATCAGATTGTAATCTATCTTTTACTAAATCAATTGTTAATTCATCAGGGACTAATTGACCTTTATCCATATATTCTTTTGCTTTTACACCTAATGGTGTCTTTTCTGATATATTTTTTCTAAATATATCTCCTGTAGATATATGTGGTATAGAGTATTTTTCACTTATTAATTTTGCTTGTGTGCCTTTTCCTGCACCAGGAGGACCTAATAAAATTATATTCACCCGAACCATCTCCAAAATATTTATTTTTTATTTTAAAAAACCTTGATAGTGTCTAACAACAAGCTGAGATTCTATCTGTCTTATAGTTTCAAGAGCTACTCCAACTATTATTATTAGTCCTGTTCCTCCAAAGGAAATCCCTTGAAACTTACTATGAGTTGATACCAGAATTGGTACTACGGCTATTATTCCTGCAAATGTACCACCAATTACTGAAATTCTATCTAAAACTTTTTCTATATATCTTGCAGTAGGTTCACCAGGTCTTATCCCTGGTATAAATCCTGACGACTTATTCATATTTTCAGCCATTTCTTCAGGTTTAAATGTAACTTGGGTGTAGAACCAAGTAAAGAATACTGTAAGTATAAAATACATTAAAGCATATTGCCAACTTCCATCTCTAAAAAAACTATATTTACTTCCTGTTATAAATTTATAAAAGGCTGAGTCAGGCCAAAATTGACCAATAGTTGCTGGAAATTGCATAGTAGAAATAGCAAATATTATTCCTATAACTGCTGATCCATTTACATTAATAGGTATATGTGTGGATTGACCTTTATAAAGTTTGCCTCCTACAGCTTTACCTGCATATTGTACTGGTATTCTTCTTTCTGCTAAACTCATAATTACAACAGCAATAAATAAAATTAATACTAAAACTAGAAAAATTATAACTTCAACAAAATTAACTGTTTCTGCCTTTTGTAACCCTGCAATTCCATATATAGTACTAGGAAATCTAGAAACTATATTTACAAATATCAAAAGTGATATTCCATTTCCTATACCTTTTTCTGTTATTTTGTCTCCAAACCACATTAAAAAAGTAGAAGCAGTAACTAAAGTTATTATTATCAAAAACAAAGTTAGTTTTGAGTTATTTTCTAAAGCATTAGCACGAGTTATTATTGCATATGTAGTAAATGCTTGAATAATACCAAATAAAACTGAACTATATCTTATATATTGTTGAATTTTTTTTCTTCCTTCTTCACCTTCTTTTGATAATTGTTCTAAAGAAGGTACTGCTATTTGTAGTAATTGCATTATAATTGAAGCATTTATATAAGGAACTACGCCCATTGCAAATATACTAAACCTACTAAAAGCTCCACCTGATATCATATCATAAAAGCTAAATAAAGTTCCACTTTCAGTAAGTTTAACTAATTTAGATGTGTCTATTCCTGGAACAGGAATAAAATTACCTAATCTAAAAATTGCTAACATAAATAATGTAAATAGCAGTCTTTTTCTTAATTCAGGAACTTTCCAGGCATTTTTTAAGGTTGAAAGCACCTATATCACCTCTACTTTTCCTCCTGCTGCCTCAATTTTTTCTACAGCAGCCTTAGAAAATTGAGAGGCCTTAATAGTTAAACTTTTAGTTAACTCTCCGTTTCCTAATATTTTAACTCCATCATTTACTTTTCCTATTATTCCTTTTTCAAGTAATAACTCTGGTGTAACTTCTGTTCCATTTTCAAAAACATTTAATCTATCGATATTTATAGCAGTTATTTTTTTAGCAAAAATATTAGTAAAACCTCTTTTTGGAATTCTTCTAAATAAAGGCATTTGACCTCCTTCAAATCCCGGTCTTACTCCTCCGCCTGATCTTGAATTCTGTCCATTTTGACCTCTTCCAGCAGTTTTTCCAAGTCCAGAGCCTGTTCCTCTTCCTACTCTTTTAGAAGCTTTTCTTGAACCTACTGCAGGTTTTAATTCATGAAGTTTCATACTATACACCTCCTCTTAGTTTAGTTCTTCAACTTGTAATAAATAACCTATTTTATTTACCATACCTCTTATTTGAGGAGTATCATTTACTTCTATAGTTTTTCCTATTTTTCTTAATCCAAGAGCATTAACAGTAGCAATATGATCTTTTTTTCTTCCTATTAAGCTCTTTTTTAAAGTTATTTTAAGCTTAGCCAAGGTTATCCCTCCTAACCTAAAATCTCATCTACAGTCTTACCTCTAAGCTTAGCTACGTCTTCCACTGTTCTTAGTTCAGATAAGCCATTAATTGTAGCATTTACCATATTTCTAGGATTATTTGATCCTAAAGATTTAGCTCTAACATCTTTCAATCCTGCAAGTTCTAGTACCGCTCTAACCGGTCCTCCTGCTATAATTCCTGTTCCTTCTGGAGCAGTCATTATAAATACATGACCTGTACCGAATCTTCCATGTATATCATGGGGTACTGTATCATTTACTATAGGAACTCTAATTAAATTTTTCTTTGCATTTTCTATTCCTTTTCTTATTGCTTCAGGTATTTCAATAGATTTTCCCATTCCTACACCAACGTGTCCTTCTTCATCGCCAACAACTACAAGGGCACTAAATCTAAAATTTCTACCACCTTTAACAACCTTAGCAACTCTATTTATATATACTACTTTTTCTTTAAGATTTAAATTGCTAGGATCTATTCTCATTTTTTTCCCTCCTTTTTAGAAATTTAAGCCGATTTCTCTTGCACCTTCAGCAAGTTCTTTCACTCTACCATGATATATGTATCCGCCTCTATCAAATACAACATCTTTTATTCCTTTTGCTAAAGCTCTTTCAGCTATAATCTTTCCAATTTCTTTAGCTGATTCTTTGTTGCTTCCTATGCCTTTAAAATCTTTGTCTAAAGTTGAAGCAGCAACTAAAGTATTTCCGTTAACATCATCTATTATTTGTGCAAATATATTTTTTTCACTTCTATAAACTGATAATCTTGGTTTGTTAGGAGTACCAAATATTTTTTTACGAACTCTTAGATGACGTCTGACTCTAGCTTTATTTCTATCTTCTTTTTTAAACATTAACTGTCACTCCCTTCTTTATTTCTTACCAGCTTTTCCTTCCTTACGTCTAATTACTTCATTTTCATATTTTATTCCTTTTCCTAGATAAGGTTCTGGTTTTCTCCACTTTCTAATGTTAGCAGCTATTTCTCCTACTAATTCTTTATCGATACCTTTTACTATAATTTTAGTAGGTTCTGGTATTTCAAAGTTTATACCATCTACTATATCCATTTCAACTGGATGTGAGAATCCAAGATTTAAAACTAATTTTTTGCCTTTAACTTGTGCTCTATAACCTACACCTATTAATTGCAATACTTTTTGGTATCCTTCTGTTACACCTATTACCATATTGTTTATTAAAGCTCTTGTTAGACCATGAAGAGCTTTGCTTTCTTTACTTTCATCTTTTTTTGTAATTATTACTTCGCTATTTTCAACAGATATATTTACTTTTTTATTCATAGCTTTAACAAGCTCACCTTTAGGACCTTTTACTGTAACAACATTCTCCGGTGCTACAGTAACATTAACGCCATCTGGTATAGCTATTGGAAGTCTTCCTATTCTTGACATAACTGCACCTCCTATTCATTCACTACCAAATGTAACAAAGTACTTCCCCACCAGTTTGTAATTTTCTAGCTTCTTTATCTGTAACAATTCCTTTTGAAGTCGATACAATTGCTACACCTAAGCCATTTAATACTTTTGGAACTTCATCTTTTCTACAGTAAACTCTTAAACCAGGCTTTGATATTCTCTTAAGTCCAGTTATAACTCTTTCTTTATTTTTTCCATACTTCATAGTAAGTCTTAGCATATTAACACTACCATCTGTATATTCTTCTAAATTATTTATATATCCTTCTTGAAGCATTATATTTGCAATAGCCTTCTTAATATTTGATGAAGGAACTTCTACTATTTGATGTTTAACTATATTTGCGTTTCTTATACGAGTTAGTAAATCTGCTATAGGATCTGTCATAGCCATTTTTTTGCCTCCTTTCTCTAAAACAAAGTAATTACCAACTTGCTTTTCTGCAACCAGGTATTTCTCCTTTATATGCTAATTCTCTAAAACAAATACGGCATATTCCGAATTTTTTTAGTACTGAATGTGGTCTTCCACATATTCTGCATCTAGTATAGGCTCTTGTTGAATATTTAGGTTCTTTTTCCCATTTTTTTACTAAAGCTTTACGTGCCACGTTTTTCCCTCCTTAATTATGAGCAAATGGCATTCCAAGATATCTTAATAATTCTCTTGCTTCTTCATCAGTCTTCGCAGTTGTAACAAAAATTATATCCATTCCTCTAACTTTATCAATTTTATCATATTCTATTTCAGGAAATATTAATTGTTCTTTAATTCCTAATGAATAATTTCCTCTTCCATCAAAAGATTTATCTGATATTCCTCTAAAGTCTCTAACTCTTGGTAATGCAACGTTCATTAATTTATCTGCAAATTCGTACATCTTTGATTTTCTTAAAGTAACTTTACAACCTATTGGCATATTTTCTCTTATTTTAAAGTTAGCCACAGATTTTTTTGCTCTAGTTAATATAGGCTTTTGACCTGTTATTATAGACAAATCACTTACTGCTGCTTCTAAAACTTTTTGATTCTCTTTTGCTTCTCCAACACCCATATTAATAACTATTTTTTCAAGTTTTGGTGCTTCCATTATATTTTTATATCCGAACTTTTCCATTAGAGCTGGAACTACTTCTTTTTCATACTTTTCTTGTAATCTTGTAATCATTAATTGTACCTCCTTTCAAAGATTAGAATGTTTCTCCGCACTTTTTGCATACTCTAACTTTAGTTCCATCATCTAAAACTTTTTTACTTATTCTAGTTACGGTTTTACACTTTGTGCAGTATAACATAACCTTTGAACTAAAAATTGGAGCTTCTTGACGAACTATTCCGCCTTGCATGTTCTGTCTATTTGGTTTTTGATGCTTTGTAACTATATTTATTCCTTTTACAAGTACTTTCCCTTTTCTAGGATATACTGCTAAAACTTCTCCTATTTTTCCTTTATCCTTACCTGAAATAACCATTACTGTATCTTGCTTTCTAACATGTATCTTATTTGAAGCCATTCTAGCCACCTCCTTATCTTATAGAACTTCAGGTGCTAATGATAATATTTTTATAAAATCTCTATCTCTTAGCTCCCTTGCAACTGGTCCGAAGATACGAGTTCCTCTTGGCTGCTTATCATCTTTTATTATAACAGCTGCATTCTCGTCAAATCTAATATAAGATCCGTCATCTCTTCCCAAGCCTTTTACTGATCTAACAATAACAGCTTTAACAACTTCTCCCTTTTTAACAACACCGCCTGGTGTTGCACTTTTAACACTGGCAACTATTACATCTCCTATATTGCCCCATTTTCTTTTAGATCCGCCTAGTACTCTTATGCACATAATTTCTTTAGCACCAGAATTATCTGCAACTTTTAAGATGGTCTGTTGCTGAATCATTTATATATCCTCCTTTCAGCTTTAAGTTATTTAGCCTTTTCTACTATTTTTACTAATCTCCATCTTTTTTGCTTTGATAATGGTCTAGTTTCCATTATTAAAACTCTATCATTAACATTTGCCTCATTATTTTCATCATGAGCTTTAAATTTAGTTGTTCTATTGATTATTTTTCCATACAATGGATGACGAACTTTTGTTTCTACCGCTACTACAACTGTTTTATCCATTTTATCTGAAACAACTTTACCTATTCTTGTTTTTCTATTTCCTCTTTCCAAAGTGGTACCTCCTTTCAATTACTGCTGATACGCCTTTAATTCTTCTTCTCTAAGGATGGTTTTTATCTGGGCTATAGATTTTTTTACTTCTTTAATTCTCATAGGATTCTCTAATTGTCCAGTGGCTAATTGAAATCTTAAGTTAAATAATTCTTCTTTAAGATCTAATAATTTTACTTGAAGATCTTTTTGTTCGCTATTTCTTAATTCTTTTAACTCTTTAGCCTTCATTTAATTCACCACCCATTTCTTCAAAATCTCTTCTTGCAACGAATTTAACTTTTATTGGTAATTTATGTGCAGCAAGTCTCATAGCTTCCCTTGCTGTTTCTTCGTTAACTCCAGCTATTTCAAATAAAACTCTTCCTGGTTTTACAACTGCTACCCAATATTCAGGGGAGCCTTTTCCGGAACCCATACGAGTTTCAGCTGGTTTTTCAGTAACAGGTTTATCTGGAAAAATTTTAATCCAAACTTTTCCTCCTCTTTTAACATATCTATTAATAGCTATTCTGGCAGCTTCGATTTGATTGCTTGTAATCCATCCACATTCAGTAGCTTGAATACCGAAATCACCATAAGCTATAAAATTTCCTCTAGTTGCTTTACCCTTCATTCTGCCACGTTGTACTTTACGACGCTTTACTCTTTTAGGCATTAACATACTATATTCCTCCTTCCTTTACGCATTAACTTCTTCTTTTGGTTGTTGCACTTTTTTTGTTGGAAGAACTTCTCCCTTATATGTCCAAACCTTAACTCCTATTTTTCCATATGTTGTATCTGCTTCTGCAAAACCATAATCTATATCCGCTCTTAATGTTTGTAGTGGAATTGTTCCTTCATGATATTCTTCAGCTCTAGCTATTTCAGCTCCGCCTAATCTTCCTGAACATGAAATTTTTACACCTTTAATTCCAAATTTCATTCCTCTTTGAATTGTTTGTTTCATTGCTCTTCTAAATGAAATTCTTCTTTCTAATTGTTGAGCTACATTTTCTGCCATTAATTGTGCATCGATTTCTGGTCTTTTAACTTCCACTATATTTATCGATATATTTTTACCATTATCTAACATTATTTTCAATTGTTTCTTTAATTGTTCTATTTGTTGTCCGCCCTTACCAATAATCATTCCTGGCTTAGCAGTAAAAATATTTAATTTAATTCTTTTAGCTGCTCTTTCAATTTCTATTTTTGATATTCCAGCTGCATAGCTTCTTTTTTTCACGAACTTTCTTATCTTATTATCTTCAACTAAGTAATCTGCAAAATTTCTACTATCAGCATACCATTTAGCGTTCCAATCTTTAATAACGCCAACTCTTAATCCATGTGGATTTACTTTTTGACCCACTCTATATCCCTCCTTTTACTCTCTTTCTTTAACTACTAATGTAATATGACTAGTTCTTTTATTTATTCTAAACGCTCTTCCTTGTGCATGTGGTTGATATCTCTTTAATATTGGTCCTTGGCATGCATATGCTTCAGAAACATATAGTTTATTTACATCTAAATTTAAATTATTTTCTGCATTTGAAACTGCAGATTTTAATAATTTATTTACTACAGTAGCTGCTGCTCTTGGAGTATATTGTAAAATAGCAAAAGCTTCTTTAACATTTTTCCCTCTTACTAAATTAAGAACAACCCCAACTTTTGTTGAAGACATTCTTATATATTTTGCTATAGCTTTAGCTTCCACTTTGGTTACCTCCTTCCTGGATTATCCTAATTTTGATGATTTTTCAGTTTTGTCTGCGTGTCCTCTGAAGGATCTAGTTGGCGCAAATTCTCCTAATTTGTGTCCAACCATATCTTCTACTACATATACTGGTACATGTTTTCTTCCATCATGTACTGCAATAGTATGACCTATCATTTCCGGAAAAATTGTTGAACTTCTTGACCATGACTTTATAACTTTTTTTTCACCAGATTTATTCATTTCTTTTATTTTCTTTAAAAGTGACTCTTGTATATAAGGTCCTTTTTTTATTGATCTACTCAATCTTATTTGCCTCCCTTCACAACCTACATAATAGTCTGGAAGAGAATATTAATATTCTCTTCACACTACTTATCGTTTCTTCTCTTAACAATAAATTTATTTGAGTATTTTTTATTTTTTCTAGTTTTAAGACCAAGTGCTGGTTTACCCCATGGAGTAAGTGGACTTGTGTGTCCTATTGGTGCTTTACCTTCTCCTCCTCCGTGTGGGTGGTCATTAGGGTTCATTACTGAACCTCTTACTGTTGGTCTTACTCCTAAGTGTCTCTTTCTTCCGGCTTTACCTATGTTTATGATTTCATGTGTTACATTTGATACAGTTCCGATACATGCTCTGCATTCAATTCTTACATATCTTACTTCACCACTTGGAAGTCTAACTTGAGCATAATTTCCTTCTTTAGCCATAAGTTGTGCTGAGCTTCCTGCTGCTCTAACAAGTTGAGCTCCTTTACCTCTTGATAACTCTAAATTATAAATAAAAGTACCTACAGGTATATTTTTAATTGGAAGACAATTTCCAGGTTTTATATCTGAATTTTCTCCGGACATAATAGTATCTCCAACTTTTAATCCTACTGGAGCAATTATGTATCTTTTTTCTCCATCAGCATAAATTACAAGAGCTATGTATGCTGTTCTATTTGGATCATATTCTATTGTTGCTACTTTAGCTGGTATATTATCTTTTTCTCTTTTAAAATCTATTATTCTATATTTTCTTTTTGCTCCACCACCAATGTGACGAACAGTTATTTTGCCTTGATTATTTCTACCACCTGTTCTATTAATATTGGCAAGAAGAGATTTTTCAGGTACATTTGTAGTTATTTCTTCAAATGTACTTACTGTCATATGTCTTCTTGCAGGAGTGGTAGCTTTAAATCCTTTAACTGCCATTTCATTCCCTCCTTTTTAGCTTATCTGGCTTTCAAGCCAATACCTGCTTTTTTTAATTTCCTAAATTACATACCTTCAAAAAATTCTATTGGTTTGCTATCCTCAGTTAACTTAATAATAGCTTTTTTGTAATCAGGTCTTTTTCCGTAGTGAACACCCACTCTTTTATTTTTTCCTAAACTTCTTATAGTTTTAACATCTTCTACTTTAACTTCAAAAATTTCTTCTATAGCTCTTTTAATTTGTGACTTATTAGCACGTATATCAACAACAAAGGTGTATTTTCTATCGTTCATAGAAGCCATACTTTTTTCTGTTATAATAGGTCTTCTAATTAAATCATAATTTGTTAGCTTCATTTTAAGCATACACCTCCTCAATTTTTGATACAGCATCTTTTGTTACTATAAATTTATCATATTTTAATATATCATAAACATTTAAATTATTTACAGGTAACACTGCTACTCCTTTAATATTTCTAGCTGATTTATATACATTTTCATTTGATTCAGCTGTTACTATTAAAGTTTTATTTGCATTAAAAGCATTCAACATTTTAACTATTTCTTTAGTTTTTGGTGCTTCTAAGTCTAAATTATCTAATACAACTATTTGACTTTCAGCTACTTTTGATGAAAGTGCAGATTTTATAGCAACTCTTCTCATTGATTTTGGAATAGATATTCTATAATTTCTAGGTTTTGGTGCAAATACTATTCCACCATGTATCCATTGAGGAGCTCTTATTGAACCCTGTCTAGCTCTACCTGTTCCTTTCTGTCTCCAAGGTTTGATTCCGCCCCCTGAAACTTCAGCTCTAGTTTTAGCTGATTGAGTTCCTTGTCTTTTATTGGCTAACTGTGCAACAACAACTTGATGTAATGCACTTTTATTAATTTCAGCTGCAAAAATGCTATCTAAAAGTTGAATATCTCCTATTTTCTGTCCTTCCCTATTAAATAATCCTACAGTAGGCATTTTTCTGTATCCTCCTTTCTCTAATTTATTTAAGCTTTAATTGTATTTCTAATAACTACATATCCTTTATTTGGTCCTGGTATTCCACCTTTAATTAATATTAAATTCTTTTCTGGTAATACTTTAACTACTTCTAAATTTAAAACAGTAGCTTTAACGTGTCCCATATGACCAGCACTCTTCATATTTTTAAAAGTTCTTGATGGGTATGATGATGCTCCCATTGAACCTGGTGCTCTGTGGAATTTTGAACCGTGACTCATAGGTCCTCTATGAGCATTCCATCTTTTAATAGTACCTTGGAATCCCTTACCTTTTGAAATACCTGATACATCAATTTTATCTCCTGCTTCGAATACATCTGCTTTTATTTCTTGTCCTACTTCGTATTCATTAACATTTTCTAATCTAAATTCTTTTATTAATTTTTTATAAGAAATATTAGATTTATCAAAATGTCCTTTCATTGGTTTGTTTACTAACTTTTCTTTTATATTACCAAAAGCTACTTGAATAGCTTCATATCCATCTTTTTCAACAGTTTTCTTTTGAACAACTACGCAAGGTCCTGCCTCTACTACTGTAACAGGAACAACTTTTCTTTCGTCATTAAATATTTGAGTCATTCCAAGTTTTCTACCTAAAATAGCTTTTTTCATAGTTTACACCTCCCTAATTTATTAGCGGATCGCTTTAACAATCATAACAAATTATTATAATTTAATTTCAATATCAACACCTGCTGGCAAATCTAGCCTCATTAAGGCGTCAACAGTTTTTGGAGAAGGACTCATTATATCTATTAATCTTTTATGAGTTCTTATTTCAAATTGTTCTCTTGCATCTTTATACTTATGTGGAGCTCTTAATATAGTTACAACATCTTTTTCAGTTGGTAGTGGAACTGGTCCTGCTACCTTTGCTCCTGTTGATTTTGCAGTTTCCACAATTTTTTCAGCTGATTGATCTAATATACTATGATCAAAAGCCTTTAATCTTATTCTTATTTTTTGTTTTGCCATTTCTATTTCCCTCCTTTTCATGCACGCTTTACTTCTTACGTGCAACAGCGGATATGTTCTGTAAACTGCTCCGGGTGTTGCATATTTTATTTCACAACACACCATACAGAACCACCGTCGCATGGTTCGTGACCATACATACTCAGCTAAGAATTACCCGGAAGCCCGGCAACCTCTTGCCTCATCGCTGTTACCACATTACAACTTCTTAAGTATACAATATTTTTTTTAATTTGACAAGTATTTTTAATATAAAATTCAATTCATGTAGTAAAATTTTTATAAAAAATGGGGAGAATCCCCCCCATTCAAATTATTCAATTATGCTAGTAACAACACCTGAACCTACTGTTCTTCCACCTTCTCTTATAGCAAATCTTAATTCTTGATTCATTGCTACTGGTGTTATTAATTCAACTCTCATGTCTATGTGATCTCCTGGCATTACCATTTCTACTCCTTCTGGTAGTGCTATTGTTCCTGTTACGTCTGTTGTTCTGAAGTAGAATTGTGGTCTATATCCATTAAAGAATGGTGTATGTCTTCCACCTTCTTCTTTCTTTAATACGTATACTTGACCTACAAATTTTTTATGTGGTTGTACTGAACCTGGTTTTGCTAATACTTGACCTCTTCTTATGTCTTCTCTTTGTACTCCTCTTAGTAATGCTCCTATGTTATCTCCTGCTTCTGCTTCATCTAATAACTTTCTGAACATTTCTACTCCTGTTACTACTGTCTTTTTCTTTTCATCTGTCATTCCTACGATTTCTACTTCGTCGCCTACTTTTAATATTCCACTTTCAACTCTTCCTGTTGCAACTGTTCCTCTTCCTGTGATTGTGAATATGTCTTCTATTGGCATTAAGAAGTCTTTATCTGTTGCTCTTTGTGGTGTTGGTATATATTCATCTACTGCTGCCATTAATTCACCTATGCATTTTGTTGCTTCTTCATCATCCATGTTTTCTAATGCTTTTAATGCTGATCCTACGATTATTGGACAGTCATCTCCTGGGAATCCATATTCATTTAATAGTTCTCTTACTTCCATTTCTACTAATTCTATTAGTTCTGGATCGTCTACTTGGTCTGCTTTATTTAAGAATACTACTATATATTCAACTCCAACTCTGCTTGCTAGTAGTATATGTTCTCTTGTTTGTGGCATTGGACCATCTGCTGCTGATACAACTAAGATAGCTCCATCCATTTGTGCTGCTCCTGTTATCATGTTCTTTACATAGTCAGCGTGTCCTGGACAGTCTACGTGTGCATAGTGTCTGTTTTCTGTTTCATATTCTACGTGTGATGTATTTATTGTGATTCCTCTTTCTTTTTCTTCTGGTGCTTTATCTATTTCATCATATTTTGTTGCTTGGGCTTTTCCGTCTTTTGATAATATTGTTGTTATTGCTGCTGTTAATGTTGTTTTTCCATGGTCTACGTGACCTATTGTTCCTATGTTTACATGTGGTTTTGTTCTTTCAAATTTTGCTTTTGACATTTCTTTTTCCTCCTTAAATACCTTGTTTTTTATTTTTCGCCAATTATTTTTTCTTGAATATTTTTTGGCACATCTTCATAATGGTCAAATTGCATAGTATAATTTCCTCTTCCTTGAGTTCTTGATCTTAATGTTGTAGCATAACCAAACATCTCTGAAAGAGGTACAAATGCTTTGATTACTTCAGCACCTGATCTTGGTTCCATTCCTTCTATTCTTCCTCTTCTTGAGTTTAGATCTCCCATTACGTCTCCCATGTATTCTTCTGGCATAACAACTTCTACTTTCATAACAGGTTCCATTAATACTGGATCTGCTTTTTGCATAGCATTCTTAAATGCCATAGAACCTGCTATTTTAAATGCCATTTCTGATGAGTCTACATCATGGTATGAACCATCAACTAATTTAACTTTAAAGTTTATAGTTGGATATCCTGCAATTATACCTGTTTCAGAAGCTTCTTGAATTCCGTTATTAATAGCTGGGATGTATTCTTTAGGTATAGCTCCTCCAACAATAGCATTTTCAAATTCATATGCACCTTCTGTAGGAGTCATTTCTATCCAACAATGTCCATATTGTCCACGTCCTCCAGATTGTCTAACAAATTTACCTTCTGCTTTAACTGGTTTTCTAATAGTTTCTTTATATGCAACTTGTGGTTTTCCTACGTTACATTCAACCTTAAATTCTCTTTGAAGTCTATCTACTATAATTTCAAGGTGAAGTTCTCCCATACCTTCTATTATTGTTTGACCTGTTTCCTGATTTGTATAAGTTCTAAATGTTGGATCTTCTTCAGCTAATTTTGCTAAAGCAATTCCCATTTTTTCTTGACCTGCTTTAGTTTTTGGTTCTATGGCTACAGATATAACCGGTTCTGGGAATTCCATATTTTCTAATACTATTACACTATTTTCATCTGATAAGCTATCTCCTGTTGTAGTATCTTTTAATCCAACTATTGCTCCTAAATCTCCTGCTAATAATTCATCAACTTCTTCTCTGTGATTAGAATGCATTCTAACTAATCTACCAATTCTTTCTCTCTTACCTTTATTTGAGTTATACACATATGTACCGCTCTTCATTACTCCAGAATAAACTCTAGTAAAAGCTAATTTACCTATAAATGGATCTGTAGCTATTTTAAATGCTAAAGCTGACAAAGGTTCCTTATCATCTGCTTTTCTTTCTTCTTCTTCTCCTGTATTTGGATTTATTCCCTTAACTGGTGGTATATCTAATGGTGAAGGCATATATCTTACTATAGCATCTAACATTAATTGAACACCTTTATTTTTATATGCTGAACCACAAAGTACAGGCACTATTTCATTGCTCAATACACCTTTTCTTATGGCAGCATGAATTTCTTCTTCTGTTATTTCTTCACCTTCAAGATATTTCATCATTAATTCTTCATCTAATTCTGCTATAGATTCTATCATAGATGTTCTATATTCTTCAGCAATTTCTTTCATATCTTCTGGTATATCTTCTTCATCCATTACAGTTCCTAAATCATCTTCATAAATTATTGCTTCATTTTTAACAAGATCTATTATTCCTCTAAAAGTATCTTCTTTTCCAATTGGTAATTGTATTGGAACTGCATTAGCTTTAAGTCTTTCATTTATAGTACCAACAGACATAATAAAGTCTGCACCTAATTTATCCATTTTATTTACGAAAACCATTCTTGGTACTCCGTATTTATCTCCTTGTCTCCATACTGTTTCTGTTTGAGGCTCAACACCACTTTTAGCATCTAGTATTGTAACTGCTCCGTCAAGTACTCTTAAAGATCTTTCAACTTCAACTGTAAAATCTACGTGTCCTGGTGTATCAATTATATTTACTTGGTGATTTTTCCAAAAGCAAGTTGTTGCTGCTGATGTTATAGTTATTCCTCTTTCTTGCTCTTGTTCCATCCAGTCCATTGTAGCTGCACCTTCGTGAGTTTCTCCTATTTTATGAGTTTTTCCTGTATAAAACAATATACGTTCTGTAACTGTTGTTTTTCCAGCATCTATATGAGCCATTATTCCTATATTACGATACTTATTTAATGGATATTCTCTTGCCACTTATATTTCCTCCTAACCAAAGCTATAAATTAAAATTTTAGAAAACTGTTTTGGCTGAAACCAAAACAGTTTTTATTATTAATATCTATAATGTGCAAAAGCTTTATTAGCTTCAGCCATTTTATGAACTTCTTCTCTCTTCTTAACAGCTGCACCTGTATTATTCGCTGCATCCATTATTTCAAAGGCTAATCTTTCTCTCATGTACTTTTCGCCTCTTTTTCTAGTTGCAACTAATAACCATCTGATTCCTAATGTTTGCCTTCTTTCTGGTCTTACTTCAATTGGAACTTGATATGTAGCACCACCTATTCTTCTAGCTTTTACTTCTAATAGTGGCATTATATTGTTCATAGCAGCTTCAAAAACTTCCATAGGATCTTGGTTTGTTTTTTCCTTAATTATATCAAATGCTGCATAACATATTTTTTGTGCTACACCTTTTTTTCCATCTAACATGACTCCATTAATTAACTTAGTAATAACCTTACTATTATACATTGGATCTGGTAATACATCTCTCTTTGCTATATATCCTTTTCTTGGCACTTTCCTTCCCTCCTTAACAATTTAAAATTTAAATCATAGGTACTCGGTCTTTATGACCGCAAAGTGCTTTGTACTCCTGCAATCATTATATATAAAATTATTTATCTATATCAAAAGCTGAAGACATTGCACTATAACATTATTTTTGCTTTGGTCTCTTAGCACCATACTTAGATCTTGATTGCATTCTGTCTGCTACTCCAGCAGCATCTAATGCACCTCTAACTATATGATATCTTACACCTGGAAGGTCTTTTACCCTTCCTCCTCTTATAAGAACAACACTGTGTTCTTGTAAATTATGTCCTACTCCTGGAATGTAAGCTGAAACTTCATATCCATTTGTAAGTCTAACTCTTGCTATTTTTCTTAAAGCTGAGTTTGGCTTTTTTGGAGTTGCTGTCTTAACTACAGTACAAACCCCTCTTTTTTGAGGACATTGTTTTAATGCTGGTGCTTGAGACTTAGCTGTGCTTGCTTTTCTGCCTTTTCTTATTAACTGACTTATTGTTGGCATATCTACACCTCCTTAGTAAATACTATCTATTAAATAAATTAAGTTATAAACGTAAAATTTATTCTTTTAAAATTAATGCAGTAGCTGCTCCTACATTAATCCCACAAAGCTTTCCCAACTTTTTCATTGTCTCTACATATTCTATATCTACAGAATTATCTCTAGCTACTTCTTCTAATCGATTTATTAAATTTTCATCTGCATCTTTTGCTATATAAATTTTAATTCCTTTTCTATTTTTCATGAATTTTAGAGTTTGTTTAAGCCCAATAACTTTCTTTCCTGTTAGCCTATCGACCATTTTAATTCCTCCCTATGATCATGTTATAAATAAAAGTTTTTTCCCTTATTTAAAACACACAGGTGTATTTTATCATTTTACAGCTACCATGTCAATAAACTAATAATATTAAGCTTTTATTTAACATTTGTTAATTTATCTTCATCATTTTCTTTTTCAGTACTTATTCTTATAGATCTATATCTTGTCATTCCTGTACCAGCTGGTATCAACTTACCAATTATTACATTTTCTTTTAATCCTAGTAATGGATCAACTTTTCCTTTTATTGCAGCGTCCGTTAATACTCTAGTAGTCTCTTGGAAAGATGCAGCAGACAAGAAAGATTCTGTTGCAAGAGCAGCCTTAGTTATTCCAAGTAATGCTATTCTTCCTTTAGCAGGCTCTCCTCCATTTTCTTTTACTTTTCTATTTTCTTCTTCGAAATCAAATATATCTATCATGGTTCCTGGTAGTAACTCTGTATCTCCCGATTCTTCAATTTTAACTTTTCTAGTCATTTGTCTAATTACTACCTCTAGATGTTTATCATTTATATCAACACCTTGAAGCCTATATACTTTTTGAACTTCTGAAAGTAAATAGTTTTTAACTCCCTTAACGCCTTTTATTCTTAGTATATCATGAGGATTAACAGAACCTTCTGTTATTTCATCTCCTGCATTTATATACTCTCCATTACTAACTTTTAGCCTTGAACCAAACGGTATATCATAGCTTATTTCTTCTGAATCTGTTACTACATAAACTACTCTTTTCTTTTTTGTTTCTTCTATTCTTATAGTTCCTGATACTTCACTTACTATAGCTATTCCTTTAGGCTTTCTAGCTTCAAATAATTCTTCAACTCTAGGTAAACCTTGAGTTATATCTGATCCTGCAACTCCCCCTGTATGGAATGTTCTCATTGTAAGCTGAGTTCCTGGTTCTCCTATAGATTGAGCTGCAATTATTCCTACTGCTTCACCTATATTAATTTTATCTCCTGTAGCCATATTCATTCCATAGCATTTAGAACAAACTCCATGTTTAGATTTGCATGTAAATACTGATCTTATTTTTACATTTTTAATTCCTACTTTTTCTATTGTTTCTGCTAATTTTAAATCTATATATCCATTTCTCTTAACTATTATTTCTCCTGTTTCAGGATTTATTATATCTTCACCTGCATATCTACCTGAAAGTCTTTCAGATAATGATTCTATTATTTCATTTTCTTCCCTTATTTCCGAAACTTCAAATACTTCTTCAGTTCCACAATCCTCTTCCCTTACAATAACATCCTGACTTACATCTACTAATCTTCTAGTAAGATATCCAGAGTCTGCTGTCTTAAGTGCAGTATCTGCATTTCCTTTTCTAGCACCATGAGTAGATATAAAGTATTCTAAAACATCCAATCCTTCTCTAAAAGAAGCTCTTATAGGTAATTCTATAATTTTTCCAGAAGGATTAGCCATAAGCCCTCTCATTCCTGCAAGTTGTTTTATCTGACTCTTAGAACCTCTGGCTCCTGAATCTGCCATCATAAATATAGGATTAAATTTATCTAAGTTTTCCATTAAAGCATCTGCTATGTCTTCTGTGGTTTTAGTCCACTTATCTATTACTCTTTGGTATCTTTCTTCTTCAGATATAAATCCTCTTCTATACATTTTTTCTATTTTGCCTATAGTTTGATCTGCTTCTGCTAATAACTTTTTCTTATCTTCTGGTACAACCATATCTGAAGTTGATACTGTAATAGCACCTATAGTAGAGTAATGGTATCCCTTAGCTTTTATTTTATCCAACATTACAGATGTTTCTGTAGCACCGTGTTTTTTATAACACTTTTCTATAATTTTACCAAGGTTTTTCTTTTTAACAAGAAAATCTATTTCCAATTTAAATTTGTTTTCTGGTTTGCTTCTATCTACAAATCCTAAATCTTGAGGTATGGATTCGTTAAATATAATTTTTCCTGGAGTTGTTTCTACTATTCCAGTAATTTCTTCTCCGTCTTCTACTTTTGTAATTTTTACATTTATCTTGGCATGTATATCAATTTGTTTTAATTGATAAGCCATTATGACTTCATCTGGTGAAGAAAAAAATCTTCCTTCTCCTTCTACACCTTCTTTATTCATAGTTAAGTAATATGATCCTAATACCATATCCTGAGTAGGAACCACTACTGGTTTTCCATCAGAAGGTTTTAATATATTATGAGCTGCAAGCATTAAAAATCTTGCTTCTGCTTGGGCTTCTACTGAAAGTGGAACGTGTACCGCCATTTGGTCTCCATCAAAGTCTGCATTATAAGCAGTACATGCTAAAGGATGAAGTTTTATAGCTCTACCTTCTACTAATACTGGTTGAAAAGCCTGAATTCCTAATCTGTGAAGAGTTGGAGCACGGTTTAACAATACAGGATGATCTGATATAACTTCTTCCAATACATCCCACACTTGAGATTGAACTCTTTCTACCATTCTCTTGGCACTTTTAATATTTTGAGATAAGCCTTTTTCTACTAACTTTTTCATTGCAAAAGGTTTAAATAACTCAAGTGCCATTTCTTTTGGTAGACCACATTGATACATTTTTAGTTCTGGACCAACTACAATAACTGAACGTCCTGAGTAGTCTACACGCTTTCCTAATAAATTTTGTCTAAATCTTCCTTGCTTACCTTTTAGCATATCTGATAAAGATTTTAAAGGCCTATTACCTGGTCCAGTTACCGGTCTTCCTCTTCTTCCATTGTCAATCAAAGCATCTACTGATTCCTGAAGCATTCTTTTTTCATTTCTTACTATAATATCTGGTGCTCCTAAATCTAATAGTTTTTTAAGTCTATTATTTCTATTTATAACTCTTCTATATAAATCATTTAAATCAGATGTTGCAAATCTTCCTCCATCAAGCTGAACCATAGGTCTTAAATCTGGTGGAATTACAGGTATAACATCTATTACCATCCACTCTGGTCCATTTCCAGACTTTCTAAAAGACTCTACTACTTCTAATCTTCTTATTATTCTAACACGCTTTTGTCCTGTACTATTTTTAAATTCTTCTTTTAATTCTTTAGATAATTCATCTAAATCTATCTTTTCTAAAAGTTTTTTTATAGATTCTGCTCCCATTCCAGCTGTAAAGCTTTCTTCTCCATACTTTTCTATTGCTTCTCTATATTCTTTTTCATTTAAAAGCTGTTTTTTCAATAAAGGAGTTTCTTTAGGCTCTAATACTATATAAGAAGCAAAATATAATACCTTTTCTAATGCCCTTGGTGACATATCTAGTATAAGTCCCATACGAGATGGTATTCCTTTAAAATACCATATATGAGATACAGGGGCAGCTAGTTCTATATGCCCCATTCTTTCACGTCTAACTTTAGATTTTGTCACTTCAACTCCACATCTATCGCATACTATTCCCTTATATCTTATTCTTTTATATTTTCCACAATGGCATTCCCAATCTTTGATAGGTCCAAAAATTCTTTCACAAAATAACCCATCTCTTTCTGGTTTTAATGTTCTATAATTTATTGTTTCAGGTTTTTTAACTTCACCTTTTGACCACTCTCTTATCTTTTCTGGTGAAGCTAATCCTATTTGCAATGCATCAAAATTATTTAATTCAAACAAGGGTATATCCTCCCTTCAAAAATTAATGTTCATCAGTGAAATCATCTATTTCTAACTCACTTTGAAGTTCATCTAGTGGTAATTCATCATAATCCTGATCTTTTTCTTCTTCTGATTTTTCATAATCATCATTAGCATTATTTGAATTTATAGGAGCATAATCTTCTCTTCCTTCTATGTTTACTCCTAAATCTTCATCTTCATCTATAGATTCTTTTATTTTTATTTCTTCTTTATCATCGTTTAAGACTTTTACATCTAAACATAAAGCCTGTAACTCTTTTATTAATACTTTAAATGATTCTGGTACTCCTGGTTCTGGTATATTTTCACCTTTTACAATTGCCTCATAAGTTTTTACTCTTCCTACTACATCGTCAGATTTAACCGTAAGTATTTCTTGCAATGTATGTGCTGCTCCATATGCTTCTATAGCCCAAACTTCCATTTCTCCAAATCTCTGTCCTCCAAATTGAGCTTTACCTCCTAAGGGCTGTTGAGTAACTAAAGAATATGGACCTGTGGATCTAGCATGAATTTTGTCATCTACTAAGTGTGCAAGTTTTAATATATACATATATCCTACTGTTACTCTATTATCAAAAGGCTCCCCTGTTCTTCCATCATATAATACAGTTTTACCGTCTTCAGAATAACCCGCTTGTTTTAAGCATTGAACTATTTCTTCTTCTGTAGCTCCATCAAATACAGGAGTAGCTATATGCCAACCTAATTTATTAGCTGCCAATCCTAAATGCACTTCTAGTACCTGACCTATATTCATACGAGACGGTACTCCTAAAGGATTTAAACATATTTGTAATGGTCTACCATCTGGTAAAAATGGCATATCTTCTTCTGGCATTACCCTTGAAATAACACCTTTATTTCCGTGTCTTCCTGCCATTTTATCTCCTACAGATATTTTTCTCTTTTGTGCTATATAGCATCTAACCAATTTATTAACTCCAGGAGGTAGTTCATCTCCATTTTCCCTTGTAAATATTTTTACATCCACTATTATTCCTGCTTCACCATGTGGTACTCTAAGCGAAGTATCTCTAACTTCCCTAGCTTTTTCTCCAAATATAGCTCTAAGTAATCTTTCTTCTGCTGTAAGTTCTGTTTCTCCTTTAGGTGTAACTTTACCTACAAGAATATCACCGGCTCTAACTTCTGCACCTATTTTTATAATTCCTCTTTCATCTATACTTTTTAAAGCATCCTCACCAACATTTGGTATATCTCTTGTTATTTCTTCTGGACCTAATTTAGTATCTCTTGCTTCTGCTTCGTATTCTTCTATATGAATTGAAGTAAATACATCTTCTTTAACTAACTCTTCTGAAATCAACATAGCATCTTCGTAGTTATATCCTTCCCAAGTTATGAAACCCATAAGAATATTTTTTCCTAATGCTATTTCTCCTAAATCTGTTGATGGACCGTCTGCTAATACTGTTCCCTTTTTAATTATTTCACCCTTTTTTACAATAGGCTTTTGATTTATACAAGTACCCTGGTTAGATCTTTTAAATTTAAGTAATCTATAAGTATCTATTTTTCCATCAATATCCCTTTTTACTCTAACTTCATCGGCACTTACATATACAACTTCACCGTCATATTTTGATTTTGGTAAAACACCTGAATCTACTGCTGCTTTATACTCTATACCAGTGCCAACTATAGGAGCTTGAGATTTTAATAATGGCACTGCCTGTCTTTGCATATTAGATCCCATAAGTGCACGGCTGGCATCATCATTTTCAAGAAATGGTATCATAGCTGTAGCAACTGAAACTAGTTGTCTAGGTGATACATCTATAAATTCAACTTCTTCACTGGATACTATAAGAACATCTTCTTTATCTCTTACAGTAACTCTTTTATCAACAAAATATCCTTCGTCATTAATAGGCTCATTTGCTTTAGATACTAAATATTGATCTTCCTCATCTGCAGTCATATACACCATTTCATTTGTTACTCTTCCATTTACAACTTTTCTATATGGTGTTTCTATAAAACCATATTCATTAACTCTAGCATAAGTAGCTAAAGAATTTATTAGTCCTATATTAGGACCTTCTGGAGTTTCTATAGGACACATTCTTCCATAATGAGAATGGTGTACGTCTCTAACTTCAAATCCAGCTCTTTCTCTTGAAAGTCCCCCTGGTCCCAAAGCTGATAATCTTCTCTTATGTGTTAATTCTGATAATGGATTGGTTTGATCCATAAATTGTGAAAGTTGAGAACTTCCAAAAAATTCCTTTATAGATGCTGCTACTGGTCTTATATTTATAAGTGCTTGTGGAGTTATAACATCTTGGTCTTGAATAGTCATTCTTTCTTTTACAACTCTTTCCATTCTAGAAAGACCTATTCTAAACTGGTTCTGTAATAACTCTCCCACAGATCTTAATCTTCTATTGCCTAAATGATCTATATCATCAATATTTCCTATAGCATAACTCAATCCTAATTCATAATTTACAGTTGCATATATATCGTCTCTTACTATATGTTTAGGAATTAATTTATAAATATTATTTTTAATTTGATCTTTTATACTTTCTTCATCAGTATAGTTATCTAATATTTCTTTTAAAGTGGGGTAGTGAACTAGTTCTTTTATATTTAAATCTTCTATGTCAAAATCTACAAAACTATGTATATCTACAAAGTTATTTCCAATAACTTTTATTATTTTATCATCTATTTCAATATCAACTATATTTATACCACTATTTTGTATATCAATAGCTTTTTCTCTAGTAATCTTTTCACCGGATTGAACAATTATTTCACCAGTTTCTGGATTCACCACATCTGCTGCTGCTGTCCTATTAGCTATTCTAAGATTTAATGCTAACTTTTTATTAAATTTATATCTTCCAACCCTAGATAAATCATATCTTTTTGCATCAAAAAATAAAGTTTCAATTAAAGAAATAGCACTATCTACTGTTGGAGGTTCTCCTGGTCTAAGCCTCTTGTATATTTCTAATAGTGCCTCTTCTTTTGTTTTAGTGTTGTCTTTTTCAATTGTAGCCCTTAGTCTTTCATCTTCTCCAAGAAAATTTAATATTTCATTATCCGTGCCATATCCTAAAGCTCTAACTAAAATAGTAATTGGCAATTTTCTTGTTTTATCAATTCTTACATATACTATGTCATTCGAGTCTGTTTCATATTCTAGCCAAGCTCCCCTATTTGGTATTACTGTTGCTGAAAACAATTTTTTACCTGTTTTGTCAAAAGATTGATTATAATATACTCCAGGTGATCTTACTAGCTGGCTAACTATAACCCTCTCTGCACCATTAATAATAAATGTACCTTGCTCTGTCATTAAAGGAAAGTCACCCATGAACACTTCTTGTTCTTTTACTTCTCCTGTTTCTTTGTTCAATAATCTTACATTCACTTTCAAAGGTGCTGCATATGTTGCATCTCTTTCTTTGCATTCTTCAACAGAGTACTTGATATTATCCATGTCAAGCTTATATCCAACAAATTCTAAACTAAGATTTCCAGTATAATCTTGAATAGGATTAATATCATCAAAAACTTCTTGTAATCCTTCTTTTAAAAACCAATTGTAGGAATCTAATTGAACCTCAATTAAGTTAGGCATCTCTCCTACTTCTTTAAGTTTAGAAAAGCTCATTCTTGTTCTTTTCCCAACTTGGACAGGATGTACCATTAGCTTTCACCCCTTGTATAAATTAAAAATAACCAAAAACACATTATTATATTGTGTTTCTGGATTAGTATCTAAAATGTATTATCTTAATATTATATCCTTTGTTATATTTTTCATTCAAAACCTAAAATATTTAATTAATATATCTTATTCTATAATTAATCAATGCAAGTAGTTATTTTACCATAATATAACCAAAAAGTCAATGGATTAATTTTAAATTTTATTTTA
The DNA here is from genome assembly GCF_001758365.1 of Clostridium acetireducens DSM 10703. Classification (GTDB taxonomy): domain Bacteria; phylum Bacillota; class Clostridia; order Clostridiales; family Clostridiaceae; genus Clostridium_C; species Clostridium_C acetireducens. Next base: position 63,099 of record NZ_LZFO01000007.1, read on the forward strand.
AAAAAAGGAGACGCTTAATTAAGTGTCTCCCTTTTTAAATTTCTTAATTATTTTAATTCTACTTCTGCACCAACTTCTTCAAGTTTAGCTTTCATAGTTTCAGCTTCTTCTTTAGCTACGCCTTCTTTTAATGCCTTTGGAGCACCATCAACTACAGCCTTAGCATCTTTTAATCCAAGTCCTGTTATTTCTCTAACTGCTTTTATAACTTTAATCTTTTCTGATCCTGCTGATTTTAATATTACATCAAATTCTGATTTTTCTTCTGCTCCACCTGCAGCAGCACCTGCAGCACCTGCTACAGCTACTGGTGCAGCAGCACTTACTCCAAATTCTTCTTCACACGCTTTAACTAATTCATTTAATTCTAAAACGCTCATTTCTTTTATACCTTGAATAATTTCTTCTCTAGTCATTATTACGCACCTCCAAATTTTTTTCTATGCTTCTTCTGATTCTTTTTTTGCTTTAATTGCATTTAATAAATATACTAAATTTGATAATGGAGCTTTGAAGCTTCCAACAAGTTTCGCAAGTAGAACTTCTTTTGGTGGGATTGTTGCAAATTCTTTAATTTTATCAGTATTGCATACTTCCCCTTGAATCATTCCACCTTTTAACTCTAACTTTTTATGTTCTTTTGCAAAATCGTATAATATTCTAGCTGGCGCAGTTGGATCGTCATATCCAAGTGCTATTGATACAGGTCCTTGGAATAAATCTACTAAATTTTCAAAACCTAATTCTTTAGCTGCTATTATAGATAATGTGTTTTTGTATACCTTGTATTCTACGCCTTCTTCTCTTAACTTTCTTCTAAGTTCAGTATCTTCCTCAACTGTTAAACCTTGATACTTAGATATTACCATACTTTGGGCTTTTTCCATTCTCTCTTTTATTTCTAAAACTTTGGCTTCTTTTAATTCTCTATTTTTACTTGCCATCGTACCCACCTCCTAACAGCATAAAGTACATCTGTTTATAAAAAATAAGCCTCTCCGTAGACATGGAGAGACCAAATAAATTCATCTTTATATTTGATCCTCGGTAGGTTGATTTACGTTAAGCTTTAGGCACCTACTGTCTACGGAATACTATTCATTTAAATAACACTTTAACAATATATCAAAATTTTTAATACATGTCAATACTAATCTAATACTTTAGCTGGATTAATTTTTATTCCTGGACCCATAGTACTTGAAATTGATACAGACTTAATATACTGTCCTTTAGCTGCTGCTGGTTTTGCTTTAACTATTGCTTCCATTAAAACATGAAAGTTTTCATATAGCTTTTGCACTTCAAAACTTCTCTTTCCAATAGGAACATGAATAATTGAAGTTTTATCAACTCTATATTCAACTTTACCTGCTTTAATATCTTCTATAGCCTTTGCTACATCAAAAGTAACAGTTCCAGATTTTGGATTAGGCATTAATCCTTTAGGTCCTAATATTCTACCTAATCTTCCTACCACACCCATCATATCTGGCGTAGCAACCACTACATCAAAATCAAACCAATTTTCATTTTGTATCTTTTGTATATATTCATCAGAGCCTACATAATCTGCACCTGCATCTTCAGCTTCCTTAACTTTATCGCCTTTAGCAAAAACTAAAACTTTAACTTTTTTGCCTGTTCCATGAGGAAGTACTATAGCTCCTCTAACTTGCTGATCTGCATGTCTTGGATCTACTCCAAGTCTAACTGCAAGCTCTATAGTTTCATCAAATTTAGCCTTAGAAGTTTTAATAACAAGATCCATTGCTTCTTGAACTGTATACAATGCATCTTTATCTATAAGCTTTAAACTTTCTTTGTAGTCTTTTCCTACTTTTCCCATTATTCGTTCCTCCTTTGTGGTATTAACGGTACTACCTCCCACCTTATTTACGAGATTATTCTTCTACAGTAATTCCCATACTTCTTGCTGTTCCTTCTACCATATTCATAGCAGCTTCAATTGATGATGCATTTAAATCTGGCATTTTTGTTTCTGCTATTTCTCTAACTTGAGCTTTTGTAACTTTTCCTACTTTAGTTTTATTTGGCACTCCTGAACCACTTTCTAGACCTGCTGCTTTCTTTAAAAGCACTGCTGCAGGAGGAGTCTTTAATATAAAGCTAAAAGATCTGTCTTGGTATACAGTTATTACTACAGGTATTACTAAACCTGCTTGTTGAGAAGTTTTAGCATTAAATTCTTTGCAAAATGCCATAATATTTACCCCATGTTGACCAAGTGCTGGTCCTACTGGTGGTGCTGGACTTGCTTTTCCTGCTGCAAGTTGAAGCTTAATCATTCCTACTACTTTTTTAGCCATAATTTCCACCTCCTAATTTGTGGTAATCGGGATAACTCCCTCCCACTTAGTAAAACAAGTTTAGCTAATTAATATAAAAACTAATCTAGTTTATCTATTTGATTAAAATCAAGTTCAACAGGGGTTTCCCTGCCAAACATGTTAACTAAGGCTTTTATCTTACACTTTTCAACATTTATTTCCTGAATAACTGCTGGAAAATCTGTAAGAGGTCCTGATACAACTTTTACAGTTTCTCCTACTTCAACATCTATTTTTTGTTGTTTGTCAACTATTCCCATAGAATCAACTTCATCATCTGTAAGAGGCACCGGCTTAGATCCTGGTCCTACAAATCCTGTTACTCCTCTTGTATTTCTAACTATGTACCATGAATCATCAGTCATCATCATTTTAATTAGCACATATCCCGGAAATACTTTTTTTAAGGTTATCTTCTTTTTTCCATCTTCTTTAACTTCAACTTGTTCCTCCATAGGAACTTGAACATCTAATATTAATTCATTGAGATTTCTATTTTCTATAGTTTTTTCCAGATTAGCTTTTACCTTATTTTCATATCCAGAATATGTATGAACAACATACCACTTAGCTTTATCTGTCATATCAAAAGGGATTATATATCTAATCCCTACCTCCTTTATACTTTATTTAAATATTAACTTATAAAGGTTATTAAAACTATAATCTAGCGATGCTATAATAACCATATATATAAAACAAAATGTTACAACTGTTGCAGTTGCTTTTTTAACATTATCTTTAGAGGCCCATGTAATTCTTTTAAATTCGCTTTTTATATCTTTTAAAAATTGTATTAAACCTTTTGATGCTTTACTAGTATTTTTATTTTTTAATTGCTTTTGTGCAACCATTTTTTCACATCCTTAAAACAAATGCTTTATTTCATAGGCTCTAGAAATTATTTTGTTTCTTTATGATCTGTATGTTTATGACAGAATTTACAATATTTTTTCATTTCTAATCTATCTGGATTATTTTTTTTATTTTTCATTGTATTATAATTTCTTTGTTTACATTCGCTACAAGCTAATGTTACTTTTACTCTCATTTATTACACCTCCTGAGGTCTATATAAAACTTAAGTTATTTATCCTTAAAAATTCTAAATCATCTAAACTAAATCACCTAAATAATTTATCATAAGTTAAAGAATATGTCAATTGCAATAATAAAAAATATAAATTATTAACTTTTTAAAAGGACTAGGTCTAGAAACCCAGTCCCTCTTTTTAAATTATTCAATTATACTAGTAACAACACCTGAACCTACTGTTCTTCCACCTTCTCTTATAGCAAATCTTAATTCTTGATTCATTGCTACTGGTGTTATTAATTCAACTCTCATGTCTATGTGATCTCCTGGCATTACCATTTCTACTCCTTCTGGTAGTGCTATTGTTCCTGTTACGTCTGTTGTTCTGAAGTAGAATTGTGGTCTATATCCATTAAAGAATGGTGTATGTCTTCCACCTTCTTCTTTCTTTAATACGTATACTTGACCTACAAATTTTTTATGTGGTTGTACTGAACCTGGTTTTGCTAATACTTGACCTCTTCTTATGTCTTCTCTTTGTACTCCTCTTAGTAATGCTCCTATGTTATCTCCTGCTTCTGCTTCATCTAATAACTTTCTGAACATTTCTACTCCTGTTACTACTGTCTTTTTCTTTTCATCTGTCATTCCTACGATTTCTACTTCGTCGCCTACTTTTAATATTCCACTTTCAACTCTTCCTGTTGCAACTGTTCCTCTTCCTGTGATTGTGAATATGTCTTCTATTGGCATTAAGAAGTCTTTATCTGTTGCTCTTTGTGGTGTTGGTATATATTCATCTACTGCTGCCATTAATTCACCTATGCATTTTGTTGCTTCTTCATCATCCATGTTTTCTAATGCTTTTAATGCTGATCCTACGATTATTGGACAGTCATCTCCTGGGAATCCATATTCATTTAATAGTTCTCTTACTTCCATTTCTACTAATTCTATTAGTTCTGGATCGTCTACTTGGTCTGCTTTATTTAAGAATACTACTATATATTCAACTCCAACTCTGCTTGCTAGTAGTATATGTTCTCTTGTTTGTGGCATTGGACCATCTGCTGCTGATACAACTAAGATAGCTCCATCCATTTGTGCTGCTCCTGTTATCATGTTCTTTACATAGTCAGCGTGTCCTGGACAGTCTACGTGTGCATAGTGTCTGTTTTCTGTTTCATATTCTACGTGTGATGTATTTATTGTGATTCCTCTTTCTTTTTCTTCTGGTGCTTTATCTATTTCATCATATTTTGTTGCTTGGGCTTTTCCGTCTTTTGATAATATTGTTGTTATTGCTGCTGTTAATGTTGTTTTTCCATGGTCTACGTGACCTATTGTTCCTATGTTTACATGTGGTTTTGTTCTTTCAAATTTTGCTTTTGACATTTCTTTTTCCTCCTTAATTGCTTTATTATTATTTTTCCATTTACTTATGTAAACTCACCCTAGTGTTTTATAAATTTAAAAACAAATTTGGAGCCCATGACCAGGATTGAACTGGTGACCTCCACCTTACCAAGGTGACGCTCTGCCAACTGAGCTACATGGGCAATTTTGCATCTTGTAAGAGGGAATAAAATTATTCTCTAAAACACTTCAAAGCATAATAAATTCCCATTAATTATTAAAAATTCAGTTTATATACCGATTATTTATTGTAATACATGTACCTTTCTTTGTCAATAAAATTTTATCTATTACCCAAACATTTTTCTAATTTTCTTTTTACCCTTTGCAAAGCATTATCTATTGATTTAGCATGCCTATCTAAATCGCAAGCTATTTCTTGGTAAGACTTTCCGTCAAGGTAAGACATTAAAACTTCCATTTCTAAATTAGATAAAACTTCCCCTATTTCACTTCGTATATGTTTTAATTCCTCTTTGCTAATTATCATTTCTTCTGGATCAGCAACTTTAGCTTCTGATAATACATCTAGTAAAGTTCTATCAGATTCTTCATCATATATAGGTTTATTTAAGGAAACATATGTATTTAAAGGTATATGTTTCTGACGAGTTGCTGTTTTTATAGCCGTTATTATTTGTCTAGTAACACATAATTCTGCAAAAGCTTTAAAAGAAGATAATTTATCAGATTTAAAATCTCTTATAGCTTTATATAACCCTATCATGCCTTCTTGGTATATATCTTCTTTGTCAGCACCAATCAAAAAATACGACTTTGCTTTAGCTTTTACAAAATTCTGATATTTATTTATTAAATATTCCTGAGCTTCTACATTTCCTTTTTTGGCTTCTATTACAACTTCTTCATCAATTTTTTCTTCAAAACTCTCTTCAAAAGAGGAATTCCTTTTACTATTATTAACTTTTTTTCCCAAAGTATCCCCTCCAAAAAAATGTACACTACTACTTTATTATACATTAATTATTGTTTTATAGTCAAGTAATTACTTACTTTTCCTCATCCTGTCTAATTTTTCAAATATGTCTTTTTTTACTCTTTCTTCTAAAGAAGATTTTTTTTCAGAATAATTATTATTTATTTTGTTTTTTATGTTAATTTTACTATTATTAACTTCATTGTAAAATTCTATAGAAGACATCCTGGTAGCTCCCCTTTGAAATACTAATTGTTGCTCTAATAAATCAGAAGTCACTACACATACATCTATTTTTCTTCCTATATCGTTTACATTTCTTTCTATAAAACTATCTGCTGTTTCTAACTCCTGAGTGAAAACCACTGTAATATTTTTATCTATTTTTTCCTTTTTTTCCATGCTTCCAGGTACCTTATGAGCATCAAAGGTCAATATTATTTTGTACCCTTTATATGCCGCATAATTTTGCAAATCATTTATTAATTTCTTTCTTGCAGCTTCATAACTAAAATCCTTCAATTCTTTCAGCTCAGGCCAACTATTAATTACATTATAACCATCTACAAATATTACTTTCACTTTAACTCTCTCTTTATCTTTTGTTTATATACTTCATACATTAATATTCCGCCTGCAACTGAAGCATTTAATGAATTGACTTGCCCTCTCATAGGTATCTTTATTAATACATCACATCTTTCTTTTGTTAATTTAGATATTCCCTTTCCTTCACTTCCAATTACTATTGCAACTGATCCACTAAGATTTTCATCAAAGCAATAATTTTCACCATTCATATCTGCTCCATATATCCATAATCCTTTATCTTTGAGATAATTAATGGTATTATTTATATTTGATACCTTAGCAATCTTCATATACTCTACAGCACCAGCAGAAGCCTTATATACAGTAGGTGTAACTCCTACATTCCTTCTACTAGGTATTATAATTCCATGAACTCCACATACTTCTGCAGTTCTTATTATTGCTCCAAAATTATGAGGATCTTCTATTTCGTCTAATATTATTATAAATGGATTTTCATTTTTGTAATTAGCATACTCCATTATATCACTTACATTACAGTATTTATAAGGAGTAATTCTTGCTATTACTCCTTGGTGTGTACCTGTTTGAGATATTTGGTCTAATTTTCTTTTATCAATTTCTTTTATTGTAATTCCTTTTTCTCTAGCAAGAGCTAATATTAAATTTATAGAACCTTTTTTTTCACCTTTTGAAATCATTATATTTTCAATAGTTGTGTTTCCTTTTAAAGCTTCTATTACAGCATTTCTACCTTCTATTACATTTTCTACAATTTTAATTTCTGAATTTAATTTTTTCATTTTAATACCTCTCCTGACTTTTATTAAACACTATTGATATATCTATTTTTTACTTCATCTATTTTTCCACAAGTCATTTTACCTTCAGGACAATTTCCCCTTAAGCATGGAGGTCCACTATATTTAAAAAGATTTGGTGCTACGGATTTTACTTCTATTAACATTTTATCTGCTAAAGCTCTTATTTCCCATTGAGCTCTATTACAGCATCTATTATTAAAAAAATTCATAAGACTTCTAGCATTCATGGTTGCAACTATTTTAGTTTCGCATGCATTAGGAAATACATATCTTGCATCTTCTATTGATTTTTTTTCAGCTTCCTTTTCATTGAGCCCAGTATTTATATACTTAGATTTAAGTATATCCGCTAATTGATTATAAGATTTTTGACAGCTTTTCATAGTATTAATAAATATATCTCTTGCGTTTTTATCTTTATCTATATCAGGTGGAATTATATATTCAAATTGTTCTAGTTTTACATATCTTTGACTTTGTTGTGAATATGAAGCTATTCTATGTCTAACCAATTGATGGGTAAGAGTCCTAGACACTCCCTCAATAGCAAAAGTAAAAGATACATGTTCTATGGGAGATTCATGTCCTAAAGACATAAGCATATTTAAAAACCTTGATGTGTTTTCTTCTGTTAAATTTTTTTGTATTTCATCAACTCCTACTGAGCTATAGCACAATTTAGCAGCAGATGCAATAACTTTTTCAGGATTTGGAGTATATTCTATTAATTTCACTTTAAGAGACATTTCTACATTCACTCCTAATTACAATTTTTGAATTCAATTATTTTTTCAAACAATTCATTTAGTCTATCTATTTGATCTGTTATATACAAGTACCCTAACAATGCTTCAAAGCCCGTAGCAATTCTATAATCTACAACTTTTGCATGCTTAGGTACAGTAGCTGATTTGGCATTTCTGCCTCTTTTAAATATTGCTATTTCTTCTGTATTTAAATACACTAGTAGGTTATTCATCATTTCGCTTTGACAATGAGCTTTTACAAAAGAAACTGCTTTATTATGAAGCATATTAACTGGCATATTATTATTTAAATGTACCAAGTAATTTCTAACAAATAATTCATATACAGCATCTCCTATAAAAGCTAATACAAGTGGGCTTAATTGTTTAGCTTCTTCTAAACTAAACTTTTTCTTTAAAAACTCCATAAAAATTCTCCATTTCTAAAATAAATATCTATATCCTTTTCCATCTAACTCCTTGAGGAGTATCTTCTAAAACTATTCCTTTGGATTTTAAATCATCTCTTATTTTATCAGCTAAATCCCAATTTTTATCTTTTCTTGCTTTCTGTCTTTTTTGTACTAACTGTTCTATTTCTTCATCTAAATTAATCTTAGTAGATTTTTGCAATATGCCTAATGGACTTCCTAATTCTCTTATTAAATCTAAACAATATTTAATGATTTCCTTTGAAGAATTAACATTTACATTTACATTTATATCTTTAATTAAATCAAATATAACAGATATAGCATCTGCTGTATTAAAATCATCATCCATTTTTTCAATATATTTAGATTTATATTCATCTAAATTTTTAATATACTTTTTATCATTATCATCCATTTTTTCTTTACATGATTCTTCTAATAAATTTTCAAGATTATTTATAGAATTATATAATCTTTCCAAAGCTGATTTAGCACCTTCTAAAAGCTCTTTGCTAAAGTTTAATGGTGTCCTATAATGAGCTGAAAGCATAAATAATCTTATTACGTCAAAATCATACTTCTCTAGTACTTCCCTAGCAGTAAAAAAATTATTAAGAGATTTAGACATCTTTTGATTATTAATATTTATGAAAGCAGAGTGCATCCAATAATTAGCAAATGTTTTGCCTGTTCTAGCTTCACTTTGAGCAACTTCATTTTCATGATGTGGGAAAACTAAATCTACTCCACCAGCATGTATATCAATAGTTTCTCCCAATAAGTTATAAGCCATGCAAGAACATTCTATATGCCAACCTGGTCTTCCCATACCCCATGGACTTTCCCAAGCAGGTTCTTCAGGTTTTTGACTTTTCCAAACAGCAAAATCCATTGGATCTTTTTTTCTTTCGTCTACATTTATTCTTGCCCCTAATTGAAGTTCGTCTAATTTTTGACCTGAAAGTTTTCCGTATTCTTTAAATTTTTTAGTGCTAAAGTAAACATCTCCATCTACTTCATAGGCATAACCTTTTTCTATTAGCTCTTCTACAAACTTTATAATTTCTTTTATATACTCTGTTGCTCTAGGATTTATTGTAGCTCTTTCTATGTTTAACCCATCTGCATCTTTATAATATTCTTCTATAAATTTATCCCCTAGCTCTTTAACAGTTATATTTTCTTTGTTTGCCCTATTTATCATTTTATCATCTATGTCTGTGAAATTTTGTATATAATTTACTTTATACCCTCTGTACTCAAAATATCTTCTTACTGTATCAAAAATTACAAAAGTTCTTGCATTTCCAATATGGAAAAAATCATATACTGTAGGACCACATACATACATATTAACTTGCATTGGATTTATAGGTATAAATTCTTCTTTTTGTCTTGTCATAGTATTATATATTTTCACAATATGCACCTCCTGTAAAACTTTATATTTATTATATTATATCAGTTTATATTAATTTTTCCCATAATTTTTTAAACCATGCTATTTTCCTTTAGGAATACAGCATGGTTTATTAAATATATTTAAATTAACTTTTATAATTATTTTAAACTAAATTAATTTATATTACTTGTTTTTTTCTTCTACTATTTTAGAAATTGTTGTCATATCCACATTTCCGCCACTAATTACTGCTACTACTTTCTTACCTTTAGCATTAATCTTTCCGCTTAATATGGCAGCTACTGTTGAAGCTCCTGCACCTTCAGCTATTAATTTACCTCTAGCCGCTATTAAGTACATAGCATTTTTTATTTCTTCTTCTGAAACCACAACTACTTTATCTACATATTTTTGAATATATTTAAAAGAATGATCTCCTGGAGTTGCAACTGAAATACCATCAGCTATTGACTTAAATCCAGGTAATGTTACTATTTCACCTTTCTCAAGAGAAGCTTTTGTGGATGCTATCTTTTCTGGTTGAACTCCTATAATTTCTATTTCAGGTTTTAATTCTTTAGCTGCAACAGCTATACCAGAAATTAATCCTCCTCCCCCAATTGGTACAACGATTACATCTGTTTCAGGCAAATCTTCTAATATTTCAAGAGCTACTGTCCCTTGCCCTGCCATAACATATTCATCATTAAATGGATGAACATACGTTGCTCCTGTTTCTTTTTGAATTTCTACTGCTTTTTTAGCACATTCATCATAAACTTCTCCATATTGTACAACTTCTGCTCCATATCCCTTTGTTGCTTCTACTTTAGCTCCTGGTGCTGTATTTGGCATTACAATTGTAGCTTTAATTCCAAAAGCTGTAGCTGCAAAAGCAACTCCTTGAGCATGATTTCCTGCTGAAGATGCAATAACTCCTTTTTTCTTTTCTTCTTCAGTTAAGTTAACTATTTTATTATAAGCTCCTCTTAATTTGAAAGCTCCTGTTTTTTGTTTGTTTTCACATTTTAAATATACTTCAGCACCACTCATTTTAGAAAATGTGCTTGTGTAGAATAATGGTGTTCTTCTTGCTACTTCTTTAATATTTCTCTGAGCATCTTTAACCATTTGCAAATTTAATTCCATATTATTACCCCTTTCAATTATATAATATTCTATTTTTATTTAATGTTTCCGACACCATTATTCTATCACACAATATTACATTTTGCATTAAAAAATTCTATTTTTCTTATTTTTTATAGCTACTTTTTTAATTTTTTTATTATTTTATTAACTATGTTTTCTATTTCTACATCCTCGCTTAAATTTTCATTTCTGAATTTTAATTCTACCATTCCTTCATTAATTTTTTTACCTACTATAATTTTAATAGGAATTCCTATTAAATCCGCATCTTTAAATTTCACTCCTGCTCTTTCATTTCTATCGTCAAGTAATACATCTATTCCATTTTGGGATAATTTATTATATATATCTTCCGCAATACTCATTTGTTCATTATTTTTACTAACTACAGGAATTACTATAACTTTATATGGTGCTATAGAAACTGGCCAAAGTATTCCATTTTCATCGTTATTTTGTTCTATTACTGCTGCTAACGTTCTAGTAACACCTATACCATAACATCCCATTACAAGAGGTTTAGTCTCTCCATTTTCATCTAAAAATACAGCATTCATAGATTCTGAATATTTAGTTCCTAATTTAAATATATGTCCTACCTCTATACCTCTAGCTATAGTTAATTTTTTACCACACTTAGGACACGTATCTCCTTCTACTACTTTTCTAAAATCTCCCACTATTCCTTCAAAATCTCTTCCATAATTAACATTAGTATAGTGATATCCTGTTTCATTTGCTCCAACTATAAAATTATACATATTAACTATTTCTTTATCTACTAATAAAAAGTCTACTTTTATTCCTATAGGACCTGCAAATCCAACTTCTGCTGAAGTAGCCTTTTTTACTAAGCTTTCATTTGCCATTTCAAAAGATATAGCTCCTCCTATTTCGTTTACAACTTTTACTTCATTTACTTCTCTATCTCCTCTTACCATAACTGCAACTACTTTATCATCTGCTTTATAAATAAGAGTTTTTGCAAACTTTTTAGGAGTAGTATTAAAAAATTTAATAAGTTCTTCTATAGTTCTAACATTTGGTGTTTCAAATTTTGCTAAGGCATTTAATTCTTCTTTTTCTCCTAATTCTGGTTTTGATGGAGCCTTTTCAATATTTGCAGCATAATCACATTGTGTACAAAAAACTATTTCATCTTCTCCTATATCAGATTTTACCATAAATTCTGCTGAACCTGCTCCTCCCATAGCTCCTGAATCTGCTTCAACACAGCTACATTTTAATCCACATCTTTCAAAAATTCTATTATAAGCTTCATACATTTTTTTATAAGATACATCTAATCCTTTTTCATCTTTATCAAAACTGTACGCATCTTTCATTATAAACTCTCTAGATCTCATTACTCCAAATCTTGGTCTTCTTTCATCTCTATATTTTGTTTGTATTTGATATAAATTTAAAGGTAATTGTTTATAGGACTTTATCTCATTTCTAGCTATATCTGTAAAAACCTCTTCATGAGTAGGGCCTAAACAAAATTCTCTATCATTTCTATCCTTTAATTTAAACATTTCTGGTCCAAAAACTTCCCATCTTCCAGATTCTTTCCATAGCTCAGATGGTAATATTGCTGAAGCTAATAACTCTTGTGCACCAGACTTATCCATTTCTTCTCTTACTATATTTTCTATTTTTTTTACTACTCTAATTCCTAAGGGCATAAAATTATATACTCCTGAAGCCATTTTTCTCATCATTCCAGCTCTTAACATTAATTGATGGCTTGGTATTTCTGCTTCTGAAGGTATTTCTCTAAGAGTTCCTAGTAACATTTGTGACAATTTCATTTGTATTCCTCCTTATTTTTTATAAAATCTCTATCAAATTATTTTAACATAAAAAACCCGCCCTATTTAGGGCGGGCTACTTTTTAAATATACCTAAATTCCAGATTAAATTGTATTTATATTAATCCAGAGTATAAAGAACTTGAAATTATTTAAGTTAAATCTTTCACTCTAGGATTGTAAATGAAAGATAACTAATGTAATTTTATTTAATATAATTTATTAAATTATGTTATATACTTAATTTATACATATTTTTTTATATGTGTCAATATATTTTTTGTTTACTTTCTTTTAATATCTCCTTTGCTATTATTAAATCTTCTGGAGTTGTTATCTTTATATTACTATAATCTCCATCATATAAATATGTTTTATAATTAAAAATTTCTAATACAGATGTATCATCTGTAACTTTAACTTTTTTATCAATTAATTTTTCATGACATTTCCGTATTAAGTCATATTTAAAGCACTGGGGAGTTTGAACTATAAAAAGATTTTCTCTATTTAATGAAGATTTAGAAAAGCCATTTGTATCTTTAATCTTTATTGTATCTTTAGGCATTACTCCACAAGCTGCTGCGCCATAAATTCTTGCAAACTCTATGCCTTTTTTTATTATATCATCAGAGATAAATGGTCTTGCTCCATCATGTATTAAAACTATATTACAATTTTTCACTGCCTTCAAACCATTATATACAGAGTTTTGTCTTTCTTTTCCTCCTTTAACAATGCTAACTACATTATTAAAGTTATACTTACAAATTATTTTTTCTTTACAATAGCTAATTTCATCTTCTGCTGCTACTAATATTATCTTATCAATATATTTAGATTTATTAAATACATTTAATGTATGAGCTAAAATAGGCATATCATTTATTTTTATAAACTGTTTGTTTATATTAGATTTCATTCTTTTGCCTTTTCCAGCTGCTAACACAATTGCACAGGTCTTATTCATATATTAAAATTCTCCTTTAGGTTTAGCAAAAATCATTCTTCCTGCTGCTGTTTGCAATACTGAAGTTACTATTACTTCTATAGTATTACCAATATATTTTTTTCCGTTTTCTACTACTATCATTGTTCCATCATCTAAATATGCTAATCCCTGTCCCAATTCTTTTCCATCTTTTATAACCTGAACTTTCATTTGTTCTCCTGGTAAAGCTATAGGCTTAACTGCATTTGATAATTCATTTATATTTAAAACATCTACTCCTTGAAATTCTGCAACTTTATTTAAATTGTAATCATTAGTTATAACCTTACCTCCTAAAACTTGAGCTAATTTTAATAATTTACTATCTACTTCTGCTATGTCTGGAAAATCTTTTTCATATATTTGTACTTCTATATCTAATTCTTTTTGTATCTTATTTAATATATCCAATCCTCTTCTTCCTCTGTTTCTTTTTAAACTATCAGAAGAATCTGCTATATGTCTTAGCTCTTCTAATACAAAATTAGGTATAACAAGACTTCCTTCTATAAATCCTGTTTTGCATATATCAAATATTCTTCCATCAATTATTACAGAAGTATCTAATACTTTAGGGGTTCCTTTTTGATTTTTCATTTTCTTTTCTTTACTAGAAGCCCCTTTCTTCCATGCATTAGACATCAAATTTGTTATATCATCCTTTTTCTTTATAGCTATTTTAACTCCTAAAGCCGCTACTATAATAGCAATAACAACTGCTATTATAGGTCCTATAACAGGTATTTTAGAAAGTATATTTACAAACAGCGATGATATTAAAAGTCCAATAATAGCTCCTAAAGTTCCCAATATAACATCATTTATAGGAAGCTTTTGAACCTTTTTTTCAACATATTCCATAATCTTAATTATACCTTTATTAATCCATGAGGATAATAAGAATAAAATAATTCCAAATACAAGCGAACAAAATATAATAACAAATATACTCATAATAGTATTACTTTTAAAATTAACAATTTTTAAAAAATATTCTGTTTTTACAATTTCCCTTCCAATTAAATATCCAAAACCAATACCTGTAATAGTAAAAAGTCCTCTCAATATTTTGTTAAACAAAATATCACCTCCTTGGTATATTATTAACATTTTTTTCATTTTAAATCCTTTTAATTCTAATATATATTAATAAAAACTTTTTTTCAATAAACTTAATTTAATTTAATATTTTATTTACTAATTGTTTTTATTTTATTATAAGACATTTCTAAGCTTATATCAAAAGCTAATGAAATTTCACTTGCTACTAATCCTTGAACCCTTTTTAACATTTTTTGCTCAACAGGTGGTAATTTTTTTTCCATTTTTAGATATCTTAAATCTCTTATTATTTCACATTGTTTTTCTAAAATTCCTGTTGATATTTTTTTATTATTTTGTTTATACCTCTTATTCCACTTTTCTTCAATAAAATCAGGTGTAGTTTTAATTTTATTTAAATTTTTTAATATATCATCTTGGGTATTAATATCTCTAATACTATAATTTTTAAAATTTTTTATAGGTATATGCATCTTTATACCATCTAATAAGAAATATAGTAACACATACTTTTCTTCTTTTTTATTTAAATACTCTTTATATTCTTTATCTATTACTAAACCAGCACCGTAATTTTTTAAAAATACTTTTTGTCCATATTTTAACATAACAATCCCCCTATTATTAAAACACTTCTTATTCTATTATATCTATATACTACAAATTTCGTACTTAAATTATAAAAAGCTTTTAAGGAGTGAGCTTAATGAAAGATATAATTTTTGATGATTTTCAAGTTATTGTAAATGAATCTTTAATAAGACATAGAAGTATATTAGATATAATAACTAAACTAGAAGAATCTCAAAGCAAAATAAACAGAGCTATAGCAAAATCTGTTACCAACTGTGGTTGCATAAAAATTTCTGCTGAAAAACAAAAAATTGCATACAAAGACATTGAATCTGGTAATATAACTAAATCAATTAATTCTCATATAGAAGGTAATTTATGTGAGAATTGCAAAGAAATTATAGAGAAGGAAATAGGTCATAACTTATTTTATATAACTTCCTTATGCAGTATTTTAAATTTAAATTTATATGATATATTTTTAAAAGAATATGATAAAATTAACATTTTAGATAAATATGCATTAAGGTAAAAATATAAGGGATATATTGTATAAACCTTATACAATTATATCCCTTATATTTGTTTGTCTAATATCATTTCTTCTCTTAATCTTCTTAATCCATTTTTTATAGCCTTTGCTCTAATTTCACCAATTCCCTCAACTTTATCTAGTTGCTCATAAGAAGCTTCCATAACTTCTTTTAATTCTTTAAAATTTTTAACTACATTTTCTATTACATTACTCGGTATTCTTGGAATTTTATTTAACATTCTATATCCTCTAGGTGAAATAAGAGTATCTACTAAAGGGACTCCTATATATCCTAAACTTTTAGAAATAGACTCTAATTCTAAAAGTTCTTGGGAAGTAGTTTTTTGTATTTGATTGTATATTTCAGTATAATCCATATTATTTTTGCAATAGTCTCTTATTAAAAGTATACCATCTTGTTCTATGTATTTAACTAATTCATCTAATTGCATAGATATTAGTCTTCCTTCATTTCCTAATTCACATATATATAATTCTATTTCACCTACTATTCTCATAACCATTTCCGTCCTCTGAATAGCTGTAGTAACATCAAATAAAGTTACTAAATCTTTAAATTCTAAAATATTCAAATTATTAACTACCCTATCTAAAACAGAAACATATTTTTCTAAAGTCTGTAATGCTTGATTTGCCTTTCCTAATATTACACTACTATCTCTTAAAACATATTTTACATTTCCTTTATAAACAGTTATAACATTTCTTCTCTGTGATATAGCTATAACTATATTCCCTGTTTGCTTTGCTACTCTATCTGCTGTTCTATGCCTAGTACCTGTTTCGTATGTAGGTATAGATGAACCTGGAATAAGCTGAGCATTAGCACATATTATTCTTTTTAAATCACTACTTAATACTATAGCACCATCCATTTTAGCTAATTCATATACATATGAAGGGCTATATTCAGCATTTATAGTGAATCCTCCATCGACTAAATTTAATATCTGTTCACTATCTCCTAATACTAAAAGTCCCCCAGTTTTAGCTCTCAGTACATTCTCTAAACCTTCTCTTAACTGAGTTCCTGGAGCCATTATTTTAAGTATATCCATAAGTTCTTTATTTTTTTGTAATCTCATTTTAACTCACCCTATTAAAATACTTTATTTACTGCTTCTTTAACAGAAGACACACCAATAGCATTAATATACTCACCTTTTGACTTTTCACTATTTCTTGCAGGTAAAAGTATATTTTCAAATCCCATTTTTGATGCTTCATTTATAATTCTATCACAAAATGTCACAGGTCTCACTTCTCCAGTAAGTCCTACTTCTCCAACAACAATAAGTTTACTTATATTAATTTTTTTATCTTTTATACTTGATATTAAAGCTAGTGCTAATCCTAAATCTCCAAAAGTGCCCTCTATATTCAATCCTCCTACTACATTTACATATACATCACAATTATAAAAGGGTATTCGCAACTTTTTTTCTAATACAGCTAATATAATATTAAGTCTAGAAGTATCTATTCCTACAGCCGTTCTTCTAGGCATAAAAGCTTTGGTTTCACTTACTAAAGCTTGAATTTCTATTAGTATAGGTCTAGTTCCCTCCATTACTCCTATAATTACTGAACCTTCCTTTTGAAATTCTGTTTCTTCTAGAAATACTTGGGAAGGATTGGGAATTTGTATTAAACCTTCTCCTTTCATTTCAAAAACTCCTATTTCACTAGTAGTACCAAAACGATTTTTCATAGTCCTTAAAATTCTAAATTCTTGAGTTCTCTCTCCTTCAAAAGACAAAACAGTATCAACCATATGCTCTAATACTCTTGGACCTGCTAATTGTCCTTGTTTGGTAACATGAGCTACTATAAAAAATGGTATGCTACTTGTTTTGGCTATATACATAATATCGTTAGAACATTCTCTAACTTGAGATACACTTCCTGGTGCAGAAGAAATAGAATTTTTAAAAAGAGTTTGTATAGAATCTATAATTACAAATATAGGACTTATATCTTTTATATAACCTTTAATATTTTCCATATTAGTTTCAGCTAATACATATAAATCAGAACTTAACGCTTTAAGTCTGTCTCCTCTAATTTTAATTTGTTCATCAGACTCTTCACCAGAAATATATAAAACCTTTCCATACTTATCTGCTATATTATTAGCTGTCTGCAAAAGCAAAGTAGATTTGCCTATGCCTGGTTCACCTGATATTAATGTTAAAGAACCTTTAACTACTCCTCCACCTAAAGCTCTATTAAGTTCACTTATAGAAGTATCCAATCTTCCATAATTACTAGATTTTATATCAACTATACTTTTTGCTTTTGTTATATCAATATTTAAATTAAAAGACTTAGTACTTTCTTCCTTTGCCTCCTCTACCATACTATTCCAAGTAGAGCAATTAGGACACTTACCTAACCATTTTACTGAATCATATCCACATTGTTGACATACATAATGGGTTTTATTTTTTTTCATCACATTTTCCTCCAATGGTTGCAAAAATATTATACAATAATTTTACTATATATTGAAGAATAAATAAGGAAGTTTTAAAAAAATTTAAAACTTCCTTGAAAAACAGCAAAAATCTTTATTATTCTCTACTAAATACTAATTCTTCATTATTGACAGAAACTAAAACTTTATCTTCTTTTTTTATATTGTTTTTCAATATTTCTTCTGATAATTTATCTTCAACAATTTTAGTTATTGCTCTCCTTAATGGTCTTGCTCCATAAGTTGGATCAAATCCTTCTTTAGCTAATAATTTTTCTGCTTCTTCTGTAAATCTAATATCTATTTGTTGTTGTTTCAATCTTTTAGATACAGACTTTAACATTAATTTTACTATTTGTTGTAAATCTTTTTCTTGTAATTGATGAAAAACTATAATATCATCTACTCTATTTAAAAATTCAGGTCTAAAAGATTTTTTTAAACTTTCCATGATATTTTCTTTCATTTTTTCATATTCTGATTCATTTAAATTTTCTTGTGAAATATCAAAACCTAGAGATCTTTGCTTTTTAATAGTTGAAGCCCCTACATTTGAAGTCATTATTATTATTGTATTTTTAAAATTTACAGTTTTCCCTTTTCCATCTGTAAGTCTTCCATCTTCTAATATTTGCAATAAAACATTAAATACATCTGGATGCGCTTTTTCTATTTCATCAAAAAGCACCACTGAATATGGATTTCTTCTAACTTTTTCAGTTAGCTGACCTCCTTCATCAAAACCTACATAACCTGGAGGTGAACCAATAAGTCTAGATACTGTATGCTTTTCCATATACTCCGACATATCTATTCTTATCATATCATTTTCATCACCAAACATAGCTTCCGCTAAAGCTTTAGATAACTCTGTTTTGCCTACTCCAGTAGGTCCTAAAAATATGAAAGAACCAATAGGTCTATTAGGGTCTTTTAATCCAACTCTAGCTCTTCTTACTGCCTTTGCTATAGATTTAACTGCTTCATGTTGACCTATAACTCTGCCATGAAGAATATCTTCTAACTTTAAAAGTCTCTCTGATTCTTTTTCTGTTAATTTTTCTACTGGTACATTAGTCCATTTAGATACTACAGAAGCTATTTGAGGTTCATCTACTACTAAATTAGTAACTTCTTTTTTTGCCTTCCAATTAGATTTTAAATCTTCTAATTTATTTTTTAATTCTTTTTCTTTATCTCTTAATTTTGCAGCTTTTTCAAAATCTTGTACCCTTATTGCATCTTCTTTCTCCTTAGTAATCTTTTCCATACTAGTTTCTACTTTTTTCAAATCTGGTGGAGCTACTAAATTTTCAATTCTTACTTTAGCCGCTGCTTCATCCATTAAATCTATAGCTTTATCTGGTAAAAATCTATCTGTTATATATCTATCTGATAAATTTACAGATGTCTTCAACGCATCATCTGTTATTTTAACTCTATGGTGAGCTTCATACTTGTCTCTTAATCCTTTTAATATAAGTAATGCCTCTTCTTTAGTTGGCTCTCCTACTGTAACTGGTTGAAATCTTCTCTCCAATGCAGCATCTTTTTCTATATATTTTCTATATTCATCTATAGTAGTGGCACCTATACATTGTATTTCTCCTCTAGATAAAGAAGGTTTTAATATATTAGATGCATCTATTGACCCTTCGGCTGCTCCGGCACCTATTATAGTATGAATTTCATCTATAAACAATATTACATTTCCTGAATTTTTTATTTCTTCCATGACTTTCTTTAATCTATCTTCAAATTCTCCCCTATATTTAGATCCTGCTATCATTCCAGATAAATCAAGAGTAATTACTCTTTTATTTTTCAATATTTCAGGAATATTACCAGATACAATTTTTTGTGCAAGTCCCTCTGCTATAGCAGTCTTACCTACTCCAGGTTCTCCTATCAAACAAGGATTATTTTTTGTTCTTCTACACAATATTTCTAAAACTCTTTGTGTTTCTTTATCTCTCCCTATTACAGGATCTAATTTTGCATCCCTTGCCATTTGAGTTAAATCCCTACCAAATTGATTTAAAAAAGGTGTATCTTGTGTAGTTGCATTTGTATTAGTAGAATTTTCTTTACTACCTTTATCTGATAAGCATTTCAATAGTTCTGCCCTTAACTTATTTAAATCAGCTCCTAAATTATTAAGTATTGTAAAGGCAACTCCCTCCGCTTCTCTTATAAGAGCTAATAATAGATGCTCTGGACTTATATAATTATGATTTAAATTTCTAGCTTCTAACAAACTAAGTTCTAATAACCTTTTTGTTCTTGGAGTAAGAGGAATTTCATTATTATATAAATTTATATCCCCTTTACCTTCATATTCTTCTATTAACTGTTTTACATTTTCTGCAGTTATACCCATATTATTTAGTATTTCCTTGGCTACTCCTTCTTCTTTTAATATACCTAACAATATATGTTCAGTGCCAACATATCCATGTTTAAAATTTTGTGCTTCTTTTTGTGCATAAATTAAAACCCTTTGAGCTCTTTCTGTAAATCTTCCAAACATCATAACTAATTCACCACCTATTCAATTTTAATTAATAGAATTTAATTTTTCTCTAACTAATTTAGCTCTATTAAATTGTATTTCTTTTTCTGTTAATTTATCTTTATATGTTTTTTGTAAAGTTGCTGTTTGAGTATCTAATAATAAAGTATTCATTATACTTTTATCTACATTATTAATCATTCCCATTTCAACTCCTAACCTTACATCTGATAATAAAGTTAAAACTTCAAAACTGTCTATTAATACTGCAGACTTCAATATACCTAAAGCTCTATATACTCTATCTTCAATTTCATATTTATGGCTTTCCATAAGTTTATCTCTTGTTAATTTTTCTTGATTTATTATTTGATTTACCACTGCTTTTAAATTATTTATTATTTCTTCTTCGCTTAATCCTAAACTTAATTGATTAGAAATTTGATATATTCTCCCTATAGTTTTAGAACCTTCTCCATATAATCCTCTCATAGTCATACCTACTTGACTTAAAACATTTAATACTTCACCTATTTGATTATTTATAGTTAAAGTAGGTAAATGTAACATAACAGAAGCTCTCATTCCAGTTCCTATATTAGTAGGACAAGCTGTAATATACCCCAATTTTTCATCAAAAGCATATTTTAAATTTTCTTCTAATAAATCATCTAATTTATTTGCTATATTATATGCTTCTCCTAAATTTAGTCCTGCTGTAATACATTGAAGTCTTATGTGGTCTTCTTCATTTATCATTAAACTTATAGTTTCCTCATTATTTAATATAAAAGCAGATTTTTTATTATTAATTAATAATTTATTGCTTATTAAATGCTTTTCCAAATAAGTTCTATTAGTAATAGAATCATTTTCCCATAAACGTATACTTTTATAATTATGTTTTATATCCGAACTATAATAAAATGCATTTTCTACTATATCTATTACTTCTTTACTTTTATCTTCATCCAAATTATGAGGAAATTTTATATCTTTTATATTTCTTGCTAACCTTATTCTACTGCTTAATACTATATCTTTATTACTTAAATTACCTTTTATCCAATTTTCCACGTTATTTCCTCCTTTCCTCATTAATTTCTATTTCCTTTATTAAATCCCTAATCTCAGCAGCTTTTTCATATTCTTCTGTAGCTATAGCCTTTTGTAAATCTTCCTTTAGTTTAACTATTTTTCTCTTTATAATTAAATCCTTACCTAATTTGTTAGGTATCTTTCCTGTATGCTCTACATTTCCTTGCACTCTTTTAATTACAGGTAATAATACTGATTTGAAATTATCATAACATTGACTACATCCTAATAGCCCTTTTTTTCTAAACTCATTATATGGTGTTCCACAATTTTTACAAAATAGCTTATAAGATTTTTTTTCTTCATAAGGATCATTTAAATATTCCATTATACCACTTAAAAAATTTTGAAAAGTAAAATGTGAAGGGAAATCTATAACTGGCATAAAATCCATTCCCTGTATACCTTTTGCACATTTATCACATAATCTAAGTTCTTTTTTTACACCATTTATTACTTTAGTAATATGAACATTAGCCTCATTTTTTTTACAAAATTCACATAACATATTTCTATCCTCCTTAAATCAACCTGGAATATTTACACATTTAATGATAACACAACCATAATCATTGCTTTTAATATATTTGCCCTAATTTTATTTCGTATACCAAACTCTGAACCTAAATTTCTATCATTAATAGCTACTTTCATTAATGCAGCTTCTCTGTTATTTATAATTCTCGCTTCTAATAATCCCTCTATTATTTTTATTGCCTTATCATAAGTTATCCACTCACCTATTTTTTCATTTATAACTTCTGCAAGAGAAGTGTTTTCATTAAACTCAACTCGCTTTATTGTTATATATCCTCCTCCCCCTCTTTTACTTTCTATATAATAACCTTTTTCAGTAGTAAACCTTGTTGTTAAAACATAGTTAATTTGGGAAGGTGCACAACTAAAATAATTAGCAAGTTCATTTCTTTGAATTTGTAATTCGCCCTTATTATTTTCTTCAAACATATCTTTTATAAATTCCTCTATTATATCAGATAACCTAGCCATAGTAATCTCCTCCTGCTGACTTTGCCTTTCTTTGACCTTATTTAATATTAATATACTTATTAAAATTATTCAACACTGATTTTATTTATAATTTATTTATACATAGAACTTAAATTAGTTTAATTATTGTTTCCTAATAATTTCAAAGATTTTATATATAAAAATGTATTCTATATAATATAGAATACATTTTTATAATATTATACTGCAGTAATATTATCTCTTTTAACTTCATCTAAATGACTTGTATCTGCATATTTTATAATTTCACAATTATTATCATCATCTATTTTAACTACAGTTAAACTAGTTTGATGTATACGAGGAGGAGCCCATAAATTTTTTATAGGTCTGTGTTCAAACTTAGACATAATAGATTTTAAAGCAATTGTATGTGTAACTATAAGCACTTTTTTATCTTTATTTCTACTTAATATACTATCTATTGCTTTATGAGTCCTTTCTCTAACATCTTTAAAAGTTTCCGCACCCTGAAAATAATATAAGTGAGGTTCATGCCAAAAATTATTAAATTGTTCAGGTTCCTCTTCCTTTAATTCTTGAATACTTTTTCCTTCCCAAGGACCAAGTTTTATTTCTTTTAATCCATCATCTAATACCAAAGGTGTGTTTTTAAAACCTTTTACTAACTCAGCAGTTTTTAAAGCTCTTCCTATAGGACTTGAATATATAACGTCAAAATTTATATTTTTTAATCTTTCACCTAATTTCTGAGCTTGTCTTATTCCTTTTTCAGTTAATGGAGAGTCATTCCACCCCTGCATCTTACCTTCTACATTCCAAAGTGTTTCTCCATGTCTCACTAAATATAATGTTATCATAAAAATCCCCCTTAACAATATTGATTAGCTTTCCATAAGTGCTAAAGTTGCTGCTCCTATAGCACCTGAATCTTTACCTAGCTTACTTGGAATTATACTACAATTATTGTACAAATTTTCAAAACATCTTTTTTTTACTTCTCTTTTTACTATATCAAATAGTCTATCACCTATATTAGTTATACCTCCACCTATTATTACTGCCTCAGGATTAAAAATTGTTATTATATTAGATATTCCAATTCCCAAAAATTCTAAAGCACTGTCAATTATTTCATTGGAAATTATATCTCCATTTTTAGCTTCATTAAAAATTTCATAAGTTGTTATATTATTATACTTTTTTAAAGAAGTATTAATATGCTTTTTCTTAACTAATTTATTAGCTAGTTTTTCCATAGAAGTCCCAGAGGCTAATGCTTCTAAACATCCATAATTACCACAATTACATTTAGGACCCTTGGGCATTATTGTCATATGTCCAATTTCTAACGCATTGGAAGTACTACCCCTATATATTTTACCATTTATTATAGCACCTGCTCCTACTCCTGTACTTACAGTAATATATATTAAATTTTTATATCCTTTACCACTTCCAAATATATATTCGCCTAAAACAGCTACATTAGCATCGTTATCCAATACTACTGGTATATTATATATTTTTTTTATAGTCTCAATTATATTAAAATTTTTAAAAGGAAGATTAGGAGTATTTAAAATTATTCCTGTCTTTCTATTTAAAGGTCCCGGTGCCCCTATTCCTATACATTTAATATCCTTTATATTTTTTTTAGAATAGTTTATTAAATTATCTATAACTAACATAATTCTATTCAAAACAGCTTTTTCTCCCTTAGAAGCCTTAGTATAAATCATATATTTACTTAGAATATTACACCTACTATCCATAAGTATACCATTTATTTTAGTTCCTCCTAAATCAATTCCTATAAAATAATTTTTTTCCATTATTATTTCTACTCATAACCTCCTATAAATAAAATTCATATTTATTATATCTACTTTTTTTAAAAAATTAAATAGTAATTTATTTATAGGCAATTATAGAGTATTTTTCTCCTTTTACTTTTTTATAATCAATACTTAATTTTTTATTTTTAAGCATCACATATATTATATCAAAATCTTTATTATTACAATCAATATTTATAGTTAATTTATCTGTTTTATCAACTATATCTATATAATCATAAATACTACTATAATCTGATAATTCTAATCTTCCATTAATATTCAAAAAATACTCTGACAAACTACTCACTCCTTTGCTTTATATTTTCTGTATGTTTATATAAAATATTCAAAACTATAATTGGATTGTAATTTAAATTTTTTATTTTTACATAAAAATGTTATAATATAAACAATATATTATATTGGAGGGATTAACATGAACTCATTAAAAGGAACTAAAACAGCTGAAAATTTAATGAAAGCTTTTGCCGGAGAATCTCAAGCTAGAACAAGATATACTTATTATTCTTCTCAAGCTAAAAAAGATGGATATGTTCAAATATCAAACATATTTGCAGAAACAGCTGAAAATGAAAAAGAACATGCAAAATTATTTTTTAAATTTTTAAATAAAGATCTCCAAGGTGAAACTGTAAATGTAACAGCAGACTATCCTGTAGGATTATCTAACACAAAAGATAATCTAAAATACGCAGCAAATGGAGAAAATGAGGAATGGTCAGATTTGTATCCAAATTTTGCAAAAATTGCTGAAGAAGAAGGTTTTTCTGAAATAGCTAGAGTTTTCAGAGAAGTAGCAACTGTAGAAAAAAGACATGAAGCTAGATATAGAAAACTTCTTTCTAATATAGAAAATGAATCTGTATTTAAAAAAGATTCTAAGGTACTATGGAAATGTAATAATTGTGGATATATATTTGAAGGCAAAGAAGCTCCTGATTCTTGCCCTGCCTGTGCTCACCCTCAATCTTACTTTGAGGTATTTATAGAAAATTATTAATATAATAAATAAAAAGTTCTAAAAGAGTATACTCTTTTAGAACTTTTTATTTATTATATAGTTTTATTAACTTCCTTAGCACTATTTATTATTTTTTCTGCTTCTAAATCTGGAACTTCTTCATATTTTTCAAATTTCATTGAAAATGTTCCTCTTCCTTGAGTTATAGATTTTAAATCATTTGTATAATTAAATATTTCTGCTTGAGGAATTTCACAAATAACCTTTTGAATTTTTCC
The DNA here is from genome assembly GCF_001758365.1 of Clostridium acetireducens DSM 10703. Taxonomy (GTDB): domain Bacteria; phylum Bacillota; class Clostridia; order Clostridiales; family Clostridiaceae; genus Clostridium_C; species Clostridium_C acetireducens. Next base: position 89,122 of record NZ_LZFO01000007.1, read on the forward strand.
TTCTGGAATCATTCCTAAAACTCTTCCTCTTTTTTTATTAATATCGCCTATTATGTCTCCCATGTATTCTTCTGGAGACAATACTTCTACATGCATAATAGGTTCTAGAAGTACTGGTTCTGACATATTTAATCCCTTTTTATATGCCATTGAAGCTGCTACTTTAAAAGCCATATCTGAAGAATCTACAGAATGATAGGATCCATCATATAAAGTAGCTTTTAATCTTATAACTGGATATCCAGCTAAAACACCTTTTTTCATAGATTCTATCAATCCTTTTTCTACAGAAGGTATATACTGTTTAGGAACAACTCCGCCTACAATTTTATCTATAAATTCTAAATCATCTCCATCTAATCTAGGCTCAAATCGTATTTTTACATCACCATATTGTCCATGTCCACCAGACTGCTTTTTATACTTACCTTGTACTTCTATAGATTTTTTTATTGTTTCTCTATAAGGAACTTTAGGCGTTTCTAATATTACTTCTATTCCAAATTTATTCTTTAATTTACTAGCTAATACATCAATATGAGTTTCTCCAATGCCCCATATTATTGTTTCTGCATTTTCAATATCTCTTGAAACTTTTAATGTAATGTCTTCTTGCAATATTTTATTTATACCTGTAGAAATCTTATCTTCATCATTATTGGATTTAGCAATAATAGCCATAGGCATCATAGGTTCAGGAAATTCTATAGGTTGAAATTCTAAACATCTAGAATTATCAGTTAATGTATCTCCTGTAGATGTATACTGTAATTTAGCTACAGCTCCTATATCTCCTGCAATTATTTCTGATGTTTTAATTTGTTCTTTTCCTCTTAAAAATAAAATAGAACTTATTTTTTCATTTTTATTTTTATTTGCATTATAAACTAATGAATCTTCTTTAATTTTACCTGATATAACTTTAAACAAAGATAATTTCCCAACAAAAGGATCAACTATAGTTTTAAATACAAAGGCGGAAAAAGGTTCATTTTCGTCTATTTTTACATTTATATATTCTTCATCTTTGTACTTAGCTTTAATTCCTTCTGTTAAATTAGGAGATGGAAAACATTCTACTATATCCTCCATTAATGTTTGCATTCCTATACCTGTTAAAGCTGAACCGCACATTACAGGACATATATCTCCACTAGAACATCCTTTTATTAAACCAGAATATATTTCTTCATTACTTAATTTACCTTCATCAAAATATTTTTCTAGTAAAATCTCATCATTTTCAGCAACAGCTTCTACTATCATATTATTACATTCATCAACTTTTGAAACTAAATTTTCTGGTATATCTGCTTCTTCCATAATATTTTTATCTGGATTAAATATTCTAGCTTTTCTTGATATAACATTAATAACTCCTTTAAAATTTTCTCCCTCTCCTATAGGATATTGTACTGGAACAATAGACATCCCAAAATATTCCTTAAGACTTTCTAAAGTTTTCTTAAATTTACTATTATCTCTATCTAGCTTATTTATATAAAATGCTCTAGGTAATTTATATTTATTTACATAATCCCAATCTTTTTCAACACCTACTTGCATGCCTGATACACTAGAAACTACAATCATAGAAATATCTGAAGCTTTTATGCCTTCTAAAGTTTCACCAATAAAATCAAAATATCCTGGAGTATCAATAAAATTTACTTTAACATTATTCCATTCGCATGGAACAATAGAAGTAGAAATAGATATTCCTCTGTTTTTTTCTTCTATATTATAATCACTTATAGTATTTCCCTCTTCTATTTTACCCATTCTATCTATATTTTTTGTATAATAAAGTATAGATTCTATTAAAGTTGTTTTTCCTGAACCACTATGTCCAATTATACTTACATTTCTTATATTTTCAGTTCTATAACTTTTCATAAAATTCCCCCTTATTATTTTAGCCTATTATTAATAATATTCTATTTTAAACTGGAAAATCCTTTTAGAAAATAAACAATTTTCTGAATTATATAATAATTTATTATATATTTATAAGTTTATTCAAAAAAATAGAATAGTATAAATTTTTTAAAATAATAATCTTTACTTATTTATCTTAAAAAATTTATACTATTACAAATCCAAAAAATAAAAATGGCTCCGCGAAAAGGATTCGAACCTTCAACCCTTCGGTTAACAGCCGAATGCTCCACCGTTGAGCTATCGCGGAACGCTTTACCTGGCAGTGACCTACTCTCCCACAGGGTCTCCCCTGCAGTACCATCAGCGCTTTAAAGCTTAACCTTCGTGTTCGGCATGGAAACGGGTGTTACCTTTAAGCTATAACCACCAGATTTTTATTTTAAATAAGTACTACTCAGCTTTAACTAAGTAAATTACTTTTATTTGAAAGAAAATTATTCTTTCAAAATTGCACAGTATATTTAAGGTCAAGCCCTCGACCTATTAGTATCAGTCAGCTAAACATGTTACCACGCTTGCACCTCTGACCTATCAACCTGATGTT
>NZ_LZFO01000008.1 GCF_001758365.1 Clostridium acetireducens DSM 10703
AAGTTATCCACAGGTGCAATAGCACCTTAGCTTTGCTATTATCTTTTTCTGAACAAAATAGTTAATTATTAACAAAAAGTAATGATTTTTAAATATAATTGAGGAAGTTTAATTGTGCAATTTCCTCAATTATATAAGGTGGTATAAAATAAAGTACATTGCCAATAGGTCTTAAAAGCAGTCCTTTTTTTAGGGCAATTTTATATATTTCATAGCCTACTCTTTGTTCCCAAGGGAAATTTTCTTTAGTTTCTTTATTTTGTACAATCTCTATAGCAGTTATCATGCCTATACTTCGTACATCACCTATATAAGGGTTATTTTTTGATTTTTCTAAAACTTTTTCTTTTATTAATTTGCCTTTTTCTTTATTTTTTTCTAAAACTTTTTCTTCTTCAAATATTTTTAAACTTTCACAAGCTATAGCACAGGCCATAGCATTTCCTGCATAGGTATGACTATGAATAAATGCTTTTAACTCTGTATAATCTCCATAAAAGGCATTGTAGATGTCTTCTGTAGCTAAAACTGCAGATAAAGGCATGTATCCTGCAGAAATACCTTTTGAAAGACACATTAAATCTGGGCTTATATTAGCGTGATTACAGGCAAACATTTTTCCTGTTCTTCCAAAGCCCATGGCTATTTCGTCAGCTATAATATGAATATTGTAGTCATCACAAATTTTTCTTAATTTCTTTAAATAAAAATGAGAGTATATTTTCATACCTGCAGCACCTTGAACCATAGGCTCAATAATAATTCCACAAATTTCTTTATGGTGTTTAAGTATTAAATTTTCCATAGATTCAAAACACTCAGCATGGCAGTTTTCTCTACATTTTCCATAACTACACCTGTAGCAATCAGGACCTTCTGCTCTTAAAGTATTTAAAAGTAGTGGATTGTATATTTTGCTATAAAGATCTAAATCTCCTACAGATAAAGCACCTAAAGTTTCACCATGATAAGCATTGGTTATAGAAGCAAAGCGAGTTTTAGAAGTATTGCCATTTTGTTGATGATATTGAAAGCTCATTTTTAAAGCAGTTTCTACAGCAGAAGAACCGTTATCAGCAAAGTATACTTTTTTTAATCTTTCTGGAGATATTTTTATAAGTTTCTCTGCTAATTCAATAGCAGGTTTATTAGAAAAATTAGCAAAAATAACATGTTCTATATTATTTACTTGATTCCATATAGCTTTATTTATTCTTTTATTACTATGACCAAATAAATTTGCCCACCAAGAAGATATACAATCTATATATTTATTTCCTTCAACATCATAAATATAAATACCATCACCTTTTTCAATTACTATAGGAGGCAAATCCTCATAATCCTTCATTTGAGCACAAGGATGCCATATGTATTTTAAGTCTTTCTCTTGATATTGGTTCATATAAAAACCCTCCTAATTATTACTATATTTTACACTCCTGGGGTCATATTTTTTCCATTATTTCAATTAAACTTTCAGCTTGAAAAAGTTTTTTAGATACTTGTTTTAAAGATTCTTCCATTTTTTGGACACCAGGGGCGGTATCAATAAATGGAAGTGTTGCTATTATAGGAATGTTAGTAAGCTTTTTTATTATATTTATATTGTCTTTTTCGTAGAATGTATTTTTAAAACTATTAAATATAATTCCTTTAATATTTATACCTAATTTTTTTATAAATTCTATAGTTAAAAGAGTGTGATTTATGGAACCTACTTTGGTAGTAGATACTAGTAGTACAGGTATATTTAATTCTTTTATAAGGTGATAAAGCATATATACTTTGTTTTCTTTTTCAATTAAGGGACAACAAATGCCACCACTGCCTTCTGCTACAATGTAGTCATATTTATTTTTTAAGCTATTAAATTTTTCTTTTATATGCTCTACATTAATTTCTATATTTTCTATTTTTGAAGCTAAATGGGGTGATACAGCAGTTTTAAAAATATAAGCAGTGGTATTTTGGTAATCTTCTTTTAAATTGCTTAATGTACTTACAAGTCTAGTGTCTTCTGGTACAATATTATTATTTTTATCTATTAAAGCTCCACTTAAAGCTGCCTTAAAGTAAGTGGCGTTATAGCCTTTAGAGCGAAGAACATGCATAATTCCTGCAGAAACTACAGTTTTTCCTACATCTGTATCTGTGCCAACTATATAAATTCCTTTAGTCATTTTAAAACCTCCTTGTATTTAGTCATATCAGCCTATAAATAATATTTTAAATATTTTTATGCTTTTTTTACATTAGAATTAATTACAGGAGAAAATAAATTTTTTCTTATAACTGGTAGAGTTTTTACTGATATAAAAGCAATAGCAAAACTTAATAGTAAATCTCCAGCTACACAAACTATAAATCCATAAAATACTGCCCACCATAGTGTTTTGGCTTGTCCTAAATATAAATTAAATATTAAGTACAAATGAGTTACTCCAAATAAATAAACAAAAAATAACCCTGCTAATACGGAAAATAAAGCTTTTGAAAATTTTATTTCACTGTGGCTTTCAGTAATCTTTCCTATAACAAAAGCTCCTACTATAAAACCTATTAAATATCCAAAAGTAGGTTGAAATATATAGGAAGGACCTCCTCCCTGAGTAAATATAGGAATTCCTATAAGTCCTACTGATACATATATTATTTGAGATAATGCTCCTAATTTAGAACCTAATAATATGCCAGCAAAGGCACAAAACAGGAATTGAAGAGTAAAAGGTACATAAGGAATAGGTATTCTTATGAAACCTCCTACAGCAGTTAAAGCTGCAAAAAGTGAAACTAAAATCATGTCTTTAGTGTTAAGATTCATTTTACACACTCCTTTATTGTTATCTAGTAATTCTAAATTGGTTAACAATGAAAGTGTATAATAAATATAATTAATAATCTTTATTATAATCTATAATTATTAATTATATTTATTAAGTGTGGGGGAATAAAAATGAATATTATTAACCAATTAGAAAATAAAATTTATAAAAATGAAAACATAAACTTACAAGAATATTTAAATCTTTCTAAAGTAGATAATTTAAAAGAATTATGTAAAGCTTCTAATAGAATATGCAAAAAATACAATAATACAAAAATAGATTTATGCTCCATAATGAATGCCAAATGTGGTGCTTGCTCAGAAGATTGCAAATACTGTGCTCAATCTAGTTTCTATAATACTTCTATAAAAAGTCATAGTTTAGTTTCAAAAGAAGATGCATTGAAATTAGCTAAAGAAAATGAAAAATTAGGAATAAATAGATTTTCATTAGTTACTAGTGGAGCAGCTTTAAAAGGAGAAGACTTTGAAAATATATTAGAAGTATTTAAATATTTAAAACAAAACTCTAACATAAAATTATGTGCTTCTTTAGGCATAATATCCTACGAACAACTTGTAAAGCTAAAGGAAGCAGGTGTTACAAGATATCACCATAACTTAGAAACTAGTAGAGATAATTTTTCAAATATTTGTACCACTCATACTTATGAACATAGAATACAAACTATTTTAAAAGCACAAAAAGCAGGTATTCAAGTTTGTTCTGGTGGAATAATAGGCATGGGAGAAACTATGGAACATAGAATTAAAATGGCTTTAGATTTAAAAAAATTACAAATTAAATCCATACCTATAAATGTGTTAACACCTATTAAAGGCACACCTTTAGAAAATACACCTAAATTGAGTTATGAAGAAATTTTAAGAACTATAGCTATATTTAGATTTATAAATCCAAAAGCATTTATTAGATTTGCAGGAGGTAGATTAAACATGGAAGATAAAGGTGAAAGAGGATTTTTATCAGGAATAAATGGAGCTATAAGCGGAAACTACTTAACTACAAATGGCAATGGAGCAAAAGATGACGTAAAAATGATAAATAAGCTAGGACTTAAATTAATCCATAATTGAGATAATTTCAGAAAAAAAGAATTAAAAATAATCTATATAAAAATGGGGACGGTTAACAAATAATTATAGTGTAATATAGCTACAAAAATGGGGACGGTTAATAAATAATTATGAAAATAGCAATGCAGTAAAATGTTTTAGCACTTAAAGTGAATTTCACTCTTAAATTCTGTACTTTTAAAAAACTATTTTACTAAACTTTTCAAACTCGCTTTGCTCAAACAGTGAAAAGTTCTTTACGTAAAATAGTTTTTTAAAAGTAAGAAATTTATAGAGTTTATTCAATACAGTGCTAAAACATTTTACTGCATTGCTATTTTCATAATTATTTATTAACCGTCCCCATTTTTGTAGCTATATTACACTATAATTATTTGTTAACCGTCCCCATTTTTATATAGATTATTTTTAATTCTTTTTTCTGAAATTATACTACCACTAACTTAAGTTTATATTAATTTTACTAAAAGTTACTATGAAATATGTATGAAATGCTATATAATATTATTGTTTATAGTTAATTTGTAAAATTGATTTATATTTAAATGAACCATGTTCTAAAAATAAGGAGGGGTAATTAATGAAAAGAAGTACTTTAGCTAAAGTACTAGTTATGCTTATGGTGTTTAGTATATTTACTGTAGGTTGTGGAAAAAAAGAAGAAAAACAGGAAGAATCCTATACACCTGTAGAAGTAAGCACAGCTAAAAAAGATGAAATTTACAATTATACTGTATTAACGGGAAAGGTGGAGGCAGATAAAGATGTTCAAATAGCACCTAAAACTCCTGGAAAAGTAGAAAGTGTAAATGTAAAAGTAGGAGATAAAGTAAAAGCAGGTACTGTACTTTTTACTTTAGATAAAAGTGATTTGCAAAAATCTTTAGATATGGCAAAGTCAGGAATAAACCAAGCTAGAGCAGGATTAGATAGTGCTAGAGGTGGAGTGAATACAGCAAAAGCAGCTTATGATGCAGCTAAGGCTAACTACAACTCCAATTATGAAAAAATACAAAATGCAAAAGTAAATCTTAAAAGAATGGAAGAGCTATATAAGGAAGGAATAATTTCTAAAGCAGATTTAGAAAAAGCACAATTGGCAGCTTCTGATAGCAATGTAGATGCATTAAAAGCACAACTAAATCAAGCTGAAGCTGCTTATAATCAGTCTCAATCTGGCATAGGAAATGCTCAAGCTGCTTATGAAAAGGCAGAAGTAGGATACAGACAAGCTCAAGATGTTTTAAAAGATGCTTCAGTAACTTCTCCTATAGATGGAATAGTGGCTAGTGTTAATGTGGAAAAGGGTGAAATGGCTTCTAATATGCAACCTTCTATTACTGTAGTAGGTGTAGACAAGCTATATATAAAAGTAGATGTAAGTGAAAATTTAGTAACAAAATTAAATAAAGGTGATAGTGTTAAAATAGAAGTACCTTCTTTAGAAGATAAAAAAGCAGAATGTAAAATAGATAGCATAAGCCCTGCAGCAGATGAAAAAACTCAACTTTATTCTGTAAAGATAGCTGTAGGAAAAATAGATGGACTTAAATCTGGAATGTTTGCAAAAGTAAAATTTAAAACAGATATAAAGAAAGATGTTATAGTAGTAAAAAGTGAATCCATAATACAAAGGGATGATAAAAATATAGTTTATATATCTAAAGGAAAAAAAGCTCATGAAGTTAAAGTAGAATTAGGATTAGATAATGGAGATTATGTAGAAATAAAAAGTGGATTAAATCAAGGAGATAGAGTAGTAACAAAGGGACAGGACTATTTGCAAAATGGCACTACTGTAAAAGAGGTTAGGAGTGATAATTAGTGAATATAGCTAAGTTTTCAGTTAAAAAACCTGTAACTATTTTAATGATAATACTTATGATTTTAACTTTAGGAACAGTTTCACTACTAAAAATACCTATAGACTTATATCCTAAAATTGAAGTGCCAGTAGCTATAGTATCTACATCTTATGCCAATGTAGGACCAGAAGAAGTAGAAAAACTAATAACTAAACCTCTAGAACAGTCCTTAGCTACTGTAGAAGATATAAAAGAAATAAATTCTATTAGTAAGGAAGGTAATTCTGTAATTATAGTGCAGTTTAATTTTGGCACAGATATGAATTTTGCTACACTTAGAATGAGAGAAAAAGTTGACATGATAAAGGGATTTTTGCCTAAAGATGCAAAGGACCCTATGGTTTTAAAAATAGACCCTAATGCTCAACCTATAATGTATTTATCCTTAACCAATGGAAAAGACTTATCCACTATGCAAAGCACAGCTGACAATATAGTAAAAAACAGACTAGAAGGATTAAAAGGAATAGCTTCTGTAAATGTATCTGGTGGATATGAAAACGAAATAAGTGTAAAAGTAAATCAACAAAAATTAGAAGGATATAATTTAAGTATAGATTATATATCTAAAATATTATCAGCAGAAAACTTAAATTTACCTGCAGGTAAAGTAAAAAAAGGCAACCAAGAATTGCTTTTAAGAACTGTAGGAGAGTTTAAAAACATAGATGAAGTTAAAAATTTACCTATACCTTTAAAATCAGGAGGAACTGTTTATTTAAAAGATATAGCTCAGGTAGAACTTACCCACAAAGATATAAACTCTATATCTAAAACCAATGGTAAAAGGTGTATAAATATTGCTATACAAAAGCAATCCGATGCCAACACCATTGAAGCAGCTAAAAGAGTTAAAAAAGAATTAGATAATCTAAAAAAAGATTATCCTAATATTAATTTTGAAATAGGTTTTGACTCATCAGAATACATAGAGAAATCTATAAACAATGTAAGCAAAAGTGCCATAGAAGGTGCTATTTTAGCTATACTTATTTTATTTGTATTCTTAAGAAATATAAGAAGTACTTTTATAATAGGAACTTCTATTCCTATATCTATAATAGCAACTTTTATACTATTGTATTTTAATAATATTTCTATTAACTTAATGACTCTTGGAGGACTTTCACTAGGTGTAGGAATGCTGGTGGATAACTCTATAGTAGTATTGGAAAATATATATAGATTTAGGCAAGAAGGAAATTCTAGAGAAGATGCTTCTATAAAAGGAAGTACAGAAGTTACCACAGCAGTTATAGCCTCCACATTAACTACTATAGCTGTATTTTTACCTATAGTTTTTGTTAAAGGCATAACAGGCACTATATTTAAAGAATTATCTTTAACAGTAACTTTTTCATTAGTAGCTTCATTAGCTATTGCCCTTACTCTTATACCTATGCTGTCTTCTAAGTTTTTAAAGATGGAAGTAAAAGATTATAGTGGCACTAAATTTGAATTTTTAAATAAAATTTATAAAGTATTCGATAATGCTTTTGAAAAATTAAATTTAAAATACAAAAACTTACTTAAAAAAGCTTTAAGTAGGAGAAGAGCTACTGTACTTATAGCAGTAGGTATATTTGTATTAAGTACTGTTTCTTTATTTACAGTAGGAGCAGAATTTTTTCCTAAATCCGATGAAGGACAATTTTCTATATCCATAGAATTACCAGAAGGCTCTAAAGTAAAGGATACAGATAATATTGTGTCAAAGGTAAATGATAAAATTAAAGGAATAAAAGAAGTTAAATCTGTATTTTCTTATGCAGGAAATTCATCTTATAGTTTTTCAAATAGCGGAGAAAACATAGCTAGTATGAATGTAATGTTAGTTCCAATTAGAGAAAGAAAAAGAAGTACTTCTGATGTAATGGATGAATTAACAAAAAAAGTAAAGGACATTCCAGGAGCAAAAATAGAATTTACTGGAAGTCAAGTTAGTTTTGGTGGTTCATCTTCACCTATTGATATAAAAATAAAAGGAGATGACTTAGAAACTTTAAAGAAACTAGGAAATGAAGTTAAAAAAATAGTTGAAAATGTAAAAGGCACAAGACAAGTAAAATCCAGCTTAACAGATGGAAAACCAGAACTTCAAATAAGATTAAATAGAGAAAGTGCCTCTCAATATGGAATTACAGCAGCACAAGTTTCATCTCAAGTAAAATCTTTAATAGAAGGAAATGTAGCTACTAAATACAGACTTCAAGGAGATGAAATAGATGTAAATATAAAAGGAGAAGATACTTATAGTGAAAGTTTATCAAATTTAAAACAGGCATTTATAGAAAATACTATGGGAATAAAAGTGCCACTTTCTTTAATAGCAGATATAAATATTAAATCTGGTATTTCCGGAATAAACAGAGAAGACCAAAAGAGAGTTTTAGATATTACCAGTGAAATATACGGAAGAGACTTAAAGAGTGTACAAAAGGATATTCAAAGTAAAATAAAATATTTAGAAAAACAAAAGGGATACAGCATAGAAATGGGTGGACAAAGCCAAGATATGATGGAAGCCTTCACAGATTTGGCATTAGCATTAATACTAGCAGTACTATTAGTTTACATGGTACTAGCTTCCCAATTTGAATCTCTTTTAAATCCATTTATTATAATGTTTTCTGTTCCACTAGCTTTGGCAGGAGGCTCTTTAGGATTATTTATAACAAGAAGACCTTTATGTGTACCAGCTATAATAGGATTTATAATATTAGCAGGTATAGTAGTTAACAATGCTATAGTTTTAATTGACTATATAAATACTAGAAGAAAAACTGGAGAAAATAGAGAAGAAGCTATATTAAATGCAGGTCCTATAAGGCTTAGACCAATACTTATGACAACTTTAACTACAGTTTTAGGACTTGTGCCTATGGCTTTAGGTATAGGAGACGGAGCAGAAACACAAGCACCTATGGCTACAGTAGTTATAGGAGGACTTTTACTATCTACACTACTTACACTAGTGTTTATACCAGTAGTTTATACTATATTTGATGATTTTGCTTCAAAGGTAAAATCCAAAAGAGCAATTAGAAAAATGCACAAATAAGTGGTAATGTGAAAAATTGCTGTGCAATTTTTTTAGTTGAGAGTTAATATTTAAAAGTTAAGAGTTGTGGAGAATTTTTCTTCATTGGCATTACGAAAAATTTTTTATTTTGTTAGTTAGAGTGAATAATTTAAATAATCTGGGATAAAATAAAGTTGAGGATGAGTAGCAAATAAAAAAGCTATGTCACTCCTATGAGATAAAGCCTTTTAAATAATAAAGCTGGTACAGCTAAGTTTTATCAATGTATTCTTTCTCCCTTTTACACTAAAAAGCATCTGGCAATATGTCAGATGCTTTTTGTATGTAAAAAAATTGTATAAAGTAGTTGAAAAGAATAGAATACTATGGTAAAATTTTAACAATGGGTAGTATCAGAAATGAACTGCACCAGTTTGTATTTGTGTGTTTTTTTTATTCTGCTCATATTAGAAATAAATGAGACAGATTTTTTGGGAGTTATTTTGGAGGTGGTATACCTGAAAATAAGTTTTATAGGAGCGGGAAAAGTTGGGTTTTCCCTAGGAAAATATTTTTCAGTAAATAATTTAAATGTTAAAGGATATTATAGTAAATCTTTTAAATCTTCAAAAGAAGCAGCAAAATTTACTAATTCCACTGCTTATGAAGATATAAAAGAAATTGTAAATGATAGTGATATTTTATTTATAACCACTCCCGATGATGTTATTTTTAATATTTGGCAGCAAATAAGTAAACTTAATTTAAAAAACAAGATAATATGTCATACTAGCGGCTCATTATCTTCTAGAATCTTTTCAAATGCAAACAATTCAGGTGCTTATGTCTATTCTGTACATCCTATGTTTCCCTTTTCTGATAAATTAAATTCTTATAAAAAATTAAAACAGGCTTATTTTTCTATTGAAGGAGATAAAACACATATAGAAGATTTGAAAAACTTGTTAGAGTGTTTAGGCAACAAAGTTGTAGTTATAAATGGAGAAAAAAAGCATTTATATCACTTAGCTAATGTAACCGTATCCAATTTAGCACTAGCTTTATTAAATTTAGGATGCAAATATATGGAAAATTGTGGTGTAAGTAGCGAAGATAGCTTAAAAGCACTATTTCCTTTAATAGAAAGCAATATTATGAACATAAAAGAAAGAGGATTTTTAAAATCTATTACAGGGCCTATAGAAAGAGGAGATATAGGCACAGTAATGTCTCATTTAGAAGTTATTCCAGATGAAGATAAGCCTTTATATAAGAATTTATCATTAGTACTTTTACAAATTGCTAGGGAAAAACATAGTGAAAAAGACTACTCAAAATTAAATGAAATTTTGGGAGGAATTTAAAATGAAAAATACTGTATCAACTTTTAAAGAAGCAAAGAAAAATGGAGAAAAGCTTACTATGCTTACTTCTTATGATTATTCTACAGCAAAATTAGTAGATGAAGCAGGTATTAACGGCATATTAGTAGGAGATTCTTTAGGCATGGTATGTTTAGGTTATGAAGATACTTTAAGTGTTACTATGGAAGACATGATTCATCATACTCGTGCAGTGGCAAGAGGAGCTAAAAATGCTTTAATAGTAGGAGATATGCCATTTATGTCTTATCAAACTTCTGTATATGATGCAGTTTTTAATGCAGGAAGACTTATGAAAGAAGGAAGAGCACAAGCAGTAAAATTAGAAGGTGGAGCAGCAGTATGTGAGCAAATAGAAGCTATTGTTAAGGCTCAAATACCAGTTATGGGTCATATTGGACTTACACCTCAATCAGTAAATGCTTTTGGAGGTTTTAAAGTTCAAGGAAAAAGCGAAGAAGCAGCTAAAAAGCTTATAGGAGATGCTAAAAAAATAGAATCTGCAGGAGCTTTTTCTATAGTATTTGAATGTATACCAGCTAAGCTTGCAGAAATAATAACTAAAGAAGTATCTATACCAACTATAGGTATAGGAGCAGGTGCAGGCTGTGATGGACAAATATTAGTATATCAAGATATGTTAGGTATGTTTTCAGATTTTAAACCTAAATTTGTTAAACAATATGCTAAAGTAGGAGAAACTATGAAAGATGCATTTAAAGAATATATAAAAGAAGTTCAAGAAGGAAATTTCCCTGCAAAAGAACATTGTTTTAAAATAGATGAAGAAGTTTTAAATAAACTATACTAATTTGTTTAAGTAGTTTGTTGGGAGGAGAAATCAAATGATAAATGCAGTTCATAAAATAGAAGAAGTAAAAAAACAAGTTAATGAATGGAAAAAACAAAATTTAAAAGTAGGGCTTGTACCAACTATGGGATATTTACATGAAGGTCATAAAAGCCTTATAGATAGAGCAGTTAAAGAAAATGATAAAGTAGTAGTAAGTGTATTTTTAAATCCACTACAATTTGGAGAAAATGAAGACTTAGATAAGTATCCCAGGGATTTAGAAAGAGATTTAGAAGTTTGCGAAAAAGCAGGAGCAAATTTAGTATTTAATCCAGAAGTTTTAGAAATGTATCCAGAAAGTTCTTGTAGCTATGTAAATGTAGAAAATTTAACAAAAGGATTATGTGGAGCTAAAAGACCAGTACACTTTAGAGGAGTTTGTACAGTGCTTACTAAGTTATTTCACATAGTATCACCAGATAAGGCTTACTTTGGAGAAAAAGATGCCCAGCAACTAGCTGTAGTAAAGAAAATGGTTAAAGACTTAAACTTTAACTTAGAAATAGTAGGTTGTCCTATTATCAGGGAAGAAGATGGACTGGCTAAAAGCTCCAGAAATATTTATCTTTCAAAAGAAGAAAGAAAAGCAGCTTTAATATTAAATAAAAGTCTTAAAAAAGCTAATTCTCTTATGGAAAATGGAGAAAGAAATGCAGCAAAATTAAAGGAAATTATAGAAAATGAAATAAATTCAGAAACTCTAGCAAAAATAGATTATATAGAAATTGTAGATAGTGAAAATTTAGAAAAATTAGATAAAATAGAAAAAACTGTACTTGTGGCTATAGCAGTGTATATAGGAAAAACTAGATTAATAGATAATTTTACATTTAAATTAAACTAGGAGGAAATAACATGATATTAAATATGTTAAAATCCAAAATTCATAGAGCAGAAGTTACACAAGCAGAATTAAATTATGTGGGAAGTATAACTATAGATAAATCTTTAATGAAAGCAGCTAATATACTAAATAATGAAAAAGTGCAAATTGTAGATATAAACAATGGAGCAAGGCTTGAAACTTATGCTATAGAAGGAAAAGAAAATAGCGGAGTAATATGCTTAAATGGAGCTGCAGCAAGATGTGTGCAACCTGGTGACAAGGTTATTATAATTGCTTATTGTCATATGGAAGAAGAAGAAGCTAAAAAATACAAGCCTACAGTAGTATTTGCAGGAGAAGGAAATAGTATTAAAGAGATTACTAATTATGAGAGCAATTGAAGTTGAGAGTTGAGAGGGAAGAGTTAAGAGTTATGGAGAAAAATTCTCCACAACTCTCAACTCTTCCCTCTCAACTCTCAACTCTCAACTCCAAAAATGTCCTATCTTAATTAAAAGAAGGTATTTCAAACACTGGTTTTGCATTTTGACATTTATCAAAATAAGGCTTTATATTTAGTATTTGTTTAAATGGCCAAGCTATGTCTGTAGCATATTGATGAGTGCCTGGTTTTTCAGGATTCCATCTCATTTTATATAAAGTATCTTGTTTGTAATATGAATTTATGTAGTTTTCAGATATATACTTAGCACCGCCTTCTATAGCTTTATCAATGCTTGTCCAATCTTGTTCATAAGCATGTAAAGAGCCATATTTTATAGGATCATTGTCATAAGCTTTTATTCCAAATAAATTAAATACTGTTTTTATTTCTACTTCTTTTCCATCTATTTTATTTACTTCTATGCCTTTAGCTAATTTAGATGTGCCGTTACCAGTTTCTAAAAGGCAGTGGGATACTAAGTAAATAGGATTTATATTATTTTCTTTAGAAGCTTTTAAAAATGTTTCTCCATGACCTTCTAAAATACCTTTTCCTTTTAAAATGCTATTTAAATCTTCTTTTGTAATACCTTCCATGTAATTTAATTTTAAAAACATAAATTTTCCATAAGGATCCATAAAGTTTTTATAGTTTAAATAGTATTTTATTTGATTTTCATTAGCTGTTGTCCAACTTCCAGGAGCTTCGTCGGTTACAGCAGAAGATGAAATTTTTGATTGAATTTCAGTAACTTTATTTAAAGTATTACTGTAATTTTTAACTTCAGTATTGGAATTATCTACTTTAGGTAGTATTCTAAAATAATCTACATAATAGTTGTCATAGTCCATGTTTTTTACTGTGTCATTTACATTTGTTCTATAAGTTCCAGTAGAATCTGCTTTTTTAACAAATATTAAAAGCTTATATTTTTGTCCATTAGTTCCAGAAGGTAGCTTTTTAGAAGAAACAATTTTGTAAGGAGTGTTAGCATAAGTTGAATTAGTGTATCCATTAGTTATTTCTTCATAGCTATCGTTTCCATATTCATATTTGTGAATGAATACTCTATATTGAACTTTATCCCAATCTTTTGCAGTTAAGTTTATTTCTAAATTTTTGTTTTGTGAAATATCAGTGTTTTCTATAGAGCAGGAGTTTATTTTAGGTAATATTTCATAGTTAGAGCCAATAGTATAATTTTTAGCAATATCAAATTTCATTTTTACAGGTTTTGCAAGATTATTTCCTTTGTGAGATTTGATTTTTGTATTTAATATTAAATAATAAGTTTTTCCAGGAGTGTATCCTCCAGCAGGAATATTTACAATTATTGATGAATTTAAGTTTCCTGTTTGTATTGCTGCACTAACAATATTATTATCGCTATCTATAACTTTTACATTTTCTTCATTTATAGTAGAAGGGTCAAAGGCAATATTAAAATTTACTGTCCAAATTTTATTTTGAGATACATTGGTTTTATTGGGAAATTCTTTGTAGGATTCTTCTGCTAAAACTTTGTTGCTTAAAGCAAATGCAATTAGTAAAGTGAATAGTAGTGTTTTTAAGATTTTTTTCATGAATAATCACTTCCTTTTAATCATATTATATTTAATAAGTATATGTAGTAAGATTACCCACTCTTTTTTAGTGTAACTAAGAGTGGGTAGATAACTTAATGAGAATTTATAAGCTAAAATTTAATTTTTATAAGAAATTTTTTTGCGAAATGTAAACACTAACAAATAGTGTTTTATGTAAAATTAAAAGATTATTTTTACAAATAATCTTTTAACTTACCACTTCTACTAGGATGCTTTAATTTTAAAAGAGCTCTTTTTTCTATTTGCCTTATTCTTTCTTTAGTTAAATTAAATTCTTTACTAACTTCATCTAAAGTTTTTGCTTCTCCATTTTCTAAACCAAATCTAAGTTTTAATATTTTTTCTTCTCTAGGATTTAAAGTAGATATTACATCCAATAATTGTTTTTTTAACATGGAATGTTCTGCTATTTCTTCTGGGGAAGCATTTTCGTAGTCTGGAATAAAATCTTCTAACTTAGAATTTCCTTGATCATCTATAGGAAGTTCAAGAGACAAAGGAGTTTTTGAAACTCTCATTAATTTTTTTACATATTCTAAGGGCATGTCCATGCATTCTGCAATTTCATCAATATCAGGGGCTCTTCCCAGCTTTTGATATAGTTTTTTAGAAGCTTTATTTAATTTATTTACGTTTTCGTTTATATGTACTGGTAGTCTAATAGCTCTGGATTTATCTGCTATAGCTCTAGATATTGATTGTTTTATCCACCAAGTAGCATAGGTGCTAAATTTAAATCCTTTTTTATAGTCAAATTTATCTATGGCTTTCATAAGACCTAAATTACCTTCTTGAATTAAATCTAAAAGAGGAAGACCTCTTCCTATATATTTTTTGGCTATACAAACTACTAATCTTAAATTAGATTTTAATAGAGTTTCTCTAGCTTTATTGTCGCCGTTTTCTATTTTTTTTGCTAAGGAAACTTCTTCTTCTCTAGATAATAGTTCTATAGCGCCAATTTCTTTTAGATAAAGCCTCATGGTGTCGTAAGCATTTATAGAATCGTTAACAGTAACATAATTTTCCAAATACAATCACCCTCGCTTTAATTTAAAAAATCCTTATTAAACCCTTAAAATATATAAACATATAGTATTATTTATTTTATAATAGTTTCTATGTTATGTCAACTTATGCTGGTCATAGAATTTTTACATTAAATAGGAATACATCTAAAGTATTATCTTCATTAGCGAATTTATATAAGATTATATTTAATATTACAGCTTTATAAAAATATGGTTAAATAAAAAACTTTTTTTTTAAAACTAAAAATAATTATAAAATAATATTGATTTTTTGGTAATAATAGCTTATAATGAATTTAAGATAATTATTATTGATTAACAATTATTATTTTGAATGGAGGTAATTAAATGAAAGCTTTAGAAGTAAAAAATAATATTTATTGGGTAGGTGCCTTAGATAAAAAATTAAAAGTATTTGATATAATAATGACTACACCTTATGGAACAACATATAATTCTTATGTAGTGAAAGGAAAAAATAAAACAGCAGTTTTTGAAACTGTTAAAGAAAAGTTTTTTGATGAGTATGTAGAAAGATTAAAATCTTTAAATATAGATATTTCTAAAATAGATTATATTGTTGTAAATCACACAGAGCCAGATCATGCTGGAGCTATTGGTAAAATGTTAGATTTAGCACCAAAGGCTAAGGTAGTTGGTTCTCCTGCAGCTATTAAATTTATAAAAGCTATAGCTAATAAAGAATTTGAAACTATAGTTGTAAAAGATGGTGATAAATTAGATTTAGGAGGAAAAACTATTAAGTTTATAAATGCTCCATTTTTACATTGGCCAGATTCTATATATAGTTATGTAGAAGAAGATAAAGTTTTAATTACTTGTGATTCTTTTGGAAGTCACTATTGTTTAGACAAAGTATTTAATGACTATATTGAAAATGAAGAAGAGTATATGGAAGCATTAAAGTATTATTTTGATATGATTATAGGACCTTTTAAATCTTATGTATTAAAAGCTGTAGATAAAATAAAAGATTTAGATATAGATGTAATTTGTCCTGGTCATGGACCGATTTTAAGGGATAATCCTTTAAAAATAGTAGAAATTTATAAAAAGTGGAGTACTGAAGAGTTACCACAATATGGTAAAAAGAGAGTGGTTATATCTTATGTATCAGCTTATGGATATACAGAAGCTATGGCAGAGAAGATTGCAGAAGCAATTAAGTCTAAAGAAGATTTTATTGTAGATTTATTTGATATTACAAAACATAATGTAGAAGAAATTTTAAATAAAATATATTTAGCAGATGGTATTTTGTTTGGTTCACCAACTATAAATGGAGATGCTTTAAAACCAGTAATGGATATTTTAAATATGTTAAATCCTATTGTACATGGTAAAAAAGTAGCAGGAGCTTTTGGTTCATATGGATGGAGCGGAGAAGCTGTAAGAAATATAGAATCAAGATTAAAATCTCTTAAAATGGATATAGTTCCTGGCATTAGAGCTAATTTTAGACCTTCAGAAGAAGAATTGAATAAATCTTATGAATTTGGAGAAACTATAGCAGAAAAAATAATAGAAAAATCAAATCCAAAATCAGTAAATGAACAATCTTCTTCAATGAAATTATGGAAGTGTGTAGTTTGTGGACAAGTATTTCCAGGATTAACACCTCCGGAAGTTTGTCCAGCTTGTGGAGCAAGTAAAGAACAATTTGTAGAATTAGAGAAAGATGATTTAGGATTTAAATCAGATAAAGATGAAAAATTTGTAATAATAGGAAATGGTATAGCAGGATACACAGCAGCAGAATCTATAAGAAAGAGAAATAAAGTTTGTTCTATAGAAATTCTTTCTTCAGAAAAAGTATTAACATATTATAGACCACAACTTTCAGATTACTTACAAAACAAACTTCCAGATAGTGAGTTTTATGTAAGTGATGAAAATTGGTATAAAGATAACAATATTTTAGTAAAATTAGGAGTAAATGTATCTGAAATAAAATCTGAAAATAAAAAAGTAGTATTAGAAAATGGTGAAGAAGTAAAATATGATAAATTAATAATAGCTAACGGTGCAAGAAGTTTCTTACCTCCTGTAAAAGGCAGTGACAAAGAGGGAGTAGTTACTTTAAGAAGCTTAGAAGATGCAGAAAGAATTATAGATAAAATGGAAAATGCTAAAGTAGCAGTAGTTGTAGGTGGAGGTCTTTTAGGGCTTGAAGGTGCTTGGGCTATGAGACAAAGAGGATTAGAAGTATATGTTATAGAACGTTCTAATAGGCTACTAGTAAGACAGTTAGATGAAGAAGGAGCTAAAATATTTAAGAAAATAGTAGATGATTCAGGAGTTCACGTATTAACTGAAGAAGACACAGAAGAAATACTTGGAGAAGATAAAGTATCAGGATTTAAGTTAAAAAGTGGAAAAATAATAGATTCAGATATAGTACTTTTCTCAACAGGTGTTAGACCAAGAAAAGAAGTAGCAGAAAAATCTGGATTAAAAGTAGATAAAGGTGTAATTGTAAACGAAAAAATGGAAACAAATATAAAAGATATATATGCTTGTGGTGATGTAGCAGAACTTAATGGAAGAGCTTATGGAAACTGGCCAGCAGCAATAGAAATGGCAAAAGTTGCAGGAGCTAATGCTTCTGGGGATGATAT
Organism: Clostridium acetireducens DSM 10703; assembly: GCF_001758365.1. GTDB lineage: Bacteria > Bacillota > Clostridia > Clostridiales > Clostridiaceae > Clostridium_C > Clostridium_C acetireducens. Next base: position 17,596 of record NZ_LZFO01000008.1, read on the forward strand.
AGTATTTGAGGGCTTTGTACCATCTACAGTATTTACTTCTATGAATGCTAATGTATTTTCTTGTGGTGACGTAGCTTCCAGTGATTTAGTAGGTATAGGTTCTACTAATTTAGATAAAAATATTTATAAGAAAATGTTCTTTAGAAAAGGCGTTATAGTAGGTGGAATTTTAATAGGTGATACTAAATCTTCTGTTAAAATAATGGAAGGTATACAAGAAGAAAAATCAGTTAAAGCTATGCTTAGTGATAATATATTGCTTTATTAGTTTAGAGTTAAGAGTTTAGAGTTGTGGATAATTTTTCTCCATTGCATTACGAAAAATTTTCTGGGGAGGAAAGTTAGGGAGTTGACAGTTGAGAGAGGACAGAGGAGATAGTGTTAGGGGTGCACTTCTAGTTAAAATTTTATTTTGCTGGAAGTGCATTTTTTTGCACTTAATTGAGTTTTTAAAACTTTGAATTAAAATACTTAATGTTAGTATAATTTGCAGATAAAAAAGAATTGTAAATAATTTATGTGAAAATAATAATACAGATTTATAAAGAGAGTTTGTAAATAAGTCATTTCATTAAGAGACTCTAAGAATAAAAAACAAAAAAACTCCTACCCAATTTATGCACCGTCCTTGGTGCGGAAATTGGCTCATCACGTCCTGTGATGAATTACGGAGTTTTTTTATTTTTTCTTCTAAGATTCTCTAAAATTCATTCAAATTATTTACAAACTCTCTTTATAAATCTGTATTATTATTTTCACATAAATTATTTACAATTCTTTTTTATCTGCAAATTATACTAACATTAAGTATTTTAATTCAAAGTTTTAAAAGTGTATCCTTGAGATTTTAAGTATTGTATGGCTTCAGGTAGAGCTTGTACAGTTGTAGTTTTTGCTGGTGCATCATGCATTAAAATAACTACTTGCTTTTGACCTTCAGTGCTTGTCCTTAAATTTTGCATTAGTTTTTCTACAGATACAAGAGGAGCTTCTGCGTCTCCATTTAAAGCATTCCAATCTACAAAAGAATAGCCGTTATTTTTAGCTGCTTCTTTAAAAGGATTTAATCTGTTACCAAAGGAACCACCAGGAAATCTTATTAATTTGCTATTGTAATCTTCACCTAATATATTTTTTAAAACATCATTACCCTTTTGTAAATCCTGCAAAAAAGCTTCTGGACTAGAATAAATTTTCTTATAATTATGAGAATAAGTGTGGTTAGCTATAGAATGTCCCTCATTTTTTTCTCTTATAAGTAAATCTTTATTTTCTTCAGCCATATAGCCTATTACAAAGAAAGTAGCTTTTACATCATTTTCTTTTAGTATGTCCAGTATTTTAGGTGTTAAATTGCGAGAAGGACCATCATCAAAAGTTAAATAAGCAACTTTTTCAGTGTCTTCTTTGGCATTTAAAGCATCTATTTCTTCCATTACATTACCTGGTGCAAATTTAGTTTTAGATTTTTCTTCTTTTTCTTTCTTTTCTTTTTCAGCTTGTATCCTTTTTTTCTCAGATTCCATTTGTTCAGTTTTTTTGGAATCTGCTGCTTTAGTTAATACATTACTTTTAGCTGCTTTGTTATGGGCGAAAAAGAATCCAAAAGAACCTATCATTATTAGTAATATTAAAAACATAATTCCTTTTTTCATTTGTATCTCTCCTTAGCTGTTTATACTTTTTTAAACTATTTTTTACCTTCAGGTATATAATACTCCATATTTAGATTTTATGCTTAACAAAAATATTAATATAATATTACAAATTAGTTACAAAGGTAATATTTTATCAAATTTAATATTATACTATGTTATAATTTTAGTGATATTAATAAATAAAACAGAAAGTTGGGAATTTGTATGGAAAATAAGGTACTTATTGTAGAAGATGAAGAATCTATAAGAGGTTTTATAAAAATAAATTTAAAGAGAAATAATTTTAAAGTTATAGAAGCTTCTTCTGGAGAAGAGGCTATAGAAAAAGCTAATCTGGAAAAGCCAGATGTTATTATATTAGATATTATGCTACCAGGCATAGATGGTTTTAAAACTTGTGAAATTTTAAGAAAATATTTAAAAGAAGTAGGCATTATTATGCTTACAGCTAGAACTCAAGATATGGATAAAATAATGGGACTGGAATTTGGAGCAGATGATTATGTTACTAAACCTTTTAATCCATTGGAGTTAATAGCTAGAATAAATGCATTACTTAGAAGGATAAATAAAAGTAATTTAAAAAAGGAAAATAGTGAAATTATTTCTGGTGAATTTAAGTTAAACACTCAGTCTAGAAAGCTATATAAAAATAATAAAGAAATAGAATTAACTCCTAAAGAATATTTAATTATAAAAAACTTTATGGAAAATGAGGATAAGGCTTTTACTAGAGATGAAATACTTAATTTGGTTTGGGGATATGATTATTTTGGAGATAATAAAATAGTAGATGTGAATATTAGAAGGATTAGGGAAAAGATAGAACATAATCCTTCACAGCCTAATTATATAGAAACTATATGGGGAGTAGGCTACAGATGGAGAAAGGATTGATATTTTGAAGGGCATTAAGTCTAGATTAGTTGGAAGCTATCTTTTTATTATAATAATAACAGTGTTTATATTAGAAGCTGTACTTATTGCTGCTATAAAAAAATATTATTATAACAATACTCAAAACTTGCTTTCAAATCAAATAAAAATTTCTGTAGAATTTTATAATAATTATTTTTCTTCTTCTACTTTAGAAGAAAATGTAAGAAATAATGCGGATATATTTTGGAAAAATACTTCTGCAGAAGTGCAAATAATAAATAAGGATTCTAAAATGCTTATGGATTCTATAGGTAATTTTGTGGAAGGTACTGTAGTGGGGGAAGATATTGAAAAAGCCCTTAAAGGTAAGTTAGGTACAGATATAAAAAAAGATGATGTTACTGGTGAAAATGTGTTGTATGTATCTTATCCATTAAAATCTGCTAGTGGTATTGAGGGAGTTTTAAGGTTTATATCTTCTCTTTCAAAAGTAGATAGTATGTTAAATAGAATATCTTTGTTGTTTTTTATTATAGGATTATTTGTCATAATAATATCTAGCATGGTAAGCATATTTTTGTCTAATACTATAATTGAACCTTTAGAGGAAGTTAATAAAGTAGCTGAAAAATTTGCATCAGGTACTTTTAATGAAAGGTTAATAATAAGAAGAGATGATGAAATAGGAGAGCTAGCATCTACATTAAATTTTATGGCAGATGAAATAATAAAAAATGAAAGATTGAAAAATGATTTTATATCTTCTGTATCTCATGAGCTTAGAACACCATTAACTTCTATAAAAGGCTGGGCAGCTACTATAAAATTAGGAGATTTAGAAGATAAAGAAGAAGTATATGAAGGTTTAGAAATAATAGAGAAAGAAAGCGATAGATTGTCTTTATTAGTGGAGGAATTACTGGATTTTTCCAAGCTGATTTCAGGAAAAGTTAATTTAAAAAAAGAATATGTAGAAATAGATAATTTAGCTAGATTTATTAAAAATCAAATGAAGCCAAGAGCTAATAGGGAAAATATAAAATTTACTATGGATATTGAAAAAAATATTCCGCCTATTTTATTAGATAAAAATAGAATTAGCCAAGTGATTTTAAATATATTGGATAATGCTTTTAAATTTACTCCTAAGGAAGGCTATATAATATTTTCTGTTTATAAAGATGAAAACTATTTAGTAATAAAAATAAAAGATTCTGGTACAGGTATATCAAAAGAAGATTTGCCTCATGTTACAGAAAAATTTTTTAAAGGGAAAAATAGTATGTCTAAAAATGGCATAGGTCTTTCAGTGTGTAAAGAAATAGTGGAGCTTCATGAGGGAATTTTAGAAATAAACAGTGAGTTAAATAAAGGTACTATTGTGTATGTAAAAATACCTTATGAATTATAAAATTAATAGGAGGAAAGGTGGTAAAATTGAAAAAGATTAGTTATTTAGTTATTGTACCAGTATTTATATTAATGATTTTTGCTTTTAAAAATATAAAACTATCTTTTACACCTAAAATAGTACCTAGAAAAATAATTAATGTTCCTCTTGAAGGAAATTGGATAGTAGAAAAGTATACATTTATTAATGATTCTTCTATAACTAAGGAAGAAGCTAAAAATTATATAGGTGAAAAAGCTCATTTTGATAAAAATACTGTTTATTTTAATAAAGAAATTTGCAAAGAACCTAATTTTAAAGTAAAAATAGTTAATTCTAAAAGTTATTTTTGGGATAAATTTAAAATAAAAGATAGCTCTATTGGCATAAAAAATGAGTATATGAAAGTTATAACTATTTCTTCAAAAGAAGATAAATTTTTTGATGAGTATATACAAATAGATAAAAATTATGTAATAAAAAATCAAGAAGGATTATTATTGTTTTTTAAAAGAGAAGGCTCACAAGGTAAATTAAAGTTAAATTTAAAAGAAAAGGATTCTAAAATCATAATTTCTAATATAGAAAAAGAAATAAAATATAAATCTGGAGTACTATTAGGTCTTAGATTTAATGATGAAGAATATAAATATAATTACAGGACTTTATGGATATCTTATAACTATGGGAAATTTGATAAATTAAAAGAAATTGAAAATATTTTAGTGCCTAGGAAAAATGGTTTTTTTAAAGTAGGTGTACAGGATAATGTACTTTGGGCAGAAGATTTTAATTCTTGTAAGAAAATAAATGAAAATCACAAGTATAAAAATAGTAGAGATTTAGGTTGTGGAAAAATTATATTTATAGGTAATGAGTATATTTCTATAGATAAAGTATTAGATTTTCAAGAGTCTTATTTAAGAGTTTTTCCCTTAGATAATCTTCAAGGTGAAGGTTTAAATATACATAGTGTATCTAATTCTTTAAGCAATATTTTTAATTCTTATGAAGAAAAATATAAAACAGCAGTAAATAAAAAAGATATGTGTAAGAATTGGGCAGTAGTAAGAAGAAGCGGAAGATGGATTTTAAGGGGAAGAGTTAATTTTAATGATTCTAAAATGGATTATGATATATCTTATGCACCTCCTAAAAAAATAGTAAATTACGATGAATTATATCCTTCTTTCAATGTTATAAAATCTAAAGTGCCCCTTGCTACAGATGCTTATACTTCTCCTAATAGAGATTTTATAATAATATTTACAAAAACAAATTTAATGGTAGCACATTTAAAAAATGGAGTTATAGGTGACATAGCTATTAATGTAAATTTAAAAGAAGGAGAAGAACCTATTATGTGTCAATGGGCTACAGGAACTTATGTAGATTCTTGGACAAAGCAAGTAGAAGCAAAATAAGGGGACGGTTAACAAATAATTGAGAAACTAATTTAGGGGACAGTTAACAAATAATTATGAAAATACATGGGTCGTAAAATATTTTAGCACTTAAAGTGAATTTCACTCTTAAATTCTATACTTTTAAAAAACTATTTTACTAAACTTTTCAAACTCGCTTGGCTCAAACAGTGAAAAGTTCTTCACGTAAAATAGTTTTTTAAAAGTAAGAAATTTATAGAGTTTATTCAATACAGTGCTAAAATATTTTACGGCCCATGTATTTTCATAATTATTTGTTAACTGTCCCCTAAATTAGTTTCTCAATTATTTGTTAACCGTCCCCTTATTTTTGTAATAAATTTATAGATAAGCCATATATATTAATGATTAGCTGTTTAAAATTTAATTTTATAAAATTTTTTTGCTGCAAAAGAGGAAATAAATATTCTTTATAGAATATTATAACAATTGGTAATGGGTTATTTTTGGAGGTGATGGTAATAAAAATAGAGGATATATCAGCTCCTAATTTGATTAAATTTAATAATGGGCAGCATTATAAAAGTTACAATTTGTTAGGAGCTCATATAACAGAAGAAAATGGAATAAAAGGAGCAAGATTTTCACTTTGGGCTCCTAATGCTAAAGAAGTATCTGTAGTAGGAGATTTTAATAATTGGCAAAGTGAAAATCACATAATGGAGAATAAGAAAAAATATGGTATATGGAGTTTGTTTATACCCAATATAAAAAAAGGAGATAGATATAAATACAAAATAATTACTAAAAATAATAATGAAATATTTAAGGCGGATCCTTATGCTTTTTATTCAGAATTAAGACCAGGTACAAATTCTATAGTTTTTCCTTTGAATAATTACGCTTGGAAAGATTATAATTGGCAAAATAAAAAAATATATTATAACCCATACAATTCTCCAATGCTCATATATGAAGTACATTTAGGAAGTTTTAAAAAAATAAAAAAAGGGGTTAATTATCGGAATTTAGCAAAAGAATTAATAGATTATGTTTTAGAATTAGGATACACTCATATAGAAATTTTACCAGTGGCAGAACATCCTTTAGATGAATCTTGGGGTTATCAAATAACAGGTTACTATAGTGTAACTAGTAGATATGGAACTCCAGAAGATTTTATGTATTTTATAGATTATTGTCATGAAAAGGGCATAGGCGTGATTTTAGATTGGGTACCAGCACATTTTTGTAAAGATAGCCATGGTCTTTCAAAATTTGATGGCAGCTGTCTTTATGAAAATTCAAATAGTTTAAAATCAGAAAATCCTCACTGGGGTACATTAAACTTTGATTTTACAAAAAATCAAGTTTGGAGTTTTTTAATTTCTAATGCTTATTTTTGGTTTCATGTGTACCATTTAGACGGACTTAGAGTAGATGCTGTAGCTAGTATGCTTTATTTAGATTATGGAAAAAGTGAGCACCAGTGGATACCTAATATATATGGTGGAAAAGAAAATTTAGAGGCAGTAGCTTTTATGAAAAAGTTAAATGAAGTAATATTTAAAAGTTTTCCAGGGGCTCTTATGATTGCAGAGGAATCAACAGCTTGGCCTATGGTTACTAGACCTACATACATAGGAGGTTTAGGATATAATTTTAAATGGAATATGGGTTGGATGAATGATACATTAAAGTATATGGAAATAGATACTATTCATAGAAAGTGGCATCACAGTAAAATAACTTTTTCTTTTTCTTATGCTTTTTCAGAAAACTATATATTGCCTTTATCTCATGATGAAGTGGTACATGGTAAAAAATCTTTAATTAATAAAATCAGTGGGAATTACTATGAAAAGTTTGCTAATTTGAGAGCTTTCTATGGATATATGATAGGTCATCCTGGTAAAAAGCTTTTATTTATGGGTGGAGAGTTTGGACAATTTATAGAGTGGAGAGATAAAGAAGAATTAGACTGGTTTTTATTAAAATATGATGCTCATAGAAAATTGCAGCATTATGTTAAAAAATTAAATTATTTTTACTTAAATGAAAAAACATTATGGGAAAAAGATTGTGAAGTAGAATGTCTAGATTTTATAGATGGCAATGATTATACCAATAGTGTTATAACATTTATGAGAAAAGGAAAAGAAAAATTAGATTTTATAATAGTTATATGTAATTTTACTCCTGTAATTAGAGAAAATTATAGGATAGGTGTTCCTTTTAAAGGAATTTATAAAGAAGTATTTAATAGTGATTTATGTGAATTTGGTGGAAAAGGTAATAAAAATAATGAAAATATAAATTCGGAAGAAATAAAGTGGCACAATAAAACATACTCTGTACAGTTGATACTACCACCTTTATCCACTATTTTCATAAAATTTAAAAGTTTTTTTAAGGAAGAAGAATATGAAAATAGAATCAATAATCTAAATTATAGGATTAAAGGTAATAAAAACATAAAAGACTTAGGGGGAAATGTAAATGAAGCATAAGGAATGCATAGCTATGATTTTAGCAGGAGGTCAAGGAAGCCGCCTTAAAATACTTACAAAAAAACTAGCTAAACCAGCAGTTTATTTTGGAGGTAAGTATAGAATAATAGATTTTACCTTAAGTAATTGTTCTAATTCAGGTATAGACACAGTAGGTGTACTTACTCAATATGAACCTTTAATTTTAAATTCTTATATAGGTATAGGAAGTCCTTGGGACTTAGATGTAAGCAATGGGGGAGTCACAGTACTCCCTCCTTATGCTATGGTAGGCAGAAGAGAATGGTACAAGGGTACTGCTAATTCTGTGTATCAAAATATAAATTTTATAGATGAGTATAGTCCTTTATATGTAATTATATTGTCTGGAGATCATGTATATAAAATGGATTATTCAAAAATGTTAGATTATCACAAAGAAAAAGGAGCAGAAGCAACTATTGCAGTTATAAAAGTTGATTTTGAAGAAGCTAGTAGATTTGGAATTATGAATACAGATAGCCATAATAAAATTTTAGAATTTGAAGAAAAGCCTAAAAATCCAAAAAACAATTTAGCTTCTATGGGAATATATATTTTTAATTGGGAATTATTAAAATATTATTTAATAAAAGATGAAATTAATAAAAATTCTAATCACGATTTTGGCAAGGATATTATACCTAAAATAATTAAAGATAATAGGAAAGCCTATGCTTATAATTTTGAAGGTTATTGGAAAGATGTAGGTACTATAGAAAGCTTTTGGGAAAGCAATATGGATTTACTTTGTGATAATCCAAAATTAAATTTATATGATACTAAGTGGAAAATATATTCAGTAAATCCAACTAAAGTTCCAAATTATATAGGAAATAAATCAAAAGTTACTAATTCTCTTGTAAATGAAGGCTGTATTATACATGGCAATGTAGAAAATTCCGTAATATTTCCTGGAGTTTATATAGAAGAAGGCAGCTTTATAAAGCACTCTGTAATAATGCCTAATGTAAAAATAGATAGAAATGTAATAATTGAAAAATCTATTATAGGAGAAGAAGCTGTTATAGAAGAAGGGGCTTCTATAGGTAAAAGCAGTGATAATATAGATGAATATTTATATGAAAAAATAGATTCGGATATTACAGTAATAGGTGGAGAAGTTACAGTATTAAAAGAATCTCAAATACCTAAGGGGATAGTAGTGGCAAGTATTAGTGAAGATTATGATTAGGAATTTTAGGGGGTAGTGTAATGAAAAATGTTTTGGGGATAATAAATAATTTAGATGAAGAAAGTAATTTAAAGGAAATAACAGCTAATAGGTCTATAGGTGCTGTTCCTTTTGGGGGCAGGTATAGACTTATAGATTTTATATTGTCTAATATGATAAATTCAGGTGTGCAAAATGTAGGAGTTTTGCTTCAAAATAATGCTAGGTCAGTAATGGCACATCTTCGTTCAGGTAAGGAATGGGGACTGGATAGAAAAATAAATGGATTAAATATACTTCCTCCTAATTCTATAAAAACAGTGGATGATATTCCTAAAGGTGATTTAGAAAATTTTTATGCAAATATAGATTACTTTAGCAAAGCTTCAGAAAAGTATGTAATAGTATGCAGTAGTAATTTTTTATTTAATATGGATTTTAAAAAAGTATTAAAGCATCATATAGAAAAAAATGCAGATATTACAATAATATATAAGGATTTTGGCAAGGATATATTAAATCATAATAAAAAAACTATAATGGAAACAGATAAATTAGGCAGGGTATTTAGAATGGAAGTAAATCCCCAAAAGGCCTATAGTTCAAAGGAATCTATGGAAGTATATTTAATGGAAAAATATTTGCTAGTAGATTTAATAAATAGATGTATATCTAGAGGAGTATATAATTTTAAAACTCATTGCATAATCCATAATTTAAGAGCTTTAAAAGTTTATGGATATGAATACAAAGGCTATGTGGCAAATATAGATTCTGTTAAAAATTATTATAAATACAATATGGATTTGTTAAATGTGGATATAGCTACTGAGTTATTTACAAAAGAAGGCTTAATATATACTTCTGTAAAGGACCAGCCTCCTGTAAAGTACATGGAAACAGCACAAGTTAAAAATTCTTTAATTGCCAATGGTTCTATTATAGCAGGAAATGTTGAAAATAGTATTATATCTAGAGGGGTTAAAGTGGAAAAAGGGGCTTATGTTAAAGACAGTATTATTATGGAAAATTCATTAGTACAGCAGTGTGCTAAAATAGAAAATGTTATTTTAGATAAAGAAGTTACTATAACTAAAAACATGACATTAATAGGAGGTAAATATTATCCATTAATAATAGAAAAAAAAGCTATTATTTAAGGAGGTAATTATATGAAGATTCTTTTTGCAGCTTCAGAATGTTATCCTTTTGCTAAAGCAGGAGGTCTTGGAGATGTAGTAGGTTCTCTTCCAAAGGAGATTAAAAAAAAGGGAATAGATGTTAGAGTTATCATTCCTAAATATGAAGATATACATTATAGTTTTAAAGAAAAAATGAGAAATATTTGTAATTTTAGAGTAACAGTAGGTTGGAGAAATCAATATTGTGGTATTGAACAGCTAGAGCATGAAGGTGTTACTTATTATTTTGTAGATAATGAATATTATTTTAAAAGAAAGGGATTATACGGCTATTATGATGAAGGAGAGAGAATAGCTTATTTTTCTAGGGCTATTTTAGAATCACTTACTCATATAGGATTTAAGCCAGATATAATACATTGTAATGACTGGCATACAGCTTTAGTAAGTGTGTTTTTAAAGGAACAGTATAAGTACAATCCTTTTTATAATGAAATAAAAACTTTTTTTACTATTCATAATTTAAAGTATCAAGGTGTGTTTGGAAAAGAAGTATTGGGAGAGCTTTTAAATATGGGTGAGGAAGTTTTTACTATAGATAAATTAGAGTTTTATGAAAAAGTTAATTTTTTAAAAGGTGGTGTAATTTATTCTGATGTAGTATCTACTGTAAGTGAAACTTATTCAAAAGAAATTCAAAGTGAGTATTTTGGAGAAGGATTACATCAGCTTTTAAAAAGTGTAAATTATAAAATTTATGGTATTGTAAATGGTATAGATTATCATGTGTATAATCCTGAAAGGGATAAAAATATATGGGCTAATTATTCTAAGTTTACAGGAAAAAATATTATAAATAAAATTCAACTTCAAAAAAGCTTAAATTTAGATGTTAGGGAAGAAGTGCCTATTATATCAATAGTTTCAAGATTAGTAGAAGGTAAAGGTATGGATTTAATAAAGTGTGTTTTAGATGATATTTTAAATATGGATGTTCAAATGGTGATATTAGGCACTGGGGACAGTGCTTATGAAAGTTTTTTTAAGGAAAAAGAAAAAATATACAAGGGTAAATTATCTGCAAATATTTATTTTGACGATAAATTGTCACATAAAATATATGCAGCATCAGATATTTTTTTAATGCCTTCTTTATATGAGCCTTGCGGTTTAGGACAAATTATAGCTTTAAGATATGGTACTTTGCCTGTAGTTAGAGAAACAGGAGGGCTTAAAGATACCATTTTTTCTTATAATGAATATACTGGAGAAGGAAATGGTTTTTCTTTTAGTAATATAAATGCTCAGGATATGCTCTATACTATTAAAAGGGCAATTGATTTTTATTATAATAAAGACATTTGGGAATTTTTAGTTAAAAAGGCTATGGCATGTGATTATAGTTGGAATAATTCTGCAGAAAAGTATTTGGATATTTATAAAAAAATTTTAGATAATTAATTTTTTTTAACCAGGTAATTTTTTATGAATAATTAGGAGGTTTTTCTGTTGGGGTTTAATAAAGAATATTTTAAGAAAGTGTACTTGAACAATCTTTGTACTTTATGTGAAACAAATTTGGAAGAAGCTACATTATTAGATAAGTATAATGCTTTAGTGTACACTATAAGAGATGATTTGTATAAAAAGTGGGTTAATACTAATAAAATTCGTAAAGAAAATAATGTGAAAAAGGTATATTATTTTTCTTTAGAATTTTTACCAGGAAAACTTTTAGATAGAAATTTAATTTATTTAGGTATAAAAGATTTATGCAATGAAGCTTTAGAGGAAATGGGAATTTCACTAAAAGAGTTAGAGGAATTAGAAGAAGATGCAGCACTAGGAAATGGAGGATTAGGAAGATTAGCAGCTTGTTTTTTAGACTCTATGGCTTCTCTTCAATTACCTGGTTGTGGATGTGGAATAAAATATAAATACGGATTATTTAAGCAAAAAATTATAAATGGTTATCAAGTAGAAGAAGAAGATAATTGGCTTAAAAGCGGGGGGCTTTGGGGTATAACTAAAATAGATAAGTGTGTAGAAGTTAAATTTGGAGGTAATGTAAAATCAATTTATGAAAATAATAAATTGATTTTTAAAGAGGAAAATTATCATAGTATTTTAGCAGAACCTTACGATGTGCCAGTTTTAGGGTATAAAAATGAATTTGTAAATACGCTAAGGCTTTGGAGGGCAAAATCTAAAAAGGATTTTGATTTTGATTATTTTTCTTTAGGAGAGTATTTAAAAGCAGTAGAAGAAAAAGTAGATATAGAGTCTATATCCTATGTGCTTTATCCTGATGATAATAATTATAAAAATAAAGTTTTAAGATTAAAGCAGCAGTATTTTTTAGTTTCTGCTAGTATTCAAAGCATAATAAATGAATATAAAAAAAGTAATAAAATTAATTCTTTCCATGAAAAAATAGCAATACACATAAATGACACTCACCCTACATTAGCAATTCCTGAATTAATGAGAATTTTAATAGATTATGAAGGATTATCTTGGCAGGAAGCTTGGCATATTACTGTAAATACTATTTCTTATACTAACCATACTATAATGCCAGAAGCATTAGAAAAATGGCCTTTACATATGGTTAAAGAGCTTCTTCCAAGAGTGTATATGATTATTGAGGAAATAAATAAAAGATTTTATGAAAGAGTTTTAAGAGAAAAAGGGGAACAAAAAGCTAAAAATATAGCTATTATTTTTAATAATGAAATAAATATGGCTAAATTAGCTATAGTAGGAAGTCATAGTGTAAATGGGGTAGCTAAGCTTCATACAAATATATTAAAGTCAGAAGTTATGAGAGATTTTTATGATATATATCCAGAAAGATTTAATAATAAAACCAATGGAATTACCCATAGAAGATTTTTATTAAAGTCTAATACTAAGTTATCTAATTTAATTAGTGAAAGCATAGGAGATTGTTGGATAAAATCACCTAAAGAACTTAAGAAGTTAGAAAGTTTTGCTGAAGATAAAAGTTTTTGTGAAAAGCTTCAATGTATAAAAAAAGAAAATAAAATAGAACTATCAAAAATTATAAAAGATAGTACTGGTATAATTGTGGATGAAAATTCTATATTTGATGTACAAATAAAAAGATTTCATTTATATAAAAGACAGCTTTTAAATGTGTTAAATATAATTTATATGTACAATGAAGTACTACAAAATAGAGATGTATTTCCTAGAACATTTATATTTTCAGGAAAAGCAGCTAGAGGCTATTATGAAGCCAAGCAAGTTATAAAGTTAATAAATGCTTTGGGAGAAAAAATTAATAAAGATAGCAGAGTAAAAGATAAAATAAAAGTAGTGTTTTTAGAAAATTATAGAGTTTCTCTATCAGAAAGAATTTTTCCAGCAGCAGATGTAAGTGAACAAATATCCACTGCAAGTAAAGAAGCCTCAGGAACTGGAAATATGAAATTTATGATGAATGGAGCAATTACCCTAGGAACTTTAGATGGAGCAAATGTTGAAATATTAGAAGCAGTAGGAAAAGAAAATATAGTGACCTTTGGTTTAAAAGCAGAAGAAGTATTAAATTATTATAAAAATAGAAATTACAATCCATTTGAAGTTTATAACAGAGAACCTATTATAAAAAATTCAGTAGACAAATTAGTAAATGGATTTTTAGATATAAATAGAGATGAATTTAAAGTTTTATACAATGAACTTCTTAGAAGAGATGAATATTTTGTATTAAAAGATTTTATGGAATATATAAAAGCTCAGAAAAAAATAGAACAGCTCTACAAGAACACAAATGTTTGGAATAAAATTAGCATTACAAATATAGCCAATTCAGCAAGATTTTCTAGTGACAGAACCATAAAAGAATATGCCAAAGAAATATGGAATATTGAAAATATAAAATAGATTTTTAAATTTAGGTTGATAGCAAACTATATGTTATCAACCTTTTTCTTATCAAAAAAATGGGGACGGTTAACAAATAATTAAGGAGCCAGAAGGATAGTAAAAGACTTTGTACCTTAAAGTGAATTTCACTGTTAAATTCTATCCTTTATAAAAAGCTATTTTACTACCCTAATATTTCTTTAATTATTTGTTAACCGTCCCCATTTTTAATAATATAAATGTATTGAAATATTGATAGAAAAGTGGTTGATATAACGTAGTAATATATGAGAAGAGAAATTGAGGTGATGAGAAGTTTGAAAATTAGTAAGGAAAACTTTATAGATTTTATGTTAAAAAGAGATGAGGGGGCTTTGGAGTTTGCGGTAGATTTGTATGGTGATTTAGTGTATAGGGTAGTTTATAGTAGCTTAAGTAAGGGATTTCAAGTTAATTCTATAGAAGAGTGTGTTAATGATGTTTTTTTGGCAATTTGGGATAATATAGATAGTTATGATAAGGTTAAAGGAAATTTTAAATCTTGGATTATTGCTATATCAAAGTATAAAGCTATAGATTATATAAGAAAATATTCTAAGGAAGAGCATTTAGAGTTTTTAGAGAATATTATTTTAGAGGATAAATGTAATGTTGAAAAATTAGTAATTGCTAAGGAAGATAAAGAAAGAGTTTTAAAAATGTTGGACGAGCTAAAGGATATTGATAAAGAAATATTTGTGGATAGGTATTTATTAGGGGAAGAAATAAGTAAAATTGCAGAAAAATTAAATGTAGATAGATCAGTTATAGATAATAGGTTGTCAAGAGGGAGAAAGTTTTTAAAGAAGAAGTTTTTATCATTGAAGGAGGATATTATATGAGAGAAAAGGATTTGTTTAAGTTATTTAATTATATGGAAAATGATGAAAAAGAATTTGAACATATTAATGAAAGTATGAATGATGTTCAAAAGAATAATTTAAAAAGTAATTTGAGAAAAACTATAAAGTGTAAAAAGCATAGTAGAAAAAAATATATAGCTATAGCAGCGGCAATTAGTATTTGTTGTGTTATAGGAGCTAATGCTAATTCAGGATTTGCAAAAGATATTCCTATACTAAATTCAGTAATGCAAACTATTACTAATAAATATGATGGAAATGAAGAGTATGATAAATATTCCAAAGCTATAAATAAAACTGCAGAAGATAAAGGTATAAAATTTACTGTAAATGAAGCAGTTTGTGATGATTCGCAGTTAGTCATAAGTTGTACATTAAATTCAAATAAAAAAATAAAAGTTGATAATGAGGATATAAGTAGTTTATTTTTAGGAAATTATATTAGCATAAATGGAAAGAAGGAAAGACTAGGAGGAGGCATGCAGTGGGAAAATGTAGATGATAATACTATTATAGGAGTTTGTGAATTAGATGTAGAAGATAAAAAACTAGGAGGAGATTTTAAAGTAGATTTAAATGTGGATAAAATATTTAATACTAGTGGTAAGTGGGACCTTTCTTTTAATGTTTCTAAAAAAGCTTTAGAAGAAAAAACTTTAAAAGTAAAACCTAATATTAAAGTAGATTTTCCTAATAATACTTTAGTAGTGGATAAAGTAAGTTTAAATCCTATAAATACATCTATATTTATAAAAGGAAAGTATAAAAATAAAGAAAGTCAAGGAAAAATTAAGGGATATAACTTATTTGATTATGGATATTGGATTATTTTAGATGACAAAGGGGTAGAACTTTTTCAAAAAGGAAGTTCAGGAGAAAGCCAAGGAGTATTTAATATAAATGGGTATAAATACAAACTAGATTTAGAAAGCTTAAAACAAACCCCTAAATACTTAACTGTAATTCCATGCGAATTTACTAGAAATACAGAAGAAAAAAATAAATTTAAAGAAGTTAAAGTTCCTATTAATGGACAATATCCTATAAAGATAAATCAAGGCAAAATGGGCAATCTTATAATAAATGATATAAAAAATGAAGACAACAAAACAATTATAAAATACACTGCAGATGGACAATTTCCTTATAATCAAGCTAATAAATTACTTGTAAAAGATGAACAAGGAAATGAATTGGAAATATATAACATGTGTAAAAGAAGAGAAAATAGAAATAAACCTAGAGAATTTGTACTAAAAGTAGAAAAGTTACAACCAAACAAAAAATACTTTTTATGCTCAGATACTATAGATAATATTAAGACTATGAAAGAATATATATTCAAAATACCAATAACTAAATAAATAAAAATTTTGGGGACGGTTAACAAATAATTATGGAGATAGAAGGATAGTAAAAGACTTTGTACCTGTATTGAATAAACTCTATAAATTTCTTCCTTTATAAAAACTATTTTACGTGAAGAACTTTTCACTGTGTGAGCTGAAAGCGAGTTTGAAAAGTTTAGTAAAATAGCTTTTTATAAAGGATAGAATTTAAGAGTGAAATTCACTTTAAGGTACAAAGTCTTTTACTATCCTTCTATCTCCATAATTATTTGTTAACCGTCCCCAAATTTTTATTTCTTTTTCTTTAATATAATAAATGCTATGGCTGCAACTGCAACTATTGATATTCCAGAAACTAAAGCTATGTTTGTTTTGTTTGATATGGAATATGTAGCTATTAGAGGATTGTTTGGATTAATTTGTGATAGGGAATAGCTCCATTTTAAAGTATTTACGTTGTTAGATGCACTAGTTGATACTGCATTGGTAACTTCAACTTTTCCTGGAACTACAATTTCGTTGGAAAAAACAATAGAAGAACCTAAAAATGCTTTAACTTGTTCAGGACTAACTATTTCTAAATCTTGAGGTTGTCCAGCTTTATTATTATTTAAAGCTTCTTTTGAAAGCTCATCTAAAGAAAATCCTTTTGGTAAATATAATTTATATTGGTAAGTGATTTTAAATAAAGATTTATTTTCTTTTATTTCTATTTTGATTTCATCTTTTTTAACATCTTTAAATAAATCATTAAATTCTTTTATGTTGTTAAATTTTAAAGTATATTCTTCAATAGATTTTTCACCTTCTTTAAAGGCTTTCTTTTGAATATTTTTGTTTTTTAAATTAAATAAGTTATTATTATTTTCGTTGCCAGATAAAACTTGTTCATATATACCTTCTGATGAAATTTTAAAAGTTATAGTTCCAGCTCCTTTATTATTAATTACTGTTTTTGTTCCCACATTTAATGTGCCACAGCCTGTTATAGTAAAACATAATAATAAAGTAAAAATTAGTGCCCAGTGTTTAAAAATTCTCATATTATCACTCCTAATAAAAATATTACTACATCATGTATTTATTCTATGTTTAATATTAAAATCCTTCTATATACTATATGTAAAAACAGGAGTTGTTGTATAAATATATTAAATTTGGGTTGTTAAATAAAAAATAATTAAAAATAATAATACAGCAGCATAAAGAAAGTTTGTAAATAATTTGAATGAATTTTAGACACTCTTAGAATAAAAAGTAAAAAAACTCCGTAATTCATCACAGGACGTGATGAGCCAATTTCCGCCCCAAGGACGGGGCATAAATTGGGTAGGAGTTTTTTTATTTTTTATTCTTAGAGTGTCTTAATGAAATGACTTATTTACAAACTTTCTTTATGCTGCTGTATTATTATTTTTAATTATTTTTTATTTCAAATTATATCAATTATTTTTTATTTAACAACCTGAAAATAACATATGTTATAATAAATAATAAAATACTAAAATTAAAAGAGGGGATGTCAGTTGAAAAAAAATAATATTATAGTTTTTATTTTAATAACAATTTTGTCTATTTTGCCCTTTAATACAGTAAAAGCAAATTCAAAAACCTATGAAATAAAAAGAATTTATGGAGAAGATAGATTTGAAACATCTATAAATATAAGTAAGGAATTTGGAAAAGTTAATAATGTAATAATAGCTAATGGGTACAACTTTCCAGATGCTTTATCTGGCAGTAATATTTCAAAAAAGTACAATGCACCTATACTATTAGTTGGAAATTCTGTAGAAGAAAGTGGAAAAACTTTAAGTTATTTAGAAAATTATTTAGATAAAAATGGAACTATATATATTTTAGGGGGAAATGCTGCGGTAAAAGAGGAATTTATATATGCTTTTAAAAATAGAGGATATAAAAATATAATAAGGCTGGGAGGAAAAGATAGGTTTTCAACTAATAAAGAAATAATTGAAAATACTAATACAGCAAAGAATACACCTGTAGTTTTGGTAAATGGATACAATTTCCCAGATGCTTTAAGTATATCTAGTATAGCAGCAGAAAAAGGATATCCTATAATAATAACACCAGCAGACAAATTATCAAAGGAAGGCATAGAAATAATAAAAAAAATTGAACCTGAAAAAGTATATTTAATAGGTGGAGAAGCTGTAGTAAAAAACTCTTTAAAAGATAGTATTAAAAGCATAATTCCCAGTATAAAAGAAGAGGATTTTATAAGAATAGGCGGAGTAGATAGATACGAAACTTCTTTAAATATATGCAAAACATTTAATTTTAAAAGTGAAGATTTTATATTAGCTAGTGGCAAAAATTTTCCTGATGCTTTATCAGGTAGTGCTTTAGCTTGCAATTTAAAAGCTCCTATAATTTTAACAGATGGAGAAAGTATAAATATTCAAAAGAAATATTTAGATGAAGAAAATTACAAAAGAGCTAATATATTAGGAGGACAAGCTTCTGTAAGTATTTATGTAGAAAGAAGTTTAAAATATGAAAGAGAATTTACTAAATATGAAATAAAAGAAAAAAACAATAATTCTGTAGTAGATATACAAGTATTTGATAAGGAAGGTAAGCCTTTGGCGGAAGGCAGCGGTTTTATTGTTTCTGAAGAAGGCAAAGTAGTTACTAATTTTCACGTTATAAAACAAGGATACTTTGCAAAAGTTACTATGGAAAATGGAGAAAAATATAATGTGCAGGGCGTATGTGGCTATAGTAGAGAAAAGGATATAGCTGTTTTAAAAATAGAAGGAGATAATTTTACTAAAGTTAATTTAGGAAATTCAAAAGATATTCAACTATCAGATAGAGTTATAGCTATTGGAAATCCAGGTGGTTATAAAAATGTGGTTACAGAAGGAATAGTGAAAGGCATTAAAGAAAGTGCTCTTAGAGAAGGGAAAGATATAGAATCTACTGCATTTATAAAACCAGGAAGTTCTGGAGGGGCTCTTTTTAATGAATATAATGAAGTTATAGGAATAACCTATGCAGGGTATGAAGCGTTGAAAGGAGGATTTTCTATTCCTATTGATGATGTAAAATACATTATAGAAAAAAATAATTTAATTAGTTTAAGTAAATTTAATGAAGAAGTGCAATTATCTCATGATAAATTTGCAAATTATTTAAAAAGCAAGTATAAAGGCTATAATTTAAATGGTATATTTGTACCTATAGACAGTTATAATATTACAGAAAGCCAGGATGGAGAAAGTATATTGATTATTATGAACATTTACGGAAATGAAAATAAAGAAAAATTTTTAAAATCTCTTCTTCCAAAAGGTACCAATACTTCTCCTAAAATGTATATAAATAATAAAAAATTTATTGAAGATTGGGTTAATAATATTTATAAAGAAGTAAAAAATAAATATAAAAATAAAGATATATTAGGTTCTATTTATTGTTGTTTCACTTTAAATAACTATCCAAGTTTTAACTACTACAAAGTAGAGTATGATTATATTAATGGCAAGTGGAATGTGTCAGATTGGATTTTAATGTTTTACAATAATGAAGAAGATAAATATGAAGTTAAATGGGATCCTTATAATAACTAAAATATAAATGTTTTTAAAGTACATTCACTAATATATAATATAGTTTGTTCAATAAAAAATCATTGATATAATTTAATATAAAAAATAATCTGTATAAAAATAATAAGGCAGCTTCATAAAGAGAGTTTGGAAATAATTTGAATGAATTTTAGAAAATCTTAGAAGAAAAAATAAAAAAACTCCGTAATTCATCACAGGACGTGATGAGCCAATTTCCGCCCCAAGGACGGGGCATAAATTGGGTAGGAGTTTTTTTATTTTTTATTCTTAGAGTTTCTTAATGAAATGACTTATTTCCAAACTCTCTTTATGAAGCTGCCTTATTATTTTTATACAGATTATTTTTTATATTAAATTATATCAATGATTTTTTATTGAACAAACTATATTATATATTAGTGAATATACTTTTTTAAGTGGAGAAATTAATATTATTGAAAAGCCAGTACTATGAGAGTATAATATGTAAAAGAGTGCAAAATTATCTATATCTATTGTAATAATGTGTAAATTTTTTATATAATATAATTATAATTTTGTATTTGTGGATATTAATTACTTCTATTTTATAAAGGAGGAGTATTAAAGTGTCTTTTGAAAAGGGGAATAATATTAAAATATTAGTAGTAGGAGATAATATAACATTAAATAAAATAATTTTAGATATACTAAATAAAAAAGGTTTTTATGTTAAATGCGTTTTAAATGCTGAAGATGCCTATGCTTTTATAAAAAACAATTATAAAAATACAGCAATGATTTTAGATTATATACTACCCTCTATAAATGCCAGTGAATTTATAAGAAATTTAAAAAATAAGGGATATAATATACCTTTTATAATGATGACTTCTAATAGTGATAGGGATACTATTTTAGAAATGATGAAATTAGGAGCATATGACTATATTATAAAAAATGATAAATTTATATCTAGTTTTCCTTCTGTGGTTTATAAATTTATTGACAAATTAGAAATGGAAATGAAATTAATAGCATCGGAAAATAAATTAAAGGAAAGAGAAAAAAATTTAGATTACTTACAGAAAATGCTCAAGATATAATATATATGCTTAAATTACATCCTAAAATTAAATTTGAGTATTTAAATTTTGCTGTAAAAGAAATATTAGGATATAATTCTAAGGAAATTTATGATAACCCAAATATTATTTTTGATAAATTATATTATAAAGGTAAAAAATTTAAAAAAGAGGATTTATTTAATAACATAACTCCTGATTATAAAAATCCAGTAATATTAACTTGTATAAGCAAAAATGGAAACAAAGTTTGGCTAGAATTTAGAAATGTACCTACTTATGAAAACAACAATCTAATTTTTATAGAAGGAATTGCAAGAGATATTACAAGGCATATTTTAATTGAAGAAAAATTAAAATACATAAGTTTGCATGATGGACTTACAGGACTTTATAATAGAAATTATTTTGAAAATTTAATAAATAACTATGATAGAAATAATACACCTAATGTAGGAATTATTATGTGTGATATAGATGGACTTAAAATTATAAATGATACTTTAGGTCATTCTGAAGGGGACAAGATATTAATAGAAGCAGCTTTAGTTTTAAAAAATGCTTGTAGTAACAAATACCCTGTAGCTAGAATAGGTGGAGATGAATTTGCTATATCTATAGAAAATTGTACTGATAAAAAAATAGAAAATTTAAATAAGAATATACAAAATTCTGTAGATGAATATAATTCTAAAAATTTAGATTTCCATTTAAGTATTTCTACAGGATTTTATTTTAGAAAAGGCTTTTCAAAACCTATGAATGAAATATTTAAAAAAGCAGATAACAATATGTATAGCAATAAGTTAAATAGAAAACAAAGTAGTCGAAATTCTATTATAAAAACTTTAATGAAAACTTTAGAAGTTAGAGATTTTATAACAGAAGGTCATGCAGAGAGAATGAAGGATTTAGGATTTAAATTTGCAGTGCACTTAAATTTACCAACTAAAACTGTAAATGATATATGTCTTTTAGCTCAATTTCATGATATTGGGAAAGTGGGTATAAATGATTCTATATTAAAAAAATGTGGTCCTTTAAATGATTTAGAAAAAAATGAAATGAAGCGTCATTGTGAAATAGGATATAGAATTTCAAATTCATCTAAAGAATTAATGCATATTTCAGATTTAATATTAAAACACCATGAATGGTGGAATGGATATGGTTATCCTCTTAAAATTAAAGAAGAAGATATACCTTTAGAATGTAGAATAGTTTCTATATTAGATGCTTATGATGCTATGATAAGTGATAGACCTTATAGAAAAGCAATGAAAAAAGAAGAAGCTATAAAAGAGCTTATAAAATTTAAAGGAATACAATTTGATCCTAATTTAGTTGAAAAGTTTATTGAAATGGTGAAAAAAGAAAATATATAAAATAGCATTTAATTTGTAATAAATTTGTAATATTATATTAATAATTTTGTTAATAATTAAAAGCAAATATAATTTATTATAAAATCAAAAGCTTTTGTAAAAATTTTTGATTTTATACTAAGATTACTCACTATAATGCTTATTTAATACAGTTTATATACTTGAATAATAATTTCTAAGCATAGTTTGGAATTAAAATTCTAAATTAGGAAAAGAAATATTTTTACGACATGAGGTGGAGAAATGATAAAAAAAAGAGTATTTACTATTATATTTGCAATTGTTTTTTCTTTAATACCTAATAATAAAAATATAAAATCAGCATCAATAAACTATAAGTCTATAAAATCAAATTATATTTCTAGAAATAATGTAAATTCAAAAAAATATTTAGATATAAAAACTTATGATAAAAGCAATCAAAGCAATCATCCCAAAGTAATTTTTGTAAACAAACCTTGGAATGGATATAGATATTGGATGTCTTACACTCCTTATCCCTTTTCTAAAAGCCAATTTGAAAATCCAAGCATTGTAGTTTCAAATGATGGTGTAAATTGGATAGTTCCTAAAGGATTGAGACAACCTTTAATAAGTCCGCCTTATGATGCAAAGTTTGGTGGACACTATAGTGATTCTAATTTAGTAATGAATAGTAATAATAATACAATGGAGCTATGGTATAGGTATAATAAAGGAACTAAAATGTATAATCCTGATGGTTCTATAGATTATATATATAGAGTTATATCAAAAGATGGAATAAATTGGTCTAAACCTCAACTGGTATATTCAGGAAAAGAGCTTTGTATTTCTCCAGCAATAATTTATGAAAATAATAAATATAAAATGTGGTATGTAACTTATATGCCTAGAATAAAAATTAGATATAGAGAAAGCGTAAATGGTGTATTATGGTCTAATTGTAAAGATATAAATATTAAGTATGATAAGGATTGTTATCCTTGGCATATAGATGTTACAAAAACTGAAATAGGATATGAAATGCTTATAAGTAATTATTATAAATCTTTTGGCAATAATATTTTATCATACACTCTTTCTAAGGATGGATTGAATTTTAACAAAACAGTAGATATTATATATCCTTCTAAAAACATTAATGCATGGGATAATAAAATGATTTATAGATCTTCTTTAGTTAAAGTAAATGGATTTTATAAGTATACTATTCTGCGGTAGACTATAAAAATAGATGGCATATTGGTTTAATAGAAGGAAGGGCTTTAAATATATTAAGAGGTGAATAATATTAACAAAGTTTTAACAAAGTTTAAATTAAAAACAATAAATAATTTTATTAAGAATATAGCAATAAAAGCAAAGAGTTTATTTTATATGTAAATAACATATAAAACATATAGATTTATAAATTTTCAAAAAAACATGTTTATTTTTTCTTAAAAATATGATAAAATTTTAACAAGAAATAAATTTATATGCATAATAAATATATGCTGCTAACATTTAAGATATTTTCTTTGTATTATAGTAATTTAAATTTATTTAATTAAAAGCGCTTAAATTTTCTGAATAATCCTCGTTTTTATTAATGAATAAACATTAATATTTCTTCCTCAAAACTTAGAAGAAAATTTTAAATTAGGGCTTTGTAATATAATACAAATGAAATTTATCATAACATTATAATAACTTCAACAAAACCCTAGGTGATATTACCTAGGGTTTTTAGTATAAAGTTCTAAAGTTCGGGGACGGTTAATTAATTATTGAATTAAAAATTTAGCGAAATCAAGGGACGGTTAATTAGTTATTAATTAATTCTTAATTCAATAATTAATTAACCGTCCCCATTTTCATAAAAATAATATAGTAAAAAATTTTATTTTTAGTATTGAATTTATAAAAAGTCTATGTTATAATCAAAGTCAATTAAATACGAATTCGAATGAAAGTAACAGGAGAGAGACTAAATGTCCACCGAAGAGGCGAATCTTTCAGGTATCACTTATGTGATAAGACTGTTACTGGACGAAACTCTGGAGAGACTCGAAAGAGCACCGAAGGAGCAAGTGAGTATATTATTACTCGCGAAACTCTCAGGTAAAAGGACAGAGGCGCTTTAGAAAGTAAATCCAGAGGCCTATTTTGCATAAAAATGGTCTCTTTTTATTTTTCTATTGACAGCTGTCCTGTAAAAATTATTATACAGGAGGAACGGACTTATGGAAAACTTAATTCAAATCTTTAGTAAAATTGATTCTATACTATGGGGAGCACCTCTACTAATTTTATTAGTAGGTACAGGAGTGTATTTAACTATACGACTAGGATTGCTTCAAATAGTAAAGCTTCCTTTAGCTTTAAAACTTTTATTTGCAAAAGATGATGATGCTAATGGAGAAGGAGATGTATCTAGTTTTGCAGCACTATGTACTGCATTAGCAGCTACTATAGGAACAGGTAATATAGTAGGGGTAGCTACAGCAATAAAAGCTGGAGGACCAGGAGCACTTTTTTGGATGTGGGTAGCAGCATTCTTTGGAATGGCCACTAAATATGCAGAAGGACTTTTAGCAGTAAAGTACAGAGAAATTGATAAAAATGGACAAATGTCTGGAGGTCCTATGTATTATATAGAAAAGGGACTAGGTATTAAATGGCTTGCTAAAGCATTTGCTGTATTTGGTATAGGAGTTGCATTTTTCGGAATAGGAACATTTCCTCAAGTTAATGCAATTACAGAATCATTTAATGTAGCTTATGGAATACCTATTTTAATTTCAGCAGCAATAGTATCAATTTTAGTTGCTTTAGTAACTCTAGGTGGATTAAAAAGCATAGCTAGAGTTTCAGAAATTATAGTACCTTTTATGGCGATATTTTATGTAATAGCATCTATAGCAATATTAGTAATTAATGCAAATTTAATACCAGCAACTTTTGGGCTAATATTTAAATCAGCTTTTAAACCAACAGCTGCAATTGGAGGATTTGCAGGAGCAACTGTAAAAATGGCTATACAAAATGGTGTAGCAAGAGGAGTATTCTCAAATGAATCTGGATTAGGAAGTGCACCTATTGCTGCAGCAGCAGCAAAAACAAAATCTTGTGTTAGACAAGGTCTTATATCAATGACAGGAACTTTCTTTGATACAATAGTTATTTGTACTATGACAGGAGTAGTACTTGTAATGACAGGAGTTTGGAATTCACCAGATTTAGCAGGAGCATCAATGACTAATGCAGCTTTTTGTAAAGGACTTTTGATGCCATCTTTAGGAAAAGCTATAATTAGTATAGGACTAGCATTCTTTGCTTTTACAACTATACTTGGATGGAATTATTATGGTGAAAGATGTACAGAATATCTATTTGGAGTAAAAGGAATAATACCATATAGAATTATATTTATAGTACTTGTTTCTTTAGGAGCATTCTTAAAATTAGATTTAATATGGATAATTGCAGATATAGTAAATGGACTTATGGCAATACCTAACTTAATTGCTATAGTAGGATTAAGTGGTGTTATTGTAAGAGAAACAAAAATGTATTTTGATAAAAAAGTAAAAGAAGAGTATAAAGAAATAGAAGAACTAAATGTAGCTTCAGGAAAATAAATGGGACGGTTAACAAATATATAGGTATTGTTATAAAAAGCCATTGACATGTATAATTGTCAATGGCTTTTATTAATAAGAAAATAGTATATAATTTAGTTAATAATTAATTATTATATATAGTTTAAATTAAAAATTAAATAATTTCAAATAGCTTGTCTAATTTATTAGTATTAAAATTAAATGAACTGTATTTTTATAAAAATTTTTATTCTAAAACAAGGCAATATGAATAATTATTAAAATAAAATTAAGAATAGGAATTTATAAAATCAAAAATGATGTTTTTGTATTTGTTTTCCATAAGATAGAATCCTTTATTGCATAAATTAGAAATATGAGAACAAGTTATATTACCTAAAGTATGGCAAATTTGTTTATATGAAAAATTACAAAGAGATCTCATTAATAAAGCACATAAGCATCTAAAATTGGTTAGTTTTCTATTATATTTTATATTTATATAATTTGAGTTTATTTTAAGATAGTTAGAAGTAAAATCTATTATTTTATTAGGAGAAATATTTCTTATAATAGGTTTAAGTTCGCTTCTATATTCTGTTTTTATATTTAATTGCTCAAAATCATTGAAATTAGAATTATTTTTAGGATCAAGTCCAATTCTAGAATAAACAAAATTTTCATATAATTTTTTGGACAATGCAATATTTAAACTAAATTTTTTAAGTATAAAATGTGTATCTATATTCAAATATCCATTAGATTTGTTAGAAATGTAATCCTTAAAACTAGAAAATTTATATTTGTCTACATTATTTTTATATTTAAAAATATCCTTAGGATTATTATGTATATAAGCAGATAAGCATAATAAATATTTATCATCCTTTATTATAATAGATTTAAATCTTTCAGCAAAAACTGGACCATGTCTATCATATTTTTTGTTATAATATCTAGCGTAACATTGATTTATATTATGCATAAACTTGCTTATATCTGCACCATTTGAGTTAATAATAAAATGAGCATGGGTATTCATTAAACAGAAAGAATAAACGTTAAATAAAAATATTTTTTTGTATTTATTCATTAAATTTAAATATCTTTTTTTATCTAAATTATTTCTAAATAATTTTATTTCTTTTATACTTCTCACTATTACATGGTAAACTCCATTTGATATTTTTATTCTAGCAGTTCTAGGCAAAAAAACACATCCTTTATATTATTTATTTTTAATTATTAACTAATAGTATAAAAATTAATCAACACTTTTTTTATTTATATTAGATTAATAAAATTTGATTAAATAAAAAAACATCCCAAAAATTAATTAACCGTCCCCAAATTATTGACATAAAAAAAATATTGATATAAAATAATTTTATATTATTTAGGAGGCTAAACAAAATGAACTGTGAATTTGATAAATGGGTTGGATATTGGATAAAAATAATATTTAGAAACATAACAAATTTACACAATAAAAATCTAGAAAAATACAACATTACTAATTCTCAAATAGCAGTACTAGCTATATTATGGAGAGAAGATGGATTAACACAAAAGGAAATAGGAGACAAAATTCAAATAAGACCTGCATCTTTAACGGGTTTAGTAAATAGTTTGCTAGACAAGAAACTTATACTAAGAAAGCTAGATGAAAAAGATGCAAGAAATAAAAGACTATATTTAACAGAAGAAGGTGCAAAATTAAAATCTGTAAGTTTAGAAATAATAAATAAATTAGAAGAAACACTAGTAAAAGGATTTAGCAAAGAAGAAAAGCAACTTTTAATATATTGGCTTAAAAAGATTTATAATAATTTAGGAACCTAAATTATTAATATAATGTAATATTGGAGGAGTATATAATGGATCATTCAAAGCAATTAGCTACAGAAAAAGTTAGCAAGTTATTAATTAAATTTTCTATTCCTGCTATTGTAGGAATGTTGGTAAACGCACTATATAATATAGTAGACAGAATATTTATAGGAAATGGAGTAGGAGCCTTAGCTATTTCAGGACTTAGCATAACATTCCCTATTGTAATAATTATAATGGCTTTTGGTATGCTAGTGGGCATAGGTTCAGCAGCAAGTATTTCCATAAAGCTTGGAGAAAATAAAAAAGATGAAGCAGAAAAAATATTAGGAAATGCATTTATACTATCTATAGTAGTATCTATAATAGTAACAATATTAGGATTTATATTTATGGATGATGTATTAAAATCCTTTGGTGCTAGTGATAAAACCATTTATTATGTAAAAGAATACCTTTCCATAATATTAATAGGAGCAGTACTTCAAAACATAGGTTTTGGACTTAATAATATTATACGTGCTGAAGGAAATCCTAAAGTTGCCATGAAAACAATGTTAATAGGTGCTATAACTAACACAATTTTAGACCCTATTTTTATATTTATTTTCAAATTAGGAATAAAAGGAGCAGCATTAGCTACAATTATTTCCCAAGGAATAAATGCCATTTGGGTATTAAATTATTTTGTAAAAGGAAATAGCACATTAAAATTAAAAACTGAAAACTTCAAATTAAACAAAAAAATAATCATAACTATATTCAGTATAGGTATGTCTCCATTTGCTATGCAAATAGCAGCTAGTTTTGTAAATGTAATATTAAATAAAAATTTAGTTAGATATGGAGGAGACTTTGCTATAGGAGCTATGGGAATAATAAATAGCATATCTATGTTAATATTAATGCCTATATTTGGTATAAATCAAGGTTCACAGCCTATTATTGGCTACAATTATGGTGCAAAGCAAAATGAAAGAGTTAAAAAAACATTAAAAGCTGCTATATTCGCAGCTACTACCATTGCAACTTTTGGATTTATATTAGTAGAAACTATTCCAGATGTGCTAATTAAAATATTTAGCAGCGATAGTGAACAATTAATAGATATAGGAACTAAAGGTATAAGAGTTTTTCTATTTATGCTTCCTATAATAGGATTCCAAATAGTATGTTCTAATTATTTTCAAGCTATTGGAAAAGCTAAAATATCTATTTTGTTATCCTTATCCAGACAAGTTATAGTTTTAATTCCCTTATTACTAATATTACCTAAATATTTAGGACTAAAAGGA
The DNA here is from genome assembly GCF_001758365.1 of Clostridium acetireducens DSM 10703. Classification (GTDB taxonomy): domain Bacteria; phylum Bacillota; class Clostridia; order Clostridiales; family Clostridiaceae; genus Clostridium_C; species Clostridium_C acetireducens. The sequence goes on from NZ_LZFO01000008.1 coordinate 46,615, forward strand.
GTTTGGCTTTCTGCACCTATTTCTGACATAACAGCATCGCTACTTACAGCAGTATTTATATTTAAAGAAATGAAAGACTTAAAATGACCCCATGTGTGTAAAAAATGGAAAAAGGTATACGGTAACAATTACCGTATACCTTTTTCCATTTTTTACACACATGGGGTCTTGACAAAAATAAAAAATTATTGTATAGTCTATATGAAAATGATTATCAATTTCATACAATTTAGGAGTGAAAACTAATGATAAAATTCTTAAAAAAATATTCTAGAAAACTCAACAAATTCAATACTTCACCTAAAACACATAAAATTGAAAAAGAAGAATTTAATTATGAAGAAAAAAGGTTACCAGAAGAAAATGATTATGATAATTTAAATAAAATAATTAAAAAAAATAAAATACAAAATTCAGATACAATTTTTGATTCTGTGAAAAATATTGTAAAAAAAATTAAAGAAAGTTTAAATATACAAAAGGCAAAATCTAAGGAAGGATTTGAAAAAATATGCAATTTAGCAAATGAAATAAACAATATAACTTTAAATGCAGAAGAAATAAAAATTAAGTGTGATAAATGCAGAGAGGATAAAGACTTAGGTGTATGTGAAATACAAAAATTAGATGAAACATTTGAAGCTAATAAAAATAGTATAAAGGATTTAAAAAACAATATAGAGACTTTAATGGTGAAGTCTGAAGCTATAGGAAATATATTAGAGACCATAGGGGCTATATCTAAAAAAACTAATATTTTAGCATTAAATGCAGCTATAGAAGCGGCAAAAGCAGGAGAAGCTGGAAAAGGATTTTCAGTAGTGGCAGATGAAATTAGAAAATTGGCAAAGGAAACAGTAAAAGCTTCTGAAAATATAAAAGGCATTGTAATAGAAATTCAAAAGGAAATAGATAGTACTAAGAAAAATATGGATAAAGAAAGAAATATGATAAGTAAAGCAGGAAACGCTTTAAATACAGTTAGTAATACTTTTGAAAACATAGAAGAGTCTATTTTGGATACTACTTTTGGAGTAAACATACTATATAGACAAATAGAACAAATAAACGAAAACAACAAAGCTGTATTAGAATTTTTTCAAACTAATGAAGATATTTATAATGAATTAGAAGTATGTGGGGATAAAGTAGAAAACTATATTGAAAATTATAATAATAATATAAAAAGTTTTTTTGATGAATTTCAAAATCTAAAAAATAAAAAAGTAAAAATTAAGGGGGAAGTAGTGTGAGTGTATTAGTAGTAGGCGGAGATAAAATAGACAATATTAAAGAAAATTTGAAAGATGTAGGTTTTGACAAAATAAAACATGTAAGTGGAAGGAGAAAAAAGCATAGACAAGTTCAAATTCCTGCTAATATAGATTTAGTATTAGTACTTACAGATTTTATAGGACATAAAGTAGCTGAAACTATAAAAAATCAATCAAAAAGTTCGGATGTAAAAATTATATATTCAAAACGCTCTTGGATAAATATTGAGAAATCTTTAAAAAATGATGGTTGGATAAATTATGGTAAATACTTTAATATAAAAAAAAGGAGATGATTTTATGATTATTAGGCTTTTAAAAGAATTTTCTAAGAGTAATAGCTATTCAAAATACAATACATCTAAAAAATTAGGTGTTTCTCCAGAAATTGTAGATGCTATGTTTAATAAGCTAATTTCTCTTAACTATATAGAAAAAGTGAAAAATTATAATTGTAGCGGAAACTGTGGTTTAAATTGTTCTAAAAATGGTTGTAGTTGTGGCACAAGTGGCGAACTTGTGAGTATGTGGAAAATTACATCAAAAGGCAAAAGTGCTTTAAAAAGGATGTAGCCTATGAGTAAACATATAATAAGTAGATTTATTAATACTATAAGCAAAAAAGATGATAAGGAATATTTATTTGCAATACTTTTATATTTTATAGCACCAACTATTCATGGTGTAAAACCTTCTACTATTGTAACTTTAAAACATCAAGGAAGAAATTTAAATAGTCTTTGGAATAAACACAAAGAAGAATTTAAAAACAGTTATAATGTAGAATTTTATGAAATAAAAAGTGATAATGAAAGCACTACTATACTTTTTTATCATTTAGAAGAACTTACCAATACTTTAAAATGTAATGAAAACTTAGTTTTTTTAAATAAATTTGGATACACAGAAGATATGACAGTAGAAGAATGTATAGAATATTTGAAAAGCAGATTTGATTTTAATGGATGTCCTCATGAAATGGGAATATTTTTAGGAATACCTATAGAAGATGTAATTACTTTTATGGAAAATCCAGATAAAAAGTGTGTTATGTGTGGCTATTGGAAGGTATTTAATAATGTAGAAAAGGCAAGAAAAAAGTTTTATGATTATGATAAATCTAAAATTAAAATTATAAGAAATATATTAAGTAGTGACATAGAAACATACTCAGTTTAATAAGGCAATATATGCAGCATATTAAAGCATGTATTTTTTTATAAAATATAATTGATAATGAATATCGATATCACATAAAAGGAGGAGTAGGTGTGGGTGACTTAACATTAAGCGATGTAGATGTAAACACTACAGTAAAAGTAGTTAACATTAAGCCAGGAAGTAAAGTAAAAAGAAGATTAATGGATATGGGAATCATACGAGGAACAAAAATCAAAGTAGAAGGAAAAGCCCCTTTAGGAGATCCAATTTCAATTATAATAAGAGGATACCATTTGACATTAAGATCTAATGAGGCAAAAGACATTTTAGTAAAGGGGGAAGTATAGTGGAGTGTAGAGGATTTGGAAGAAGAAAAAGAGGAAACAGAGGAAATAGATTTAAAGGTATGCCTTTAAATTTAGCCACTAGAGGTACTAGGGTTAGAATAGAGTGTATTATGGGAAATGAAAATATAGTTATAAGGCTGAAAGAAATGGGACTAATTAATGGAAAAATAATAAGTATAGCCAAAAATGATGTAGGCTCTTTAATATTAGGATTAGATGATAGTAGAATAATTTTAGCAAGAGGTATGGCTTCAAAAATATTAGTAAGTGAAATATAAATAGGAGGTAAGAGATATGGAGAAAGTAATAGCTTTAGTAGGCAATCCAAACTGTGGAAAAACAAGTCTATTTAATGCCCTTACTGGTGCCAAGCAGCATGTGGGAAACTGGGCAGGTGTTACTGTAGAAAAAAAAGAAGGAAAGCTAAATTTTAATGGTGAGGAAATAACTGTAGTAGACTTGCCAGGAACATATAGTTTAGGAGCGTATTCAGAAGACGAAAAAGTAGCTAGGGATTTTATATTAAAAGACAAGCCTTCTGTAATTATAAATGTAGTAGATTCTACAAATATAGAAAGAAATTTATACTTAACTACTCAACTTTTAGAAATGAATGCTAATGTAGTTTTAGCTGCCAATATGCTAGATGAAGCTAAAAATAAAAATATAGATATAAATATTAAGGAATTATCTAAAAAGCTAGGAGTAAAAATTTTAGGCACAGTAGCTACAAAAGGTGAAGGAATAAAAGAACTTATAGAAGAAACAGTAAAAGAAGCAGAATTAAAAGAAAAGGGTAAACGAGAATTAAATTATGGAGAAGATTTTTATAAATATGCAAAGGAAATAAAATTATTACTTTTACAAAATAATATAAATATAGGTTATCCTTTAGAATGGACAGCCATAAAATTATTAGAAAATGATGAAGATATAATAGAAGAAGTAGGAAAAAGAGAAAAAGGTGAAAATGTTATACACTATTTAAAATCAATTCAAGAAAACATAGAAAAAGAATTAGCTATGGATTCTGAAACTTTAGTAGTAGACAAAAGATATGAGTTTATATCTAATATTACAGATGAGTGTGTAAAGAGAGAAGAAGAATATAAAGAAAATATATCAGATAAGATAGATAAAGTAGTAACAAATAGGTGGCTTGGAATACCTTTATTCGCTATTATAATGTTTTTTATGTATCAAATAACAATGCAATTTGGAAATGAATATTTAGGTGGATTTGTAGCAGATGGATTTGAATCTTTAGGTGAAAGTTTAGAAGCATATCTTACTGCTAATGGAGCTCCAGAATTACTTATTTCTTTTGTAAGTGATGGACTTATAGGAGGAATGGGATCAGTTTTAGAATTTGTACCTTTAATATTTGTTATGTATTTCCTTATATCTATATTAGAAGACAGTGGTTACATGGCAAGAGCAGCTTATGTTATGGATAGATTTATGACATCTATTGGTCTTCACGGAAAAACAGCTATTTCTATGATTATAGGAAGTGGATGTAATGTAGCGGGAGTAATGTCTACAAGAACTTTAGAAAGCAAAAAAGACAGAATGATAGCTATATTAATAAACCCTTTTATATCTTGTACAGCAAAACTTCCAGTATATGCTCTTTTTGCAGCAGCATTTTTTGGTGGCAAAAAAGTAGGACCTTTTTCATCTAGTGGTATAGTAATATTTTCACTTTATGTATTAGGAATATTAGTAGCTATAATAATGGGAAAAATATTTAGTAAAACTTTATTTAAAGGTGAAAATTCTTACTTTGTAATGGAACTTCCTCCTTACAGAATACCTACAGCTAAAAGTGTATTTATACACATGTGGGAAAAAGCAGGAGCTTTCCTAAAAAAAGCAGGAACAATAATATTTGGAGTTGTTGTAGCTGTTTGGATACTTTCAAATATTCCTTTTGGAGTAGAACCAGCTTCTGAGTATAGTGTATTAGGAAGAATTGGAGGATTTATTGCACCTATTTTCAAACCAGCAGGTTTTGGAACTTGGCAAGCAGGAGTATCTTTATTTACAGGAATTTTAGCAAAAGAAACTATAATAGCTACTTTAGGATCAGTTTATGCAGCAGGAGAAGGTGCACAATTAACACAATCTATTCAACAAATATTTACTCCACTTAGTGCTTATGCATTTATGGTTATATCACTTTTATATACTCCTTGTGCAGCAACTATAGGTACAATCAAAAGAGAAACAAACTCCGGAAAATGGGCTCTTTTTGTAGCAGCTTATACTTTTGCAGTAGGTTGGTTAGTAGCAGTTTTAGTATATCAAGTAGGAAGACTTATGGGACTTAACTAAAAATCAATTAAAATAATGAAAAATAAATGAAACAGCTTAAAATTTTCAGGCACATAAAAAATATATAATGCCTTCACTGTACTTTGCAAATAAATCATTGCATTAAGAGACTCTAAGCATTAAAAATGGAAAAACTCCTACCCAATTTATGCCCCGTCCTTGGGGCGGAAATTGGCTCATCACGTCCTGTGATGAATTACGGAGTTTTTCTATTTTTAATACTAAGAGTCTCTAAAATTTATTCAAATTATTTGCAAAGTACAGTGAAGGCATTATATATTTTTTATGTGCCTGAAAATTTTAAGCTGTTTCATTTATTTTTTATAGAGTATCCATGTTTATTTGCCTAATATATGTATTAATATGATATTATAAATATATAAATCTGTTAGAATAAGGATAGTATAGACTATCCTTATTCTATATGAAGCCCTACCCTTGTGGTAGGGGAGGTTTGCTGATAAAACTATTATTAAGGAGATAACTATGAAAGAAAAAATATTAATAATTGAAGATGAAAAAAAATTAGCTCATGTTATGGGTCTTTATTTAAAAAAGGAAGGTTATGATGTTTTTTATGCTTATGATGGGCTAGAAGGTGAAGAATTTATAGAAAATAATAGTTATGATATGGTTATACTAGATATTATGATGCCTAAAAAAGATGGATGGTCTTTACTTAAAAAAATAAAGTCTATATGTAATGATACAAAAGTAATATTAACTACTGCAAGAGGTGAAGAAGATGATAGAATATTTGGATTAGAACTAGGTGCAGATGATTATATGGTTAAACCCTTAAGCATGAGGGAATTAGTTTTAAGAGTAAATTTAAGAATAAAGACTAAAACTAATAATGTAAATAATACTTTAATTTTTGATAATTTAACTATAAATCAATCTAATAGAGAAGTTTTAGAAAATAATAAAAAAATAAATTTAACTCCTAAGGAATTTGAACTTTTATTATTTTTATGCAAAAATCCTAATCAAGTCTTTAATAGAAGTGAAGTTTTAGATAAAATATGGGGGTACGATTTTATGGGAGATACTAGAACTGTAGATACTCATATAAAAAATTTAAGAGAAAAAATTAAATTTTGTGCAAATCACATAAAAACTGTATGGGGAGTAGGTTATAAAATTGATATAAATTAAGAGGTTTTAATTATGAGTAAATTAACTAAAAAATTAATTAAATATTACATTTATATAATAACTGCAACAATTATACTATGCTTTATAGGCAGTAGTTTATTTTTGTCTAAATTTTATTTAAATCAACAATATAATGAATTAAAATCTTTAACAGAAGATATACATAATTCTTTAGAAAAAAAAGAAAATATCTATATTAATTCTAATATAAAGGTATTTTTAATAAAGGATAATTCTGTAATACATATATCTAAAGGAAATATGGCTTTAATGCACTTTATGAGAAATATTGATTTTACTTCTTTAAATACTAAAGGCAAAATAACTACTGCTAACAATGATTCTTTTATGTATTATAATTTAAAAACTTCTATAGGAAACATATTGGTTTTTAAAAATTCTATACCTTACAAGCAGTATTTAAAAATAACTTACATTATATTAATATCTGTATTTATTATTTCTCTATTTCTTTCTATACCCCTTACTTCTTATATAGGCAAGAAATTATCTTATCCTATTTTACAACTAAAAGACATTTCTGAGGAAATAGCTAAAGGTAATTTTAATGTAGACTTAAAATTAAAAACAAATGATGAAATAGAGGATTTATATAACTCCTTTAAATTTATATTATGTGTACATAATAAACTAAAATTATGATATATATTTGTGATAATTGTGATGAAATTGTGAAATTTAATTATCATTATGTTGTTGAATAAAAAATTACTGATATAATTTGAATATAGAAAATAATTAAAAATAATTTGTATAAAAATAATAATACAGCCTCATAAAGAGAGTTTGTAAATAATTAGAATAAATTTTAGACACTCTTAGAATAAAAAATAAAAAAACTCCGTAATTCATCACAGGACGTGATGAGCCAATTTCCGCCCCAAGGACGGGGCATAAATTGGGTAGGAGTTTTTTTATTTTTTATTCTTAGAGTGTCTTAATGAAATGACTTATTTACAAACTCTCTTTATGAGGCTGTATTATTATTTTTATACAAATTATTTTTAATTATTTTCTATATTCAAATTATATCAGTGATTTTTTATTCAACAATATAATGATAATTAAATTAGGATTTTCACTTTATTTTTTAAGAAGAATGAAACAGTAGATATTTTTTTAATAATATGAATACATTGACATATTAATATAGTAATGATAGTATAAACTTAAATGAATAATTAAACACAGGGGAGCTGATTAGGCAGCTGAGAGTAAGAAATTTAATTCTTTGACCCTAGTTACCTGAACTGGATAATGCCAGCGTAGGAAGTGTAGGGGTAATATTAGTTTATAACACAATTCCTTCTGGGATTGTGTTTTTTGGTTTCTAGGCATTGCCTATTATGCTTCTTTAAAAGGAGGAATAATTATGAAAACTAAAAAATTAACTTTTTCAGCTCTTATGATAGCTATTGGAATAATAGCAGGAAATTTAATTTATATACCTGTAGGTATATCTAAATGTTTTCCAGTACAGCATATTATTAATATTTTAACAGCAGTAGCTTTAGGACCAGCTTATTCTGTAAGTATTGCTTTTGCTATATCTCTTTTAAGAAACATGCTAGGTACAGGCTCTTTATTAGCTTTTCCAGGAAGTATGATAGGAGCTTTTTTAGCAGGGTATATTTATAAAAAAACTAATAAAAATTTATATGCTATACTAGGAGAAGTAGTAGGAACAGGTATTTTAGGAGCTTTAGCTGCTTATCCTATAGCAAAATTTATAATAGGAAAAGATGTAGCAGTATTTTTCTTTATGATTCCTTTTTCCATAAGTACTATAGGAGGAAGTATAATTGCATATTTATTACTAAAAGTAAATGAAAATGTAAAAATACTTAAAAATTTTGGAATTAAGTAATTAATAAGGAGGACTTTTAAAATGAAAAAAGTATTAACTATAGCAGGCTCAGATAGTAGTGGAGGAGCTGGTATTCAAGCAGATTTAAAAACTTTTTCTGCTCATGGAGTCTTTGGAATGAGTGTTATAACAGCAGTTACTGCTCAAAACACTCAAGGAGTATGGGCAGTAGAGGATATGTCTAAAGAGATTATAGGAAAACAAATTGATGCTATATTTGAAGACATTGAAGTGGATGCTGTAAAAATTGGCATGGTTTCTAAAATTGAAACTATAGAAATAATTGCTGAAAAATTAAAACAATATAAACCTAAAAATATAGTATTAGATCCAGTTATGATTTCTAAAAGTGGTTTTGATTTATTAAGACCGGAATCTAAAAAAGCTTTAATAGAAAAACTAATACCTTTATCTACATTAATAACACCAAATATTCCAGAAACAGAGGCTATTTTAAGCAAAATAAATAACAAAGAAGTAGAAACTATAGAAGATATGAAAAAAGCAGCTAAAGACATATACACTATGGGACCTAAAAGTGTATTAATAAAAGGTGGACATTTAAAAGGAGAAGCTATAGATATATTATATGATGGGAAAAATATTAGTGAATTTAAAAATGCTAGAATAAATACAAAAAATACTCACGGCACAGGTTGTACATTGTCTTCTGCTATAACTTCCAATTTAGCTTTAGGATATTCTATGAAAGAATCAGTAAAACTAGCTAAAGAATATATAACTGTAGCTATTGAAAACTCTCTTGATATAGGTAAGGGCGTAGGACCTACTAATCACTTTTACACTTTATACAAAAAAGCAGGTATTTTAGATTTAAAATAAAAATATTAAATATTATTGATTTATTATGACTTATTAAATAATATTTAGGTAACAGTAACATATATTATAAGAAAAATTATACATGTAACAAATGAAAGGTGGCTTTAAAATTGGAAATTAATAAAAAAATAGGAGAAGCCTTAAATAGTATAAAAAATAAAAAACCTTTAGTACATCATATAACTAATTATGTAACAATAAATGATTGTGCCAATATAACTTTAGCCTTAGGTGGCTCACCTATAATGGCAGAGGAAAAAAAAGAAGTAGAAGAAATGGTATCAATAGTTTCAGCTTTAGTTTTAAACATAGGAGAATTAAGTGAAAGAATAGTAGAATCTATGATAATTGCAGGTAAAAAAGCCAATGAATTAAATATTCCTGTAATTTTAGATCCTGTAGCAGTAGGGGCTACTAAATATAGAAGTAGTGTAATTAAAAAATTCATAAAAGAAATAAAATTTGCAGTAATAAGAGGAAATGTATCGGAAATAAAAGCTATAGCAGGAATAGAAGGAAAAACTAGGGGTGTAGATGCTTGTAGTGAAGATACTCTTTCAAAAGAAGAAAATTTAATAAAAGCTAAAAAATTAGCAGAAGAATTGAGTAAAAAATTAAAAACTGTAATAGCTATAACAGGAGAGGTAGATATTATATCTAATGGTGATAAAACCTATTTTATAGAAAATGGAACAGAATTATTATCTAAAGTTACAGGTACAGGTTGTATGTGTACTTCACTAATAGGAAATTATTGTGGAGCAAATAAAAATTATTTATTAGGTGCTTTATCTGGAGTAGCCACTATGGGTATAGCAGGGGAAATAGCTAAAGAAAATATGTTAAAAAAAGATGCAGGTATAGGTACTTTTAAAGTGGAATTGATGGATGCTATTTATAAGTTTTCACTAAAAGACATAGAAAATAGGGGGAATATTTATGAAAAATAATGTAGACTATAGTGTTTATTTAGTTACAGATAGGGATATATTAAAAGGAAGAAGTTTAGAAAAAGCTGTAGAAGATGCTATATTAGGCGGAGCAACTTTAGTACAACTTAGAGAAAAACATGTATCTAGTTTAGATTTTTATAAAGTAGCTTTAGCTGTAAAAGAAATTACAAGTAAATATAATGTACCACTTTTAATAAATGATAGATTAGACATTGCCTTAGCAGTAGATGCAGAAGGACTACATATTGGACAAAGCGATATTCCAGCAGATATAGCAAGAAATATTTTAGGAAAAGATAAAATACTAGGAGTTTCAGCGGGAACTATAGAAGATGCTTTAAAAGCAGAAAAAGATGGAGCAGATTATTTAGGTGTGGGTGCAATATTTAAAACTAATAGCAAAGACGATGCAGACCACACTAGTATAGAAACTTTAAAAGAAATTAAAACTAAAGTTAATGTTCCTATAGTTGCTATAGGAGGCATAAGCAAATATAATTTATCAGAATTAAAAGGAACTAATATAGACGGAGTAGCAGTAATCTCAGCAATTTTAGGTGGAGAAGATATAAAAGAAACAACAAAAGATCTTAAAAAAGAAGTTTTAAAAGCATTAAAATAAAAAATCAATAGATTGTTGAATAAAAAATCATAAATATAATTTGAATATAGTAAATAAATAAAAATAATCTGTATAAAAATAATAATACAGCCTCATTAAAGAGAGTTTGTAAATAATTTGAATGAATTTTAGACACTCTTAGAATAAAAAATAAAAAAACTCCGTAATTCATCACAGGACGTGATGAGCCAATTTCCGCCCCAAGGACGGGGCATAAATTGGGTAGGAGTTTTTTTATTTTTTGTTCTTAGAGTGTCTTAATAAAATGACTTATTTACAAACTCTCTTTAATGAGGCTGTATTATTATTTTTATACAGATTATTTTTATTTATTTACTATATTCAAATTATATTTATGATTTTTTATTCAACAATCTATTGATTTTTTATTTAATATCAATTTTAATTCTTTTATCATTGCCTTTATTTATTTTAGGAAGAACAATTTTTAAAACACCGTCATTAAAGGAAGCAGATATTTTACTTTCATCTACATTATCTATATAGAAACTTCTTTTGAATTCTCCATAGCGTCTTTCACGTCTAACATAATTTTCATTTTTATCTTCCATAGAATCATTTCTTTTTGCACTAATTGTTAAATAGTTATTGTTAAATTCTATATTTATATCTTCTTTTTTAATTCCAGGTAAATCAGCTGCCATTAAATAGTTTTCATCTGTTTCTTTTATATCTACATTAATATTTACTTGTAAGTCACCCATGGAAGAAAAGAAATCATCATTAAAGAAATTTTTAAAAAATGGTGAAAATACATCCTGCTTATTAGTTACATTATTTCTTCTAAAAGGAATCATATCAAACATTCTAAAAACCTCCTATTTTATTTGATTAATATATTTTACTTTATGTTTTAAGTTTGTATTTATATTATAACCATAAAGTCAAAGAAAGTCAAAGTCTATAAGTCAAAGAAAAATGGAATTATATTAAAATAATAAAAACAATATTTATATAATTTGTTTTAATTCATTTTTTTTATAATTCTAAGTATTATAGAGGAGAACAAACATTTATTAAGATTATTTAATGAACAAGATTCTCTATTTATGCTAACGTGTTTAATCCTATTTTATTCTCTAAAACCACTATTAGAGCCATTTGAGAAAATTACACTTATATAGTATAATATAAACGTATGAGTATGTGTTCATATGAAGTAAGGAGGTTTTATTATGGAGCTGAGAAAAGCTCACAAAAGGGATGCAAAAGAAGGATCTTATTTAATTCATAGAGCAGTAGGAGAATTAGCTAATTCTGTGTTTAGCTCTAATGATGATAAAAAAATAAGAAATTTTTTATCACAATTATTTATGAAAGGCAAAAATAGGGTAAGCCATGAATATGCAGATGTAATAGAATGTGATGGGAAGGTAGTGGGACTTGCTCTTTCTTATCCGGGATATGTAATGGAAAAATTAGATAAGCCTATACTTGAGTTTTTAAAGGGAATGTATAAGGAAAATCCTAAAAAGTATAAAGAAAATGTTATGCCTATAATGAATGTAGAAGAAGCAGCAAAAGATGAATATTATTTAGATTCTTTGGCAATTAGTCCTAAATACTCAGGAAAAGGTTTTGGAAGTAGTTTAATAAAAAATGTAATTAAAAGGGCTAAAGATTTAGGATTTAAAAAAACTTCTCTTATAGTAGAAGTTAATAATAAAAATGCAGAAAAGCTATACAAAAAATTAGGCTATAAAAAGCAAGAAAAAGTTATAATGAAGGATATAGAGTTTTATAGAATGGTAAAAAGCTTATCTTAAATTCTAATATTCATTTCTTAGTTAAATATCAATTATTCAATTAAATAACTGCAATTGGTAATATGAAATTTACACATTAAATATTTATATTTTGTATAAATATTAGCATTTGAAATTCTTTATTTAGTTTCAAATTACAAATTGCAGTTATTTTAATGTAATTTAGTAAAAGGTAGTATAATTTGAATATAGAAAATAATTAAAAATAATTTGTATAAAAATAATAATACAGACTTATAAAGAGATTTTGTAAATAAGTTATTTTATTAAGACAATCTAAGAACAAAAAATAAAAAACTCCTACCCAATTTATGCACCGTCCTTGGTACGGAAATTGGCTCATCACGTCCTGTGATGAATTATGGAGTTTTTTTATTTTTTATTCTAAGAGTGTCTTAAATTTATTCAAATTATATCAATTTAAAATACAAACATTGCCTTAAAAAAGTACTATTTATAAAAACTAAAATGCTATGTATAGGGTTCTACAGGTGTGGAAAGTATATTAATATTTATAATAGTAGGATTTAATTTAATGCAATTATATTTTTTTTATAGGTTTATGGTATAATAAAACTAAAATGGGGTGGTATACCCAAATGTTTTATGAAACAAGACATCAAACCTATTATGAAACCATTAAAATTTTAGAAAAAAAATAGTACAAGTAGCTAGGAAGGTGAGATTATTTTGATTAAAGCAGTTTTATTTGATTTAGATGGAACTTTAATTAATACTAATAGTGCTGTAATAGAAAGTTTTAAGTATACTTTTAAGAAACACTTAGGAATAAAAATACCAGAAGAAGAAATAACAAAAACTTTTGGGGAACCTTTATATGATGTTATGGAAAGATACGATAAAGAAAATGCTGAATTAATGGTAAACATATACAGAGAGTATAATGAAAAAATACATGATGAATTTGCTAAAAGTTTTAATGGAGTAGAAGATGCGTTAAATATATTAAAAAGCAAAGGTTTAAAATTAGGAGTGGTTACTTCTAAAAGAAGGGATATGGCAGAAAGAGGACTTAATTTGTTTAATATTAGTAAATATATGGATATAGTAATAACACCAGAAAATACAAAAATGCATAAACCTAAAGGAGAACCTGCTTTAAAAGCTTGTGAATTATTAAACATATGCCCTGAAGAATCTCTAATGGTAGGAGATAGCCAAAATGATATTTTGTGTGGAAAAAATGCAGGATGTTATACTTGTTTAGTAAAATATACAGCTGTTCCTTTAGAGCATGTTATGAAGTATAAACCAGATTATGTTATAGAAAATATGTTAGAAGTGGTAGATATATGCTTAAATACTAGCGAAAAAATAAGTTAAGGAGATGCATATATGAAAAGCATAAAAAATAAATTTTTTATTTTTATGGGAAGTTTAAGCATTATCTATAGTATAGGGCTTTTAATTTTTAATATTACATTTTATTGGTTTTGGATAGCTTTAGGAATATTATTCATTATACTAGGATTTATTGAATTTAAAAGTATAAAATACAATAAATTTTTAAATTTAGTTTTTTTAATTGCAGTTGCATTATTTATAATAATAGAAAGTGGAATTATATATAATAGCTTTAAAAAAGATAAAATTAATTGTGAGTATGTAATTATACTAGGAGCAGGATTAAAAGGAGATAAAATGTCATTAACTCTTTATCAGAGAATGAATGAAAGTCTTCAATATATAAATTCTCATAAAAATTCTAAAATAATACTTTCTGGTGGAAAAGGTAAAGATGAAAAAATATCAGAATCAGAAGCTATGAAAAAGTTTTTGATACAAAAGGGTATTAAAGAAGATAGAATAATAAAAGAAGAAAATTCAAAGAATACATTTGAAAATTTTAAATACTCAAAAGCTATTTTAAAAAATTTAGGTGAAGAGAATAAGAAAGTCATGGTAATAACAAGTGATTTTCATATGTTTAGAGCTAAATTTTTAGCTAAAAGAATAGGTATTAAAGTCTATGGAATACCTGCTAAAAGTCATTATTTATTATTTCCTAATTATTGTGTAAGAGAATTTTTCGGATTTGGAAAATCCTTTATATTTGATAAGTAAAAGGTAGGATATTTGCATAAAAAAATGAATTAAAAATAATAAGCCCAGTAGTCATAAAGAGAGTTTGTAAATAAGTTATTTCATTAAGACACTCTAAGACTAAAAAATAAAAAAACTCCTATCCAATTTATGCACAGTCCTTGGTGCGGAAATTGGCTCATCACGTCCTGTGATGAATTACGGAGTTTTTTTATTTTTTATTCTAAGATTGTCTAGAATTTATTCAAATTATTTACAAACTCTCTTTATGACTACTGGGCTTATTATTTTTAATTCATTTTTTTATGCAAATACCTTAATTTAAATTACAACAATATATTATATAAGGTATTAGCGGTAGCATCAGGATTTTATAGGGGTTTTAATGCAATAAAAAACTTTATAAACTTCTAATTGCTTTTTTCTATACTTTTTTAGATTTTATATAAATTTATGATAAAAGTTTAACAAAATCTATTTAATTTTTAATAAAAACATGGTACAATTATGGCGTCGGTATCCTTGAACTTTTTTAGGGAACTGAACTTAAATATATTTTAAAATTTTAATATATTCGACTTATATCCATAAGTGGAATGAGAACGGAGGTAATTTTATGGAAAGAAAATTAAAAACATCGGCTAGAATAAGTGTGAGACAAATTACAGTTATAGGAATGCTTTCTTCAATTTCAATTTTACTTGGAGTTACAGGATTAGGTTTTATACCTATACCGCCAGTTAAAGCTACTATAATGCATGTACCAGTAATTATAGGTTCTATAGTAGAAGGCCCTTTAGTAGGAGCTATGATAGGATTGATATTTGGAATATTTAGTGTTATACAAGCTATTACAGTGCCAACACCTTTATCTTTTGTATTTATGAATCCTTTAGTATCTGTGCTTCCAAGAATATTAATAGGAATAACATCTTATTATTCTTATAAACTAATGGTAGGAAAATATAAAACATTAAAAATAGGATTTGGAGCAGCTATAGGTTCTTTAACAAATACTATAGGGGTTTTAGGACTTATGTATTTATTATATGTAGAGCGTTATGCAAAAATGTTTAATATAAATACTACTGTAGCTGGTAAGTCTATTTTTGGAATTGCTATAGCGAATGGAATTCCAGAAATGGTTTTATCTGTAGCAATTACTATTCCAGTAGCTTTAGCTATGAAAAAATTAAAATAAAAAAATATTTAGTAATTTCTTGTAATAGGAAAATACATTTTAAATTGATATAATTTCAGAGAAAAATAATAAAAAATAATCTGCATAAAAATAATAATACAGTAGCATAAAGAGAATTTGTAAATAAGTCATTTCATTAAGACACTCTAAGACTAAAAAATAAAAAAACTCCTACCCAATTTATGCCCCGTCCTTGGGGCGGAAATTGGCTCATCACGTCCTGTGATGAATTACGGAGTTTTTTTATTTTTTATTCTAAGAGTGTCTAAAATTTATTCAAATTATTTACAAACTCTCTTTATGCTACTGTATTATTATTTTTATGCAGATTATTTTTTATTATTTTTCTCTGAAATTATATCAATTTAAAATGTATTTTCCTATTACAAGAAATTACTAAATATTTTTTAAGAAGCTATGTTTTTATTGGTGTTAAATGTTATATTTTCTTTTTCAATTGTTGTAAATCCAATTTTCTCTAGTAACTTCCATAGTGAATATATTAATGAAACCTTTACTGGAAATTCAATTGAGGATTTTATAATTCTTGGAATTAAAATTGCTAGAGCAGCTTTCCCTGTTATTATATGAAGCCATAGAGTATTAAGTCCTAAATTAATAAAAATAGTTATTATACTTACAGCTAATAAAGTGGTTTTAATTGATGACTTTTTATTATGAAGTACTAGTCCATATATTACTCCGCCTAAAAAAGCAGTTAATGTAAATCCTGGGAAATAAGCTCCTTTTGGAAATATAAGCATACCTAAAATATCTCCAGTTGCAGCAGCTATGCCACCTAATAGGGGACCAAACATTATAGAGGCAATAACATTAGGTAAAAATCCAAAACCTATTCTTATTATAGGGGTTTCAATAGACATAAATCTGCTAATTACTACATGAAATGAAATAAGTATAGATAGATACACAATTTTTTTAATTTTGCTCATAAAAAAACTCCTCCTTATAGTTGCAATAAGCCACAATAAGAGGATTTGCTCTTTTGTAGCAGCGGAATGCGGTTTATGTATCGCAAATAGAATTATTTTTCGTCTAACAAGCAACTTCCCGTCTTGCTAGCACTTAACGCACAAAAACCTACTCTGCTATTTATTGCAATATTCTTTTTACTACATTGTAAAACATATATTTAATTATTTCAATAAAAAATTTAATTTAAGCTAGTATAATTTCATATAAAAATAATATATAAATAATAAGCACATCAGCATAAAGAGAGTTTGTAAATAAGTCATTTCATTAAGAAAATCTAATAATAAAAAATAAAAAACTATAATATATAGTTTAAAGTGTACAATTTTGTTGTAATAATGATATTTTACTATTTTTATGATAAAATATTGTATAAAATGTATGATTAAAACATATAAAGGAGACAAAATTATGAAAGAAATAAAATTATTAGATATAGAAGGTATAAAAATTGGTCATGCACAAAATTTAAAAGCAGCTACTGGATGTAGTGTGATTATATGTGAGGAAGGAGCAGCAGCTGGAGTAGATGTAAGAGGAGGGGCACCAGGAACTAGAGAAACAGATTTATTAGACCCAGTAAATTTAGTAGACAAAATTCATGCATTGGTTTTAGCTGGTGGCAGTGCCTTTGGATTAGATGCAGCATCTGGAGTTATGAATTACTTAGAAGAAAGAAACATTGGATTTGATGTATCTGTTACCAAAGTGCCTATAGTTTGTTCTGCAGTTTTATTTGACCTTTTAATAGGTGACTATAAAATAAGACCTAATAAAGATATGGGTTATGAAGCCTGTATTAATTCTGAAAATTTAAAAGAAGATATTTGTGGTAATGTAGGAGCTGGTACAGGAGCTACTGTAGGAAAGTTTTTAGGCACAAAATATGCTATGAAAGGCGGTATTGGAAGTTACTGTGTACAAGTAGGTGAATTGAAAGTAGGAGCTATAATAGCAGTAAATTGCCTTGGAGATGTTATTGATCCTTCCAATGGAAACATAATAGCAGGTGCATTAAAAGAAGATATGAAAACATTTGCGGATACAGAAAAAATCATGATAAGCAAATATGATAATAAAAAGAATTTATTTAGTGGAAATACTACTATAGGAGCAGTAATTACTAATGGTAAATTTACAAAATCTCAATGTAAGAAACTAGCTTCTATGGCTCACAATGGTTATGGAAGAACTATGAGACCTGCTCATTCTATGTATGATGGAGATACTATATTTACACTAGCTACTGGCAATGTAGAGGCAGATATTAATGTAGTAGGATTATTATCAGCTACAGTTGTAGAAAAAGCTATTATAAGAGCTATTATAAGTGCAAGTTCTTTACAAGGATATAAGTGTTATAATGATATAATTAAAAATCTAGAAGCACATGAATTAGCAGCTTTTACCAAAAATTAAAGTGTAGTGGAATATATTTTCAGAAAAAAGTATATATAAAAAATAAAATATATAACAGCCATGAAAGTAGTGGTGTAAATAAGTCATTTCATTAAGACACTCTAAGAATAAAAAATAAAAAACTCCTACCCAATTTATGCCCCGTCCTTGGGGCGGAAATTGGCTCATCACGTCCTGTGATGAATTACGGAGTTTTTTATTTTTTTCTTCTAAGATTGTCTAAAATTCATTCAAATTATTTATACCACTACTTTCATGGCTGTTATATATTTTGTTTTTTATATATGCTTTTTTCTGAAAATATCCTAATAAAAGTTTTGAAAACATAAATAAAGGAATAACTGACATTAGGTGAGACTCTATCTAACTCTTACATTTTCCAATATTCTAAGCACATCTTGTGGTAATTTATTGGATTGTGCCATCATTGCATGACCAGATTCACATAAAATATTACACCTAGCAAACTCCATCATTTCTTCAGCTATATCTGCATCCCTTATATTGCTTTCAGAGCTTTGAGTAGACAATTCAAATTCAGCTAAATTTGTTAAAACATTATCAAATTTATTAACTAAAGCTCCAAATTTACTTCTATGATCTGTTACTTGTTGTAATGCACTATCAATTTTTTCTAAAGTTTCGTCTAAATTTGTTAAATTTAATTCATCTATACCTACATCTTTAGAAGTTAAATGCTTAAAAGGTATTTTTACATTTTCGTTGGCATTTGCTCCAATTTGCATTTCTTCATTAAGAGTATCTTTTTTGTCAAAAAGTTTTATTCCATTAAACTCTGTATTTTTTGCTATATCGTCATAACCTGCTACCATTTGTTTAATTTCATTTTCTATAGATAGTTTATCATTTTCGCTATTAGCACCACTTCCGTACTGTATAGTAAGTTCTCTTATTCTATGCAATATGGAAGTCATAGAGTCTAAACCTCCGTCAGCTGTTTGTGCCATACTTACACCATCTTGTACATTTTTTTGTGCCATTTGAAGACTTCTTATTTGAATTCTCATTCTTTCACTTTTTGCTATTTGATTTGGAGCTTCACCAGAATTATTTATTTTTTCTCCAGAGCATATGTGTTCTAAAGCAGTACTTTGTTTTTTTAATATTTTTGTATGCTCTCTAAATATATTTAAAGAACTAAGGTTTTGATTTAATCTCATAAAATCACTCCATATGTAGTTTTATTTTCTAGTATAAGCATCGGAAATATATTCAAAAACTTTAATAAGAATTAATTATAAATAAATATAATTTAGGTAAGTATTATTTTGTTTTTATTTAATATTTAATATGTATTTATATAGTAATTTTAAGTTAATATTTTAATTTATTGTGAAAATATTATTATATAGGAAAACAAAAGTAAATAGTGTATAATAGTCATAATAATGTAGTTAATTTTTTATAAATATAATTTAAATGTATATTTTTTTAAAATTTATGAATTAATATGGAAAAAATTATAAAAAAATAAACTGTTAATAATGTATAAAATAATACTATTTGTTACTATATTAAGAGTATACTATATTAATTTTTAATATATGCTATAGTGATTAAAAAACAGGTATTTTTTAAAATAATAATATACTTAAAATAGTAAAAATAAAAATATGCGAGTTTTAATTTAAAATAAAGTTAAATTAAAAAAATTAATAATTTAGAAGGAAAATACAAATTAATGTCTAATAGTAATAACAAGGATATTATAGAATGAAGGTGAAAATATGTATAATAGTAAAATTAATTATAATTTAATAAAAAGAGCTTTAGATGCTTCGGAATTAAGAAAAAAAGTTATATCAAATAATATAGCTAATATAAACACTAAAGGCTATAAAAAAAGTTATGTAACTTTTGAAGAAACTTTAAATAAAAGTATTTATGAATTAGAATTAAAATCTACCAATGAAAAACATATGCAATATGGAACAAACTATGGAGAAATAAATGTAAAAAAAGACAAGACTTCTAGTATGAGGTTAGATGGCAATAATGTAGATATAGATGTAGAAGCTACTAATGAGGCAGCAAACACTTTAATGTACAATGCTTTGATTTCTCAAGCAAACAATAGACTTTCTACTACAAAGTATATTATAAATGGTAGATAAATTATATATAAAGGAGATGTAAAATGATTAATGCATTAAAAGATTTAAGAATAAGTTCTAGTGGGTTATCTGCAGAAAGACTAAGAATGGATACTATAGCTTCTAATGTAGTAAATGTTAATACTACTAGAACAGAAAAAAATGGACAACCTTACAGGAGGAGATTTCCAGTTTTTCAATCTAATTTTCAAAATACATTAGATAAAGCTACAGGAAAACATAAAGAGGAAATGCTAGGCGTAAAAGCCATAGGTATTAAAGAAGATACCTCTCCCTTAAGAAGAGTGTATAATCCGTCACATCCTGATGCAGGAAAGGATGGATATGTTTTAATGCCCAACGTAAATATATTAAATGAAATGGCAGATATGATAACTGCTGTAAGAGCTTATGAAGCTAATGTAACTGCATTAAATTCACAAAAAAGCATGTTTTTAAAAGCATTAGAAATAGGAAGGTAGGTAATTTTTTATGAAGATAAATCCATTTGTACCGGATACTAAAGTTTTTGAAAACAATAAATTAGATAAAAGTAGTAATATTAATGAGGAAAAAGGATTTTCAAAGACTTTAAAAGAAAAATTAGATAAAGTAAATGATGCACAAGTAAAAGCTGAAAATAGTACGGAAAGCTTTATAAAAGGTGATGATAAGGACATACATACACTTATGCTGGATACAGAAGAAGCAAAAATGTCTTTAGAATTGGCAGTGCAAATAAGAAATAAAATGGTAGAAGCATATCAGGAGTTGAATAGAATGCAGTTATAGTAAGGAGTGCTAATAATGAATAAGCTATCAGAGTGGTTTAAAAAGCTGGTGGAAAAGTGGAAAAGCTTCAGTAAGAAAAAAAAGATAGCTTTTGGTGTACTTTTTGTAGGAATTTTGGCAACTTTAATATACATAGGAGTTTCATTAGGATCTACTAAGTATGGCGTGTTGTTTTCAAATATGGATAAAACTGATTCATCAGCAGTATACAATAAATTAAAAGAAAAAAAAGTAGATGTTAAAGTAGAAGGTAATAATATATTAGTTCCTAAAGATGAAGTAGATAAAATAAGAATGGAAGTTATGTCAGAAGTGCCCCTAACTAATGGAAGCCAAGGTTTTGAAATACTAGATAAAAATAAATTTGGAACTACAGAAGAAGAAATGAAAATAAATTATCAAAGAGCACTTCAGGGAGAATTAGAAAGGACTATAAAAGCTTTTCCTGAAGTACAGGATTCTAGGGTACATTTAGTTTTGCCTAGTGATACAGCTTTTGTAAAAGATGTGACACCAGGTAATGCAGCAGTTACTGTAAAATTAAAACCAGAAAAAAGTTTATCTACAGAACAAGTAAAAGCAATAGTTTCTCTTGTTTCTGGAAGTACAAAAAATATACCTAAAGATAATGTAAAAATTATAGATAGTAATATGCAAGAATTAACAGCAAATTTATTTGACGAAGAAGACAAAGAAGCTACTACACCACTAGAAAAACAACATCAGCTAAAAAAGGAATATGAAAAAAATTTAGAAAGTAAAGTTTTAAATTTATTAGAACCAGTATATGGAAAAGGGAAAATTCAAGTTAAAATTAATGCAGATTTAGATTTTGATGCTGTGCAAAGGGATGCTACAGACTATAATACAAGAAATGTAGTAGTAAGCGAACATAGTGTAAGAGATAGAAATACTGAAAATGAAAATGGAGCTGGAGTAGGTAATGACCCTAATCAAAATAGAATAGCTAATGAAAATAACAATAATGCTGTATCTACTCATGAAGAAAATACAAGGAATTATAATGTACCTAAAGTAGAAGAAAAAACTATAAAAGCTCCCGGAAGTGTAAATAGAATTACCACTTCAGTAATAATAGATGGAACATTAGATCCAGCAGAAAGAGCTTCTGTAAACAATGTAGTATCAGGAGCAGTAGGATTTAATGCCAATAGAGGAAATGGAGTGGGAGATGTAATAAGTGTAGAAGGAATGCCTTTTGATAATGCACTTGAAAATAAGGCAAATAAAGACTTAGAAGAAATGAAAAAATTAGAAGAGCAAAAAAAGAAAAAGAAATTATATACTATATTAGGAATTTTAGCTGTACTGGCAATAGTTGCAGGAGTAATAATTTATATAAAGAGAAAGAAACGTTTGGAAGAAGAAGAAGAGTTAGAATCACAAGAATTAGAATTTATTATGCCAGAAGAAGAATCTAAAGAAGAAACTGTTAAATTTAAACCAATAGATTTTGAAGGGCAAAATGAAAAAACTCATTTAGAAAATGAAATCAAAAAATATGCTAAAGAAAAACCAGATCAAGTGGCTGAAATTATTAAAGCATGGCTAGCAGAAGATGAGAGGTGATTTAAATGGCCAGAGATGAAAAAACTTTAACAGGAGTTCAAAAAGCAGCTATATTATTTATAACTCTAGGTCCAGAGGCTTCTGCAGCTATTATAAAAAAATTACCAGAGCCAGAAATACAAAAAATAACTTATGAAATAGCTAATATAAGTTCAGTAAAATCAGAGCAAAAACAAGAAATATTACAAGAATTTATAGAAATGAATAGAGCTAAAGATTATTTAATTGAAGGTGGAATAGATTATGCTAAAGATTTACTGTCTAAGGCGTTAGGTACACAAAGGGCAATGGAAATACTTGAAAAAGTTACGGAAGCTACGCAACAATTTAGACCTTTTGCTATAGCTAGAAAAGCAGATGCTCATCAACTTTTAAATATAATTTCTGATGAACATCCTCAAACTATAGCATTAATACTTTGTTACTTGCAACCAGATAAATCTGGACAAATAATTTCTTCTCTTCCAGAAGAAATTCAAACAGAAGTAGCTTTTAGAATAGCTTCTATGAGCAATACTTCTCCAGTAGTAATAAAGGAAATAGAAAAAGTATTAGATAGCAAATTATCATCAGTAGTAAGGTCAGATATGAAAGTAATAGGAGGAGTTCCTACTTTAGTTAATATTTTAAATCAAGTAGATAGAACTACAGAAAAGAATATAACAGAAGGATTAGAAAGAGAAAATGCGGAATTAGCAGAAAAAATCAAAGAATCTATGTTTGTATTCGAAGATATTGTTACACTGGACGATGTATCTATACAAAGAGTGCTTAGAGAAGTGGAAACAAAAGAATTGGCATTGGCTCTTAAAGGATGTTCTGAAGAGGTTGCAAATGTTATATTTAGAAATCAATCCAAGAGAGCAGCTGCTTCATTAAAAGAAGATATAGAATATTTAGGACCTGTAAGACTTATGGATGTAGAAAAAGCACAACAAAGAATTGTAAGTATTATAAGAAGACTGGATGAAGCTGGCGAGATAGTAATAGCAAGAGGTGGAGAAGATGCAATCATCGTATAATATTATAAAATTCTCTAAAGTTTCTAAACAGGGTGAAGAAAAAATAGAAACAAAATACTCATGTAAAAAAAATACTGAAGAAAAAGAAAATAAAAAAGTAATATGTGAAGAAAAACCCCCAAATTATGTAGAAAATTACAAAAACGTTGCAAAAGTTATATTAGAGGATGCAAGAAATAAAAAAGAAGATATAATTAATAAAGCTTATGAAGAGTCAGAAGAAATATTTAAACAAGCCTATGAAAAAGCATATAAAGAAGGACAACAAGAAGGATATGAAAAGGCTTATGAAGAAGCTTATGTAAAAAACTTAGAAAAAGCTAATATAGAAATTGAAGAAATGAAAAATCAAATTAAAGAAAAAGAAGAAAATATAATAAAAAGTGCTAAAGAATATTATAAAAGCTATTTAGAAGAAAAAGAATTAGAAATAAAAAATTTAGTAATTAATATTTCAGAAAGTATTTTAAAAAGAGAAGTAAATTATAAAGAATCTTTAAATGAAATGATATTTGAGGCTTTAAATACAGTAAAAAATACGAAAATGTTTATAATAAAATGTAATCCTATGTATGAAGAATCTTTAAAAAATAGTGTAGATGAGTTTAAAAGCCAATTGGCTTTTAAAGGAGATATTTTCATATTGTCAGATGAGAATTTACAAAAGGGAGAAGCAATCATAGAAAGGGATAATGGTAAAATTAAAATAAATGTAGAAGAAGCTTTAAATAAAGTAAAAGAAATATTATTTAATGAGGAATAATAGAGGAGGTTTTTATGTTAAATTTAGACTTCCAAAGTTTAAATAAAAAAATATCAAAGTGTAATTATAACTATATAGAGGGAATAGTTAAAAACGTAATAGGATTGACTATAGAAGTAGAAGGAATAAAAGCTTTTGTAGGTGAAGTTTGCACTATTTATAACGAAAAAAATAATACTATAAAATGTGAAGTAGTAGGATTTAGAGAAGATAATGTTATTTTAATGCCTTTAGGAGAGTTAATAGGTATATCGCCTGGTTGTAGAGTGGTGCCTAATGGAAGACCTTTAAGTGTAAAGTGTTCAGAAGAACTTTTTGGGAAAGTTTTAGATGGATTAGGAAAACCATTAAAAGGTGATGAAATAGAATTTGGATCTATATATGCTTTAGATAAAGAACCACCAGACCCTTTAAAGAGAAGAAGAATAAAAAATGTTATATCTACAGGTATAAGAGCTATAGACGGATTTTTAACTTGCGGTGAAGGTCAAAGAATAGGAATTTTTGCAGGTAGTGGTGTAGGAAAAAGTACTACATTAGGAATGATTGCTAAATATGCAGAAGCAGATGTAAATGTAATATGCTTAATTGGTGAAAGAGGAAGAGAAGTGCTGGATTTTATAGAAAAAGACTTAGGAGAAGAAGGCATGAAAAAATCTATAGTAGTTTGTGCTACTTCTGATAAACCAGCACTAGTAAGATTAAAAGGAGCATTTACTGCTACAGCTATAGCAGAGTATTTTAGAGATAAAGGGAAAAAAGTAATATTAATGATGGACTCTGTAACTAGATTTGCTATGGCTCAAAGGGAAATAGGACTTGCTATAGGAGAACCACCAGCTACAAAAGGTTATACTCCTTCAGTTTTTGCTATGCTGCCTAGGCTTATGGAAAGGTCAGGTATGTCTGATAAAGGCTCTATAACAGCATTTTATACAGTGCTAGTAGATGGAGATGACTTTAATGAACCTATAGCTGATGCTGTTAGAGGAATACTAGATGGACATATAGTACTATCTAGAGCTTTAGCGGCAAAAAATCATTATCCTGCTATAGATATATTAAATAGTATAAGCAGACTTATGTCAGAAATAGCTGAGGAAGAACACAAAAATGTAGCAGGCTTGGCAAGGGATTTGCTTGCTACTTATAAAGAATCAGAAGACCTAATAAATATTGGAGCTTATGTAAAAGGAAGCAATAAAAAAGTAGACATGGCTATAGAATATATAGATAAAATAGAATCCTATTTAAAACAAAAAATAAATGAACATACAAATTTTAAAGAAAGTTTGGAAATATTAAAATCTATGTTTTAAAAATAGCTTGTAAAGGCAGGGGAAAATATTGAAAAAATACAAATTTAGGCTTCAAAAATTATTAGATATTAGAAAAGAAAAAGAAGAAGAAAGCAAAATAGAATTCAAAAAAGCACAAAAAGAAAAATTAGATTTAGAAAATAAAATACACAATTTAAAAAATAATTATAAAAAATACAATTCTATAAAAAATAATGAATCTATAATAGAACAAAAGATAAAAATGCAGTATTTAAATGCACTAGTTTTTACAATAAATGATGCAAATAAAGAATTAGAATATAAAATTCAAATATTAGATAAAAAAAGAGAAGAACTAAAGCAAAAGCAAATAGAAAGAAAAACTGTAGAAATATTAAAAGAAAAGAAAAAAAATGAATTTATAAAAGAACAAAATTTAATAGAACAAAAGGCAAACGATGAATATGCTTTATACGGATTTATTAGAAAATGTGAAAGGAGGTGAAAATAGTGGAAATAAGTTTAATGGATTTATCAAAAAATAATTTTAGTAAAAAAAATATTAAATCCTATAAAAATACAAACAAAACAAATAATGATTTTAGTAAATATTTAAAAGAAACAAAAAACAAAAATCAGTGTAAATCTTTAGATTGTAAAAATATAAGCGGAATTAATAAAGAAAAAGAAATTAATAATGTAGATGATAAAACTAAATTAAATAATATAAAATCAGAATTAAAAAATGTAGGAATAAATTCTAAAGAAATAGAAAATGCAAACTCTTTAGAAGATATAAAAGAAGCTGTTACTGAAGTTTTAAAAGACAATAAAATATTAGGAAAATTAAACAATGAAGATTGTGAAAGTAGTTTAATTAATTTGTTAATTTTATTGCTATTACAAGGAAATTTAACTAAGGAAGATTTAAAAAACATTATGCCCAATGAAAATGCAGAAAATACAATAGATAAAATTAAAATTTCTATAGTAGAAAAAGTACTATTAAATAATTTGCCTTTAGATGGAGACAAAAATATAACAAAACAAGATGTATTTAAATCTCTACCAAATATAATTAAAGATTTAACTGAAACATTAAACAATAATGAAAAAGTAGATATAAAAGACAATAAATTTTTAAATATAGTATCAAAAATACAACAAAAAATAGAAAATATATTTGGTGAAAACAACACATTAAAAGGTACAGATAATTTATTAGATAAAATTAAAAATGAAATATCATTATTAATTGATGAAAGTAAATTAGGAAATTTAGTAAACCACAATAAAAGTAATTCAATTAGTACAAATAATAGTATATTACAAAATGAAGAATATATGAATACTTCAAAAATTTCCATTGAAAATTTAGAAAACAGCAATAATGAAGAAAATAATTTGTTGAATAACTCACAAAATAATTCAGAAGAAGATTTTCTTGAAAATTTAGTGTCTTCCAAAGGAGAAGACAAAATATCAAAAGTAACAAACTTTATGAATCAATTTAACAATGTAAATGTAGATAACTTATCAAAAGTTGAAGAAAACATAGTAATAAATAAATCTAATTTCAACAATGACATTATTAAAGCAGTAAAGTTTATGCAGTTAAATGATTTAAAAGAATTATCTGTAAAAGTAATGCCAAAGGAATTAGGAGAATTAGTAATAAGCCTTACTGTAGAAAAAGGTGTTATGAAAGCAAATATTTCTGCAGCTAATAAAGAAGCTTATAATATATTAAATTCAAACTTAGAGGAAATAACTTCTAAGATTCAAGAAAACAATATAAAAATTCATAATTTCACTATAGACATTTACAATCAAGACACTACTTTCTTTAAAGATGGTTCAAAAAATAGAAATGAAAATGGAAATTTTAAACAACAACATAACAATGTACAAACTATAGAAAGTGAAGATGAAAACCAAGAAAACAAAGTAGATAGTGAAAGTAATTTAAATATTTTAGCTTAAAGAGGTGATATTATGCCTGTAAACAGTACTAATGGAACAAATTATATTAAAGGACAATATACAGAAAAGGGCACTAGAATAGTAAAGCCAGGGCAAGAAATGGATAAAAATGCATTTTTAAAAATATTAGCAGCAGAATTATCTAATCAAGACCCTATGAATGCTAAAGATGGTACAGAATTTGTAGCACAAATGGCACAATTTTCAGGATTAGAGCAAATGGCAAATTTAAACAACACTATGAGACTTACAGCATCAGCTTCTTTTGTAGGAAAAGATGTAATGCTTAATTCATTAGATGATAAAGGAAACTTATATAGAGGAATAGTAAGTGGAATATCTAAAGATGGAGATACAATTAAATTAAATGTAGTAGTAGGAAAATTAAAAGATAAAGATGGAAATGAATACGATGATGTTAAACAATTTAAAATGGAAGACATAATAGAATTAAGAAATTCATCCTCTAAAGATTTTTATTATGATGTTGAAAAAGGTAAAGAAGAAAAAGAAAATGAAATTTTAGAAAATAAAGTTTCAAAGGAAATATAGTTATGGGATATAGAGTTATAAATGGGAAAATGTATATAACTGGTGATTTCCTTAAAAATTACTCTAATAATAAAGTAGAAAATAAAAAATCTAGCAATAAATTTTCTAATATACTTGAAAAGAAAATAGATAAAAATAAAAGCTTTGTAGTTTCTAATCATGCTTTAGAAAGATTAAAAGAAAGAAACATAAATTTTACTGAAGAAGATATGAAAGTAATAAATCAAGGAATAAATAAAGCAGAAAAAAAAGGCTGTAGGCAATGTGTTATGTTTTATAAAAATACTGCTTTAGTAACAAGTATTAAAAATAGAACTGTAATTACAGCTATAAATGGAGAAAACATAAAAGGAAATATATTTACAAATATAGACAGTGTTTTAGTAATTTAATCAGCAGGACCGAAACTTTTATTAGGTAATAAACGTATTTATAGTATAAAGTTTATATACCTAACTAATTAATGGATGCTGAGCTTTGCTGAAGGATAGATGCAAGGCATATAAACTTTAAAAATGGAGGTTTATTTTATGATAAGAGCAATGTACTCTGGTATAACAGGGCTAAAAGCCAATCAAACAAAATTAGACGTTATAGGTAATAATATAGCAAATGTAGGTACTACATCTTTTAAAACTCAAAGAATTAGATTTCAAGATATGTTAAGCCAAAGCATGTCAGAAGCCACAGGTCCTTCCACTACATTAGGGGGAACCAATCCAAGCCAAGTAGGTCTTGGAACTCAAGTGGCAGGTATAGATACAATAACCACTCAAGGAAATTTGCAACCTACTTCTAGAAATCTAGATTTTGCTGTAGATGGATCAGGATATTTTGTAGTGGCAAAAGGTAAAACAGATAATGATATAGGGATAACAGTTAAAACTGATACACATACAATAGATACAGAAAATGAAGATGAAGGAAATTTTCAAACCTTTTTTACAAGGGATGGTTCATTTACATTAGATGAATATGGACAATTAATAAATTCTGATGGAATGAGAGTTATGGGATATGCTATAGATGAATCAACAATACAATATGATGAAAAATATAAACCATTTATAGAAGAAGCAGTAAATGTTAATGAAGAGGAAATAAACGCTTTAGAAGATAAATTAGTTCCATTAGCAATTCCAGATGAAGTAGCCGGTAAAAAAGTAAGAAGATTTACAGTTGAAAAAAATGGTCTTATAAAAGTAACATTAACTGATAATACTGTAAGGGCAATAGGTCAAATTGCTATGGCATCTTTCAAAAATACAGCAGGTTTATATAAAGAAGGAAAAAACCTATATTCTGTATCTGCTAACTCTGGAGAAGCTGTATTTAGAAGTGGTGTAGGTGTAGAAGAGGCTGAAAATAACAACGAATTAGGTTATGGAAATATAGTACAAGGTGCATTGGAAATGTCCAATGTGGATTTAGCAGAACAATTTACAGAAATGATAGTAGCTAGTAGAGCTTTCCAAGCTAATGGAAAAATTATAACTACTAGTGATGAAATATTACAAGACCTAGTAAATTTAAAGAGATAAACTAATTAATATGCTAGTAAAAGCAGGTTAATGTATTTAACCTCTTTTATCTAGCATATAAAAAAATAAAATAGGGAAAAATTATCCCCTTATGAATATAAAAGAGAGTAGGGGTATTAAATGATAAAAGTTCTAGGATTAAACAACAAGGAATTTATACTAAATGAAGACCATATAGAAAAAATAGAAAATGTACCAGAAACATTAATTACATTAAGCAATGGCAAAAAGTATTTAATTAAAAACTCTATAGATGAAGTAATTGAAAAAATTATAAAATACAAAAAAAACATATTTAGCTTAGGTTTGCGGGAGGAATCCAAAAGATGAAAAGAAGAGACGTATTAACAGGCATAGGTATAGTACTTGGATTTGTACTAATGATATGGGCTATGGCAATGTCAAAAGGTATAACAGATTATAATTTGGGGCAATTAAAATTATTTTGGGATGTTCCATCCATAATTATAACACTAGGTGGATCTTTATGTGCTATGCTGGTAAATTATCCAATGGATCAATTTAGAAAATTAACTAAAATAATAATGCAATCATTTAAAGAAGTATCTATGTCTAGTATAGATATTATTCATCAATTTACAGGCCTTTCTAGAAAAGCTAGAAGAGAAGGGCTTTTATCTTTAGAAGATGATATAAATGGATTAGAAGATGCTTTTTTAAAAAAAGGACTTCAAATGGTAGTAGATGGCATGGAGCCAGAAACTATTAGAGAAATTATAGAATTGGAAATAGGAGAAATGGAAAGACGTCATGGAGAAGGAGTAGCAATGTTAAGAGCTTGGGGAGAATATGCTCCAGCATTTGGTATGGCAGGTACTCTTATAGGATTAATACAAATGTTAGGTAATTTAACAGACTCCAGCCAAATAGCTTCAGGAATGGGAAAAGCTTTAATAACTACTTTTTATGGTTCACTTTTGGCAAATATAATATTTAATCCTATGGCAGCAAATTTAAATTTAAAAAGTGAACAAGAAGTAGCTAAAAGAGAAATGATGCTAGAGGGAATTTTATCTATTCAATCTGGTGTTAACCCTAGAATAGTAGAAGAAAAATTAGTATCTTATTTATCTCCAGATGAAAGAAAAGAATATGTAAAAACTGCTGAAGCAGAAGGAGTGACAGAAAATGTCTAGAAGAAAGAAAAAAGCCAGTGCAAGTGGTGGAGGTGGATCAAGCTGGATGAACACTTATGCTGATACAGTAACTCTACTTTTAACTTTCTTTGTACTTTTATATTCTTTTTCTAGTGTAGATGCTCAAAAGTTTAAGCAAGTAGCTTCGGCTTTCCAAAGTGTTTTAGCAGGACAAGCAGGTCAAACTATATACGATTTTAATATGAAAAATGGTGAAGTGCCTTTAGTAGGAGAAACTATAGAAATGGGCAGTGCTACAGGAGGAAGAGAAGAGGAATTATATGATAAAGTTAAAGAATATATAAAAGAAAATAAAATTGATAAAGATATGGAAGTTACTAAGGATGGTAGAGGTATTATAATACAACTTCACGATAATGTATTATTTGAATCTGGAAAAGCAGATATTAAGCCAGAAAGCAAACCAATACTAAATAAAATAAATAATTTTTTAAGAACAATACCTAATAATGTTATAGTAGAAGGGCATACAGATAATGTGCCTATAAGTAATTATAGATATCCTACTAATTGGGAGTTATCTACTGCTAGAGCAGTAAATGTATTAAGGTACTTTGTTGAAAATTTAGGAGAAAATCCATCAAAATTTACTGCAGCAGGATATGGACCTTTTAAACCAGTAGCCCCTAATGATACAGAGGCAAATAAATCAAAAAATAGAAGGGTAAATATATTAATATTATCTAGTGAAAAGGAGACTGGTAAAAAATGAGTGAAAATAATGAAGCAAAACAAAAAAAACCTTTAAAAATAATATTAATAGTTGTAATACTACTTGTAGTTATAGCTGTAGGAGGATTTTTTGGATATAAAATATTTATAAGCAAAAACAAATCTCAACCTAGTAATATGCCTCAAAATGTACCAGTAAATTCAGTTCAAAATCAAGGAAATGCAAATTATGTATTAGTAAATCCAGTTTCAGCCTTTACGTATGATTTAGATGAATTTTTAATAAATTTAGCTGATGAAGATGGAAAAAGGTATTTAAAAACAAAAATAGTATTAGGATATGATGAAAAAAAGCTATTAAAAGAATTAGATAAAAATAAACCGATAATAAGAGATTCCATAAATACTGTGCTAAGATCTAAAAAAGTAAAAGACTTTGACCAAAAAGGAGTAGATAACATAAAAAAAGAAATATTAGATAAAATAAATCCTATGTTTCAAAAGGGCAGAATAAATAATGTATATTTTAATGACATACTAGTACAATAAAATTTCATACAAAAAAGCAAACTAAAAATTGAGAGTAGGAACATAAATTATGCAAATTCAGATTTGGATTAGTATTATAAAAATGTTGATTTTTTTATGCTTTATAATTTTTCTTATATATTTAACAGCTAAAATAGGTGGAAGTAAATTTGAAAGTATGCAAAAAAATAAATATATAAAAATATTAGAAAGAATACCAATATCAAAAGAAAATAGTCTTTTAATAATTCAAATAGGATCTAAAGGCTATGTTATATCTTCTACATCTCAAAGTGTAGAAATTCTTTTAGAAATTGATGATGAAGAAATAAACAAAATAAAATATTTTAAATCATTGAAAAATCAAATAGATGTTAAGGATTATTTAAATAGTACTAAATTAAAATATTTGTTAAAAAAACTTAAAATTAAGAAGGAAGATAATAATGAATAAGAAAACTAAAATTTTTGCGTTAATTTTAATTAGTGTTTTACTGATAATCTTATCTTCAAAAGCCTATGCAGCACCAGATACTTTCCCTATACCTAAAATAGATATATCTGTAGATAATGCTGCTTCACCTAGACAATATGTAGATAATATTAAGTTACTTATAATTCTTACAATATTAACACTACTTCCTTCTTTTATAATAATGATGACAAGTTTTGTTAGAATAATAGTAGTGTTTGGATTTTTAAGAAATGCCATGGGAACACAGCAATCACCACCTAATCAAGTTTTAATAGGACTAGCTTTGTTTTTAACTATATTTATAATGAAACCAATTTATAGTGAAATAAATACAAAAGCTATAGATCCTTTTTTAAAAAATAAAATAAATCAAGAACAAGCTTTTGAAGAAGGTGCAAAACCTTTAAGAGAATTTATGTTAAAACAAACAAGAAAAAAAGATTTAAGATTATTTAGGGAAGTAGGAAAAATAAGTGATAAAATTCAAGAAAAGCAGTTACCTTTATACATAGTAATACCATCTTTTATGATAAGTGAACTTAAAACTGCTTTTCAAATAGGGTTTTTAATTTACATACCATTTTTGATAATTGACTTAGTAGTAGCTTCTGTACTAATGTCTATGGGTATGTTTATGCTACCACCAGTTATGATATCATTACCTTTCAAATTATTATTATTTGTAATGGTGGACGGATGGTACTTGTTAGTAAAATCTTTAATACTGAGTTTCCACTGACGATTTTTAATGTAGGAAGGTGAATATATATGAGTGAAACAATGGTAATGGGAATAATGAAAGATGCAATACAAACTGGAATAATAGTAGCAGCACCTATATTAGTAGGTTCATTGTTAGTGGGACTTTTAATAAGTATATTTCAAGCTACAACTCAAATACAAGAACAAACTTTAACTTTTGTGCCAAAACTTTTAGCAGTAGCAATTATAGGGCTTTTAACAGGAAATTGGATGCTCCATCAAATAGTGGCATTTACCAATAGGATATTTGATGTTATAGCCAATATAATTAATTAGAATTTAAAATTAGTAGGTGAATTATATTGATTGATGCAGTTTATTTCACAGCATTAATATTAGTATTTTTAAGGTTATTTGCTTTTTTTATAACTATACCAGTATTTTTTCCAAAAGAAACACCAGTATATTTTAAAGTAGGATTTGCTTTAATTATGAGTTATATATTACTTCCTGGAATAAACTATGCTACAGTAAGCAATATTACAGATATGTTTCCATTTATACTAAATTGTATAAATGAAATAATTACAGGACTAACACTAGGTTATATAACTAATTTATGCTTTATAAGCGTAAGAATTGCAGGAAACATGATGGACCTTCAAGTAGGTTTTGCCATGATGAGTATGTTTGACCCTAATACTAATAGTAATGCTACATTACTTGAAAGATTATTATATTGGTTTAGTATAATAATATTTTTATTAATAGATGGACACCATATGTTAA
Organism: Clostridium acetireducens DSM 10703; assembly: GCF_001758365.1. GTDB lineage: Bacteria > Bacillota > Clostridia > Clostridiales > Clostridiaceae > Clostridium_C > Clostridium_C acetireducens. Next base: position 80,646 of record NZ_LZFO01000008.1, read on the forward strand.
TTAGAGCACTTATAGAAAGTTTTAACACAATAAATATAGGACAATATATATTAGGAAAACCTACAGCAACTTTAATAATAAAAGCTTTTATTGAGTTTTTTTCTATAAGCTTAAAAATAGCAATACCCATAGTACTAATAATACTTATAACAGATTTAACATTAGGACTTATAGCTAGGACTGTACCTCAACTTAATGTAATGATACTAGGACTTCCTATAAAAATATTAGTAGGATTAACAGCTTTTTCTTTAGCATTACCTATATTTATAAAAGTAGTTGAAAGTTCTTTTCAATCTTTACCAGATGTTATAAAACAATTTTATAAAACTATACCACTACTTTTAGCATTTTCATCAGATGATAAAACAGAGGAAGCTACTCCACATAAATTAAGTGAAGCAAAGAAAAAGGGTCAAGTAGCAAAAAGTAAAGAAGTTGGACTGGCATTTACACTATTAGCATCTACAATTGTACTATTAACATTAGGACAATATATAATAAATAATTTAGGAAGAAATTTAATAGTATTTATGCAAGATTATATTAATATTTCTTTAAATTATGAAAGTGCAAAGAAAATAGGAATAATAGCAGTTGTAAGAATTGCTATGACAATTTTACCTGTAGCTATTCCCATAATGTTTATGGGAATTTTAGCTAACTTTCTTCAAACAGGGTTTATTCTTACAAAAGAGCCATTAAAGCCAGATTTGAAAAAACTAAACCCCATAAGTGGTCTAAAAAAAATGTTTTCTGTAAGAACTGTGGTAGAGCTATTTAAAGATTTAGCTATAGTTTCTGTAGTAGGATTTGTAGGCTATAAATTTATTAAGAAAAATTACTTATATATTTTAACTTTTGGGCACTTAAAGCCAATAACTATTGTAGAAGAATCTTTAAAATTAGCTGTTAATATATTCTTTAAAATAACTTTAGTTATGATAGCTATAGCACTATTAGATTTTATTTTTCAAAAAAGACAATTTAAAAAAGATATGAAAATGACAAAACAAGAAATTAAGGAAGAATTCAAACAGCAAGAAGGAGATCCATTAATTAAAGGGAAAATAAGACAAAAACAAAGGGAAATGGCTGCTAGAAGAATGATGCAACAAGTGCCAGATGCTACAGTAGTAGTAACTAATCCTACTCATTTAGCTATAGCTTTAAAATATGAAAAGGGAGATAATGCTCCTAAAGTAGTAGCAAAGGGAGCAGATTATTTAGCATTAAAAATAAAAAAAGTTGCAAAACACAATGAAGTTCCAATTATAGAAAACAGGCATTTAGCTAGACTTTTATATGAACAAGTAGAATTGGAAGAAGAAATACCAGCAGAAATGTATGAAGCAGTAGCAGAAATTTTAGCTTTAGTTTATAGTTTTTAAAATTAATTTGTAAATAGGGGGTTTTATCTTGGAGCACATTAAAAAAAGAAGGTTTAATGTAAAATCCAATATGGATGTAGTAATAGCTTTTGGAGTAATAGCTATTGTAATGATGATAATAATACCACTTCCTTCTGTGGTTTTAGATATACTTTTAGCATTAAATATAACAATTTCAGTAGTAATTATGCTTTTAACCATGTTTACAACTCATGTATTACAATTTTCTATATTTCCAACAATGTTATTGATAACTACATTATTTAGATTAGGATTAAATGTATCTTCAACTAGGCTTATATTAAAAGACGGTTATGCAGGAGAAATAATACAAGCCTTTGGTAACTTTGTGGTAGGTGGAAACTATGTAGTAGGAATTATTATATTTTTAATAATAGTTATTATACAATTTATAGTTATAACTAACGGTGCTGGCAGAGTATCAGAAGTTTCAGCTAGATTTACTTTAGATGCTATGCCTGGTAAACAAATGAGTATAGATGCAGATTTAAACTCAGGAATAATAGATGAACATGGAGCAAAGCAAAAAAGAAAAGAGCTTCAACAAGAAGCAGATTTTTACGGAGCTATGGATGGTGCTTCTAAATTTGTTAAAGGAGATGCCATAGCAGGACTTATAATTACAGCAATAAATATTTTAGCAGGAATTATAATAGGTGTATTGATTAATAAAATGGATATTGGAAAATCAGCATCTACATATACAATACTTACCATAGGAGATGGACTTGTAAGCCAAATTCCAGCACTTTTAATATCTACAGCGTCAGGTATATTAGTTACTCGCTCAGGAAGTGATGAAAACTTTGGTAATTTAGCAGCAAAACAATTATCAAGTTTCCCAAAGGTTATAGCTATTGCTTCTGTAGTACTTTTTTTCTTAGCAATAGTGCCAGGTCTTCCAACAATACCTTTTTTAATTTTATCTATATTTTCTGGAATAGCAGCTTACATTTTGTTTAAAGATGAAGAAGCACAAAAAGTGCAAGAAATGGAAACACAACAGCAAGAAATAACAGAAATTGAAAGTAAAGAACCAGAAAATGTAATGAATTTAATTTCTGTAGAACCTATGGAAATAGAAATAGGATATGGACTTATACCTTTAGCTGATGAAGCTTCAGGAGGAGATTTACTTCAGAGAATTACTTCTGTAAGAAGGCAATGTGCCATTGAAATGGGCATAGTAGTTCAACCTATTAGAATAAGAGATAATTTACAACTAAAAACCAATGAATATGTTATAAAAATTAGAGGTACTGTAATAGCAAAAGGAGAACTTATGCCTAATATGCTTTTATGTATGAACCCTACGGATGAAGATTTAGATGTAGAAGGCATAAGAACTGTAGAACCTTCTTTTGGATTACCAGCACTTTGGATAAATAAAGATCAAAGAGAAGATGCAGAAATAAAAGGTCTTACTGTAGTAGATCCAACTACAGTACTAGTTACTCATTTAACAGAAACTATAAAAAATCATTCTTATGAACTAGTGGGAAGACAAGAAGTTAAGATTATAATTGATTCTGTAAAAGAAAAATACAGTGCAGTAGTAGAAGAACTAATACCAGATTTAATCACTATAGGAGAATTGCAAAAAGTACTTCAAAATCTTTTAAAAGAAAGAGTACCTATAAAAGATATGGTAACTATATTAGAATCTTTAGCAGATAATTCGAGAAATACCAAAGATATAGAAGTTTTAACGGAATATGTAAGGTTTGCCTTAGGAAGAACCATATGCAACTCTTTAGTAGATGAAAATGGAGCTATTACAGTAGTAACTTTATCACCAGACATAGAAGAAATTATAGAAAATAATATACAAAAATCTATGCAAGGCTCTTTTCCAGCTATTGATCCAGATACTACTTCAAAAATATTAAATGGAATAAAAAATACTATGGAAAATGTTTATTTTTATGATAATCAACCAGTAATACTAGTTTCGCCTAAAATAAGACCAGCCTTTAGAAGGCTTATAGAAATGGTATTCCCAGGAATAACTGTATTATCTATAAACGAAATACCTAATGATATAGAAATAAAAACTGAAGGAGCTGTGACTATATAATGATTATAAGAAAATATATAGTGAAGAATATGAATGAAGCTATGACTAAAATAAAAAGGGATATGGGAAAAGATGCTATTATAGTAAGCCAGAGGAGGATTAGAAAACCAGGGTTTTTAGGATTTTTTTCCAAGAAAAAATTAGAAGTTACAGCAGCAATAGATAATACAAAAAAAGAAGAATTTACATCTAGTGGAGTAGAGTTATTTAAAAAAGTTATGGAAAAGCAAAAGTCTATAGATAAAACTGATGAAAAATATAAAAATGAAGAATTAAGTGGAATATATGAAGTAGCAGCAGAAAAAGAAAAACAAGAAACTTCCAGCGCAATACTAAATCAAATTGAAGAAATGAAAAAAATGATAGATGATGTAAAAAAAATCACACAAAATACTACTGCAAATAAAAGTGAAATAGAAATAAAACTAGAAAATAGTGACTTAATACCTGATTTAGTAAACAATATACTATCCAATATGAATTTAATGGAAGAAAATATAGAAGATACACAAAAGGCAAAAAAAGTCATACAAAATATGGTACCTGATTATAGTTTGAAAATAGAAGGTCCTATGGTTTTAGTAGGACCTACAGGTGTAGGAAAAACTACTACTATTGCTAAATTAGCAGGTAAATTAGCTTTAATTCAAAGAAAAAAAGTAGGACTTATAACTATAGATACATATAGAATAGGTGCAGTAGAACAACTTAGAACTTATGCTGATATAATGAATATACCTTTTAAAGTAGTGTTTTCTATAAAAGAAATGGAAGAAGCAGTACATAGTATGGAAAATTGCGATATAATTTTAATAGATACTACAGGAAGAAGTAGTAAAAATACTATGCAAATTTCTGAGCTTAGGGCTTTTATAGAAAAAATTCCTACAAAAAATATTAATTTAGTAATAAGTGCTACTACAAAAAACAAAGACATAAATACAATATTAGAAGGATATAAAGAATTAAAATACAACTATGTAATAATAACCAAATTAGATGAAACTACAACTTATGGTTCCATACTTAATATAATAAATATAAGTAAAAAACCAATAAGCTTTATAACTACAGGACAAAATGTACCAGATGATTTAAGAAAAATTAATGCTGAAGAAATTGCTAATTTAATACTAGGAGAGTGTAGCATATGATGGATCAAGCACAAAGATTAAGAGAATTAGCTATAGGAGAAGATTTTTATAAAAATCTTAATAAAAGTCCTAAAATAATCACAGTAACTTCTGGAAAAGGTGGTGTAGGGAAAAGCAATTTTGTAGTTAATTTAGCTATATCTCTTCAAAAAAGAGGTAAAAATGTTATGATATTTGATGGAGACATAGGCATGGGAAATGATGATATACTAATGGGGTTTTTGCCTAAGTATAATGTATTTGACATTATACTAAAGGATTTGCCTTTAGAAGAAGCAATAATAGTGGCACAAAATGGAGTAAGACTTTTACCCGGTGGCACAGGATTAAATAGAATAGCTGAATTATCTAAAGAACAAAGAATTAAATTTATAAATAAATTAGTTACATTAGAAGATTTAGATTATATATTAATGGATACATCTGCTGGCGTGAATAAAAATGTATTAGGATTTATAGATTGTAGCGATGAAGTTATAATAATAACTACTTCAGAACCTACTTCTCTTACAGATGCTTATAGCTTAGTAAAATTAATGCATCACTTTGGCATAAAATCTTCGGTTAAATTAGTAGTAAATAAAGTTTTAGAAAAAAAAGAAGGAAGAGAAGTTTTTAACAAGTTTAGCAGTGCTACATGGAGATTTTTAAAAATGGATGTAAAATATATAGGAAGTATATCAGAGGATAAAAACATTATAAAGGCAGTAAAGAGGCAGGAGCCTTTTGTAATAAGTTTTCCAGATAGTATTGCTTCAATGGATATAAAAAGGATAGCTAATATAATTTTAGGAGATAAAAGAAGAAATAAAACAAGTGGAATACAAAATTTATTTAAGAGACTGTTTAAAATGTTTTTATAGGAGTGAAGTTTTATGGGTAAAAAAGAAGAAGTAAAATTTCAATTAAACAATAAAATAGAGGTATTGTGGGAAGATGGAAATTATAAAAGTGTAATTCAAGATATAACAAATAATTCCATAGGCATTAATATACCAGTATGTGGTGGAAAATACTTACCTTTGAGAAAAGGCGAATGGATAGAAGCTATATGTTTTAGTAAAAATAGTATTTATAAATTTAATACAGTAGTATTAGGTAGAAAAATAGATGGAATGTTAATAATAATGTTAGCTAAACCTAAAAAATTTACTAGAATTCAAAGAAGAAACCATGTAAGAATACCAGTACTTTTAAATATAACCTGCGGTGCTTTAAAATTAAATAAAGATTTAAATGAAATTGATGATAATCAGTATGAATTTTTTCAAGCTTATTCTTTGGATTTAAGTGGTGGTGGCATGAAAATAGCTTCTGATAAAAAAATTTCTTTAGGAGACATATTATTAATAACTCTTCCTTTGGGTAAGGAACTTTTAGCAATAAAAGGTAAAGTTGTTAGGGGATATAAAGATGTAGATAGTAAAAAAAATATATATGGTGTTTGCTTTTTTGATATTGAACAAGGTGTTAGAGAAAATATAATACAATTTATATTTAGAATTATGAGAGAACGAAGGAGAAAAGGGGTAAGGGGGGAATAGGTTATGACCCTTAAAGAAAAGGATAAATTAAAAGAAGAAGTAGTAAAAAAATATATTCCATTAGTAAAGTATATAGCTTCAAGAGTTATTATAGGTAAAACTAAATATGTAGAATATGAAGATTTAGTAGGTTATGGAATGGTTGGACTTATGGATGCTTTAGAAAAATTCGATGAAAGTAAAGGTATGAAATTTTCTAGCTATGCATCTATAAGAATAAAAGGCTCTATGATAGATGAACTTAGAAAAAATAGCCCTATATCTAAAGGTGCAATGGACAAACTTAATAAATGAGGAAATTGCACAATTAAACTTCCTCAATTATATTTAAAAATCATTACTTTTTGTTAATAATTAACTATTTTGTTCAGAAAAAGATAATAGCAAAGCTAAGGTGCTATTGCACCTGTGGATAACTT
>NZ_LZFO01000009.1 GCF_001758365.1 Clostridium acetireducens DSM 10703
GTTATAATCAGTATCATGAACCATAGTGAAAACCTCCTGTATGTTTATACTCAACACCTATATCATACATGATTTTCACTATGGTTTTAATATTTTTTATCTGTTGCATTTAATTTTACAATGAACCTAATTATACTATTTTAAGATTTATATAGACACAAAATATCGTTTGAAAGGATGTGAATACATGAAAAGATTAATCTGTGCAAAGGACATTGAACCATTAATATCAAATAATGAAAAGTTATTTTATATAGATGGTACTGAAATAATTACACCATCAGCTAAGGATATTGCAAAGAATAATGGAATAATATTCACAACACAATCTCCTGCTCCTAAAGCAGAAACTGCAGATGCAAAAAAGAATATAAGCATAGAGGACATTGATAGTGAAATGATGCTTAAATTATTTAGAACAATGATGGACAAGGGTATGTTACAAGAAATGCTTCAATGCTTAAAGCAAAAAAATCTTCCATATGAAGCTGACTGTGATGCTACTGGACTTAAAGTTGTTAGAGGAAATACAGTAAAGATGGATGTATTTGATACAGGTAACCCAAATGCAAAAGTTCTTTTCCAAGAATTAATAAGCAAAGATGAATCAAAAATCAGTGCTGGATTTTTGATTATCGAAAATTCAAAATTTGATTGGGAATTAACTTACGAAGAAATTGATTATGTTATTGAAGGAACTTTAACTATTGAAATCAATGGAAAGACATACATAGCTCATGCAGGAGATGTATTATTTGTACCATCAGGTTCTAAAGTAGTTTGGGGTTCTCCAGACAAAGCTAGGGTATTTTATGCAACATATCCAGCAAACTGGGCGGATCTTTTATAGAAGATTAGGAGGATTAAACTATGCAAGCGCTTGGTTTAATAGAAACAAAAGGATTGCTTGCAGCTGTTGAAGCAGCAGATGTAATGGTAAAATCAGCAGATGTAAGTATTATTGAAAAAGCTTATGTAGGTGGAGGTCTTGTTACAGTTTCAGTTAAAGGTGATGTAGGTGCAGTAAAAGCATCTATAGAAGCTGCAGTAGCAGCTGTAAAAAAACTTGGTGAAGAATTTTTAGTTTCAGATCATGTAATTCCACGTCCTCATGAGGAATTGGAAAGCATAATTGGCCCTAAAACATCAGAAGAAGTTTTAGAAGAACCATCATCTTATGAAAATACAGATAATGTAGAGTATGCAGATGAAATAAAAGATGCAGAAAAAATAGAAGAAATATATGAAGTGAAAAATATAGAGAATATAGATAATCTAGTTGAAGTAGAAAAAAAAGAAGAAGTAAATGAAATAGAAGATGTAGAACAAACTGAAGATAATATTGAAGAAAATCAACAATATGCAGAAGATAAACTGCATAAATTAAATTTAGATAATCTTCATAAAGAAGATATAGACAATTTAGTAAGTAAAAATGGTATAGAAAAAGCCATATTGATATTATCTAAATTAAAAGTTGTTAAGCTTAGAAATCTAGCTCGTGAATATAAAGATTTTGTAATTACAGGCAGAACAATTTCAAAGGCAGGCAAAAATACATTAATTACAAAATTCAAATTATATTATGAGAAAAATTAGTTATTGTAAGTTTTACGAAAGGAAGTAATGCATAATGGAAAATTTCGATAAGGATTTGCGCTCAATACAACAAGCAAGAGACCTTGCTAGACTTGGAAAAATAGCAGCTGACAAAATTGCTGATTATAATGAAGAGCAAATTGATAAAATTATACGTAATATGGTTAGAGTAGCAGAAGAAAATGCTGTTTGTTTAGCACAAATGGCAGTTGAAGAAACAGGTTTTGGTAAAGTTGAAGATAAAACTTTTAAAAACCATTTAGCAGCTACTGTATTATATGATTCAATTAAAGATATGAAAACTATAGGCATAATTAAAGAAGACAAAGAAAAGAAGCTTATAGAAATTGCTGAACCAGTTGGTTTAGTTATGGGTATAGTACCTTCAACAAACCCAACTTCTACTGCAATTTTTAAATCAATAATTTCAATTAAATCTCGTAATGCTATAGTATTTTCACCACATCCATCTGCTGCAAAATGTACTATTAAAGCAGTTGAATTAATGAGAGATGCAGCTATTGAAGCTGGAGCACCAGAAAACATTATAAGTGCTGTAACTATTCCAACAATTGGAGCTACAAATGAATTAATGAAAAGCAAAGAAGTTTCTATAATAATAGCTACAGGTGGACCTGGAATGGTAAAAGCAGCTTATAGTTCAGGAAAACCAGCTCTTGGTGTTGGTGCAGGAAACTCCCCAGCATATATTGAAAGAACTGCAAATGTTCAACAAGCTGTTAGAAACATTATGGCAAGTAAAACTTTTGACAATGGTACAATTTGTGCTTCAGAACAATCAATAATCTGTGAAGAATGTAACCATGATGCAGTTGTTGAAGAATTCAAAAAACAAGGTGGATACTTCATGACAGCAGAAGAAACTGATAAAGTTTGTAAATTATTATTCAAAAATGGACATAGCATGAATGCTAAATTTGTTGGAAGAAGTCCACAAGTTATTGCAAATGCTGCAGGCTTTATAGTTCCACAAGGAACAAAAGTACTTATAGGAAAGCAAAATGGAGTAGGTGAAGGTAACCCATTATCTTATGAAAAACTTACAACAGTTCTTGCATTCTATACAGTAAAAGATTGGCATGAAGCATGTGAATTAAGCATTGAATTACTTCAAAACGGAATTGGACATACAATGAGCATCCACACTGAAGATAGAGATATGGTTATGAAGTTTGCTAGAAAGCCAGCTTCTCGTATTCTTGTTAATACTGGTGGAACTCAAGGTGGAACAGGTGCAAGTACAGGTCTTAATCCTTCATTTACTTTAGGATGTGGTACTTGGGGAGGAAGTTCAGTATCTGAAAATGTTACTCCAGAACACCTTATAAACATAAAAAGAGTTGCTTATGGTATAAAAGACTGTACCACATTAGCATCTAATGACCCAACTTTCAATTGCATAAAAACTAACCCAAATTGTCATGGAGTCCAAAATCAATTTATGAACATGAGTCCAGCTCAAATTGCAGCAGCTGCAGCAGCTTTAAATAAAGTTACTAATTGTGTTGAAGATACTACTCATTGTAATGAATGTAGCAGTGAAAGCACAAAAAATGAAGAACTTTTAGATTTAGTTAATCAAATAGTTTCTGCTATTAAAGGAAAAAACTAGTGGATAATTTGGAACAAGTATTAAAGCTGTTATTAGAAGCTGTTAAAAGCAAAGATACAAGTACTGCAGTTCACAAAGATCCATCTGGAATTCCAGTAGGAGTTTCAAATAGACATGTTCATCTTTCAAGAAAGGATTTAGATATTCTTTTTGGTAAAGATTATAATCTTGTGAAAATCAAAGACTTATCTCAACCTGGACAATATGCTTGCAAGGAAACTGTAACAATTTGTGGACCAAAAGGTGCAATTGAAAAAGTTAGAATACTAGGTCCTATAAGAAGTAAGACTCAAGTTGAAGTATTAGCTGGAGATTGCATTAAACTTGGAACAGTACCACATGTAAAATTATCTGGAGATTTAGCAAGAACATCTCCAATTACAATAGTTGGACCTAAGGGTTCAGTTCAAATTGACGAAGGGTTAATAGTTGCACAAAGACATATTCACATGACACCTGAAGATGCTAAAAATTTAGGTGTACATGATGGACAAATAGTATCAATAAAATTTGAGGATTTAAGAGGCGGAATATACAATAATGTAGCTATAAGAGCCAATGATTCCTCAAAGCTAGAATGTCACTTAGACATTGAAGAAGCTAATGCTATGAGCATTAACTCAAAATCAAGAGTAGCAATAGTAAAATAAATGTATATAAATAAAAAATTTAAATAAATAAAAAATAAAAAATAAATGATAATTAGGAGGATTTTAAAATGAAATATGATGCATTAGGAATGATAGAAACTAAAGGATTAGTAGGATCAATAGAGGCAGCAGATGCTATGGTTAAGGCTGCAAATGTATATTTAATAGGTAAAGAATATGTTGGAGGCGGACTTGTAACTGTTATGGTTAGAGGAGATGTTGGAGCTGTTAAAGCTGCTACAGATGCTGGAGCTGCTGCTGCACAACGTGTTGGAGAATTAATATCAGTTCACGTTATACCAAGACCACACTCAGAAGTTGAAGTAATTCTTCCATCATCAAAAGAAATTGCAAAATAATTTAATTTAAATGTAAAACGTCGCTAAAGTTATTTAGCGGCGTTTTTATTGTTATGATGTTATTTAGCTACTTATTATATAACAAATTAAAAGGTGAAATATTTAAATTTTTACTCTTTAGTTATGAAAAATATTAGTAAATATAAATGTGAAAATAAGAATCTAACTTATATGTTTTACTCCTTTAACTTTTAAATTTGGAAATAAGCTATAATTTTAAAAATTAACACATAACAATAATTTTATATGGTGTAGTTTGAGCAGGAATACTTTTAGTTGTAGGGCCATAAACCACAATTAGATTTCTGTTTGCAGGATTACCTGTAAAAGCTTGCCCATTTTCTAATAATATTTGTGTAGATGGACCAATATTTAATTTTAATTCATTATCACTACTAATTAATTGACTATCAAAGTAATCTACTTTTACATTTTCATTTTGTACATTTTTAGCCATGACAATTGCTTGGAATTGAGGAGGGTAAATAAGAGGAACAGGTGCATTTGCATCATAAAATCCAGTTACCATATCTCCTATCTTTACCATAACATGATCTACAAAATAAGTAGAAGGGGATACTACAAAATTTACTAAATTACCATATCCATTTTCTACAGATATTAATTTATAACAACCAGAGCTGTTTGGATCTCCATATATTTCAAAGTCATTAATCATAGTAATCACGCCATTAAAATACTGAAATGTTTTCATTTTATTCCTCCAAGATTATTTAAATTACTATATATAGCTTATGTGAATTTTAATTTTTTGTGTAATATATGCTTAATTTTAAGATGATAATTTATAATTAATTTGTTATAGTTATTATATAAAATTAACTGGAAAAGAGGTTTTAACATGTTATATTTTGCTTATGGAAGTAACCTTAATAAAATTCAAATGAAACAAAGATGTGGAGATTCAATACCAGTAGCCAAAGTTACCCTTAAAGATTATGAATTAGTATTTAATAAATATGCGGATGTTATAGAAAATAAAGGACAAACTGTTCACGGTGCAATTTATAAAGTCTCCGAAATTGATATAAAAAATCTTGATATATATGAAGGATACCCAGACCTTTATAAAAAAGTAGATGTAAAAGTTACAGATGAAAGCGGCAAAGAATATAATGCATTTGTATATGTTATGGTGGTTAAGGGGTTAAAGAAACCTGAAGAAGAGTATTATAATATTATTGTTGAAGGATATAAAAATTGGGGATTGTGTTTGGATAATTTGGAATCTGCTAGAGGAAGGTAAAAAAAATGAGAATGACTGAATTGGGGAAAAGTTTAATAGATGAAGGAAAGAATGAAGGAAAAAAAGAGAAAACTATAGAGATAGTTAAAAAAGCAATAAAAAAAGGAATGGATGATGAAACAATAAAAGAATTAACTGACTTAGATATTGATGAAATTGAATTAATAAGAAAAGTATTAAAATAAAAATGATTATTAATGTAGAATAATTACTTATAAGGAGAAATTGAGGATGACTGAACTTGGTGAAAGTTTGATACAAGAAAGAATTGAAAAGGGAATAAAAGAAGGTAAATCAGAACTTTTAATTAAAGTGTTATTGAAAAAGTTTAAAAAGTTACCAAATGGATATAAAGAAAAAATAAAATCACTTCCAGAAGAAACATTAGAAATAATTGCAACGGATATATTTGACTTGAATTCAATTGAGGAATTAGAGCAATATTTTTAAAGAGTAAAATTTAATATAATTTTGATGGATAAATGCATTGGTAATAAAGCCGATGCATTTTGTTTTATTTAAAATAATGATGATAATTGTAGTAGATCTTAAAAGGTTTTATTTTTTGTTACGTTTATGATTAATATTGGATATTATGTATTAATTTGATATAATTATGGTATAATCTGAAAAATAAAGGATTGCAATTATTGTTAATTAGGGTAATTGTTTTATTGTAGATTAATTAGAGTAGGACAAACTATTTTTTATAAAATGTAATAATATTTAATATTTTTATATAAGTATTTTTAATGCAGATAATGTCTATAATGTGAAGTTGAAAGATGGTGTATTAGTTGATAGGCACAAAACAAGATAAAATGATTGGTAAACATCCAATAAAAAATAGTATTTTTGCTGATTGGCTTATATGTAACGATATGGATTGTACAGAAAAAAAGATACATCGTTCGTTGATTGAAAATTCAGATTGTACCGATCAAGCTATAGAAGAAATAGCAAAATGGTTAATTAATTTTCATTTGACACGTAGAAAAAAAGATTTATTGGATAAAAAAAAGGTACTTCTTAAAAAATATGAATTTCATGAGTATGCAGATAGTTTACATATTTTCCCCTTAACTGATAAAACCCAAAAGGGGAATTTAGGAGAAGTTATTTTGACACAATATCTTCATGATACATCAGGAATAGATATTGTGTTTTATAAATTAAGATATAATCCTAATGTTGATCAATCTATGAAAGGTGACGATGTATTACTTGTAGATGATAAAAAAATATTACTTGGAGAGAGTAAGTTTAGAAAGAAAGCTGGAAAAAATGTAGTTGATGAAATATCAAAAAATTTTGCCACAAAACTAACTTTACCTATATCATTAAGCTTTATTGCTGATAGACTATATGATGAAGGAAATCATGAATTATCTGATAAGATTTCTGAAATTGAAACAGTTTTGTCAAAAGGCAAAATAGATATTAAAAATATTGGTTTTATTTTATCAGATTATTCTGCACATGTTTCAGTTGAAAAGCATATGAATTCTCAAAATAAAGATTTTATTATGATTACTTTAAATGTGGATAATGTTTTAGATTTATTAAATAAATCATTTGAAAGAGCAAAAGAAAAGATTAAAGGAGATTTTCCATATGAATATTGATAAAGTATTATATTTTTTTGATAAGTATGAAAAAGATGACACTATACAAAATTTTATAGCACAAGCAAATTCAAGATATATTTTATATAATGTAAATGAGATTCGAGAAAATTTTCCTAATTATACAAAAGGGTTAGATGAGAAATGTACTAACATAGCTGTTAATTATCTAATGTACGGATATTCGTTTTTTATTCATAATATGAAAGATGAAGCTGCTTATTCATTAGAAAAAGCAGCTTCTGTTTTAGAACATATATATTGTTTTAATGGTTGTGAAAATTCCTATAGAATATATTTTAGAATTGTATGTGCACTTGCATATTATACATCATCCCAGTATTCAAAAGCATTTATTATTCTTAAAAAATTTGATTTTGATACATTAATAGCAAAATTGATCAAGTTATTTTTAATAAAGGATTTATCAAAACTACAAATTCTTCTTGATGAGATTCAGTTTAATCAAAATATTCAAGGAGATAATACAAATTTTGAAGATAAAATCTATATAAAGATTTTATCTTTGTACTTTATTAATATTATTCAGTTCATTTATTCTGGTAACCAAAAATCTTTAGAAAAGGCAAAAGAAATAATTTGTGACTTAATTGAACTTTCTAGCATAAATCAAGAACCACATTTATGGTGGATTTTTAGATTGTTATCCTTAATTAATAGCCAATATAATTATACTTCGCTATGGAGAACAATATTACCATTAATAGATGATGGAAATAATAAAAGAGTAAAAGATTATATTTTAATAAATATATATAAACAGAAACCTATTATAGAACTGTTTAAATCACAATTAAATTGTTTAGAACAAATATCATCTAAAAAGGGTGCTGTAATTAGTATTCCTACGAGTTCAGGAAAAACTAAAATTGCTGAAATTGCAATTTTAAAAAGTTTAATTGAAAATGAAAATTCTAAATGTTTATATATTGCTCCATTTAGATCATTAGCATATGAGGTTGAAATTTCATTATCAAGTATATTAGAAATTATAGGATATAATGTATCTCATTTATATGGAAGCACTCAATATACACAAATTGATAGAACATTAGTTGAATACTCAGACGTTATTATTGCAACACCGGAAAAAGCAAAGGCAATTATTCGATCTACAGATGAAATTATTAATCAACTTAAATTGGTTGTTATTGATGAAGGTCATCTAGTTGGTATGCAAGATAGATATATTATAAGTGAATTGTTTATTGAGGAGTTAAAAGCTACACTCAAAATAAATGGTGGAAAAATGGTACTTTTATCTGCTGTATTACCTAATTTAACTGATTTTGCAAAATGGATTACTGGAGATGAAAAATTAATTGCAAGTTCAAATTGGAGACCATCATCACAACGTTTAGGGGTTTTAGACTTTTACAAGAATACCGTTAATGTTAAATGGTTTGGTATTGTTGAATCATTTAATAAAAGTTTTATTGAACCTAGACTAGTAAAGCCAGAAAGGATTACAAAAACAGGTAAAAGATACAAGGCTGTGTATTTACCTTCTAATAAGAAAGAAGCCGTTGCTGCTACTGCCGTTAAATTACTTTCATTAGGTTCGGTATTAATATATGTTGGAAGATCAAATATGGTTTTATCACAAGCAAGAATTGTTAGCAAAGTTATGCAAGATTTTAAAATTACACATGAGTGGAATAATCAAAATGATTATGAATTATTTAAATTAGTATGTGAAGAAGCTTATGGAATGAATTCGGAACTTTTAAAGTTTGTGTCACAAGGAATTATATGCCATAGTTCAAAACTTCCAACTGATGTAAGATTAAGTATAGAAAAATTAATGAGAAACGGAACACCAAAGATAATTATAGCAACATCAACATTAGCTCAGGGAGTTAATATAGGCATTTCAACTGTTATTATTTCTAATATATATTTGGATAAAGATAAAGTTGTAGATGTTAAGGATTTTTGGAACATTGCAGGAAGAGCAGGAAGAGCTTTTGTAGATACTGAAGGTAAAATCTTATATGCTATTAATAGAAATCAAGAAAATTGGTCTATATATAAGCAATACAAAGAAATGAAAAATTATTATAAACAATCTAATATTGAAAAAGCGGTAAGTGGTGTTTATCTTTTACTTAAGGGTATTTACAAAGTCTCAATTGAATGTGGTATTGATTATAATAATTTGCTAGAACTTATAGCTGAAAATCAAATTATAGTGTCTAAACAAGATAATATTGCAAAGTTTTGTGATTTTATGAGAAATAAGTTTGACTTAATCGATGATACATTATTATCTTTAAATATAAAATATAATAGTTTTGCTCTAGATGATAGTTCATCGTGGATTGATGATTGTTTTAGAGGTTCTTTAGCATATATAGAGTCTATAAATAAAAGAGATTTTGATGAAATAAAAATAATTGAAATTCTTAAAGCTAGAAATAAAGGAGTTTTAAAAATAGCTGGAAATCCATTAAAGTGGGCACATCTTGTTAGTAGTAGTGTACCGTTAAGAGTAAGTATTTCTATTTCCAATATGACAAATGATATAATTAGCAAAGTTAATAATTTTATAAATTCCAATCAAGATATTAATTCACTTTTAAAAATAGTTAAATATTTAGATAAAATTATATGTAGTTTACCAACTAAAAATATAAATGATTTTATTGTTGAAGAAATAGATATTGAAAATATTAGAAGATTATGGTTTAGTGGCTCACCAATTATATTAATAAATAAAACTAATAAATATGCACAAAAAATTTATGATGAATACTATGGTTTTCAATTTCCTTGGATAACAAATTCATTAGCTAAAAGAGTAAGAAAACTTGGATATGAAGATGAAGGTAAAGTTATAGAAAATATATCTTTATTAGCGGAACTAGGATTGCCTAATATTAATTGTGCTAAAATATATTTATCAGGAATAAGGACAAGAGAAACTTCGGTAGAAATTTCGAATAAATTAGATTTAGATAATGATTTAAGTCTTAGAAGTGTAAAAAATAAACTATTATATATATCTGAAAATGTAACAAGTGTGGGCATTGATTTTTCTAATAAAGGAGAGAAATGGTTAAACGTGTTGAATTTAGATAATAAATATAAAATAAAAAAACATATAAAGGGGTTTAGATTTAAGTTTTTTAGAGGTGAATTGTTAGGGGTAAATAAACTTTTAATAAAAAAAATTAATAAAAAATATTATGTAAGTACATTTGATTATAAGATAAAATGTGAAGTTTATCTACACAAAGAAGAATTGTTTGATAGTATTGCAAATATTAAAGGAATTTGGCTTGAGCGTATATCAGAGGAGAAATGGTTACTTAAATCAAATAATCCGTACATAATTCTTGAGTAATAAAAATTAATAGAAGTAAAAAATAAGTTTACTAATATGGGGGGATTAGATATGGTAAATGTGAATCTAAATTTCATTAAACTTAAATATTATATATGTGAGTTTAACTGAACTTACCGGTATTGATGTAATATGAGGAAAATGCAAATATTTTTAATATATCTAAAACATAATACAAGTATGTTTATCAATTTATAGGGTATATAAATTATAGAAAATAATACTTAGAATAATTGAGAGATTATCAAGTAGAGTATTCAACTGATATATAAATAAAAAAGTTTAAAATTTAGTTTTTAAAAATATTTAGAGTTATCTTCAATTATTAAGAAGAAGCTCTTTTTATTTAGGTAATCATAATTTATTTTCAATTGAATTATAATCATTAATCAATTAAAATAAAGATATAATAACAAGCTAGGATGGTGAACTAATGAAGCCTACAAACTATGAAGATTTAATAATGAAAAGAGCAATGGATCTTTTTGCAGAGGAAGGACTAAAATTCTTTGGAATAGACAAAAAAGTTAAAGAACTTGGGCCAACAGAACTAGTTGTTTTAGAAACTAAAAATTTGTTTATGGATTACACGTTTTTAATGGAAGATGATACTTTTATACATTTTGAATTTCAAACAACCAATAAAGGAAAAATAGATTTAAGAAGATTTAGAGCCTATGAAGCACTTTTAAGTCATCAAATAGGAAAAGATGTCTGCACTTACGTTGTTTATTCAGGAAATATAAAAAATCCAGAAAACACATTAAAAACAGGAATAAGCGAATTTAGAGTAAATTCAATATCTATGGCAAATAAAGATGGAGATAAAATATATAATGACATTGTAGATAAAATAAAATCTGGAATGGAAATCACAAAACAGGATATTATATCTTTAACATTTACTCCTATAATGGGAGGAAATATAAGTACAGTAGACAAAATAATTAATGCTATAAATATAGTCAAAGACACTAATAAAGATTATAAATATGATGTGGAATCTATACTATATGCTTTTGCAAATAAATTTCTAAGCGGAAAAGATTTGGAAAAAGTAAAGGAGGAATTGAGAATGACTGAACTTGGTAAAAGTTTGATAGATGAAGGAAAGAATGAAAAGACTATAGAAATAGTTAAAAAAGCAATAAAAAAAGGAATGGATAATGAAACAATAAAAGATTTAACAGATTTAGATATTGATGAAATTGAATTAATAAGAAAAGTATTAAAATAAAAATTATTATTAGTGTAGCACAATTACTTATAAGGAGAAATTGAAGATGAGCAAACTTGGTGAAAGTTTGATAGATGAAGGATTTCAACAAGGTATAGTTCAAGGAAAAGCAGAACTATTAATTAAGCAATTAATGAAGAAGTTTAAAAAAGTACCTAATGAGTATAAAGAAAAAATAAAAACGCTTCCGAATGAAACAATAGAACTTATTGCAATGGATATATTTGATTTAAAGTCAATTGAGGAATTAGAGCAATATTTTTAAAGAATAAAAGTAAATATAATTTTGATGGATAAATGCATTGGTAGTAAAGCCGATGCATTTTGTTTTATATAAAATAATGATGATAATTATGAATTAAAAGGTTTTATTTTTTATTATATTTATGATTAATATTGGATATTATGTATTAATTTGATATAATTATGGTATAATTTGAAAAATAAAGGATTATAATGATTGTTAATATATTTTGAGATTATATTGTTAATTATGGTAATTATATTATTATAGATTAATTAGTGTATAGGACAAGCATTAATATATAAATATTTTTAATGCAGATAATGTCTATAATAGGAACTTGGTTTTTCAAAAAATTATAACACTAATTACAAAAGTGTATTCAAAGAATAATCTTCTTAATTACAAAAATTCTAAGAAGCACATTAAACATTAAAAAAGTAATAGTTTCTGTAGTTTATAATGCAGGAAGAAGTGAAGTGATTGAAATTACATTGAAATTAACTTTTAATCAAATTGCATGTTATACACTTGATTACTTATAGTGTTATTATTAATGGACAAGGTTGTAGGATAACAAAAGCAAATAAATTTTATTATTCTAATGAAAGAGGTGGTTTGATGATTGCTAAAGATAATATTTATAATGTGATAATAACACATAGGCTTCCAGTATCTAGAAATGGTAAGCCGATAAAAGAGTTTTTGTCGGGATATTTTGATGAGTATATTCATGCACTAAAGTTTGCGTTACATAGAACTTCAGAATGTAAGTTAAGAGTTGATTGTTATTCCTTGATAGAAGAAAAATTACCAATAATTATAGAATTGTGCAGTAATATTATTAGAACATTTGATTTGTATGATTCAGCTAATATGAAAGTTCTCTATGAACATTTCGACCAAATGATGAAAAAAGTAGAGAGTTATCTATATGTTGAAGAAATTGGTCCTATAGGACATGAAAAATTTAAAAGTCTTTATAGAATTAGGCAAGGAGAAAATGAATATTCTCGGTTAGATATGTTTCATATACCTTTTGATAAACGACAGCTAATCAAGTCATATAGATATAGTATATCAGGTTATCCTTGTCTATACCTTTCTACAGGTTTGGAACTTTGTTGGTTTGAATGTGGAATGCCTAAAAAATTTAGTTATAGTTCATTTGCTTTTAATTTTATTAATGAAGAAAAAATAAGACTTATAAATTTTATTGAAAATCCTTTGGATTTAGTTAGTAGTGCAATTTGCTGGTATCACAATTACCCCGATGAGCATGATAAAATTGATTTATATCTTATTAAATATTTAGTAACTAACCCTATAAGAACAGCTTGTTCAGTACAAGTTGCAAATAGAGATTCTGCATTTATACAAGAATATATTTTTCCGCAACAACTGTTGCTTTGGATAAGACAACATAACAATTATGATGGTGTAGCGTATACAACTTCTTCGGCAATTGAAAATGCACAAGAGTGGAATTATTTTAATATTGTATTACCGGCTAAAAAGTTAAAGGACGGATATTGTGAAAAATTAACAAGGTTATTTAAAGTAACTAGTCCAGTTAAAGTTGAATTAAGTAAGCTGTTGAAAAATAGGAATAAAGAAATTAATAAAGTCGATGAGTTTGTTCAGAAACTCGAAAATAAATATTATAATGGTCATGCCATTTATCCATATAGGGAATTGTTATCACTTTGTAAAACCTTTCTAATGCTATGTAATGTTCTAAGTTCTGATGATTATAGTAACGGTGAATTGTTATACCAAGCAATGGATACTTTGAATTTATTCTCCTATCTTATTACTGATAACATAGAGAATATCAAGAAAAAAGCTATTACTAAGGGAAAGGAAATATTCTACGGAATAGATTCAGCAATTATTGAATCTGAGTTTAATAATACATTTAATGATTTTTCAGAAAATGTTAAGCCAGTATTATTTAGCCTTTGGGGATATATTTTGAGGATTCGTAGTGATTATAATATTGAACGGACAACATTTGAATTTGTTTTATAGGATACTTATGCTCATATTAGACTAATAATGTATAGATATTATATTATCGGACATAGTATAGCGATTATAGAAGTTACCATCATAAAGGAGGCTGAGTAACAATTTGAAAGAGTTATTAAATAAATTATTACAAAATACTTTTATCCCTACAATAGACATGCCCACTAAATTACCAGATGAAGCAGGAGCCTATTTAATATGTGCAAAAAATACTGATGTTTTACCAGAAAGAATGAAGGAATTAGAATATTCATACGTTGATGGATTACCAGTTATTTATGTAGGAATAGCTGGCAGACCAACTTCAAAGGTAAAAAGTATAAGAAGACGAGATTATAAAAATCATTTTAATGGAAAAGCTAGAATTTCTACATTACGAAAAAGCTTGGGAGTATTGTTTGGTTTTGAAAAAGAATATGAGAGTGAAATAAATAATTTAAAATATAAGTTTATTGATGAACACGAGGAAAAGTTATCAAAATGGATGAAAGATAATTTAATAATGCATTTTGTTACAATTGATAATCCTATGGAGTTTGAAATATATTTAATTAACACGTATGAACCACCTTTAAATTTAAAAGATAATAAAAGTGAAAAGAATAGAGCTTTTAGAAAACAATTATCTCAGTTACGAACTAGATAATACATACTATTAGTAGTTAATAAATTAGTTCGTACAGATTAATTTAAATAAATATAATTAACGGTTAAGACACTTATCTTTAAAAGATAGGTGTTTTTTTATTGTATAAGTGTTAAATTTCATTTCCTTATAAATTCCTTATAATTAGGGTTTAGTATTTAATTATAGGGAGGATGATATAAATGAACGAAATCATTTTAGAGACAAAAAAATTGTGTAAAACATTTAAAAAGCAAAAGGCGGTTAAGGATGTTTCAATATCAGTTCAGAAAAATTCAATATATGGATTACTTGGACCAAATGGGGCAGGAAAATCAACATTATTAAAGATGATTACAGGAATGCTTAGACTAACTTCAGGTGAAGTTTTATTTGATGGACATAAATGGAGTAGAAAGGATCTTAGTAAAATTGGTTCTTTAATAGAGTCAGCACCTTTGTATGAAAATTTAACAGCAAAAGAAAATTTAAAGGTTAGAACTACGGTATTTGGATTACCAGACTCAAGAATAGATGAAGTATTAAGTATAGTAGAACTTGAAGACACAGGAAAAAAGAGAGCAGGACAATTTTCTACGGGTATGAAACAAAGATTAGGAATTGCCATTGCACTTCTGAATAGTCCAAAACTTTTAATTTTAGATGAACCAACTAATGGACTTGATCCCTTTGGAATACAAGAATTAAGAGAACTTATACGTTCTTTTCCAAGTAAAGGCATTACAGTAATATTATCAAGTCATATATTAAGTGAAGTAGAACAAATAGCTGACCATATTGGAATTATATCAGGTGGAGTTCTTGGATATGAGGGAGAGTTAAAAAGAGGAGAAGATTTAGAAAAATTATTTATGAATATTGCAGGAAAATATAGGAGGGAGAAGTAATTATGGTTTCATACTTTATTTCAGAAAATATGAAGATAAAGCGTAAATTTGTAAAGAGATTAGTATGGATAGCCCCAATAATGGTGATTCTCCTTTCAGTTTTTTTAACATCAAATTATTTTCAAGTGAGTATTTATAACTGGTGGTATACTTCAATTCTTCCAGGGGTTATTGCTATAGAGGGATGTTTTTTATATAAGATAGATGGGTTTATGAAAAATAAATCAATAATGGCATTGCCTGTAGATTTAAAAAAAGTGTGGATTGCTAAAATATTAGTTGCAGTAAAAAATATAGTGATTTCTTGTATGATTATTTTTATAGCAGGCCAGTTAAGTGTGTTTGTTATTCCAATGAGAAGTGAATCTAACATTTCAATGTTAAGTGGATTTATAGGGATTTTAGTTATGATTATTACATCAATTTGGCAGATTCCACTATGGTTTTTTCTTGGAAATAAAATAGGAATATTACCCACTATTATACTAAGTTTCGCAACAAATATATTTTCTACAGTTATAGCAGTGAAAAAATTTTGGTGGATTAATCCTTTTTCATATACATCTAGACTTATGTGTCCTATATTAAGGATTCTTCCAAACGGACTTTTAGCAAAGGAAGGTAGTATAACATTCACACCAGAACTTTTAAATACATCATCAATACCACTTGGAATTGGAGTTTCTATAGTGTTATTTATAGTAATTACTTATTTAACAGCTAAATGGTATGAAAGACAGGAGGTAAAATAATGAAGATTTTACGCCTTATGAAGGCAGATTTTATAAAAATGAAACATACTCCATTTTATTGGATTCATATTTGTTTGCCAATTATAGGCATACTCATGTTCTTATGGTATTATTCATTTTCAATTTTGGGAAGTATAGGTAAGGTAAATGGTTATTTAGATGCATTATCATTAGTATTTCCAGTGTTAATTGGAATTATATGTTCAACTGTAATAGAACAGGAAGTAATGGCAGGAAAATTTAAAGAAATGTTATCAATAGAATATGGAAAGGGAATATGCCTTTTAAGCAAGATATTAGTTGTACTTGTTATGGGGTTGTTTTCACTTAGCTTAGCTGTAGGTGGATTTTTTATTGGATTTGAATATATTTTAAAGCAAAATATACTGCCTTTTAAGTTTTATGTTATTTTAACTTTATTAATATTTGTAGCACAGATATTTATATATTTATTTCATTTGTGGTTAAGCATTAAGTTTGGAAGTGGAGCATCTATAGGAATGGGAATATTTGAAAGTTTGTTCTCAGCATTAATTATTACAGGACTTGGTGATGGAATATGGCAATGGATTCCTTGTGCATGGTCTGTTAGATTTTGCAATAATTTTTTTATAAAAGAATCTAATTCTATAGATGTGTTTAATGAGTTAGCTGATTTTAATACAGGACTTTCTATTAATGCCATAGGACTCAGAAATTGCATTATTTTTACCATTGTTTTAGGGATTTTATTCGGAATATGGTTTAACTTTTTCGAAGGTAGAGAAAATGAATAATAAAGAATCGGATTTTATGGGAATATAACTTATAATAGATGTGGGAGGGATTAAAATGGCATATATTTTAGCTATAGATGATGAAGAAGGAATATTAACTATTGTAAAAAGTGCTTTAGAAAAAGAAGGACATACTGTCACTACAGTTTCTAATCCCACATGTCTTTCAAAAGATAAATATTTAAAATATGATTTAATTTTACTTGATGTAATGATGCCAGAAATAGATGGTTTTTCTCTTTGCAAGGAAATACGTAATTTAGTTGATTGTCCAATAATATTTTTGACAGCTAAGACCATGGAACAAGATATTGTAATGGGATTAAGTTTGGGAGGGGACGATTATATATCCAAGCCTTTTGGTATTAGTGAACTAAGAGCAAGAGTAGCGGCACATTTAAGACGTGAACATAGAGAAAAACAAAACGCTTTTTCTGTATCTAATGTGAAATTTAATATAACTTCAAAAGAGGCATATTATAATGAAAAATTAATACCTTTTACAAAAAGCGAGTATAGTATATGTGAATATTTAGCTATGAATCATGGACAAGTATTTTCTAAAGAAAGAATATATGAAAAGGTATTTGGAGTTTATGGAAATAGTGATACAACAGCAATTGTAGAACATATTAAGAATATTAGAAGTAAGCTTAAGATAATAGGAATAAATTCTATAGAAACAGTTTGGGGGATAGGGTATAAGTGGAAAGAATAAAGAAGCAAAAAAGTATTTCTAAAATTTTTGCAATATATGTAGTTGTCTTTTGTATGGTTACAATTAGTGTGGCAGTAATTGATTTAAGGTTATTTTTCATTGGTTTAAATAAAGGTTTTATATTACCAGCAAATTATTATGAACGAAAAATTGAAAATCAAAGAAGTGAAATAGCTAAAGCTAAAGATGTAAAGAAATTAATACCTGAAGAATGTAATTATGCAGTTTATGATTTAAATGGAAAAACACTTCAAGCAAATGTTTCACAAGATAAAGCTTTAGATATGTGGAATGTTGTAAAAAATAATAAAATAAGCAATGGAAAGTATTTTTATAAGATTATTCAAAGAAATAATGAAATTTGTGTTGTAGAGTATATTATTGATATAAGTTTTGCAAATCCGACTTTGAGAAAATATATTAAAAATCTTCAAAGTGTTTGGCTTATAGTATTATTTGCTTTATTCGTTATACAGATTATTATTTTTTCAAAATGCTTTCAAAAAAGATTGAAAAAAGAAATGAAAATTTTAAAGGATACTACAGAAAATATACAAATGGAAAACTTAGAGTTTAAAGTACAATACTCTAATATAGTAGAAATAAATGATGTAATTAATGCATTGAATAAGATGAAAACTAAGCTCAGTGAGTCACTGACTAAGCAGTGGGATATGGAAGAAACTCGCAAGGAACAAATAGGAGCATTGGCTCATGATATAAAAACACCTTTAACAATAATCAGGGGAAATTCAGAACTTTTAGGAGAATCAGATTTAAATGTTGAGCAAATTAAATTCAATGATGCTACTCTAAATGAAATTAAAAATATGGAATTTTATATTAAATCTTTAATAGAAATTACAAGGTCAGAAAAGGAAGCTGTAATACAAAAAAAGCAAGTAAACGTAATGGATTTTATAGATGATATAACAAAGAGTGCAAGTTTAATTAGTAAAAATAAGAATTTAAATTTTAAAAGTCAAATTAAAAATATACCAGAATTTATTTTTGTAGATGAAATAGCACTAAAACGAGTTATAAATAATATTATTTCAAATTCCATTGATTATTGTTTAAATAATGAGGAAATATTATTAACTGTTGATTCTGATGATAAAAATATACAATTTATAATTGAAGATTCAGGAAAGGGCTTTACAAAAGAAGAAATAAGTTTTGCAACAGATCAGTTTTTTCAAGGGGATAAAAGTAGAAATTCAAAAAATCATTATGGAATGGGGTTGTATATTTCAAAAAAAATTATGAAAAAACATAATGGAAGTATAATTTTAAAGAACTCCGAATCACTTAAAGGTGCAAAGGTTATATTAATTTTACCAATATAACACTTTGTATACACTACATAAAATAGATAGGGGAAATAAAATTTACGGTATTTTTAGCTCGTACTTCAAGTAACAACCAATATATATTCTTTTATCGTCATTACTTATTTAACTACTAATTGTGGTAAAATATAAGCAATGGAGGTGCTTTATAATGAAGAAAATTCCTTATGGAATATCTAATTTTCAAACAATAATAGAAGATAACTACCTTTATGTAGATAAAACTAAATATATAGAAATTCTAGAAGATTTTGCTCCTTATCAATTTTTTATAAGACCTAGACGATTTGGTAAAAGTCTTTTTATTTCAATGTTAGAATCTTATTATGATATAAATAAAAAAGATGAATTTGATAATATTTTTGGGAATTTGTACATAGGAAAAAATCCTACACAATATAGAAATAAATTTCTTGTTTGGAAAATAAGTTTCGCTGGAGTAGATACAGGAAATGGAGAAGAGGAACTTAGAAAAAGTTTTAACACAAAAGTTCTTTTATCTGTAAAAAAATTTATAAATGAATATTCAAATCTATTAGATGATAAAAATATTCCAAAAGAAGTAGAAAGTGCGGAAATGTTAGTTCAATATGTATCGCTTTTAGCTAGTAAAATAAACAAACAGATATTTGTTTTAATAGATGAATATGATAACTTTGCTAATGAACTAATAACAGGGGATAGAAAATCTACTTATGAATCTATACTTCATGGAGAAGGATTTGTAAAGTCTTTTTATAAAGCCATAAAAGATTGTACAAATGATAATTTTAAAAGAATATTTATAACAGGCGTAAGTCCTATAATGCTTGATGATTTAACTAGTGGATTTAATATAACTGAAAATTTAACTATTGAAGAAAATTTAAATTCAGTTTTTGGATTTACTAAAAAAGAATTAGAAATGATTATAGAACAAATAGATGTAGATAAAAATGAAAAAGACAAATTAATAAAAGATATGACCTTTTATTATAATGGATATAAATTTAATAAAAATGGCGAAAAAATATTTAATCCCGATATGACTATGTATTTTTTAAAAAACTATTTAAGATATAAGAGGTATCCAGAAGAAATGATAGATTTCAATGTAAGAACTGATTATGGAAGAATAAATAGATTAGCTATTAATTTTAAAGACGATTCTTTAATAACAGATATAATGAATACTGGAAAAACTAAGACCAAATTAGTAGAAAAATTTAATATTAGTTCAATGTATGATAATACAGAAAATTTTAAATCACTTCTTTTTTATTTAGGAATGTTAACTATAAAAGGTGTAGAAGCCAATAATGTTATATTAGGTATTCCTAACTATGTTATAAAAAATATATATTGGGAAGAATTTTATGATAGGATAAACAAGAGTATAAGATTAGATAATAGTAAAATAGCTGACAGTATATCAAAAATGAGAATTGATGGAGAAATTACAACATTTATAGAAGAATTTAAAAACATACTTAATGATTTATCAAATAGAGATTTAATGAGATTTGACGAAAAGTATGTAAAGATGATATTGCTTACTTTGTTTGCAGTAGATAATACTTATTTAATAAATAGTGAATTAGAAAATAATAGTGGATATTCAGATATATATCTAAAAACAAAAATACAGTTTAAAGAATATACAAAATATGAGTGGTTGATAGAACTTAAATATATAAAAGAATCTGAAAAGAAAAAGTTAGAATCCATAAAAAAAGAGGGATTAGAACAATTAAAGAAATATGAAAATAGTAAAATGATAAATGAAAGTGTAAGAGATTCTATATTGAAATCCATATTAGTTATAGTTGTAGGAAAAAATGAAGTATATGTTTATTAGTTAAATGGCCTTGAAGCCTTCACATTGTGAAGGCTTTTTAAGCAAATTTGATTAGTTTTAAGGATTATATTAGAAGTTAATTAAGTGAAGTTATAGAAAGAAAGGGGAAGTAAATATCCCAAGTATGATTTAAAAACATTTCACTACAATGCCTTACTAATCTCCACACAATTCCTAGTATATTTAAGAACTCCATCCTCCATAATTAATTTAATCATTCCTATTTCTTTTAAATATTCAATATAAGGCATTAATGATTCCTCTATAACTAAATATTTACCTGAATTTTTAACACTAATATTCCAATCTTCAATAATAGTTTTTATAATTTCTTCTAAAGTCATGGAAGCATTTATAATGTTATAAACATTGGAAGCTATGCTTTTATAAAATTTTATATTTTCATTTATAAGTTTTCTAATAGAGGTGTATACATCCTTATGTGATACTATGTATTTGCTGCATTTTAATTTAAGAAGTTTTTGTTTACTTTTTAAATCTTCTGTAAGTGCAAATGAATAGGGTAGTTTTGCTCCTTCCATAATTTCTGAACTTACAAGAGCATCAGCTAAATATACCACATTATCAGGGGTTATAATACATATATGTTTGGCACTGTGTCCAGGAGTATGAATAATTTTAAATTTAATATCGTTTATAGAAACACTATCTTGATTATCCCCAATAATAATATCTGCTTTGCAAATCATATGTCCAAAATCAGTTTTTACTTCTGATAATGTTTGATTAATATAGTGAGTTTTAAGAGTAATAGCGGAACTACTCAAAAAAGCATCGTAACCAGTCATGGCAACAAGTGAATTATATTTATCTTTTAAGTAAGAAACATTTCCTGTATGATCCACATGAACATGAGTACATATTATAGCAATTACTTTAAAATTGTTTTTTTCTAAAAGTTTATCTATGCCTTCTCTTTCTTTAGCTAAGCCTGAATCTAACATAATAATTTCTTCATCATTAACTTTATAAAAAGGTATATATGACATACCAGTATCAATACAAAAAGTATTTCCTTTTACTTTTATAATTTCCATGTAATTTCCTCCAGTTTTCAGGTGTTATTAAAGTACTAACAATAATTAAAATTATATCATATTTTAAAGTAATATAATAAGCTCACTTATTATTATTTAGTATATTAAAAATAAATAAAATATTCCAATATATAGATAATGATAAATGAAATTAGTGAGATTAATTTTTATAATTAAAAGTATTATTTTAATTTTATATTTGCCAACTAAAGACATGTTTAGTAAACTTATAGGTATTAAGAGTAATAGATAATAGTGTAAAAATAAAAACAATAAGGAGGACACCAATTGAAAATTACATTAGTAACTGGTGGTACAAGAAGCGGAAAAAGTGGTTTTGCTGAAAGCTTATTAAAAGATCAAAACAATGTACTTTACATAGCCACATCCATAGTTACAGATAAAGAAATGGAAAACAGAATTAAAAGGCATATAGAGAGAAGAAACCAAAACTGGACAACAGTAGAAGCCTTTAAGGACTTAAACAATGTAGTAAAGAATCATGAAGAAAAATACATATTATTAGATTGTGTTACAATAATGATTACTAATTTAATGTTTGAATTACATAAAGACTACGATAACTTTTCTATAGATGATACGGAAAAACTATACAATGAAATAAAAAAGGAATTTGACAAACTATTGTTACAAGTAAAAGAAGAAAATAAAGAAATAATATTAGTAACTAATGAAGTAGGATATGGAATTGTTCCAGAATATAAAATTAGCAGAGTTTTTAGAGATATAGCAGGAGAAATAAATAGCTACATAGCTAGTTTAAGTGATGATGTTTATTTAGTAGCTTGCGGTATACCTTTGAAAATCAAATGATAAACTATATGAGGTGAGGGACATAATGAGAAAACACTTTCAAAACTTTTTACTTATGATTCAATTCATGACTAGAATACCTATAAAATTAGAATTACCTTGCAGCCAAGAAGACTTTAAAAATGGAACTGCTTTTTTTCCTTTAGTGGGATTTACAGTAGGAATGATACAATGGATAGTTTATATTGCACTTATGAAAATACTACCACCTAAAATAGTAATGCTATTTGTAGTACTAATAGGCATACTCATAACAGGAGCCTTTCACATAGATGGATTTGGAGACACTTGTGATGGATTTTTTGCCTGTAAAGGAAAAGATAAAGTAATAGAAATTATGAAAGACAGTAGAGTAGGGGCTTTTGCTTGCATAGCTATAGTGTTTAACATATTATTTAAATATGAATGTATGGTAGAATTGCTTTCCAGCTATGATGGATTTTTTATAGTAGGTGTACCTATAATAGGAAGATTTTCAATTACTATATTAGCAGCACTAGGTGTACCTGCAAAAGAATCTGGCACAGGAAATTTATTTATAAGAAATATAGGCAAAAGAGAATTCCTTATAAGTTTTATTACAACCATAGTTTTATCTTCATTATTTTTAGGAGTAGTCAACACTGCAATAATAATACCATTAGTATTTGTAGTAACATTCTTATTTAACAGATTTTGTCTCCACAATATAAAAGGTATCACAGGAGACAGCTTTGGAGCTAATAATGAAATAATAGAAATTTTTGTTTTAACAGTACTTTTAGCCACTGCAAAGGTAATATTATAATAGGTAAGGAATATAGTATATAAAAAAGGAATATAAATAAGGGCGGTAACAGCTTTTATAAATTATTAGAATAAATTTTAGAGAGTCTTAGAATAAAAAATAAAAAAACTCCGTAATTCAGCTCAGGAAGTGCTGAGCTCTTTCATCCACAGGACGTGGAATTGAAAGAGGTAGGGGTTTTTTTGATTTTTAATTCTTAGAGTCTCTTAATGAAATGATTTATTTATAAAAGCTGTTACCGCCCTTATTTATATTCCTTTTTTATATACTATATTCTTCATCTAAATATCTTTTTTATTACTAAAATTTTTATTGCATTTTATGGATTTGTATGCTAATATCTAAATATAACGTATGAACATATATTCATATATTAAAGTGAGGAGTGATATTAAGTGAAAAATGATAAAAATAAAATAGAAGTATGTAGTTGTAATGTTATTCACAAGGAGTCTGTTGATAAGGTTAAAAGTAATATGATAGAAAAGGAGATTACAAAGGAGTTAGCTTCTTTTTTTAAAGTGTTGGGAGATCCAACTAGAATAAAAATTCTATATGCTTTGTCATTAGAGGAATTATGCGTTTGTGATATAAGCAATATATTGGAAATGAATCAGTCAGCTATATCTCATCAATTGAGAATATTGAGGGCAGCTAGACTTGTTAAGTATAGAAAACAAGGTAAAACCGTATTTTATTCATTGGATGACCAACATGTACAAAATATATTTGGACAAGGTTTGGAACACATTAAAGGGGAGAGAGAGGTGTAGCTATGGAAATTAAAAAGCTAATTATAGGAGGAGTTGTTTTTGCTGCAGGGTATTTTACTAAAAGTATGGGGAATATAAGTATAATTTTATTTTTAGCAAGTTATATAATAATTGGATCAGAGGTTTTGATGAATTCAGTAAAGAATTTGTTAAAAGGAGATTTGTTTGATGAAAATTTCTTAATGAGTGTAGCTAGTATAGGTGCAATTTTAGTTAAACAGTATCCTGAAGCAGTAGCTGTAATGTTTTTATATGAATTAGGAGAATATCTTCAAGATAGAGCAGCAGATAATTCAAGGGAATCAATACTAGAACTTATGGATATAAGACCGGATTATGCAAATATATTAAGAGATAGTGGTGATATATACAAGGTTTCTCCAGAGGACGTGAAAATAGGGGATATTATAGTTATAAAACCAGGTGAAAAGATTCCTTTAGATGGAAAGATAGTAGAAGGAAATTCTCTATTAGATGTATCTGCTTTAACAGGAGAGTCATTGCCTAAGGAAGTTTATGAAGGGGATACAGTTTTAAGTGGAAGTATAAATAAAAATCAACTTTTAAAAATAGAAGTGGTTAAAAACTTTAATGAATCTACTGCTTCTAAAATATTAGATTTAGTAGAAAATGCTTCTAGCAAGAAAGCAAAGGCAGAAAAGTTTATAACTAAATTTGCGAAAATATATACTCCTATAGTTGTTTGTTTAGCTTTACTTTTAGCTATAGTTCCTAATTTTATATTTAAAGATACTTCAGTGTATACTTGGATATACAGAGCTTCAGTATTTCTAGTAGTTTCTTGTCCATGTGCTCTTGTAATATCTATTCCTTTAAGTTTCTTTGCTGGAATAGGAAAGGCTTCAAAGAGTGGAATATTAATAAAAGGTGGAAATTATTTAGAAGCATTAAATAATATAGAAGCTATTGTTTTTGATAAAACAGGAACTTTAACAAAAGGAACTTTTAAAATAAGTAGCATAAAACCAGAAGATTTTATAAAGGAAAATGAACTTTTAGAATATGCAGCTTATTTAGAAAGCTTGTCCAATCATCCTATAGCAAAATCTATAGTTAAAGCTTATAAAGGTGATATAAACAAGGAAGAAATAAAAGAATTTACAGAAATACCTGGAAGAGGTTTGAAAGCCATAATAAAATGTAAAGAAGTGTCTATAGGAAATGAAAAACTAATGGAAGAAATGGGCATTAAAATAAACAAATCAGAAGAATATGCCACTGTTTTATATGTAGTAATAGATAAGCAATTTGCAGGATATATAGCTATAAATGATGAAGTAAAAGAAGATTCTAAAACCACTATAGAAGGTTTAAATAAAATGGGTATAAATAAAACAGTAATACTAAGTGGAGACAAAAAATATATAGCAGAATCCCTAGGAAAATCTCTAGGAATAAGCAAAATTTACTCAGAACTTCTTCCACAACAAAAATTAGAAAAACTAGAAACTTTAGAAAAAGAAAAATCTCCTGAAAATAATATTGTATATGTAGGAGATGGAATAAATGACGCACCAGCTCTAGCAAGAGCAGATATAGGAATTTCCATGGGAGGAGTAGGTTCCGATGCAGCAATAGAAGCCTCAGATGTAGTTATAATGAAAGATGAACCTTCTAAAATAATAGAAGCAATTAATATAGCTAAAACCACAAGAAAAGTAATAATACAAAACTTAATATTCATATTTGCTGTAAAAATATCCGTACTAATATTAGCAGCTTTAGGCATAGCCAACATGTGGTTAGCAATATTTGCAGATGTAGGAGTAGCACTAATTGCAGTAGTAAATTCTATGAGAATAATATCAATTAAAGTAAGCTTCAAAAAATCAGAAAACAGTGAACATTGCCATGGTGGATGTTGCTGTTGTCATAAACATTAATAAAAAATCCATAAAAATTTCAAAGAGAAATAGTTAACAAAGCATAGAAGACCTGTGACTTAAAGTGAATTTCACTCTTAAATTCTACCCATTAGAAAAAAACATTTTACTAAACTTTTCAAACTCACTACGTTCAAACAGTGAAAAGTTCTTCACGAAAAATATTTTTTCTAATGGGAGAAATTTATAGAGTTTATTCAATACAGTCACAGGTCTTCTATGCTTTGTTAACTATTTCTCTTTGAAATTTTCATGGATTTTTTATTAATGTTTATGACAACACTAAGATCTCCATATATGCCATAATTTATTGTTAGTGCCTCTAGCAAAAACGTCTATTCTGTTAGGACCCCAAGATACAGCAGCAGGTGCAGAGGTTAAAGTTAATCCACCAATATTTTGCCAGTTACTCCATCTGGAACCATTCCAGAATTTATGAATTAATTGATTATTGATATCTCTAGCAAAACAATCTATTCTGTTAGGAGCCCAAGAAGCTGCAGCAGGTGCAGAAGTTAATCTTCCACCTAGGTCTTCCCAATTACTCCATCTAGCTCCGTCCCACCATTTGTGCCACATAGCATTATTAGTGCCTCTTGTGAAAACGTCTATTCTATTAGGACCCCAAGATACAGCCGCAGGTGCAGAAGTAAGTACTCCACCTAAGTCTTCCCAGTTACTCCATCTAGTTCCGTCCCACCATTTATGCCATAATGCATTATTAGTACCTCTAGCAAAACAATCTATTCTGTTAGGAGCCCAAGAAGCTGCAGCAGGAGGAGAAGTAATTATTCCGCCTAAGTCTTCCCAACCACTCCAATTAGAGCCATTCCACCATTTGTGCCACATAGCATTATTAGTGCCTCTAGCAAAAACATCTATTCTATTAGGACCCCAAGATACAGCCGCAGGTGCAGATGTTATTACTCCACTTAAGTCTTCCCAATTATTCCATCTAACGCCATCCCACCATTTATGCCATAATGCTCTATTTTCTCCCATAGCAAATACATCTAATCTATTTCGCGCCCAAGAAGCTGCAGCTGGTGCAGATGAAATATTAATTCCACCTAAGTTTTCCCACCTACTCCAATTATCTTTTGGCGTAGTATCAGATAAATTTTCTAATGTAAATCTTATAATTGTTTTCATTATGGTATTAGCTCTGTTTAAAGGCACTCCATAACCTAAAAATAATCCTCTTACCCAAGGATATTGTTTTATAAAATCATTAAATATAGCATCAGTTTTTTGTGAAACAGTTCCAGTATATTTACTAGCATTACTTACAGTAAATGAAACTAAAGCTCTAAATATATTGTTTACTATTATATAGTTCATTCTATAGCCTCTTAATTCAGAATATATAGAAGCATATCTAGAATTAATTAGTTCCATAATTTTGTCTATGTCTTTATAATCTTGTCTAAATAAGCCTCCTTCAGTTTTTAGAGTTATGTCATTTAAATTAGATAATATATTATCTCTTAAGTAGCAGTTATACATACATGCATTGTTGTTAAAAGTATCTTGCCAATTAGTATACATAAATTAACCCCCTAATATTCATCACTTTATATAATATGAAAAAGTAGGAATATATGTTAATGTTTTTAAGTAATTTAATGTATTTTTTTTATTTGGTTTGTAAATTAAACTTTAAAATAACTAAAGTTGACAGAGCAAATTTGTTGTATTAAACTTAATATGAAAATTACATTTTTATAGGGAAATATTAAATTTTTACTTTAAGGTTCTATTATGTATTTAATTCAGCAAAGAAAGTTTGCTGTTTTTTATTTTATAAAAGTAGGTGGTATTATCAAAGATAAGAAGTTTGTATTTATATCATTAATATTAGTAGTATTTTTTTTAAGTATATTATCTATAAGCATAGGTAAAGTAAATATATTTAATGAAAATAAAGAAATAGGATTAAATATACTTTTAAATTTAAGGCTTCCTAGAATAATTATGGCAATGTTTGTAGGAGCTTCTCTAGCAGTAAGTGGAGCAGTTTTTCAAAGTCTTTTAAATAATCCTTTAGCAGATTCCTATACTTTAGGAGTATCTTCAGGGGCAGCTCTTGGAGCTTGTATTGCTATATATTTAAATTTAACTTTGTCTATTTATATACCTCCACAAATTTTATCTATTGTATTTTCAATATTAGTATTATTTATAGTGCTTTCCATAGCTAATGTAGGTGGATTTATTACTAATTCAAATATTATATTAGCAGGACTTATAGTAAGTTCTGTATGTCAAGCTGGTGTAAGTTTATTAAAAAGCATGGCTAATGAAAATGCTTCTGCTATGGTTTACTGGCTTTTAGGAAATTTATCTGCTAAAAGCATAAAAGAAGTAATTATGTTAATAGTGTTTTCTACCATAGGTATACTTATATGTTTTAGATATTCAAGGGAAATTAATATTATGACATTAGGAAGAAAAGAAGCTATTATTGTAGGTGTAGATTATGATAAAACCAATAAAATACTATTAATTAATTGTTCTATAATAACAGCTATTTGTGTTTCATTATGTGGAATTATAGGATTTATAGGAATTATAGTTCCTCATTTAATAAGGATTTTGGTAGGTGCAGATAATAGAAAAGTAATTCCATTAAGTTCTCTTTTAGGAGCAATTCTTCTTCTTTCTGCAGATACTTTAACTAGAACAGTTTTTCCTCATGAAATTCCAGTAGGTGTGTTTACTACTCTAATAGGAGGTCCATTTTTCTGCTATATATTCGTAAAGAGAAATAGTAGGACAAATATATAAAAGGAGAGCATATATGGATATATTAAATATAAAAAATTTACAAGTACAATTAGATAAAAAAATCATATTAAATAATATAAATTTACAATTTCAAAAGGGAAAAGTTTATGGAGTTTTAGGTCCTAATGGCTCTGGAAAAAGCACATTGCTTTTATCTATAGCTAAAATTATAAAAATTAAAAATGGAAGTATACATATAAATAAAAAAAACTTAAACAAATATAGTATAGAAAATTTATCTAAAGTTATATCTCTTCTTTCTCAAAATTTTCAGCTAAAACTTCCTTATACTGTAGAAGAAATAGTGTTTATGGGTAGGTATACTTATACTAAAGGTATTTTATCAAAAGAAGAACAGAATTTTATAGATAATATTATAGAAGAAATGGATTTATGTAAATTAAAATCTACTCAAGTTACTAAATTAAGTGGTGGAGAAAAACAAAGGGTGCTTTTAGCTAAGACTTTGTGTCAAGATACAAATATAGTATTAATTGATGAAGGCTTTAGTAATATGGATATACATTATCAAATTAAATTCATGAAGCTTTTAAGAGAAAAGGCCTATAAAGATAATAAACTTATAATATTTGTAATGCACAATTTGCTTTTAGCAAAAAAGTATTGTGATAATATTCTTCTTTTAAAAAATGGAGAAGTATACAATTTTGGAGAAAATGAAAAAGTGCTTACAAATAAGGCTTTAAAAGAAGTTTTCAATATAGATGGAAAATTTAGCGGCAATGCTTTTGAAATATTTTAATACGAGGTGATTTTATGGCTAGAATTATGCTTCAAGGAACTGCTTCTTCTGTAGGTAAAAGTATATTAGTAGCAGCACTTTGCAGAATTTTTAAACAAGATGGTTTTTCAGTTTGTCCTTTTAAATCTCAAAATATGTCTTTAAATTCGTACATAACATTAGATGGAAAGGAAATGGGAAGAGCTCAAGTGCTTCAAGCTTATGCAGCAGGTCTTAGTCCAGAAGTTTATATGAATCCTATACTTTTAAAGCCTACTGCAGATAAAAAATGTCAAGTTATAGTAAATGGAAAAGTACTTAAAAATACCACAGCTATGGAATATCAAAATATGAAAGTTCAGTTTAAATCCATGCTTAAAAGCCAATTTGAAGAATTAGAGAAAAAATTTGATATTGTGGTTATGGAAGGGGCAGGAAGTCCAGCGGAAATAAATTTAAGAGAAAATGATATAGTTAATATGGGTATGGCAGAAATTGTGGATGCACCAGTGCTTTTAATAGGTGATATTGATAAAGGTGGTGTATTTGCATCTTTAGCAGGAACTATGCTTTTGTTAAGAGATGAAGAAAAACCTAGAGTAAAGGGAACTATTATAAATAAGTTTAGGGGAGATGTAAAAATATTAGAACCTGGACTTAAAATGTTAGAAGACATTGTACATATACCTACTTTAGGAGTAGTTCCTTATTTTAAATTGGATTTAGAAGATGAAGATGGAGCTATAGAATTTAATAAAGAAATAAAAGCTCCAATTGATGTAGCAGTAATAAAGCTTCCTCATATATCTAATTTTACAGATTTAGATGCTCTTAAAATAGAAGAAGATGTTTCTGTAAGATTTATAGAGAAAAAAGGTGAACTTAAAAATCCAGATTTGCTTATAATTCCAGGAACTAAAAACACTATAGAAGATTTAATGTGGCTTAGAAATACTGGTTTAGAAGATGCTATAAAGGATTATAGTAAAGAAGGTTTTGTTATAGGTATATGTGGCGGATATCAAATGCTAGGAAATGTTATAAAAGACCCTTTTGAAGTAGAAACAGATTTAGGAGAAATAAAAGGAATAGGAATTTTAAATGTAGATACTGTGTTTGAAGAAGAAAAGGTAACTACAAGAGTTAAAGCTGTAAATAAAGAAAATAAAGTAAATGTTTATGGTTATGAAATTCACATGGGAATTTGTAATTATGGAGAAGGAACTAAAGAACTGTTTATTATAGAAGATAAAAATAATGAAAAAGTAAATTACAAAGACGGAGCAATAAATGAAAAAGGAAATGTTATGGGAAGCTATATTCATGGCTTATTTGATGGAGTAGAATTTAGGGAATATATATTAAATGTAATTAGAGTTAAAAAAGGCATGGAAAAACTTAAATCTAAAGAATATGAAAATATAAGAGAAATAGAATTAGATAAATTAGCGGATATAGTAAGGGACAGCTTGGACATAAAAGCTATTTATGAAATCATGGGAATTAAAGCACCTTGTAAATAACTATATTTGAAGTTAAATTTAGTTATATTAGCTAATTTACCAATTTTTATTGTGTGATAAATAGCTATATTAAAGTTAAATCAGAAATGCTAACTAGAATGTATTAATTTAAATAAATTAATACTAACTTATTTAAAGGGAGATAAATTTATTTATGTTTGGTAACTTTATAGATATAATTTTAGCAGTGGTTTTGGATTGGATAATAGGAGATCCTTATTCTTTTCCTCATCCTGTTATATACATGGGAAAGTTAATAAGTTTTTTAGAGAAAAAAGGGAGAAAGCTTTGCAAAACCAATGCTAGTATAAGAGCTTTTGGTGGCTTTATTGTAATAATAGTATGTTTTATAAGCTTTATAATACCTTTTGCAATACTTAAATTTTTAGAATTTTATAATATTTTTCATCATATAGCAAATATATTAATAATTTGGACTACATTAGCAGCAAAATCTCTTCATAAAGAGGCAAAAAAAGTTTATTACGAGATTAAACGTGGTGATTTAAAAGAAGCTAGAGTAAAATTATCTTATATAGTAGGAAGAGATACCACAAATTTATCAAAAGAAGAAATTATAAGAGCAGATGTGGAAACTATAGCGGAAAACACAGCAGATGGAATAATAGCTCCACTTTTTTATGTAGTAATTGGAGGAGCACCATTAGCTATAATGTACAAAGCAGTAAATACTATGGATTCAATGCTAGGATATTTAAATGAAAAATACAAATACATAGGATTTTTTCCAGCTAAAATAGATGATGTTTTTAACTATATTCCTGCTAGAATAACAGGGGTGCTTATTTGTTTATCAGCTCCTTTAGTTAAGGGAAATATAATTGAAAGTTTAAAAATAATGATTAGAGATAGGAAAAATCATAAAAGTCCTAATTGTGCCTATTCAGAAGCAGCCGCTGCAGCAGCTATGGGAATTCAATTAGGGGGAACCAATGTATATTTTGGAGAAGTTATATATAAACCAACTTTAGGAGATAAAAAAAAGGAATTAAATGAAGATCATATAAATGAATGTATTAAACTTATGTATGCTGCCGAAGTATTGTTTATGTTAATTTATTTTAATTGTATATATTGAAATAATTATAAACACATGTTACAATTACCAATAATTAAGTGACAATCTATATTTAATATAATTCACAATTACTTATATAAGTTTGTGAGGTGAATCAAGTGAACGAAAAAGATATTGTGTCAAAAACTTATTTTAAGGTTGGAATTTCTACATTAATTGGTGCTATATTAGGTATAATAGCGTATACAAACAATTGGTTAGGATAATTGGAAGTCAAATAAATTTAAATGACTAGGTATTAGTACAGTATACTTTTACCTAGTCATTCTTAAATATTAAAATTGTTCATTACTTTTTTTATAAAAACTTTTTTTCAAAATAAATTCTATAGTAATAAATATCGAAACTAATATTAAGCATTCAAGTTCAAATAACGAAACGCTTATATTATAAACAGCAGATTTATTTAATATTAGAAATATTGTAGTAAGTAGTAATGTAAATACTCCTGAAATACTCCATATTAAACTACATTTTCTATTAGCTGAAGCTACTGAATTTGTATCTTTAAAATAAGCTACTTTTTTATCATCTGAAAGGCCAGAAAAAAGCATTGCTATAGGTATAAATAAATCTAATATTTTGTCTACTTTTTTATATAAATTTAGTTTATATAAAATTCCTATGAAAATCATTAATATAGGAATACCTATATTACAAGTCAATATCAATATATTCATACTAAAACCTCCATATATGTTATAATTATTCGGGGTATTTCTTTTTATGCAATTATTATTGGTTAAGAATATTTTAACATTAAGCAGTACAAGGTTCAATATGTTTATCATAAAGCCAAATTAGATCATACTGAATTTTATGAAGTTCAATTTCTTCCATAAAAGGTTTTAATAGCTGAAATGTATTTCCATTTTTATGTGGACTGCCCATAAGAATACAATATTTCATTTTGTACCTCCATTTATTATTCTAGTTGAAAAATTTCTTCAACAGGTGTATTAAATAATTTTGCTAATTTTAAGGCTAATTCTAAAGTAGGGTTATATTTATTATTTTCTATTGCATTAATTGTTTGGCGAGTGACTCCTAGTTCATTTGCTAGATCTTCCTGTCTTAATCCCATTTGTTTACGAAGATATTTAATATTATTCTTCATCTTTACTCATTTTCCATTTTAAATATTGTTCTATGCCCATTTTAATTAAGTTTTGAGAGATTAATAAGAAGAATGCAAAAGAATTAAAACTTCCTACTTTTGTATAATCATATATAGTCCAAATAAACAAAAATAAAACTGTGTAAAACCAAGCCCATTTAATTGATTTTAAACTTATAGCCATCTCCATTTCATCCATTTTTCTCATTATCACTACCTCCTATATAAAAATGTAAAATGTTCTTTACATTTATAATATAATAAAGCGGTGGTAAATGTCAAATGTATTTTACATTTGTTATTAGAAATTAAGAATTTAATTTATATTAAAAATTAAATAATAGGTATTAAAAAACTATATAAATAATGGATATATTGGTGTATAATTGTAGGGTATTATGCAAAAAAGAATATTTATATTTTACTTATATGGGGGGACTTAATATGAACTTAGAAGAATTACGTTTAAGCTGTGCCATTAAGCAAAAGAAAGGACTACATTTTATATTAGCATCAATTATTATTTGGTGTGTTGTACTAATTATTCAGTTAACATCATTACCTATTTTAACTAAGAACTTATTTACATTTTGCGCTACAGCACCATTAATGCCTTTAGCATTTTTTATATCTAAAATAATAAAGGTTGATTTTCAAAATAAAGAAAATCCCTTAACTAATTTAGGAGTTCTTTTTTCTGCAAATCAAATGCTATACTTACTGATTGCTATGTGGATATATCCAACTATACCTAAAAAAATGCTAATGGTAATAGCAATGATTTTTGGAGCACATTTGTTGCCCTATGGTTGGCTTTATAAATCCAAGTCTTATATTGTGTTCGCTGTTTTAATACCAATTTTATCTCTTATAATTGGGCTAAAATTTGAACCGTACATACTTGCAATCATGATGGTGATAATAGAAGTTTTGTTTAGTATTAGCTTGACAGTTGAGAACAACAAACTTATGTCAGATTTTAAATATGAATAATTTGCTAGAGCACCGCATTATTCAAGTTTGAATTTTGGGGTGTTTTTGTATTGAGGAAAGATTGAAATTATAGCTGTAGAAAATAAGATAAAAGTACTAAAATTTTAGAAGTTTTAGTACTTTTATTTACTATTAAATATAGATTATCTCGACTATTTCGAAATTTAAACAAAAAGGTTTTTGACAAGCTATTTGCTCATAATCAAAATTCATCTCTTTAATCAAATATAAAAATATCTTCTATTGGAGCATTTACAGCCCTTGAAATATAAACTGCCATTTTTAATGACGGGTTATATTTTCCTGCTTCAAGCCGAATAATTGTTTCTCGACGCACATTTACTTTCTCTGCAAGTTCCTCCTGAGTCAAGTTGGCAGCTTGCCGATATTCTTTAAGTTTACAAGTAAAATCTGCCATATGATTACCCCCTTTTGTCTATGAAGTAAGCAAGTGCAGGTGCTAAGGTAAAAATAATAGCATAACCTATGGAACCTGCAAGCAAAACAGTTTCAGATGCTACTTTTTTATCAAGTGCAAATAAAATAAAGAAGCATAATATAAGGGCTAATCTTCCTGCAATGCTCACTGCTTTATTAATGTTTTCTTCTAATCGTTCATCAGACTTTTCTTTACCAATGAGTCCCCACCAAAAGAAACTGAAAAAACCAAAGAAAATGCAGAAGAACGGATTATAAATGATTCCTAAAATTCCAAGGAAACCTAGAATACCAAACACTGGATGGATGCGAAATGTTTTTTTCATATTTTATACCTCCTAAATAATTATGTGATATATTTGTAACGTTACAAATATATCACATAATTGGTTTAATGTCAAGAACTGGGTGTGATATATATAACATTAATATTTAAGCATTTGTTCAAAGTAGGGATTAATCTTTAGTTAAAAAACGAATTGTATTTTTTTAAAAGTGGATAATGCATTACTTAGAAAATATGGTATAATCAATTTATTATAGTATATTATAGGAGGTGGTATTATTAAAAAACTTTGGTATGATTGTTGCTGTAGAAATACAAGCAGTTTTAAATAAATTTTAAATTTATGAAGAATTAACTAGTGATGGAGGGTGAA
The DNA here is from genome assembly GCF_001758365.1 of Clostridium acetireducens DSM 10703. GTDB lineage: Bacteria > Bacillota > Clostridia > Clostridiales > Clostridiaceae > Clostridium_C > Clostridium_C acetireducens. The sequence continues at coordinate 35,695 of NZ_LZFO01000009.1, forward strand.
AATATGGAATCTATGTTTATAGCTGTAATAACTATGTTAGCTATTATTTTAAATGTGAATATTAATAGGATACAACGCAATCAAGAGCGAATAGAATCAAAATTAAATGGAATTATTGAGCATTTGGGAGTACCTGAATTATCTATAGAGAATAAAATAAATGATGAATTGAAAGATGAGCTAATAAAGCTTGTTGAGGCAAATAAAAAAGTTAAAGCAGTAAAAAAGTTAAGAGATGCTACTGGAATGGGTTTAATAGAAGCAAAGAATTATGTAGATAGTTTAGGATAAACATTGAGAATTTATTTTGGAAATAAAGCAAATCTGCCAAAGTAACAAACTTCAATTTTTTAGGAGGAAACATATTGTATAAAGAAATAAAAGATTTATTAAATAAATTAAATAGCGAAAATGTTGAAGAATTAAAACCAAGTTTAATAAGAAAAGTTAATGAAATCATTTTAAATATAAATGATAATGATATATCGGATGATGAATTAGAGTCGCTATGCAACTTTTTTATAATAAGAGAGAATTTAAGAAAAGAGATAAAGAAAGAGAATCCATTAATTGAAGGATTACTTATAGAAAATTTTATTAAAGCATTTGATGAATTTATAAATGAAATTAATAATAAAGATTATATTTCAGATATCATTGAACTAATTAATACTTCTATAAGAAGCATTGGAGGAATTGCAAGAGGTTATAGGCTAATGAAAAAATATGCGCTATCTAAAGATATCAATAATATTCAGTATTTGATAGAGTTAAAAAATGAATTTTATAAGCATTTAAGATCATATAGTATTAAGGGAATTTATGAAGAACAGTTTGTAATATGTGGTCTTATTAATATTATAAGATTTGAATTAGAAGAAAAATCACAAGAACATGGAAGGTATATTATTTCTATGTTGACAGATTATAAAACAAAAAATATGAAAAGTATTGAGGAATTTGAAAGTGAATCCCACTTAGATGAATTAAAAATTAAAATGAAAATAGAGTTTGGAATAGAACTTCAAAGAAGAATATACTTATGGAATAAATTAACAAGTAAATTACAAGATCATTACTATTTAGAAAACTTATATAAATAAGAAGTTAATAATTTATAGAGTTTTCATAAAGAGAGAATAAGCTTATAAGAAATTTATAATAAAGATTTTTATAAAATAGTAAGGAGAAAATATGAAAATAGAGAATAATCATATTAAAGGTTTAGACTTTCTATATTTAGGATTATATGCTTTTGCAGGATTAGGTTCAGAATTATTGTTATCTCTTTTTATTGAACCATTATTATATGGAAAAAGCATAAATAAATTCACGAGCTCAGAAAATATAGCACATTGGATACTTACTTGTATTATGTGGGGCATTGTTGCAACACTATTGATTTACGTGTCAAAGAAGAAATATGAGTTTGATATATTTGCTAATAGAAATAAAATAGGAAAAATAAATTGGATTATTGCTTTAATTCTTTTGGGAATTTCTATAATCATAAGTATTTGGGAATGGAATGGATTTAAAGTCTTAATAGAATTTAAAAATAATGGCTGGTTGAAGTTTGTTTTTCAATACATTTATTATATTTTTGAAGCTGTACTTGTTTTATTGATTATAGTATTTGGTCAAAAAGCTGGAGAAATAATTTTTAAAAATACTAAACTTCCTTGGGGTGGTTTTCTTTTAGGACTAACATGGGGATTAGTACATTTTTTAATAAAAGGAAACTTAGTTATAGGTTTAATATTATGTTTAGTGAGTGTGCTATATGGCATTGCATATCTTGCTGTAAAGAAAAACGTTTATGTTGCATATCCACTTATATTTCTAATGTTTGTTTTATAGTATGCTAAGCTATTAATCTTATATTTAAATTGCAATGTAAAATTATATCAACGATGTATGAAGAACTTCCTACTCCAAAAGTAAAATAGAAAAAGAAATTTTTAAATTTCTTTTTAAGGTTGAGTACTTTAAATAGTAATTTGCTAGGAAGATAATTTAGGAGAGATAATAATGAGCTATAAAAAAAGTAATAACTTGATAATTGGTTGCTTGTGTGCAATAGGTTGCGAAATATTTTTCGGTCTTAGCTACATTTTCACGAAGCAGGCTACCGACAATGCAAGTGTATTGTCTCTATTGTGTTGGAGATTTCTCGTTGCGTTCATCGTCATGAGTATCTGCACTTTCTCCGGTTTTATAAGAATTAATCTGAAAGGAAAGAAAATCAAGCCAGTACTACTGATAGCGCTGTTCAGCCCGGTAATATATTATATTGGAGAAACCATAGGAATCAGCCATACGACCGCATCCGAAAGCGGCGTTTTCCTTGCATGCATTCCTGCAGTCTCCCTGGTAGCATCTACGTTGATTCTAAATAAGAAACCAAGTGGAAGACAAGTGGTGGGCATACTGGTAACTTTGATTGGTGTGCTCGTAACGGTATTGGCAATTGGGGCAACAGCAAGCCTGTCAGCAGTAGGATATTTGTTTCTTTTGATTGCAGTAGGTTCATATGCACTCTACAGTGTATTTGTAGAGAAAGCTTCCGATTATACGGGTGCAGAGATAACATATGTAATGCTGACCGCTGGAGCAATTGTATTTAGCATCTTAGCAATTGCTGAAGCATGTGTTATAGGAAATGTTAATGTCTTGATGAGTCTTCCTGCTAGGGATTCAAATTTTCTTATAGCCATTCTCTATCAGGGAATCGGATGCTCCGTATTAGCCTTTTTTCTCTCAAATGTGGCTATTGCTAAAATTGGAGTGAATCGTACATCATCATTCATCGGTGTAGCAACAGTTGTTTCGATAATTGCAGGAGTTATACTGTTGGGGGAGCGTTTCTCCATCTATCAGATTATTGGAGCTATTATTATAATTGCAGGCGTATATATTTCAAATACAAACAATATTGATGACTGACAAATTCCAATTTATAAAGCAATTTAAAAGACTTATTTAAAAATAAAACTTCATTTTTAAATAAGTCTTTTAAATTGCTTTATATATTCATCTATGTTAGGTAGGTTAAATTCTATAACATCAGTATTTTGTATAATGGATAAAAAATTCATTAACTTTTTTAATTACTTAAAAAAAGCACATACAATCGCAATTACTATATATAGATAAGGTTCTAATTTAATAGCTAAGGTATCATTGGAAGAAATATTAACAACTGTTTTACTAGATAACTTATGAAAAATTTTTTTCATAATGTTAAAGATCAACCAACCACAGATAGCACCTAGAGTATTCAGTATTAAATCATCTATATCAGTAGCACGATATTTTACAAATAATTGTCCAGTTTCAATAATAATAGAGAAAAACAGTCCATGAAAAAGGGTTGTCCATAAGTTACGATATTTTTCCCATAGAGTAGGTAATAGAAATCCAAAAGGTATAAAAAATATAATATTAAGTATACCTGAAATTTCAAGTCCATCTTTAAAAGGTATTGAATTTATATTAGGACTAAATACTGTTTGACTAAATCTTAAAGTTCTTCTCCATTCAAATAAAGAAGGAAATCCTACTTCTTCTAAAGCAATCATAAGATACAATATAAATAAGTATCCAAATATGTAATGTTGTAATTTTATTTCCTTTTTAAGAGATTTACTATTTTTATTTAATATTATATTTAATAAAGTTATTAAAGAAATTGCCATTATAAGACCTTTCAATGGGTTCATTTTTTCACCTTCTTTCAAAATAAAATAGGGTTAATCATATTTTCAACAGCATATCAATTAATTACTTTTACAGAAAAATAGTTATAATATACATATATTGTATAACTCATTGTTTAAGTTTTACTTAATAATATCTTAAGTTTTTCTTAATATAATTGTATATTAAAAAAATAAATATAATTTTTGAAATTTAATAAGATGTTAAGAAGTATAGTAATTGTACATTTAAATATGGTATAATTAGTATTAATTAAGTTTAAATAGTAAATTGATATAAGTTTAAAAATACCGTAGTATTCATGGGTGAATTTGCGGTATTTTTTATGCAAATTTAGTAGAATATATGGATATTAAATTTGAAATGTTTTAAATTAATAATATAGTTGATTAAAGTACATAGAGGTGATTTGATGGAACATGGCGGAGATATTTATACAGAAGGAATTTTAAAAGGAAAGACATTATTAGATTTTAGTTCTAATATAAATCAATTAAAATTGCCACAGGGATTTAAAGAATGTATTAATAAAGCTTTGGATAATGTTTATGTTTATCCAGATATACAATATAGAAGTCTTAGAAAAAACATATTAGATTATTTGAATTTTAGTATAAATTATTTTTATAAAACAAAAGGAAATAGTCTAAAAAATATTAGTGAAGAAAATATAGTATTAGGGAATGGAGCAGCTGAAATTATAGATGAAGTTATAGCATGTTTCAAAAGCATATGTATAGCAGTTCCGTCTTTTATAGAATATGAAAAAAATGCTTTAAAGCACAGTTTGAAAATTACTTATTCTTATTTAGATGAAAATATGAATTTAAATTATGATGATATAAAAGAAAAGCTTAAATATGTAGAGGCTTTATTTGTAGCTAATCCTAATAATCCTAATGGACAAATTATAGATAAGTCTAATTTTAAAGCTATATTGGATTATTGCGAGAAGAATAATAAAACTGTAATTATAGATGAAGCTTTTATAGAGTTTACAGGAAGAAATTCTTTTAGTTTTTTAAATGAATTGGATAATTATAAATGTATTTTTATAATAAAGGCTTTAACTAAATTTTATTGCATTCCTGGAATTAGATTAGGCTATGGTGTAAGTGGAAATACTTCTATTATAAGTAAGATAAAAGAAAATCAAAATCCTTGGAATATAAATTGCTTTGCAGAAGCAGCAGCAGAGTATTTATTAAAAGATAAGGACTTTATAAATAGGTCTTTAGAAGAAGTTGAAAAGGAAAGAAAATATTTGTTAAATGAGTTAGAAAATATTGATTTTATAGAAAAAGTGTATAAGACTTATAGTAATTTTGTGTTGTGTAAGACTAAGTATGAGTGTGATTATTTATATGATGTTTTACTTGAAAAAGGTGTTATTATAAGAAAAGCGGATAATTTTAAAGGATTAAATAAATATTACGTTAGAGTTGCTATTAAAGATAGAGAAAAAAATAAAGCATTTATAAATTGCTTAAAAGAATTAGATAAAAGTTTGAAAGAGAGGATTTAAATTGAAAAGTATAATTATATCTTCTAATTGTAGCGGTGGAGGAAAGACTACAGTAACTTTAGGACTTATGAAGGCTTTTATGAAAAAAGGACTTAAAGTGCAAGGATACAAAGTAGGACCAGATTACATAGATACGGCATTTCATAGTCATGTAACAGGAAATCCTTCAAGAAATTTAGATTTATATATTATGGGTGAAAAAGGAGTAAAAGCTTCTTATTCCCGAGGAAAAGGAGATATAGGAATAGTTGAAGGGGTTATGGGACTTTATGATGGAAAAGGCATAGATACAAGCTATTCCACTGCTCATTTAGCAAATACTTTGGGATTACCTGTAATATTAGTAATTTCTCCTAAGGCTCAAAGTGTTACTCTTTGTGCGGAGATAATGGGACTTATGAAGTTTGGAAATGTAAATATAGCAGGTATTATATTTAATAATATGAAAGAAGGGTATTACAAGCTTTTAAATGCCGCAGTAGAGAAAAATTGTGGCATTAAAGTTTTTGGTTATGTTCCTAGAGATGAAAAGTTAAGTTTGAAAAGTAGGCATTTAGGACTAATTCAAAGTAGCGAAATTAAAGATTTAGATGAAAAAATAGATTTGTGTAGTGAGCTTATATTAAAACATATTGATTTAGAAGAAATGTTGAAATATTTCCCAGAAAATACTCTATATGAAGATGACTTTTATATAGAAAATAGAAATTTAAAAATTGCTGTATCCCATGATAAAGCTTTTAGTTTTTACTATAGAGAAAATTTAGAGCTATTAAAAGAGGCAGGGGAAGTAACTTATTTCAGTCCAATGAAAGATAAAAAAGTTCCTGATAATATGGATTTTATTTATTTAGGTGGAGGATATCCTGAAGTTTTTGCTAAGGAAGTTAGTGAGAATAAATCTATGCTAAATAGTATAAAAGAAAATTTAGATAAGGGTAAAAGATGTTATGCAGAATGTGGTGGACTTATGTATTTAACTCAGGGAATAAATATAGATGATAAAAAGTATCCTTTGGTAGGATTTTTTAATGGAGAAAGTTACATGACAAATAGGCTTCAAAACTTTGGATATGCAGAAATAACTGTATATAAAGAAAATCATATATTAGAAAAAGGTTTGAAAATTAAATGTCATGAGTTTCATAAATCTTATATAGATTCAAAAGAAGAAAAGATTTATAAAATTCAAAAGACCATGTATGATAATTCTATAAAAAATTGGGAATGTGGATATTTAAAAAATAACACAGTAGCTTCTTATGGACATGTACACTTTTTTAGCAATATGAATTTTATAAAAAGTATATTAAATAAGTAAAATACACCAATATAGTATATAATGTTTTATATAAATTAATTTGGGAAATTTATATTAAAAATTTTAAGACATACAAAATAATATGTTTATTATATAAGGAATAAAAATTGAAGTATATAAATTATAAAAAAATATAGTTTTAAATTACATATGGAATGGAGATTTCAACATGAGTTTATTGGAAGAGGCATTAAAATCAATAACTCCTGCTGATAAAGATGCAATAGAAAAATCCAAAAAGAGAATAGATAATTTAACAAAACCTATAGGAAGTATGGGGACTTTAGAGGATATTGCTTCAAAAATGGCAGGAATTACTGGTAAGCTTTATAATGAAATATATAAAAAAAATATTATTATAATGTGTAGTGATAATGGGGTTTGTGAAGAGGGAGTTTCTGCTTGTCCACAAAATTTAACTAGAATTGTAACTAATAATTACACTAGAGGAATAACAGGAGTATGCACTTTAGCAAAATACAATAATTCTGATATTACTGTGGTGGATATAGGAGTAAAAGGAGAGTTTAATAATTCTAAAATAATAAATAGAAAAATAAATCATGGAACTAAAAATATGTGTAAAGGTGCTGCTATGACAAAAGAGGAAGCAGTAAAAGCTATAGAAGTTGGCATAGAAATGGTGGACAATTTGGTGAAACAAGGATATGACTTATTTGGAACAGGAGAAATGGGAATAGCAAATACTGCAACTAGTGCAGCAGTTATGGCAGCAATTTTAGATTGTCCTGTGGATTTGGTAACAGGAAAAGGTTCAGGACTTACGGAAGAACAATTTTCCACTAAAAAATCTGTTATAAAAAAGGCTTTAGATATTAATAAACCTAATAAAGAAGATGTTTTAGATGTAATTTCAAAAGTAGGTGGATTTGATATAGCAGGTATGTGCGGTTCATTTATAGGAGCAGCTAAAAATAAAGTTCCTATAGTAATAGATGGATTTATATCTTACACAGCAGCTCTTTGCGCTTATAGATTAAATAAAAATGTAAAAGATTATATATTTCCTTCTCATTTATCTAAAGAGCCTGGAGTAGAATATGCAATAAAAGAACTAGGATTAGAACCAATGTTGAATTTAAAAATGAGATTAGGGGAAGGATCAGGTTGTCCTTTAGCATTTAATATTATAGAATCTGCACTATATTCTATGAACAACATGGCTACTTTAAAGGAAGCTTCTGTGGAAGGGGATTTTTTTGTAGATATAAGAGAAGAAAACTAGAGATTTAATAGAGCATTTATAAAATATGAGAATTTATATTAATAAAGTTATAGTGTATAAAAATTTTTGCATATGAAAAATTAAGATATTTTATTAAAAAATATATGGATTATAACTTATTTCAATGTGAATTTATGATTTATAAATAATTAAAAGTTGGTGATTTAAATGAAAGATTACATAAAACAACCTATGGATATAGAAAAAAGAAGTTTCGAAATTATTGGGGAAGAAATGGGAGAGAATAATTTTTCACAAGAAGAACTTCAAATTGTTAAAAGAGTTATCCATACTACAGCGGATTTTGAGTACAAGGATTTAATATATATAAGAGAAAATTCTATAAAATCAGCTTTGGATTTATTGAAAAAAGGAGTAACTATTTATACAGATACTAATATGGCTTTATCTGGTATAAATAAAAGGGCTTTAAGTAATTTAAATTGCAAAGCAGAATGTTTTGTATCAAAAGAGAATGTAGCACAAATAGCTAATGAGAGAAATATTACTCGTTCTATGGCAGCAGTGGAACAAGCAGCGGAAGAAGGAATAGAATTCTTTGTGTTTGGAAATGCGCCTACAGCTTTATTTAAATTAAAAGAATTAACTTTAGCTGGAAAAGCAAATCCTAAATTTATAGTAGGTGCTCCTATAGGTTTTGTTGGAGCAAAAGAGTCTAAGGAAGAAATAGAAAAATTAAAATATATTCCTATGATAACTATAAGAGGAAGAAAAGGCGGAAGTGCTGTTGCAGCTTCTATAGTAAATGCACTTATGTATATGCTAACAAGGTAATTTTTAAGGATTTATTAAAATTGGATATGAAAAATTTTGAACAAAATAAATGATTTAATTATTAATAAATGCTTAATTGAAATAGTAGTAACTTTTAGATAAAAGAGATGGATTTTAGAAATCTTTTTTATGATAAAAAAGAGGGTGGTACATATACTCGAATTATATATAAACTCTAATGGGAAAAAGTTAAGGTGTGGATATACTACAGGTTCTTGTGCAGCGGCTGCAGCTAAGGCAGCTACTGTTTTGTTGTTTCATAAAGAAATATTAAAAGATATAAAGATTGATACACCAAAGGGAATAGAACTTTTAATTCCTATAGAAAAAGTAAGTATAGGTGAAGATTATGCTGAATGCTGTGTTTTAAAAGATGGAGGAGATGATCCTGATATAACTCATGGCATTGAAATATGGGCAAGAGCGGAAAAAAGAAAAGAAGGTTATTTTTTAAAAGGCGGTAGAGGTGTAGGTTTAGTTTGTGGAGAAGGTCTTTATGTTAAAAAAGGTGAATGGGCAATAAATCCAGTACCTAGAAAAATGATTGAAAAAGAAGTAAAAGAAGTACTTCCTAAAAATGTTGGAGTGGAGATTACTATTTTTGTTCCTCAAGGAGAGGAAATAGCTAAAAAAACTTTTAATCCAAGGTTAAATATACAAGGAGGCATATCTATTCTTGGAACTACAGGAATTGTTATGCCTATGTCTGAAGATGCTTTAAAACAATCTATAGAATTAGAAATAAATCAAAAGTCTACTGTTTATAAAGAATTAATACTTCTATTTGGAAATATGGGAGAGTCCATGGCAAACGAGCTTAATATGGATATGAATAAATCTGTTATAATATCTAATTATGTAGGTTTTGCTTTAAATTGTTGTGTGGAAAAGCAAATTGAAAAGATAACTTTAGTAGGTCATATAGGTAAACTTTGCAAAGTATCTTCTGGATGTTTTAATACTCATAGTAAAGTATGTGATGTAAGATTAGAAACTTTGGCTTTAGAATTAGCATTAATGGGAGAAAGTACGGATTTAGTAAGAGAAGTATACAGTGAAAAAACTACTGAAGGTGCTGTAAAACTTTTAGGGGATGGCTATGAAGAACTTTATAAAAATATAGCTAACAAAGCTAAAAGTAGAATGGAAAAGTACACTTATAATAAATTAAAAGTAGAAGTTGCAATGTTTTCTATGGATAGAGGAATTTTATACAATACACAAAATAATTAAAAGGCAGGTAATAGTATGGTTTATATTGTGGGAATAGGGCCGGGACATAAAGATTACATACTTCCAAAAGCAGCGGAGGTTTTGAAAAATTCTCATAGCATAATTGGTTTTGAAAGAGCAATATCAAGTGTAGATTTTATAGAAAATAATAAAATTAAAGTTAAAAAGCTAAGTGAAATATTAGATATAATAAATAATGCAGAAAACAAAGATATATCTATAATTGCTTCAGGAGATCCTTTATTTTACGGAATAACAAATTATATAAATAAAAATTATAAGGGAAAAGTAGAAATAGTCCCCGGAATAAGTTCTTTTCAATATATGATGGCAAAAATAAATATACCTTGGAATGAAGGATTTTTAGGAAGTCTTCATGGAAGAGAAGAAGATTTTTTAAATAAAGTTAAAGAACATAAAGTTTCCATATGGCTTACGGATAAAAAACACTCTCCAAGTTATATATGCGATATTTTAGAAAAAGAAAATATTGAAGCAACTATTTATGTTGGAGAAAATCTTTCCTATGAAGATGAAAGAATAACAAAAGGAACTATAAAAGAACTAAAAAACAAAGATTTTTCAGCTTTAACCGTTGTTGTGATTAAGAAACTTTAATTTTAGAGTAAGCTTATATTTTTAAAATTAGTTTAGTTTTTGATTACTAAAAAATTAAAATTTAAAATAGAAGTAAGAACTATATTTAAAAGTTAGCTGTTTTTAGGCTATATTGTTTTGAAAAAGTCATTACAAATTGTATTTTGTTGGCAAGCAAAAAGGAGAATGCTATATGAATTATATAAAGGATGAAGAATTTATTAGAGGTCAAGTGCCTATGACAAAGGAAGAAATTAGAATTCTTACCATAGCTAAATTGGGTATTAAGGAAAACTCAAAAGTTTTGGATGTGGGAGCAGGTACTGGTTCTATTTCTATTCAAATAGCTAAAATGTTTAAAAATGTAGAGGTTTTTGCTATTGAAAAAGAAGAGGAAGCAGTGGGATTAATACATAAAAACAAGGAAAAATTTAATATAGATAATTTAAGTATTATAAAGGGAGAAGCTATAGAGGTTTCAGAAAATATAAATGAAAAGTTTGATAGTATATTTATAGGTGGCAGTAAGGGAAACATAAAAGATATAATAGATATTTATAATAAAAAATTAAATGTAAATGGAAAAATGGTTATGAATTTTATAACTTTAAGTAACTTAGAAAAGGCTTTAAGTAAGTTAGAAGAATTAGGATATAAGGTAGAATGTATACAAGTTTCTATAAGTAAATTTATAGGAAAAAGTTTAATGGCAAAAGCAAATAATCCAGTATTTATACTAAGTGCAGAAAAGGAGTAGGATATATGAAAAAACTAGGAACATTTTATGGAATAGGAGTAGGACCAGGAGGAGACGAAGAATTATTAACTTTAAAAGCAGTAAAAGCTATAGAAAATTCTTCTGTAATTATAGCTCCAGCAGCTAGAAAAGGTGGAGATAGCATAGCTTTAGATACGGCTAAAAATTTTATAAAAGAAGGTTCAGAAATTAGAGTTTTGCATTTCCCAATGGAAAGAGGCAAATGGGAAGATAAAGTTTATAACAATTTTAAGTTAATTGAAGAAAAACTTTTAGAAGGAAAAAATGTAGCTTTTTTAACTATAGGAGATCCTCTTTTATATAGCACTTTTATATACATATTGAATCACATAAATGAAGAAGGATATGAAACAAAAGTAATACCAGGTATAAATTCCTTTTGTGCTGCAGCTAGTTTAAGTCAAACTCCTTTGGTTTTAGGAGATGAAAGTTTGCTTATTTTACCTGCTTCTAAAATAGATGAATTAAGAGATGAAAAATTTGTGGTAATTATGAAGTTAGGTGGAAAAGAAGAAGAAGTTTTAAATGTTTTAGATGAAAAAGGATACAAATATGTGTATGTTTCAAAGGCTTACAGAGAAGGAGAGCAAATATTAAGACATAGGGAAGAAATAATTAAAAATAGAAATTACATGTCTTTAATAATAGCAGAGAAAGAAGTGAATTAAATGGAAAACAAAATAGTTAGTTTTGTAGGTGCAGGCCCTGGAGATGTGGATTTAATAACAGTTAGGGGTAGAAAAATATTAGAAGAAGCGGATGTTATTATTTATGCAGGTTCTTTAGTAAACAAAGCTCATATGGATTTTTGTAAAAGCAGTGCAGAAATTTATAATTCAGCTCATATGAATTTAGAAGAAATAATAGAAACTATAAATAAACACTATAATGAAGGTAAAAAAGTAGTAAGACTTCATACAGGTGATCCAGCTATATATGGAGCTATTAAGGAACAAATGGATGAATTAGAAAAGTTAAATATACCTTATGAAGTTATTCCTGGAGTTAGTTCTTTTACAGCAGCAGCTGCAAGTATAAAAAGGGAATTTACATTACCAGGAGTAAGCCAAACTGTTATTTTAACTAGAGTGGAAGGAAGAACCCCTGTACCTAAATCAGAAGATTTAGAGGTTTTAGCTAAGGCAAATGCTTCTATGGCTATATTTTTGTCTGTATCTATGATTGATAAAGTAGTAGAAAAATTATTAAAAGGTTATGGAAGAAATGTACCTATAGCAGTTATTCAAAAGGCTACTTGGGAAGATGAAAAAATAGTTATAGGAACTTTAAAAGACATAGCTGAAAAAGTTAAAAGTGCTGGTATAAATAAAACAGCTCAAATACTTGTAGGAGATTTTATAGATACTAAATATAATAAAAGTTTATTATATGACAAAACTTTTTCTCATGAATATAGAGAAGGCAAGAAATGAAAATAGCTGTAATTAGTGTAACAAATCGAGGAGATGCTTTAGCTGAAAAACTAAAAGAAATATATGAAGTGGATTTTTATTCTAAAAATATCCTAGAAAATTTTAATATATATTCAGTAGCAGGAAAATCTATGAAAAATTACAAAACTATTGTGTTTATATCTTCTACAGGTATTGCTGTTAGGGCTATTAGTGGATTTATCAAAAGCAAAGCAAAGGATCCAGCGGTAATAGTTATAGATAGCAGTGGAAAATTTGTTATAAGTCTTTTAAGTGGTCACTTAGGAGGAGCAAATGAAGAAACTTTAAAAATAGCAAAACATTTAAAATCTATTCCTGTAATAACTACAGCAACAGATAATATTGGAATAAAAGCTCCAGATATAATTGCAAAGGAAAATAATTTAGTTATAGATAATTTTAAAGCTGCAAAAGATATAGCTGCACTTTTAGTTGCAGGAGAAAAAGTGGCATTTAAAGATTTTAGGGGTATAATAGAAATACCAAAAGGATACATAGAAAATCAAAAAGAAGCTAAAGGAATTGTATATGTTACTAATGAATTAAATAATTTAGAAGGTATGAAGGCTTTAAAGCTTATAAGAAAAGACATTGTAATTGGAATTGGTTGTAGAAAAAATTACGATTCAGAAACTATGAAGAATAATGTGCTAAAAATACTAGAACAATATAATATAGACAAAAGAGCTATTAAAAATATAGCTACTGTAGAAATTAAAAAGCATGAAAAAGCAATTTTAGATTTAGTTAAATACTTAAATTGTGATTTAAAAATATTTACTATAGAAGAAATCAAAAACATACAAGATAAATTTCAAGGTAGTGCTTTTGTAGAAAAGACTATAGGAGTTAAGGGAGTATGTGAACCAGTAGTAGAATTATCTGGTGGAAAATTAATTACAGACAAAATAAAAGTACAAGGCATGACAATAGCCTTGGGAATAATTTAAAAGTTGGTGATAATATGGGTAAACTTTATGTAGTAGGAATAGGTCCTGGAGGACTAGACTACATGACTATAAAGGCTAAAAAAGCAATAGAAGAAAGTGATATTATAGTAGGATATAAAACTTACATAAAATTTATAGAATCTATAATTCAAGATAAAGAAGTAATTTCTACAGGTATGGGTAAGGAAAAAGAAAGATGTGTAAAGGCTTTGGAACTTTCAAAAGATAAAATTGTATCGATTATAAGTTCTGGAGACGCTGGAGTATATGGTATGGCAGGACTTATTTTAGAATTAAGAAAAGATGAAAATGTAGAAATTATACCAGGAGTAACAGCATCTTTAGCTTCAGCATCTGTAGTAGGTGCCCCACTTATGCATGATAATTGCAATATAAGTTTAAGTGACTTAATGACACCTTATAATCTTATAAAAGATAGAGTAGAATATGCTTCAAAAGGAGATTTTATAATATCTTTGTATAATCCAAAAAGCAAGGGAAGACCTCATTATTTAAAAGAATGCATGGATATTATAAAAAAATATAGAAAAGGAAATACTCCTGTAGCAGTAGTAAAAAATGCTTTAAGAGATGGCGAAAGTACGGAGATTTTTACTTTAGAGACTTTTAAAGATGATAATGTAGATATGTTTTCTACTGTAATTATAGGGAATAGCGAAAGTTACATAAAAGATGGATTTTTTATAACTCCAAGAGGGTACTTAATTAATAAATAGATTTAAATTGTTTTAAGACGATTTATTGCTATGTTTTAAGATGATTTATTGCTATTTTTCACAATATTAAATAATAAATAAATTTAAATTATATAATAAGAAATGGAAGTTAGATTTATTAATTTCCATTTCATATACATAGAGTACTAAAAACAAATGGCAACATTTCATAATTTAGGAGATGAAAATAAAATGATAGGCTTAATATTAGGAACTACAGAAGGTAAGGACATATTATCTCTTCTCAATAGATTTACTGATGATATTTTTGTATCTACTGCTACAGCCTATGGAGGGAGTTTGCTTGAAAATTATAAATATAAAATAGTAAATACAAAACCTTTAAAAGAAGAAGATTTATTAGAAAATTTTAAGAAATATAATATAGATATTTTAATAGATGCATCTCATCCTTATGCTGTAGAAATAACGGAAAATACAATGAGAGTTTGTGAAAAGCTTAATATAGAATACATAAGATATGAAAGACCTTCTGTACTAGAGGATTTTCAAGACTATAAAAATGTTATAACAGTAGAAAACTATGAGGAGCTTTATAATCCTTTAAGCAAAATACAAGGCAATATACTAAACACCACTGGCAGCAACAATATAGAAAAACTATTAAGCTTAAAACTTACCAATAGAATAATCCACAGAATACTTCCATCAGTGAAAGTAATGGAAAAATGTTTTGATTTAGGGGTAGAAGTAGAGGACATTATTGCAATAAAAGGCCCTTTTAGCAAAGAATTTAACAAGGCTTTAATAGATGAATATAATGTTACTGCTATGATTCTAAAAGATAGCGGCATACAAGGTGGAACTTTAGAAAAACTTCAATGCTGTATAGAAGAAAATATCTATGCCATTGTAATAAGACGAAAAACCATAGAGTACAAAAAAGTATTTTATAACAAAAAAGATTTAATTAAGTATATAGAAAGAACCTTTTCTCCAGGGGTTTAACTTAATCCAATATGAATAATAAAAGTGATATAAAAAAATAGCACTGGGGTAGGCAGTAAGTATGTTTGAAATAACTCATTTCATTATTATAAATCTTAAGGTTTTCTTAAGGTTTATTTGAATTTATTTTAAGGTCTTTCCTTTAGTATAAAGAATATATAGGAAATAAAGGGAGGATTTATAGATGAGAAGGATGAAGTTGTATATAAAAATTATTTTGATAGGATTACTATTTATATTAATATTAAAAGAAGTTATTCCAAGAATAAATATAATGAGAATGGGATATTCATCTAAAAGAGTATATGAATTTCTGACCTCTGAAAGAAATAGGAGAAAAACTTATTTAGATGCTGCAAATTTAAATGGGGGTACTTCTCAAAATGCTTGTGTTTTTTTTGTAAGTGAAGTGTTAAGAAATAACAATTATGAAGTCCCTAAATCCATGGGAAATACCGGAGAATTTATAAGCTTTTTAAAGGAAAAGGGATGGAAAAAGAGAAAAAATTATAAAAGGTTAAAACCTGGAAATGTATGTTTTACAACAGATGAAAGTGGAAATAATAAAGATATACCTACCCACACATATATATTTATGGGATGGGTGGAAGAAGGAAAGTATGATTATGCATACATATGCGATAATCAAGCTAAGGATTATAAAAATAAAATATATCATATAAGAAATATAAATTGCATAGATAGAATTAAAGGAAATACAAAGGAAGCCTTCAGTTTTTTTATGACAATTGATTAAGTTGTATATAAAATTAAATTATAAATAGAGTTATTAGAAATTGTTATAAAGGTGAAAAGCAGTGTTTATCTACATTTTGTTAGACTATAGGAGGTATTAATAAATTCACATTAAATATACTTTGTAAAATTTAATTAAAGAATAAAGTGTACAATCTTACAAAGTATATTTAATGTAATTATAATTTATTACAATAGTACAAGGAAGAATTATTAATTAAAGGTAGCTTAATAATAAAAGTGGTTTTTTCATAATTACTTTCTATAGAAATTTCACCTTTATGCAAATTTATTATGTTTTTGGTAATTGCAAGACCTAGACCAGAACCTCCTGTAGATGTGGAACGAGATTTTTCAGCTCTATAAAATCTATCAAAAATAAAAGGTAAATCTACAGCAGGGATTGGTTCTCCATAATTTATTATTTCTATAATTCCTATAGAGTTTTCTTTTCTAGTAACAATATCAATATACTTACTTTGTTTTCCGTATCTTATTCCATTATTAATTAAATTTTCAAAGGCTCTTGCTAATTTAATAGCATCACCATTAATGAAAAGTTTATCTTCTGAAAAAAAAGTTCTACATTCCATATTTAAATTTTTAAATTGAATTCTAAATTCTAAATATAGCTGATTTAATAGTTCAATTAAATTTACTTCCTCTTTTTTTAAGATTAAAGTACTATTTTTAGTTATAGTGTATTCAAATAAATCATTTATTAATACATTCAATCGTTTTGATTTTTCATAGGCTATATTAACATAATACCTTAGTTGAATTTCATCTTTATAATAATCTTTATCAACTAAATCTAGATATCCAAGTATAGAAGTTAATGGTGTACGTAAATCATGAGATACATTTGTTATAAGGTCATATTTTGTTTGCTCAGCTAAGCGTTCTTCCTCCATTGATTTATTTAGTTTTTCAATTATTGTGTTCATATTTTTAGCTAATTTACCTAACAAATGATTTTCATTTTCAGGTATTTTTTTATCTAGATTACCTGTGGTTATATCATTCATGAATTGGTCAACTTCTACAAAGTATTTAATTTTTTTATACATAAATACATGAAGATAAATAATTAAAATTATTATCCAGATAGTATATTTCACATATGTAAAATTAATATGGCTTCTAAGCATAAAAATTGCATCTTTGTCGTCAGGTGAATTGTTAACAAATAATATTAAGAAAATTTTCCATAGGGCAAAGAGTACTCCCATAGATAAAATCGAAGATATAAAAATTAAAAATATATTTAAAAGTATTTTAAATTCAATCTTATAAATAGTTTTTGTCTTCAATTTTATAGCCAACCCCCCATACAGTGTGAATAAGTTTTTCGCCGTCTAAAGCATTATCAAGCTTGTCCCTAAGTTTACTTATATGAGCCATAACTGTATTATTTGATTGATAATACTTTTGCTTCCAAACTCTTTCAAAAATTTCCTCTGCACTAAAAACTCTTTCAGGATTACTAGCTAAAAGATATAATATTTCAAATTCTGTTGAAGTTAAATTAATAACTTTGTTATATGCTGTTACCTTATGAGTAGATTTTATTATTTTAACAGGTCCTACAACTAATGTATCTTTATCAATTATATCCTTATCATTTTTATCAAATTCATAAATTCTTCTAAATATAGTTTTAATCCTAACTACAAGTTCAAGTGGATTAAAAGGTTTAATCATATAATCATCTGCTCCATATAATAAACCATTTATTTTATCGATATCTTGATTTTTAGCACTTAGCATAATAATAGGTACATTAAGTTTTTCTCTAACTTTTTTACAAACCTCTATACCATCTACTTTTGGCATCATTATATCTAATATTATAAGATTAATATCAATACTACTTATTATTTTCAAAGCATCTTCTCCATTAAAAGATTTATAAATTTTATAACCTTCATTAATCAAATAGATTTCAATAAGATTAACTATTTCTTTATCATCATCTACTATTAGTATACTTTTTTGCATAAATAATCACCTTTCTGTTAAATCACTACTTTGTTTAGAATTATCTAAAGGGTTCACTATAAATAATAGCATAATCTATAAACAATTTATAGATTTTAAGTTTAGGCACTTAGTGTTAAGTAAAAGTGGACAGCAAACTGTTTTTTTGAAATAATTATTTATTGTTTATCGATAAATAATTTATGAAATACGTAAAAGAACTCATATAGATATTGTTTATAATTAAGCACATAACGTAAATTTTCGTAGGCAAGGTAAGTACTGCTTAATTATAATAAGTATTGATATTACTTTGTTTTAGAAAAAATTTCTTATGGAAAATTATATGTTATAATACAATTTGTATATGAATTTAGAAGGGATGTGTAGTTTTGAAGCTGGGATTTATAATTTCAAAAAGTATAGGAGAAAAAAGAGTTCCTCTTTTACCACAGCATATAAAAGACTTTGAAAATGAAATTTATATAGAAAAAGGTTATGGAAAAGATTTAGGAATAGAGGATTATGAATATGAAAAAAAGGGATGTAAAGTGCTTTCTAAAGAGAAAGTATTTAAGGAATGTGATGGTATATTTTCTTTGAAGGTTATTAAACCTGAAGATTATAAATACGTAAAAGAAGGGCAAGTTATATTAGGTTGGATACTTCCAGAAACTGCAGGAAAGGATTTTATGGAGAAACAAGCTATTCCTAAAAAATTAACTATAGTAAATTTAGATACCATAAATCCTTGTGCATATTATCAAGATAAAATTATTCCTGTAAATTGGATTAAGAAAAATTTTATAAGAAAGAATAGTTATATGGCAGGATATTCTGCAGTACTTCATGCTTTAATGAGCCATGGAATGTTGCCTAATTCCAATACTAAAGTAGCAATTTTAGGTGCAGGAAATGTAGCTCAAGGATCTTTTAATGCTATTTCATTATTTAATTCTGATATAAGAATGTTTTATAGAAAAACCATGAATGAGTTTTTAGAAGACATAGGAGAATATGACTTAATAATTAATGGAATACAAATAAAAACAGGAGATAATATAATAATAACTAAAAAACATTTAGAAAAAGTAAAAAAGGGTTGTTTAATAATAGATTCTGCAGCTAATGAAGATATGGTTATAGAAGATATAAAATATACTAACTTAGAAAATCCTCTATACTGTAAAGATGGAGTTTATTATTATTGTGTTAATAATGCTCCTTCAATATTTTATAGGGAATCTAGTAAAATTTTAAGTGAAGGTTTTAGTAAATATGTATTTTCTAAAGATATAAAGGCTTTTTTGGAGTTAAGAGTTGTGGGAGATTGACAGTTTTTTTGAATTTTCAATTAAAAAAATATATTCTTGACATTATTATAAAAATGTATGACAATATAGGTAAAAGTAAATAATGGGGTATAAGGCTTATTCTTAGAATAATTAAAAGGGAAAGTGGTGAAAATCCGCTGCAGCCCCCGCTACTGTATACGGCGACAAATTCTAAAACCACTGGGAAAACCGGGAAGGGAGAAGGAGAATGACCCGTGAGTCAGGAGACCTACCTTATATTTCGGCGATAAGTCTTTCGGAGGGAGAGAAAATTCGTAAAATGTAGAAATTTACGACATAGAAAATTTTTGTCATGTTGTAAGTCTATTTTTTGCGTTTAAAGAGCTTCGAAAGGAGCTCTTTTTATTATAAAATTTTATAGAAGGAAGGTATGAAAAATGAAAAAATCATTATCAATTATTCTTGCAGCAATATTTTTAACTATTGGACTTATAGGCTGCCAAAGTTCTAGTAAAAATTCTGAAAAGGACACTAAAGAAAACAAAACAGAACAAACTACAAAAAATACTAAAGGAAAAAAAGCTATACTTGTAGTTAGCTTTGGAACAAGTTATGCTGATACTAGAAAAGCATGTATAGAAAGTACAGAAAATAAAATTAAAGAAACATTTAAAGATTATGATGTAAAAAGAGCATTTACATCTGAAATAATAATTAAAAAATTAAAAGAAAGAGATAAAATAAATGTAGACAATGTAGATGAAGCTTTAGCTAATCTAGATAAAGAAGGCTATTCAGAAGTATATGTGCAACCACTACATATAATGCCAGGTGAAGAATATGACGGAGTAGTAGATTCAGTTAAAAAATACCAAGATAAAAAAGCTTTTGACAAGTTAGTTGTAGGAAGACCAATTTTATATAGAGAAAAAGACTATGAAATAGCTAAAGATGCTCTTATGAAACAAATCCCTAACATGAATAAAAATCAAGCAGTTATATTAATGGGTCATGGTTCAGCTCATCCAGGCAATGCTTCTTACTCTTTACTTCAATATGTTTTAGAAAGTGGAAAAGCAAACAATGTATATGTGGCTACAGTAGAAGGATATCCTACTTTAGATAATGTTATTAAAAAATTAAAAGATAATAATATTACAGAAGTTACACTTATGCCATTTATGTTAGTGGCAGGAGACCATGCTAAAAACGATATGGCAGGAGATGACAAGGATTCTTGGAAAAACATATTAAAAAATGAAGGATTTAAAGTAAATATTTATCTTCATGGTTTAGGAGAAAATAAAGCTTTCCAAGATATATATGTACAACACGTAAAAGACTGTATTAATGGAGACCCATTACTAGATCCAAAAAAAGATAAATAATGTGGTGATTATATGAAAAAAAAGTTACTTATAGTACTTACTTTATTAACATTTATTATTACTTTTTCTGCTTGTACCAATAATAAAAACAATGCAAACAATGCTTATAAAATAGAAATTACTGATGATTCTGGTGAAAAAATAAAATTAGAAAAACCAGCAGAAAAAATAATTTCTCTTTATTCTGCCCATACTGAAAATTTATTTAGTTTAGGTTTGGATAAAGAAGTAATAGGTGTTTCTGACAAAGATGCTTATCCTCCACAAGCTATAGACAAAAAAACATTTAGCTATAAAGACGATGCAGAAAGTATAATTGGTGCTAAACCAGACTTAGTATTAATTAGACCTTTTATAGAAAAGACAAATCCTAAACTTGTAAAAGACTTAAAAAATTCTGGTATAGCAGTAGTATCTTTATATCCTAAGAGTTTTAAAGAATTTGATGAATATATTAAAAAATTAGGAATTTTAACAGGAAAACAAAAAAAAGCAGAAGAAGTTTTAAAAGAATTTAATAAAGAATTAAAAGAAATAGAAAAAGAATCTGAAAGTATTAATCCAAAAGTGAAAGTATTTTTTGAGTCTACAGATACTAATTGTAGAACGGTAACTAAGGATTCCATGGCTGCTTATGCTATAAAATTAGCTGGAGGTATAAATATAGCAGAAGATGCTAAACCTACTAGCAGTACATCTAGTATAGCTTCTTTTGGAGAAGAAAAAATTTTAGCAAAAGCAGATAGTATAGATGTTTATGTAGCACAAAAAGGTGCTATGAATGCAGGAGGAAATCCTCATGCTATATCTATAAGACCAGGTTTTCAAAAGATAAAAGCAGTAAAGGAAAAAAGAGTTTATAATATAAATGAAAAATTAATATCTTCTCCTACTTTTAGGTTTGTAAAAGGTGTTAGAGAACTTCAAAGAATTTTTTATACGGATAAATTTGATAATATAGACTCTTATAATAATGATAATTTAATTACAAAATCAGATTTAGCTCATATTATAGTAAAATTCAAACACATTGGAATATATTCTCCTACTACTAAATCCTATGCAGGACGTAGAAATTCTCATGTATATGGTAGTTTTAAAGATGTAAAGCCAGAACATGAAAACTTTGATTATATAGAAACAGCAGTTATGGGTGGATATTTTGATGAAAAATCAGAAGAATTTTATCCAAATAAAAAAGTTAATAGAGAAGATTTAGCAAAAGTACTTTATATGTTAGCAGATTTACCTCAAAAGGATGTAGAAATAAAAGATATAGATAATAGTGAAAATAAATTAATTATAAAAACTATAGTAGGAAATGGTATAATGAATTTAGAAAATAATGAATTTAAACCAGAATCTAATGTTACAGGAAAAGAAGTTTTACAAAGTTTAAATAAAATAAAACAGTATATGAAGTAATAAAGGAGAATACCTATGAAATTTACTGCTTTTTATCCAGGAAGTTTTGGAGAAATAATACAAGGAAAATATAAGGGCAAGGATATATTATTATCCTGCCCTATAAATTTATATACTAAAGTATCACTATATGAATGTAAAAATCCCAAAGAAAAGTTTTCAAAATATAAAAGCAATATATTCTTAAAAAATATATTGAAGAATTGGGGTTACGAAAAATATGAAAAAAATTTAGACATATCTATAAAAAGTCAAATACCTTGTGGAAAAGGTTTTGCCAGTAGCACAGCAGATTTATGTGCTCTATACATAGCACTTACAAAGTTTTTCAACAAAGAATTCAATGAACAAGAGTTAGTAAAGCAATGCATAAAAATTGAGCCTACAGATAGTATCATATTTGATAAATTAACAGCATTTGAATATAAAAAAGGAAATTATAAAGAAACTTTAGGAGATTATTTTAAATTTTACATTTTAGCTTTTGAAGGTGAAAACAAAGTAGATACTATAGAATTTAACAAAAGAAATATGCCACCATTAAGTAATATAGATGATTTAGTAGAAATTTTAAAATATGCAATAAAAAATAAAGATATAAAAAATTTAGCTTTAGCTTCTACTGAAAGTATTATAAGAAATGAAATAAGATTAAAATATACTTTTTTAGAAGAAGTATTAAAATTAAAAAATAAAACTTCTGGATTAGGTATAATAGGAGCTCACAGTGGAAATTTATTAGGAATAATATATGATGATATAGAAAAAATCAAAAATGCTATAAATTATACAAAACATTTAAATTTTTTAAAAGTATATGCAGTAAATACAATTCCCATATGAATTTATTACAAATTACTTAAAATTTTAACAAATAAAGTTATAATTCTATTAAAATATAATAATTTCAATATTTATTATATATAACATAAAAAACATGATATAATTGTGATAAACAGTAGCACAAAAGATAAATTTAATAAGCACTTTTGTGCTGTTTTTTTATGAAGAAAGGAGAAAATAAATATATGAAATTTAAATTTAATTTAAAATCAAAATTACAGTTTTATTTTATTATATTAACTATAATACCTTTAATTATATTTGGAGTTTCACAATACTATAATACAAAGATTGTGCTCCAAGAAATAGAAGAAAAAAAAGTACTAAGTATATTAGATACTAATACTAAAGAGTTTAAAAGCAGCTTAAATAATGTTGAAGAAAATTCTTATATAATATCTCAAATGTATTCCATAAAAAGTTTTTGTGATTATAGTGAAAAGGGACAAATTGATGATAATATAAGAAAAAATGCTCAATATGTAATAGATAATATAAAAAGTTCTATGGAATATAAATATGATTCTATTATAATATATGATAAAAAAGGCAATGCTATATTATCTTCAAAAGATAATATAAAACATGAAAAAAACACATATTCTAATAAATATTTTATGGAAGCTTTAAAAGGGAAAAGAGTTTGGGGAGAATTAAATGCTGAAAAAGATTTAGAAGAACAAATAGTACCTTTATATACACCTATAAAAGGAAATAATGGAGATATAAAAGCAGTAATAACTGTAAATGTTAATTTTTCTACATTAATTAAAAATATAAAAAATATAAAAATAGAAAAAAGCGGATACGCCTATATTGTAGATAATGAAGGCAAAATAATATATCATCCTAAAAGCATTAATATATCCAATGAAAATTCAATAAATGATAATAAGGAATTACATAAACAAATAGCCTATATGGCAGAATATAAAGAAGGAAAAGGTTTTTATAAGATAGACGGAATTAAAAAATTTAATGCATACAAGCCTATAGAAAATTGGTCTATAGCTATAAATGTACCAGTAAATGAATATATGAATCCAGTGTATAAAATAAGAAATACTTGTATTTTAATGATAATTATATTCATAATTATAAGCTTTATATTATCAATAAGAATTTCTAAAAAAATAACAAAACCTATTAAAAAATTAATGTTGTTAATGAAAAAAGCAGAAAAGGGAGATTTTTCTGTACAAGCTGTAAAGGAGACAGAAGATGAAATTGGCGATTTAGTAGTAAGCTTTAATAATATGATAGAAGGACAAAAACAAGTTATAAAAACTATATTAGAAGTATCAGAAGAATTAGGAGCATCTTCAGAAGAAGCCAGTAGTGCCTCAGAAGAAATGGCAGCTAATGCAGAAAATCAAAATGCATCCATGGAGGAACTTACTAATTCCATTAACGACATGAATATATCCATAAATGAAGTTACAGACAAAATAACTAAAATGGCAAATAATATAAACCATATAAATGGGAATATGGATGGTATAGGAACTAATGTAAAAGAAGTTTCAGAAGATATACTAGGAACTTTTAAAAAATTTTCCCATATATCTAAATCTATAGAAAAAATGACAGCATCTATAGAAAGTGTATATAAAGATTCTCAAAATGCTTCAAAGGACGCAAAGGAAACAGTTTATATAACAGAAGAAGGCGGTAAAAAAATAAATAACATAGTAGATGAAATAGATAAAATCAATATTTCTGTAACGGAATTAACCAATACAATTAAAAATTTAGGAAAAGCAGCTTTGGAAATAGAAGATATAGTTGAGGTTATAGATGATATTGCAGAGCAAACTAATCTTTTATCTTTAAATGCCTCTATAGAAGCAGCTAGAGCAGGAGAATATGGAAAGGGCTTTGCTGTAGTAGCTTCAGCTATAGGAGATTTAGCAGAAAAATCTAGTGAATCTACAAAAAATGTAGAAAATATAATAAAGCATATGCAAAATCAAGTAGAAGATTCCATAGAAACTACAGATAAAGCAGTGGAAAAAGTTAAAAGTGGCATAAGCTTAGTAAAAAGTACAGAAAAAGTTTTAGAAAATATATACAACTCTGTAGAAAGCACAGCAGAACTTATGATACATATAAATGAAGAAACTAAAATTCAAGCTGAAACTAGTGAAAATATTAAAAATTCCATAATTAATGCCAATGAAATAGCTGTAAAAGTTTATGGGTCATTACAAGAAGAAACTAAAGATATAGAAGTGTCTGTAAGTAAAATCAATGAATTAAATGATTTATCTCAAGAAATTGCCAGCTCTTCCGAAGAACAAGCAGCCTCTAGCAATGAAATATCTATAATTGCAAACAATGTAGGTGACATGGCAAATGAAGTAACTTCTGCTTCTGAACAAGTAGCCTTAACAGCAGAAAATTTAGCTAAAGGTGCCAACAAATTAGTTAAAATAGCAGATAATTTTAAATTGCAATAGCTTACTAATTAGGTGGTGAATAGATAAATTGACTGAAAACAATCAGTATTTAGTTTTTAAATTAGACAAAGAAGCCTATGGAATAAATATTAAAGAAATTTATGAAGTACTTAGGTTAAAAGAAATTTTAATTACTGAAATACCTAATGTTCCTAAATATGTAGAAGGCATAATAAATTTGCGAGGAAATGTAATTCCTTTAATAAATTTAAGAGCAAAACTAAAACTAGAAAAAAACATTATAAATAAAAAAAATAGAGTTATAATTGTAAATTTAAAAGGCAAAAAAGTAGGTATTTTAGTAGATAAAATATTAAAAATCTTTAATTTCCATAATTGCAAAATGTTTTCTAGTTGTAGAGAAATAAAATGTAAATATAACTATATAAAAGGACTATATAAAAAACAAAATTATCAAATATTTATATTAAATATAAATAACTTATTTGACATAAAATAATATATAAGAGAGGTCAATTTTATGGAAAATAATATAGTAACAGAAGAAGAATTTATAAGGGTAGATATAAATAAAATAGATAAATTAATTAATTTAATAGAGCAAATTATAATAAACAAAGAAATTTTAAATAATTTATCTTCTGAATTAAAAATTAAATATAAAAATGATGGAAACATAAATAATCTTTTAGATGTAGTTAAAAAAAATAATACTATAAGTTATGAACTGCAAGAAAATATACTTAATCTTAGAATGGTCTCTATTAAAAGTATTTTCACAAGGCTTCCTAGAATTGTAAGAGATACATCTAAAAAATGTAATAAAAAAGTAAAGACCATAATAGAAGGAGAAAAGACAGAAATAGATAAAGAAATGTTAGACAAACTAGGAGATATTATTATTCACTTAATAAGAAATTCTATAGACCATGGTATTGAATTGCCAGAGTATAGAGAAAAAATCTCCAAAAATCCTCAAGGAATTTTAAAAATTTCTGCTTTTCAAAAGGGAAATAGTGTAATAATACAAGTAAAAGATGATGGAAGAGGAATAGAAATAGATAAAATAAAAAATAAGATTTTAGAGAAAAAATTATTATCAGAACAGGATTTAAATAAATTAAGTGAAAATAAAATATTAAATTACATATTTGAACCAGGATTTTCTACTTCTTCTGAAGTTACAGAAATATCTGGAAGAGGTGCAGGTTTGGATGTAGTAAAACATATTGTATCTAAATTAAATGGAACTATTGAAATAGAAACAAAAAAGGCAGAAGGCACAAAATTTATAATAAAGCTTCCTATTACATTATCCATAATAAAAGCACTTTTAATAAAAGAAAATAATTTTGTATTTGCCATACCAGCTTCATCTATTATAGAAATAATAAGACTTAAAGGAGAAGAAATAGGAGAAAATATTCATATAAATGAAGGCATAGAAGTATTTACATGGAGAGATAAAATAATTCCAGTAGTTAGAATAAAAAATTATTTTAATATTCCTGTAAAATCAGATAACAAAAAACTATTTATTGTGGTAATAGGTTCATCAGAAAAAAGAGTTGCTTTAATTATAGATCAATTTTTGAAAGAACAAGAAATAGTTATAAAGTCTTTAGGAGATTTTGTAGGAAAAAACAAATTATTAGGAAATATAAAAGGCATAATAGGCGTAACCATATTAGGAAGTGGAAAATTTGCTCATGTGCTAGACATAGGTGAAATTTGCGAAACCAGTGTATAAGGTTTTTATTAATATACTTTGAAGAATAAATCCAGCAAAAAAACCAATGCTAACAGGGGTAGTAAGTGCTGTTGTAAATAAGTCATTTCATTAAGAGACTCTAAGAATAAAAAATAGAAAAACTCCTACCCAATTTATGCCCCGTCCTTGGGGCGGAAATTGGCTCATCACGTCCTGTGATGAATTACGGAGTTTTTCTATTTTTTATCCTAAGAGTCTCTAAAATTCATTCAAATTATTTACAACAGCACTTACTACCCCTGTTAGCATTGGTTTTTTTGCTGGATTTATTCTTCAAAGTATATTAATAAAAACCACCCCTATGTGAGAGATGGTTTTTTATTATGCAAATAGTACTTTATCGCTTATATCTTGAAAGTTTAATGTTTCAAAAGTGTTTAAAAGTTTTTCTATAGTTAAATTTCTTTTTTCTTTTCCTGAAATATCTAAAACTACATTTCCTTTGTGTAGCATAATAAGTCTATTGCCTAAAGAAATAGCTTGTTTTAAATTGTGAGTTATCATTAATGTAGTTAAATTTCTTTTTTCTACTATATCTTTAGTAATATTTAATACAATTTCAGAAGTTTTTGGGTCTAATGCTGCAGTATGTTCATCTAAAAGTAGTATTTCTGGATTTGTTAATGTAGTCATTATAAGACATAGTGCTTGTCTTTGACCTCCAGATAAAAGTCCTACCTTTGTATCAAGTTTATCCTCTAAACCTAGATTTATATTACTAAGTACTTCTTTAAAATAATTCATATTTTTTTTATTTATTCCAAATTGAAGACCAAATCTTTTACCTTTATTTATAGCCATAGACATATTTTCAAGTATAGTCATGGAAGAAGCAACTCCATGAGAAGGATTTTGAAATACCTTTCCTATATATTTCATACATTTATGCTCTGGCATATTTGAAATATTTTTTCCTTTTAATAATATAGTTCCGCTATCTGGCTTAATGTTTCCAGATATCATATTAAGTAAAGTAGACTTTCCTGCTCCGTTGCTGCCTATTACTGTAATAAAATCTCCTTCATTTACATTTAAAGATAAATCATTAAATAAAGTTACTTCATTTATAGTGTTTTTATTGAAGGTTTTGCAAAGATTTTGAAGTTTTAGCAATAGACTCACCTCCTAAATTTATATTTTTCTTAAAGCTTAAATTAAAATTAGAAGATTTAAGAGATAAAGTTATTACTACAATTACTGCAGTTATAAGTTTTAAATCTGTTGGGTTAAAGCCTGCTTTTAAAGCTAAAGCTATAGCTATTTTATAAAATATTGCTCCAAATAGTACCATAGTAGTTCCTTTTACAAATTTTAATTTTCCCAGTATAGATTCACCTAATATAACAGAGGCTAATCCCATAACTACTACACCAGTACCCATTCCTACATCAGAGAAACCTTGATATTGACACATTAAAGAGCCAGCTAAAGCCACTAAAGCATTGGATACCATAATTCCTAAAACTTTTATTGAATTTTTATTTACTCCTAAAGAGTTAACTATATTTTCATTATCGCCAACAGCTCTTAATACAAAGCCTAGCTTAGTTTTTAAAAATAAATCTAAAATTACTTTTGATACTATAGCAAATAAAGCTATTATTAAAATTGGTTTACTTCCACTAGAAAACATTGTTTTTAAATTGAAAAAGGGTATATTGGATTTTCCCATTATTCTTAAATTAATAGAGTATAGTCCAGTCATAACTAATATACCCGATAACAAATTAGTTATTTTAAACTTAACATGAAGTATTCCTGTAACTAATCCAGCTAAAGCTCCTAAAATTAAAGCTATAAAGCAAGTAGTAAAAGGATTAATACCTTTTAAAAGACATAAAGCTGTTATGGAAGCCCCTAGGGGAAAAGTTCCATCTACAGATAAATCAGGAAAGTCTAAAATTTTATAAGTTATAAATACTCCTATAGAAACTATAGCAAAAATAAGTCCTTGCTCTAATATATTTATAAGTAGATCCATTATTTAAGACCTCCTTTAACTTTCTCTGCCTTAGATAATATATTTTCTGGAATTTTTATATTTAATTTTTTAAGAGCAGATTCATTTATAAATATTTTTGTATTTTTAACAGTGTGAATTGGAATTTCTGTAGGTTTTTTACCTTTTAAAATTTCAGAAGCTAAAATTCCAGTTTCTACACCTAAATCGTAGTAATCTATTCCATTAGTTATTAATGCACCGGATTCTACATGGGCTTTTTCAGCTCCAATAATAGGTATATTTTTTTCGTTACATTTGTTAGAAATAAGAGATAAAGAAGAAACTACCATATTATCTGTTGGAACATATAAAGCATCAATTTTATTTATAATTGCATTAAGTGATTGAGGTATATCATTAGTGGTTGTAATACCTGAAGTTATTATATTAAGCCCAAATTGTGGTGCAAATTGTTTAGCTTCTTTAATTTGTACATCTGAGTTAGCTTCACTAGTATTGTAAAGTATTCCTATATTTTTAGCTGAAGGAAGTAATTCCTTTATTAATTTAAATTGATTTTCTATAGGAACTTTATCAATAGAGCCTGTTACATTTGTAGAAGGCTTATCCAAAGATTTTACAATACCAGCTTTCACAGGATCTGTTACTGCTGTTATAACAATAGGTATATCCTTTGTAGTATTAAAAGCTGCCTGTGATGAAGGCGTTGAAATTGCAAATATTAAATCATCTTTTTCAGAAACAAACTTTTGAGCTATAGTTTGTGCCGCTGGAATATCTCCTTGAGAATTTTGGTAATCTATCTCTAGATTTTTTCCTTCTTCAAAGCCTTTAGATTTTAAACCATCTAAAAATCCTTTTCTAGAAGCATCTAAAGCTGGATGCTCTACTATTTGAGAAATTCCTATTTTAAACTTCTTTTTTGAAATGTCTTTATTATTTGAAGCACAACCTCCAAATAATGATAAAGTTAATAGACATGACATAAGAAATGTCACTTTCTTTTTTGCTACCATACTACCATCCTCCTAAAATATATAATTTTAATAAAAGCTCTCTTAAGGAGAGCTAATTTAAGCTAATTTAAAATTACTCCTACAAAATACTACCTACTATACTACTAAAATCTACAAAAGTAATACAAATTTACTAAAAGTATAGGTATTATTGTAAATGAAATTTAATAAAATGTCAACAGCTTTATTAAATTTATGAATTTGATATACTCCTATGAGCTAATCCTATAACTATTTCATCTAAGTGTAAAAGACCAATATTCATAAATATACAAACACATATATGTTCTCCAGATCTGGCAATACCAATTTTACCACCTACATTTAATCCATTGGCTTTAGAAGATACTTCTAATAAAGCTTCACGAGCAGCACCAACTACAGCACCATCATGAACATGACAATCACTAACAAGTCCACATCGCTTTGAAGCTACTAAAGCTCTTTCAATTATTTTAGTAATAGAATCATTTATATTTCCACCTACGTCTACTGCTGTAGTTAAAATGTTTGATTTCTTGTAATGTTCTTGAAGTTTCTTTTCTTCCTCTCTGGAAGATATAGACATTTTAATAGCTGCTTTTGCTACAATGCTACTATTATTTTTTTTCATTTTATCACTCCTAAAAATATAAAATTTTAGTATACATATATATTTTATCATAAACAAAATATAAGTGCTTTTTATTATAATATAAAATTTATTATTTATATTTAATTGTTTCAAAAATACTGTATAAAACATATTATATAATAATATATTTAATTGTATTCAAGAAAAATTAATATAGATTTATAATATACATTAATGTATAATTTATATATAAACAATAATTGTAAGAAATTAATATATAATATTTAAAAAAATTAAAAAGTTTTAAATATTTTTAAGAAGGGGAATATGTATGAATTTTGATTTTGATTATTATTCTATAGCAGAAAATATGTTTGAAGCATTTGCTTCCTTAGAAATAATATTCAATAAAAATATAAAAAATTATTCATATAAGTTTTTATATGTAAACTCTGCCTTTGAAAAAATTTTTAATATACAATCAAAAAATTTATTGGGGAAATCCATGGGACACATATTTGAAAAATTAGATTATATATTAAGTAGCAAGTACTTAGATAAAATAATAAAAAATGAAAAAATAGATATAGAATATTATTATAAAACACTTAATAAATATTTAAAAATTAGGTTTTTTATTATTGAAAAAAATAAATTAGGAGTTTTTATTACTGAAGATTTTAAAGAAAAAAAAGAAGAAGAATATTGCATGAATAGGGAAAACTTCAATAAAATATTTAAGGAATCTTCCATAGCTATGCAGTTTTTAAATTGCCAAGGTGAACTTATAGATGTAAATGAAGCTTTTTTAAAAATGTTTAATATAAGCAATAAAAATATTTTTGAAAAATTTAATATAATTAAAGAAAAATGTTTTAATAATTTAAAAAATAAATTAGATAACAGACAAATTATAACATTTCAAAAGGAAATAGATATAAAGGATTATTCTGACTGGGATTTGGATTTTTCTTCTAAAAGATGTATAGAAATAACACTAATTAAATTATCTCAAAATAGTGGTATATTAGTACAAATGCAAGACTTAACTGAAATGAAAAGAAATACTGAAGGTATGAAGAAATTAGCTTATTATGATTCTTTAACAGGTTTGCCAAATAGAAAATACTTTGCAGAAAGCTTATGTAAAGTATTGGAAAAAAGTTGTAAAAATAATAAAAAAACTTGTGTTATATTTATGGATATAAATAAATTTAAAAATATTAACGATAATTATGGTCACAATGTAGGAGATTTAGTTTTAATAGAAATGTCTAAAAGATTTAAATTTGTATTAAAATCAGGTGAAATGCTAGCAAGATTAGGTGGGGATGAATTTATACTATATAAAAGCTTTGTTAAACAAGAAACTATGTATAAATTTATAAAAAGAATACTTTCTGTATTTAAAGCACCTTTTATGTTACAAAATTATAGTGGAAATATTACTACTAGTTTAGGCATAAGTTTATATCCTAAAGATGGTACAATTATGGAAGAATTAATAAAAAAAGCTGATATAGCTATGTATAGTGCAAAATGTAAAAAAGGAAATAGCTATGAATTTTTTAATAAAAGAATATTAAAAAAAAACTGATTAATTATAATAATTATTAAATTTAAATAAATTGGAGCTGTAAACACAGACAGCTCCAATTTATTTAAATTATACTAATCTGAAATTTATAGTATAATTTATTCCAGTATCTAAAATCAAATTATACATAGGACACGTTTTTTTAAACGTTTCCATAAGTTCGTTTATTTTTTCTGAATCATTTGTTCTTATATTTACTACTTGATGTATACTGCTAAAATAAGGCTTTACTTTTGCCAGACCAAGCATTCCTCTTTTGTCTGTAGACGCCTTTATTGTGGTAGACAATTGTTTTATATCCATATCCATATCTTTTGCAATAGAAATTATTGATATTTGTGCGGAAGCTGATAAAGCTGATAATAGAGACTGCATAGGTGACATGTTTTTGCTTTCTTCAGAGGGTTCATTTTCTATATAAAATTTTCCTTTTAAATTGTCTATGGAGTTTTCTATTAATCCATCTCCTAGATATTTACCGTTTATTTTATACTTTACAATATAATCCTCCATGCTAAAACCTCCTTATTGTCTTATTATGTTAATTATAACATAAAACATACACAAAAAATTAATTAAATATTTAAAAAATTAATAATTTTTAAATACTTGCTTTAAAATGTGAAAAAAATCTCTTTTTATAATAAAAATCTCTTTTTATTCAACAACCTAGAATTCCATAATGAAGTTAATTATTTCTTTGCAAAAGAACTTATGTTCTTGTATAATTATATTAAAATAAATATAAAGGGTGAATTATATTGAAAAATAAAAATATTTTCAAAAAAATTATTTTTCATGTAGATGTAAATTCCGCTTATTTATCTTGGGAAGCAGTTTATAGATTAGATAAAGGCAGTAAAATAGATTTAAGGAAAATACCTTCTATAGTTGGGGGAGACCCTAAGCATAGAAGGGGAGTGGTGCTTGCAAAATCTATTCCTGCAAAAACTTTTGGTATAAAAACAGGAGAACCGGTATTTTCTGCTTTGAGAAAATGTGCTTACATAAAAATTGTTCCACCTAATCATTCTTTATATTCATTTTATAGTAATAAAATGATGGATATATTAAAAGAATATACTTGCTTAATAGAAAAGTTTTCCATAGATGAATGTTTTATGGAATTTAATAACATAAGCTATAATGAAGTTTTAAAAAAAGCTAATAAAATAAGAAATCATATTAAATCTAAATTAGGATTTACTGTTAATATAGGTATATCTACTAATAAATTACTGGCAAAAATGGCATCGGATTTTAAAAAACCAGATAAAGTTCACACGCTGTTTAAAGAAGAAATTAAATATAAAATGTGGAATTTAAAAATTGAAAATTTATTTATGGTAGGAAAAGCTACAGTGCCTAAATTGCATAAATTAAATATATACACTATAGGTGACTTAGCTAATTATGATTTAGAAATAATAAGAGAAAAATTTAAAAAACATGGAGTGCTTATATGGAATTACGCCAATGGAATTGAAAATTCAAAATTAAATGCTAATAGGAAAATAAATGTAAAAAGTATAAGCAATTCAGTAACTACTCCTAAGGATATATACACAAAAAAAGAAGCTTATACTATACTAAATTCTATAGCAGAAAATGTAACTTCTAAATTATTAAAAGGCAAATATTTTTGTCAAACTATATCAGTAACAATAAAAAATAATAATTTTATAAACTATTCAAAACAAAAGAAATTAGATAATCCAACAAACTCTATTAATGATATATTAAAAGTAACATACAAGCTATTTCAGGAGTCTTGGAAAAAAGAACCTATAAGGCTTTTAGGTATAACATTATCAAATTTATCTAAAGATAGAGTTTATCAAATATCTTTATTTGAGGACAAAGACACTAAAAAAAGCATTAAAATACAAGAAGTTA
The DNA here is from genome assembly GCF_001758365.1 of Clostridium acetireducens DSM 10703. GTDB lineage: Bacteria > Bacillota > Clostridia > Clostridiales > Clostridiaceae > Clostridium_C > Clostridium_C acetireducens. The sequence goes on from NZ_LZFO01000009.1 coordinate 69,944, forward strand.
TTGAAAATATAAATAGTAAATATGGAGATAAATTTATAACAAGGGCAGAAGAACTTTTAAAAAATAATGTTAAAGATTGATTATTTATATATTATAATGTATAAAGAGAAAGGAGAAGCATTTTATAAAAATATATTAAGTTAGGGTGGTACTATGCATAATAAAAAAAGTATATTTACAAAATTAGTATTGTTTTTTGCCATAGTGTTTTCTTTTACACTATTTGGTTGTAGTAGTGAAACTTCTGAAGATGTAAGTGGAAATGAAAATGTTCAAGTAGAAGAAAAAAATAATTATGAAGGGGATTTAAAAGTACATTTTATAGATGTAGGTCAAGGAGATAGTATACTTTTGCAACAGGGAAATGCTACTATGCTTATAGATGCAGGGAAAAATGATGCTGCAGATAGTGTAGTATCTTATTTAAAAAAGCAAAATATAGAAAAATTAGACTACATAGTAGGAACTCATCCTCATGAAGATCACATAGGGGGAATGGATGCAGTAATTGATAAATTCAATATAGGAAAAGTATATATGCCTAAAAAAACTGCTAACACAAAAACTTTTAGAGATGTTATAAAATCTATTAAAGCAAAAAATTTAAAAATAACTAATGCTAAATCTGGTTCAAGTTTTAATTTGGGACAAGCAAAATGTACAGTTTTAGCACCTAATAGTGGTGAGTATGAAAACACAAATAATTATTCTATAGTGATTAAAGTAGAATATGGCAGCAATTCTTTTTTATTTACAGGAGATGCAGAAGCCTTATCTGAAAAGGAAATTTTAAAAAAGGGATATAATATTTCTTCTGATGTACTTAAAGTAGGTCACCATGGAAGTCATTCTTCTACATGTAATGAATTTTTAAATAAAGTTAATCCTAAATATGCAGTTATAAGTTTAGGTAAGAGGAATGATTATGGACATCCTCATAAAGAAACTTTAAGTAAATTAAATAGCAAAGGAATACAAATTTATAGAACTGATGAAAGTGGAACAATAATTGCTACAGCTAATGGAAAAGATATAACTTTTAATAAAAATAACCAAAATACAGTAAAAGAAAATACTTCCACAAAACAAAATTTTAAAAACAGTGAAAAATCTTATGTAGATTCACAAGGAAAAGGATTAATAAAGGGAAATATAAATTCTAAAGGCGAAAAAATATATCACTTACCAGGTGGAAAATATTATGATAAAACCAATGCTGAAGCTTGGTTTAAAACTACAGAAGAAGCAGAAAAGGCAGGATTTAGAGCTTCTAAAAGATAAAATTAAGTATAAATAAAACCCTATTTAAACATAGGGTTTTATTTATACTTAATTTTATACTACTTCTTTTATATTATTTTTTTCCCAGCATTCAGCACCTTCTATACCTGGAATAACATCAGCTGTAAACACAGGGTCTTTTCCTTCTTTTTTTTGTTTTAAATAATCTTTTAAAGCAGCAAAAGCAATACCATTTAGTTTAAATATAGCAACTAAATTTATAAGAGCCATAGAACCCATGAATAAATCTGCCATATCCCATACTAATTGAATTTTAGCTATACAACCAAAGAATATCATAAAACATACAGCTACTCTATATAGAATTAGCCATATTTTATTTTTACTCATAAATTCTATATTTGTTTCTCCGTAGTAGTAATTTCCTATAAGTGAACTAAAAGCAAAAAGGAAAATAGCTACAGCTATAAAAATATTTCCCCAAGAACCTACTTGAGTAGTTAAAGCAGCTTGAGTAACTTTTATTCCTTCTAAATTCGTATTTGTATAAACTCCAGAAAGTAAAACTATAAAAGCAGTACAGCTACATATTAAAATAGTATCAGTAAAAACTCCTAAAGCTTGTATAAAACCTTGTTTAACAGGATGAGTTACATCTGCTGTTGCTGCAGCATTAGGAGCACTTCCCATACCAGCTTCATTGGAGAAAAGACCTCTCTTTATACCCATAAGCATGGCAGTACCCATAGCTCCACCTACTGCTTGATTAATACCAAAAGCGTTTTTAAATATTAAAGACAATACTTGTGGAACAGCTGTAATATTTTTAATAGTAATAAATAAAGCTAATATAACGTAAGCAACAGCCATTACAGGAACTATAATTGAAGTAGCATTAGCTATTCTTTTAACACCACCAAATATTATTATTCCTGTAGCTACAGCTAATATAATTCCTACAGTAAATCTACTCATACCAAAAGCTTCTTCAAAAGCAAAGGATATAGTATTAGCTTGTACAGAATTGAAAACAAGACCAAAACTAATTGTTATTAAAATAGAAAATATGACTCCAAGCCATCTTTTATGTAAAGCTTTTTCCATATAATAAGCAGGTCCACCTCTATAACCATGCTTATCTTTTATTTTATAAATTTGTGCTAAAGTACTTTCTACAAATCCAGAAGCAGAACCAATTAAAGCAAGCATCCACATCCAAAATACAGCTCCAGGTCCTCCTAAGGTAATAGCTATAGCCACACCAGCTAAATTACCAGTTCCAACTCTTGAAGCAGTACTCATACAAAATGCTTGGAAAGAAGATACAGGTTTTTCTTTTTCAAGATTAGAATTTGAAGCACCTTCTCCTAAAAGCCTAAACATTTCGCCTATACATCTAAATTGAACGAAACCAGATTTAATTGTAAAATAAATACCAGCTAAAATTAGCACAGCAATAAGTACATAAGACCATAGAATATCATTACACTTAGAAACTATGGAATTTAAAAAGTTTAAAAATGAATCCAAAGTATTTCACTCCTTCTTATGGTTTAATAAAAATAAATTTAAGATTTGGATAATTGCATTGAGTTTAATAAACTTGATTTTAAGTTATTATTATTTAAACTCAAAAATTGAAATTATTAAAATCAAAAATTTCATAATGTAATACTATTTATACCCAAACACTATCATATCAAAAAAGACATTACTGTGTCAATTCGTGTTGTGTTAAAATTTGTAGTGTTTTTTTAATAAATTCATATTAAATTTAGTGAAATAATAGTAAAAAACTATACATTGAAAACTTTATTGGTCATATTGCTGAAAATTAAGATAATTTACATTTTTATAATAATACAACTTTTGGAAAGAAAAATTTCATATAATTATTACCCTAGTAGTGTAAAAAATGGAAATAATCTTTAGATTCTAGTACAGCATAAAATTGGTCATATCGAATTTTGCTTGAATCCTCAATTGCCTTATTATATGTGATAATGTAGTCTTCGTAAAATTCAATTGTTTGATAGAAATCAAATATTCCCATTTTGTCTGTTTGGATTTTTTTTATTTTTAAAATACTTCCTTCAAAGTATAAAAAGAATTTGTCCAATTGGATAAAACAAGACTAAATGGAGAAGAAATAAAGGCTTTTATAACTTAATATAAAGGAGGAGTTAATTTTAATCTTCATTTTCAAACCTCAGATTAGTAAACTCTAATTTGAGGTTTTGTTTTGCAAAACAAGTGAAAATTATTTATATAAAATAATAAGTTACAAGTATTTTTAAGTAACTATAACTAGGAGGGAGAAAGTGACAGATAAAAAGAATTCATCAATTAATAGACTATTTGAATTTGCAGGAAATTATAAAAGTCTTATTGTATTATCTTGTATTTTATCAGGATTAAGTTCTATAATTTCCATTGCTCCATTTATTTGTATTTGGTTTGTAATTAGGGATGTGTTAAAGGCACTTCCAAATGTTTCACAAGCTACTCAGTTAGGTAAATATGGTTGGATGGCTGTAGCATTTGCACTTATTAGTATCGCTTTGTATTTTATAGCATTAATATGTTCACACTTAGCTGGCTTTAGAGTAGAAAAAAATATGCGTAAGCAATCTATGCATAAAATTGTAAAATTTCCATTAGGTTATTTTGATTCAAATACAAGTGGAAAGCTTAGAAAAGTAATAGATGATAATGCAAGTTTAACCCATGGATTTATAGCTCACCAATTAGCAGATTTTTCTGGGGCACTTATTATGCCTATAGCAATTTTAGTTGTACTATTTATATTTGATTGGAGATTAGGATTAGTTTGTATAATTCCACTTTTCTTTAGCATGGTTTTCTTAAAAAGCATGATGGGTGAGGAAAATGCTAAATTTATGCAAAAGTATATGGATGCTTTAGAGGAAATGAACACAGCAGCAGTTGAATATGTTAGAGGTATTCCTGTTGTAAAAGTATTTCAACAAACAGTATATTCTTTTAAAAACTTTCATAAATCAATTACAAAATACAGTGATTTTGCATCAAATTACGCTTTATCTTGCCGTATTCCAATGGTTAACTTTACTATGACAATTAATTCACCATCATTGCTTTTAATACCTATTGGAGTATTGTTTATATTACATGCAGGAAATTACAAAGCATTTCTTTTAGACCTTATATTTTATATGTTATTTGCCCCTTTATGTGTAACTATGATGAACAAAATAATGTATTGTGGAGAAAGTATTATGGGAGCAAAAGAAGCTATTTCTAGAATAGATGAAGTTATAAATGCTGAAAATCTTGCTGAAGGAAACTTAGATAAAAAAGTTCAAGACAATAGCATATGCTTTGAAAATGTTACATTTACTTATCCAGGCAATGAAAAACCAGCTGTTTCTAATGTAAGTTTTACTGTATCTAAAGGAAAAACTTATGCTTTAGTAGGAAGTTCTGGAGGAGGTAAAACAACAGTTGCCAGCCTTATACCAAGATTTTGGGATGTTAATGCGGGCAGTGTTAAAATTGGTGGAGTAGATGTAAGAGATTTTAAGGAAAAAGATTTAATGGATAAAATTGCCTTTGTATTTCAAAACACAAAATTATTTAAAGCTAGTCTATTAGATAATATTTGTGCAGCAGGACCAAATGCAAATAAAGCTGAGGCACTTCATGCGGCACATTTAGCTCAATGTGATGATATTTTAGAAAAAATGCCTGGAGGAATTGATACTTTAGTTGGAAGCAAAGGAGTTTATTTATCAGGAGGAGAACAACAAAGAATTGCTTTAGCTAGAGCAATTTTAAAAGATGCTCCAATTGTTATATTAGACGAGGCCACTGCATTTGCAGATCCTGAGAATGAATATCAAATTCAAAAAGCTTTTAAATCTTTAACAGAGGGAAAGACTGTTTTAATGATTGCTCATAGACTTTCTTCTATAAAAGACGTGGACTGCATTTTAGTTATGCAAGAAGGAAAAATTGTAGAAAGAGGTACTCATGAAGAATTACTAAAACAAAAAGGTGTATACAATAAAATGTGGCAAGAATATCAAACATCAATTTCATGGAAAGTAGGAGGTGAAGCAAAACATGCTTAAGTATCTTCAAGATAAGTTTGCATTAAGTGAAAGCGGAGCAAAAGATTTAGTAAGAGGTAGCTTATACAGTGCATTAGGCAATATTAGTATGATGTTTCCAGTTGGACTTTTCATTTTAATGCTTGACGAATTATTACAGCCTCTTTTAAAAAATAATGTTTCATCAACTCCTAATGTTATGAAATATGTTTTATTGGTTATAGTAGTATTTGCTATTTTATATGGTTGTCAAATTCTACAGTATTCTAGTGTATTTATTTCTACTTACACAGAAAGTGCTACTAGGAGAATTACTTTAGCGGAAAAGCTTCGTCAATTACCTTTATCTTTCTTTGGAAAGAGAGATTTATCAGATTTAACTAATACAATTATGGGAGACTGCACTGCTTTAGAACATGCTTTTTCACATGCTATTCCTCAATTAATTGGGGCAATTATATCAACAACAATTATTACAATTGGTTTATTATGCATGGATTGGCGTATGGGACTTGCTGTATTATGGGTTGTTCCAGTAGCTTTAATTATGATTGTTGGTTCAAAAAGTATTCAAAATAAAATGGGACTTAAACATTATAAAGCAAAAAGAGCTTGTGCAGAAGGCATACAAGAATGTCTTGAAACTATTCAAGATATAAAAGCTTGCAATATGGAGGATGGTTATATAAAAGGATTAGATAAAAAATTAGATGAAGCGGAAAAAGCTCAAATTAATTCAGAATTGATTTTAGGAGCTTGTGTAACAAGTTCTCAAGCAATTTTAAGATTAGGATTAGCTTCTGTGGTGCTAGTAGGAAGTAGATTATTAATACAAGGACAAACTGATTTGCTAACTTATTTTATATTTTTAATTACTGCATCTAGATTATACGATCCATTGTCAGGAACATTAGCTAACATTGCAGAAGTATTTAGTGTTGAAATTCCTACTAAGAGAATGCAAAAAATAGAATCTCAATCAGTTCAAACTGGTGCTAAGGATTACAATACTAATGGATATGATATTAAATTTGATCATGTGGCATTTTCCTATAATAGCAATGAACCTGTATTAAAAGATGTATCTTTTGTAGCAAAACAAGGAGAAGTAACAGCACTTGTTGGACCTTCAGGTGGAGGAAAAAGTACAGCAGCAAAATTAGCAGCACGTTTTTGGGATGTAAATTCCGGCAAAATAACATTAGGGGGAAAAGACATAACCTCAATAGATCCAGAAGCACTATTAAAAAACTATGCTATTGTTTTTCAAGATGTTACATTATTTAATGGCACAGTTATGGAAAATATTCGCTTAGGAAAACAAGATGCTACAGATAAAGAGGTAAGACAAGCTGCTAAAATAGCAATGTGTGATGATTTTATATTAAAAATGCCTAAAGGATACGACACAGTAATTGGAGAAAATGGCTCAATACTATCAGGAGGAGAACGTCAACGTATTTCTATAGCCAGAGCGATTTTAAAAGATGCCCCAATAATACTATTAGATGAAGCAACAGCCTCACTAGATGTAGAAAATGAAACACAAATTCAAACTGCTTTAACAGAACTCGTAAAGAATAAAACAGTATTAATTATCGCTCATAGAATGAGAACAGTAGCCAATGCAGATAAAATTGTAGTTTTAGCGGATGGATATGTTTCAGAGCAGGGAAAACCAGAGGAGTTATTAAAACAAAAGGGATTGTATCGTCATATGGTGGAAATACAAAATGAAAGTATGGAGTGGTCATTGTAGGGGTGGAGTCCTGTACCTTGTGGGTACAGGATTTGTTTTTTTACTGAGTTAAGTAATTTCAAAGAAATAACAAAATTCAATGTATTAATTTAATACGTTACAACAAAATACTGTTTTATTAGTAAATTACATACTATATTGGTAAATATATAGCATGTGCATGATAAACGGAAAAGTAAAAAATATAGTTATATATAATAACCATATAGATATAAGGATAGTTCAATATTTAGTAGATTATTTAAATTGTCCAGTTATTGCAGAGAACATACCTTATGATTTTTTTACTGTTAAAAATGTATATGGAGTAGTTGCTGGAGAATTTACTTTTTATGTAAAACAATATATGGGTAAAGAAAAAGATAGATGAGGAATTTTAATAGATGTATTAAGATTTTGTGAAAAATTATAAAGTTATTTAAGGATAGTTGTGGCTTTGAGTATTCTCTTGATAGAAACTGTTTACTATAAAGAGAGTATATTAATTTAAGTTATCTATTATTTTTGCTAATAAATAATATGTAAAATTTAATTTGAAAATTTGGAAGGTTTTACAGTTTAATTGTAGAATTTATGAATTATAATGATAGTTGATTGCAAAACTAATAGTTTAAAAAATTAAATACTGACCTTAAGTTATAAATATTAAATTTTTAAAAAACAAACTATAGATTAAGCAACTAATGATTTTATTGAGAGTATATTATCTTTAT
>NZ_LZFO01000010.1 GCF_001758365.1 Clostridium acetireducens DSM 10703
CGTCCGCCGCTAATTCACTTCCCGAAGGAAGTTTCATCGCTCGACTTGCATGTGTTAGGCACGCCGCCAGCGTTCGTCCTGAGCCAGGATCAAACTCTTAATTTAAAAGTTTATCTTGCTCATTTATTTCTGTGCTGGTTTCATTTATCTGTTTAATTTTCAAAGACCAACTTGCTGCCCTCGACAGCTATTAAATAATACCACGGTTAAATAACTTTGTCAACATATTTTATTATTTTTTTAATCAGTTATTTAACTCATAATTTGTTTATCGTTTTGCGACGACATGTGTTATTCTATCACAATTTATACATATTACAATCTTAACATATGGATTTATTTCAATTTAGTTCTATATTTCTTTTTTTATCTAATATATTCTATGTAATTTATAATAAGATACACAAGGTAACGTTTTTAAGAATTTGCATATGCCTAATTTAAAACTTTATAAGAAAAGCTGTTAATTTATCAACAGCTTTTCTTTTGCTTATACTATTATAGACTATTAACTAACTCTTTAAATTTATTTCCCCTGACTTCAAAATTAGTAAATAAATCAAAGCTAGCACAAGCCGGAGATAATGTAACTATATCTCCTTCTTTAGATATTTCTTTTGATTTGTAAACTGCCTCTTCAAAAGTATTACATATTATTATTTGTATCTGGTGATTTTTCAATTTTAATACTTTATCAAAAGCTTCTTTTATTTTATATTTAGTTTTACCAATAAGTATTAAAGTTTTTATTTTATCATATCCTTTTTCTGCAAGAGGTTCAAAAGGTATATTTTTATCATATCCTCCTGCTATTAATATAACTGGTTTTTCAAAAGAATTAAGACCTGCTAATGTTCTTGTAGGACTAGATGCTATAGAATCGTTATAATATTCAACCCCATTTAATTTTCTTATGAATTCACATCTATGTTCCACACCTTGAAAATTAGTAGCAACCCTTTTCATGTTTTCTATGCTTACATATTTACTTACAGCACAAAAAGCTGCTAATAAATTTTCCACATTATGCATTCCTTTTAATTTAACATCTTTTTTATCGCATATCTCTTTATTTAGAAGATACAATTTATTATTTAAAAAATACGCTCCATTATCTATTTTCTCCTTAATACTAAACATGATTAAATTACTATTTGTTTCTTTTTTCATATTATTTGTTATTTCATTATCATGATTTAATACTACTAAATCTTTTTTACCTTGATACTTAAATATATTCTTTTTTGCTTCAATATACTCTTCCATATCTTTATGAATATCTAAATGGTTAGGCGTTAAATTAGTTACTAAAGCTATTTCTGGTGATACATCCATAGTCATTAATTGAAAACTAGATAATTCTAATACAACTTTATCTTCTTTATTTATATTTTCTATTTGAGAAAATAAAGGTGTGCCTATATTACCTCCTACCCATGTTTTATATCCTTCTTCCTTTAACATATTATAAATTAAAGTAGTAGTAGTAGTTTTTCCATCACTTCCAGTAACACCAAACACTGTTGCTGGACAATATTTTATAAATTCCTTCATTTCAGATGTAATATAACTTCCTTCATCTCTTGCTTTTACTAATTCTGGGCTGTCTATCCTCATAGAAGGGGTTTTAAATATAACATCAAATCCCTTTAAATTTTCAAGATAGTTTGGTCCCAAATACAATTTAACTCCCTTATTTAAAAATTCTCCTTTTGTATCACCTAATTGTTTTTCAGTTTTTTTATCAAAAGCACTAACCTTAGCACCTAATTTTAATAAAAAATCTATTAATGGTCTATTGCTTATTCCTATGCCTACAACAGCAACATTTTTCCCTTTTATAAATCCTTTAAAAACTGTAAAATCTTTTTTCACTTTTAAAACCCCCAAAAGTTAATTATTAAAGTTAAATAAATATACTCTACAATTATATCACTTTTACTTAAATATTACATTTAACTTGTTAATCAACCTTAAATAAGTCGAAATTGTCCGAATATATTTAATTTATAGACTTTATTGTATCCTATTGAAAATTTATGCCTAATTATGATATACTGTGTTTGTGCCGTAAGGAAACATTATTATAATTCCCCAAGTTTTAATTGAACATATAACATATCCCCATGATTAAACCCTATTTTTGCCGAATGAATTGTCATTCGGCATTTTTTTATACCTTAAATATTTATAGTAGAAAACGGCTTTGTTTAAATTTAAACAAAGCCGTTTTTAAAACTTTTACTAAAATTTCATTTTTTCCTCTAAAAACTCTTTTATTTCATCCATATTCATTCTAACTTGTTCCATAGTATCTCTATTTCTTATAGTAACAGTATTATCTTCTAATGTATCAAAATCTACAGTAATACAATATGGTGTTCCTATTTCATCTTGTCTTCTATATCTTTTACCTATACTTCCTGCTTCATCATATTCTACCCTAAATTCTTTTCTAAGATTATCATATACTTCCAATGCTTTATCAGATAACTTTTTAGTTAAAGGTAGTATTGCAACTTTAATTGGAGCTATTGCTGGATGAAAATGTAATACTGTTCTCTTATCTCCATCTTCTAATTCTTCTTCATCATAGGCATCTACTAAAAATGCTAATGTTAATCTATCTGCTCCAACAGAAGGTTCTATACAAAATGGTATATATTTTTCATTAGTAGTAGGATCTAAATAATTTAAATCTTTTCCTGAATGTTCTGAGTGTTGTTTTAAATCATAATCAGTTCTGTCAGCAATTCCCCATAGTTCTCCCCAACCAAATGGATATAAATATTCTATGTCAGAAGTGCAAGCACTGTAATGTGATAATTCTTCTTTTTCATGATCTCTAAATCTAACGTTATTTTCATCTAAACCAAGTTTAATTAAGAAATCCCAACAAAACTTTTTCCAATACTTAAACCATTCTAAATCTGTTCCCGGTTTACAGAAAAATTCTAATTCCATTTGCTCAAATTCCCTAGTTCTAAAAGTAAAGTTTCCTGGAGTTATTTCATTTCTAAAAGATTTTCCTATTTGACCTATACCAAAAGGTATTTTCTTTCTTGAAGTTCTTTGAACATTCTTAAAATTAACAAATATGCCTTGAGCTGTTTCAGGTCTTAAATATATTTCAGATTGAGCATCTTCTGTTACTCCTTGGAAAGTTTTAAACATTAAATTAAATTGTCTTATATTTGTAAAATTGTGTTTTCCACATTGAGGGCAGTCAATATTATTATCATCTATATATTGTTTTAGTTTTTCATTGCTCCATCCATCAGCACTAGCTTTTTCTACTCCTTGAGCTGTCATATGTTCTTCTACTAATTTATCTGCTCTAAATCTTGCTTTACATTCTTTACAATCCATTAATGGATCTGAAAAATTTCCTAAATGTCCAGAAGCTACCCAGACTTCTCTATTCATTAAAATAGCTGCATCTATTCCTACGTTGTGCTTACTTTCTTGTATGAATTTTCTCCACCAAGCTTTTTTTACATTGTTCTTTAACTCAACTCCAACAGGACCATAATCCCAAGTGTTAGATAATCCTCCATATATCTCTGAACCTGGAAATACAAAACCTCTATTTTTAGCAAGTGCCACTATTTTATCCATTGTTTTTTCCACCATATTATATACCTCCTATTTGAATTTTTATATAAAAAAAAAGCCCATACCACAAAGGGACGAAAAATTCCGCGGTTCCACCCTTTTTGGCATTAGCCCTACTTTCTCAAATAACACTCAAAAGCGCCATTCATACTAAAGCTTTAACCATTTGCACCAAACATGGTTTCTCTTAAAAAACTTTAATACTACTCCTCTTTATCATTGTGTAATATTAAATTTAAATACTATTTTATCAGAATAATTTTAATTGTCAATACTTTTAAGTAAAAAAAATGGCTCCGCGAAAAGGATTCGAACCTTCAACCCTTCGGTTAACAGCCGAATGCTCCACCGTTGAGCTATCGCGGAACAACTTACATATATATTATAACAAACTTTTTAAAAAAAGCAATAGTTTTTTTATTTTAATAAAATAAATTTTAAAAAGGTAAAAGTAATATTACTTTTACCTTTTATTATAATAATTATTGATTTATAGGTTTCATAGTTGGGAACAATATAACATCTCTTATAGAAGCTGAATCAGTTAAGAACATAATTAATCTATCTATACCTATTCCAAGTCCACCTGTTGGAGGCATTCCTATTTCTAATGCATTTATAAAATCATCATCCATCATATATGCTTCATCATCACCTAATTCTCTCTCTCTTAATTGTTGAATAAATCTCTCCTTTTGAACTATAGGATCATTTAATTCAGAATAAGCATTACAAATTTCTCTTCCAAACACAAATCCTTCAAATCTTTCTGTAAATTCTTCATTTCCTCTTTTCTTTTTAGTTAATGGTGATACTTCTACTGGGTAATCATATATAAATGTAGGTTGTATTAAAGTTTCTTCACCAAATTCTTCAAACATAGCATTTAAAATATCACCTTTAGTACAATCCTCCAATTTTTTCTTTAATTCTAAATTCTTATCCTTAGCAATTTCTCTAGCTTCTTCATCTGTCTCAATTTTATTAAAGTCTACTCCAGCACATTCTTTAACAATATCCACCATTGTTATTCTTCTCCAAGGAGGTGTAAAATCTATTTCTTCTCCTTGATATACAACTTTAGTAGTACCTAAAACTTTTTCACATACATATGCTACCATATTTTCTGTTATTTCCATCATGTCATTATAATCTGCATATGCTTCATATAATTCTATTGCTGTAAATTCAGGATTATGTCTTATATCTATTCCTTCATTTCTGAAGTTTTTTCCAATTTCGTAAACTTTTTCGAATCCACCAACTATAAGCCTTTTTAAATAAAGTTCTGTAGCTATTCTAAGATACATATCTATATCTAATGCATTATGATGAGTTATAAATGGCTTGGCAGCTGCACCTCCAGCAATTGGTGAAAGTATAGGTGTTTCCACCTCTATAAAATCTTTATTGTCTAAAAATTCTCTTATTGCTTTTATTATAGCTGTTCTATTCATAAATGTTTCTCTAACTTCAGGATTTATTATAAGATCTACATATCTTTGTCTATATCTTAAATCTGGGTCTTTTAATCCATGGAATTTTTCTGGAAGAGGTTTTAAAGATTTAGTTAAAAGTTTAAAATCTTTAATATGTATAGTTACTTCACCTGTTTTGGTTTTAAATACACTTCCTGTAATAGCTACAAAATCTCCTATATCAAAAGTTTTATACTCTTTTAATTTTTCTTCTCCAACATCATTTATTTTTATATATAATTGTATTTTTCCATATCTATCATGTATATCTGAAAAACCTGCTTTTCCATGAACTCTCTTTGACATAAGTCTTCCTGCTACTGTTACCTCTTTGTCTTCTAATTCTTCATAATTATCTTTAATTTGTTTTGATGTATGAGTTCTTTCTACTTTATAAACATCAAAAGGATCTTTTCCTTCAGCTTGAAGATTAGCTAATTTATCTCTTCTCTCCTTTAAAAGATCATTTAAAGCTTCAGCTTCTTTTGCTTCCATTTTCATTCTCTTAATTTCTTCCTTTGTTAATTGCTTTTCTTCTTTTGACATAGCTATCCCTCCAAAATTTTATCTTCTTATTTCTAATATATCATACTTATTAACTCCATCAGGAACTTGAACTTCTATACTTTCTCCTACTTTTTTACCCATTAAAGCTTTTCCTACAGGAGATTCATTAGATATTTTATTTTCCATAGGATCTGCCTCAGCAGAACTAACTATTGTAAATTCTACTTCTTCATCAAATTCGTAATCTTTTACCTTAACTATAGAACCTACATTAACTATATCTTTAGATATTTCACTTTCATCTATAATAGTAGCATTTTTAAGCATATTAGTAATTTGCATTATTCTTCCTTCAATAAAGGCTTGTTCATTTTTAGCTTCATCATACTCTGAATTTTCACTTAAATCCCCAAAAGAAAGCGCCACTTTTATCTTCTCAGTAATTTCTTTCCTCTTAACAGTTTTAAGATACTCTAATTCACCTTCTATTTTTTTTAATCCCTCATAAGTCATCACATATTTTTTTGATTGGCTCATCTTCTTCTCCCCTTTAAATATAACTTTAATGTAAATATTTATGCTCTACTTAGTTATTTAAGTAATTATAAAACAGGCTTAAATTAATGTCAAATTAATGAAGTATTCATCAGTTATTAAAAATTCAATATCTTATTATTAAATTTAATTTCATTTAAACATATTTTATTTTCCTTTAAACAATTTTCTATATTCTCATTATTATTAAATTGAGATAATATAGCCCCTAGTAGCTCTATTGAAAAAATATTATTATCTATATTCCAAGAATATGTCACATCATCTATATATATTCTATTAAAATTATTGGAAATATGTAAATTATTAATATGCCAAATAGGTATGTCTTTATATAAAAAACTCACATCTCTTGAGGCAATAATAAAATCACAATTATTAAAAGCATACTCCTTATTTGATGTTATAATACATGCCACTCCATACTTTTTTATTATATCCTCTCTTAATTGAAACATATTATTTAATTTTTTAGACAATAAAATAATACATTTACAATGCTTACAAAGTTCCTGTATAATGCATTTATTTACATTATCGCTAGAATCGTAAACTGTAATATAACTATTTCTTATACTTTTATTCTTTAATCTTAATATTAACTGTAAACTCTTAACTACACTAAAAGCAAATAATCTTTTTTGAAAATCATTAAATAAATTATAATCAAATTTTCTATATATCTTAGGTGCCAAAATAGCTTTCTTGTTTTTAACAAAGTTTTTAGCTATACTTATATTTCTTAAATAACTTTGCTTATTTATGTTTTGAGGTATACATATATTAAATATATTTAAATTAAACTTTTCAATAAATATTTCCTCTTCTAAATTAATACTAAATCTATCTTTTATTTTTGTAAAAATATTATTACTTTTATAAATACTTTTATTTTTATTAGTAGTAATATAAATTATAGGAAGCATATTAATTTATCCTTTTTATTGATTACACTAAAATTTATATGTTTCACTTTCAATATAAATTCTACTTTAATTATTAAATTGTTCTTTATAAGTCTCTAATATACAAATAACTTTTTTGCTTTCTTTTTCACAATTAATTTTATCTTTTATATTTTTACAATCTTTTAATCCTTTTATATACCATCCAATATGTTTTCTCATTTCCCTAACAGCTCTTTGCTCCCCAAAGTAAAATATTGCTCTTTTATAATGTTTAATACATACATTTATTTTTTCCTCTGGAGAAGGATAATATATGTTTTGTGCTTTGCACTTTTGCTTTATCTGTTTGAATATCCATGGATTACCCATAGAACCCCTTCCTATCATTATTCCATCACAATTTGCAATTTTTTTTATTTCAACAGCATCTTCTGCTGTAAACACATCTCCATTACCTATAACAGGAATACTTACATTTTCTTTTACCTTTTTTATAATATGCCAATCTGCTTTACCTTCATACATTTGTTCTCTAGTTCTGCCATGTATAGTTATTGCATCTGCGCCTGCTTCTTCTAATACCTTTGCAAAATCTACTGCATTTATATTAGTTTCATCAAATCCTTTTCTTATTTTTACAGTGACTGGTTTTATAGATTCTTTTTTTATTTCTTTTACTATTTTCTCAGCTAATTTATAATCATTCATTAAAGCAGAGCCATCTCCATTTTTTACTATCTTAGGTGCTGGACATCCCATATTTATATCAATTATACATATTTGGTCATTATAGTTAAAATTTTCACAAATTTTAGCCATTATATAAGGGTCGTTTCCAAAAATCTGTACTGCCAAGGGAACTTCTTCTTCTGAAAATTTTAGCATCTGCTTTGTTTTTTCATTATCATAATAAAGTGCTCTGGAACTAATCATTTCTGTATACACTAAATCACAACCCATTTTTTTGCATATTCCTCTAAAAGCTACATCTGTAACTCCTGCCATTGGTGCTAAAAATAAAGGATTATAAAAATGTAAATTCCCTATATTCATTAAAATCCTTGCTCCTTATTTTTTTCATATATAATTCTTAATCCTTCTAAAGTTAAATCCGAATCTATTTTATCTATTGATTTAGCTTCTTCAGCAATTAATTTTGCAAGTCCTCCTGTAGCAACTACAAAAGGTTCTTTTTCTCCTAAATCCATCATTTCTTTTTTCATTTTATTAACAATATAATTAACTAGGCCTGCATATCCATATATTATTCCCGATTGCATACTGGACACAGTAGTTTTACATATAAGTGTTTGTGGCTTTGTAAGTTCTACTCTTGGAAGTTTAGCTGCTCTTTCAAATAAAGCTTCTGAAGATATCTTTATTCCTGGAGATATGGTTCCTCCCAAATAATCTCCATTAAATGTTAAAGCACAAAACGTAGTAGCAGTTCCAAAATCTATTATTATAGATGCTCTCTTATATATTTCATGAACAGCAACAGCATTAACTATTCTATCTGCTCCAACTTCTTTAGGGTTGTCATATTTAATATTTATGCCTGTTTTTACTCCTGGTCCTACAATAATAGGCTCTACTTCAAAATATTTTTTTACCATATGTTCTAATGAGTACATTATATTAGGTACTACAGATGATATTATTACACCTTCTACATCTGATGGATCTAATTTGTTTTGTAAAAATAGCTGTATAACTTCAATTCCATACTCATCAGCAGTTTTTTTAGAATATGTAGATAATCGCCAATTAGCTATAAGCTCTTTATTATCGTAAACTCCTAATACTATATTTGTATTTCCAACATCTAAAACTAAAATCATATATTAGCACCACCTTTATAAAATTAAAGAAAGATATTTTTTTATATTAATTATAATTAAAGGCAGCTAAAGCTGCCTTTAATGTTGTTTCTTCATGTTAGTAATTTAACAATTTAATTTTAACAGTTAAACTTTATTTGTCAAGGCATATTAAAATAATCCAACTATAGTTCCATCATCTAATATATCCATATTTTCTGCAGCAGGAACCTTAGGTAATCCTGGCATAGTCATTATATTACCAGTTAATACCACTATAAATCCAGCTCCACTTGAAACTCTAACTTCCTTTACAGTTATATTAAAGCCTTTTGGTTTTGCTAATAAAGATGGGTCATCTGAAAGAGAATATTGAGTCTTAGCTACACAAATAGGCATTTTATCAAGAGATAACCTATTAATTTCATTAATTTGTTTTTCTGCAGATGCAGTATAAGAAACACCATCAGCACCATAGATTTCTCTAGCTATTATATTCATTTTTTCTTTTATAGTTAGTTTTTCATCATACAATGGTTTGAAGTTACTTTTTTTATTTTCTAATGTCTCTACAACTGAATTTGCTAGTTCTATTCCGCCTTCTCCCCCTTTTTCCCAAACTTCTGTAAGTGCAACTTTAACACCTATATTGCTACAAAAATCTTTTATGTATTTAATTTCTTCATGGCTATCTGTTATAAATTTATTTATAGCTACTACTACAGGAACATTATATTTCTTTATGTTTTCTATGTGTTTTTCTAGGTTTTCAATTCCTTTAGATAATGCTTCTACATTTGATTTATTTAAATCAGTTTTTTCTATACCACCATGATGTTTTAATGCTCTTATAGTTGCTACTACTACTACACAATCTGGTTTTAAATTTCCAAATCTACATTTTATATCCAAAAACTTTTCTGCACCTAAATCTGCACCAAATCCTGCTTCTGTCACTACATAATCAGCAAGCTTTAAACTCATTTTAGTAGCTATTAAACTATTACATCCATGAGCTATATTTGCAAAAGGACCTCCATGAATTATAGCTGGTGTATTTTCTAAAGTCTGGACTAAATTAGGTTTTATAGCATCTTTCATAAGAAGAGACATAGCTCCTTCTACTTTTAAATCTTTACAATAAACAGGGGCTCCATCTAAATTATACCCTATTAATATATTTCCCATTCGTTTTTTTAAATCCATTAAGCTATCTGCTAAGCATAAAATTGCCATAATTTCTGATGCCACAGTAATCATAAATCCATCTTCTCTTAAGAATCCATTAACTTTTCCGCCCATTCCTACTACTATATTTCTTAAAGCTCTATCATTCATATCCATTACTCTTTTAAATATAATTCTTCTAGAATCAATTCTTAATTTATTACCTTGATGTATATGATTATCTATAGCAGCAGCTAATAAATTATTTGCTGCTGTTATAGCATGCATATCACCTGTAAAATGAAGATTTATATCTTCCATAGGAACAACTTGAGCATATCCTCCTCCAGCAGCCCCACCTTTTATACCAAAAACTGGACCAAGAGAAGGCTCTCTTAAAGCAATAATAGACTGTTTATCAAGTCTTCTTAAAGCATCTCCTAATCCTATAGTTACTGTAGATTTTCCTTCACCAGCTGGCGTAGGATTTATAGCTGTAACTAAAATTAAATTTCCATTCTTTTGATTTTTTTTAAAAACATCTAAAGATATTTTACATTTATATTTTCCATATAATTCAATATCATCCTCTGATAAATTTAATTTTTTAGCTACTTCAGTTATATTTTTCATATTAGCACTTTGTGCAATTTCAATATCAGTTTTCACTAAACTACAACCCCTTTTATAAAATAATTAATATTACTATTTTACTCCCTAGTTTTTTTCATAAATTCTTCAGCATTTACTATATATCTTATATGATTACCTTCTCCTATTTTTCCTTTTTCATCAAAAGCTTTTACACTAAAAAATAATTTTTTATTATCAACTTTTGTTAATACAGCTTCACATCTTACTTTCATACCTACAGGAGTAGATTTAATATGTTTTACATCTACCGATATTCCTACTGTAGTATATCCTGAAGGCAAATGTAACTCCACAGAGCTTTTAGCTGTATTTTCCATTAATCCTATCATTGCTGGAGTTGCATAAACTTCTAAACTACCTGAACCATGTTTTATAGCTGTATCATCTTCTTTAACAGTAATTTCCATAGTACTATTTATTCCTTCTTTTAAATTCAATTCCAAAATATTACCTCCTTAATAATATGTTTAAATAATTCTGTAAACAATATGCATATTTATTATATCATTTAAATTAATAATATTAAATAAAAAAACAGAGGATGTAATTATCCCCTGTTAAATATTTCTTCAAATTCTTCTCCTAAAAGCTTTTCTTTTTCTAATAATGCTTTAGCTACTGCATGTAGTTTATCACTATTTTCAGTTAATAACTTTTCTGCTTTAATATAAGCTTCATCTATTAATTTTCTTATTTCCATATCAATTTTAGCTGCTACTTGTTCACTAAAATTCTTACTTTTGCCAAAGTCTCTTCCTAAAAATACTTCATCATGACCTGACCCAAAGGCTATTGGACCTATTTCATCACTCATTCCAAAATCCATTACCATTTTTCTAGCTATAGTTGTAACCCTTTCTATATCGTTTTTAGCTCCTGTACTTATATCTCCTATAAATAACTTTTCTGATACTCTTCCGCCTAAAAGCCCTACCATTTCATCCTCTAATTTTGATCTTGACATATAAGATCTATCTTTTTCAGGAAGATGCATTGTATATCCTCCTGCCATTCCTCTAGGTATTATACTTATTTCATGTACTGGATCTGCATTAGGTAATAACCTCATTACTACTGCATGCCCTGCTTCATGATAGGCTGTTATTTTTTTATCTTCTTCACTAATTACTCTACTCTTCTTCTCTGGTCCAGCTATAACTCTAGTAACCGCTTCTTCAAGTTCTTCCATTCCAATTTCTTTTTTTCTATTTCTAACAGCTAAAAGAGCTGCTTCATTCATTAAATTTTCTAAATCAGCTCCAGTAAATCCAGGAGTTCTTTTAGCTAAAACTTCTAATTTTACTTCATCTGCTAAAATTTTGTTTTTTGAATGTACTTGAAGTATTTCTTCTCTTCCTTTTACATCTGGAGCCCCTACAAGTATCTGCCTATCAAATCTTCCTGGTCTTAAAAGAGCAGGATCTAATATATCAGGTCTATTAGTAGCTGATATTACTATTATACCTTCATTCACTCCAAATCCATCCATCTCTACCAATAACTGATTTAGAGTTTGTTCCCTTTCATCATGACCTCCACCTAATCCAGCACCTCTTTGACGTCCTACAGCATCTATTTCATCTATAAATACAATACATGGAGAATTTTTCTTTGCCTGTTCAAATAAATCTCTTACTCTAGAAGCACCAACACCTACAAACATTTCTACAAAGTCAGAACCAGATATACTAAAAAACGGCACTCCAGCTTCTCCAGATATAGCTTTTGCTAACAAAGTTTTACCTGTTCCAGGAGGTCCCACTAATAATACTCCTTTAGGAATTCTTGCTCCCATTTCTATATATTTTTTAGGTTGCTTTAGAAAATCTACTATTTCTGCTAATTCTGCTTTCTCCTCTTCTGCACCTGCTACATCTTTAAATGTAACTTTTCTTTTATCAGGGGTGGCCATTTTAGCTCTACTTTTACCAAAATTCATAACATTTCTATTACCTCCCCCACCTTGGGACTGCTGTATAAACATAAACCAAAATGCTATAAGCATAAAAATAAGTAAAATGCTAGGCATATAACTTAACCACATTGGTATTTTAGCAGGTAATACATAGCTTTCTTTTATTTCTCCATTTTTATCATGTACATTAATGAATTGAATTAATCTTTCTAATGGAACAACTGTTTCATATTGTGTACCATCCTTTAAAGTACCTACTACTGTCATTTTATCTTCTTTTACTTGAAAGTCTTTAATTTCATTATTTATCCAATACCTTTGAAAGTCATTAAAATTAATACTAGTAGCGTTATCATTTGTTCTCACAAGCATTAAAGCTGCAAAAATTACTAAAACAAATACTATAACCCAGGCCGTTGCACTAGAAGCTTTCTTCATTATAGGCCCCCCTCTCTTTCCACTTTATATTGTAAAATTGTATCATAACAAAAATATATTTACAACTTAAAAATCAATTCATTTATTTATATATTTCTTCTTTAAGAATACCTACAAATGGTAAATTTCTATACTTTTCTGCATAGTCTAATCCATACCCTACCAAAAAATAATCTTTAACTTTAAAACCAATATACTTTACATCTATTTCTACTTTTCTTCTTTCAGGTTTAGTAAGCATGCATGCTATTTCTATACTTTTAGGTTTTTTACCTTCTAAGTATTTTAATAGGTATTCTAAAGTTATTCCTGAATCAATTATATCTTCTACTATTAATATATCTTTGCCTTCTACTTCAAGATCTAAATCTTTAAGAATTCTAACAACTCCTGAGCTTTTAGTAGAATTACCATAACTAGAAACATCCATAAAATCCATTGAGCAAGGAATTACTATCTCTTTTAATAAATCTGCCATAAAGGGTACAGATCCTTTTAAAATACCCAATAAAATTAAATCTTTACCTGCATAATCCTCACTTACCTTAGCTCCTATTTCTTTAACTTTATTTCTTATTTGTTCTTCTGTAAGTAATATTTCTTTTATATCTTCTTTTATATTGTACATACATCTATTCCTCTCTTTCGATTTTTATTTCTAAAATTTTTTTAGTATCTTTGCAAACTTTATACAAATCACCTATTCTAACTCCAACTACCCAGCCAATATTACCATCAAAACATATTATAGGTATTTTATCTCTTTTGTATCTAGGTATTTTTAAATCAATAAATAAATCCTTAAGCTTTTTATTTCCTTTCATTCCAAAAGGTACAAATAAATCTCCATTTTGTCTATATCTTATAGTTATATCCTCTTTAATTTTATCATAATCAAAATATTTTACATACTTTTTATTTAAATCTAAATTTTCTCCATTATTAATTAAATTTAATTTAACATTAATATTCATAGAAATTACATTATTTATTCCTATATTTAATTTAAATTCATTATTTATTTTTTCTATTTTGATTTTTTTTTCACACATATATATATTACCATAATTATTTTGTATAACAACTTCATTAGGTAATATTATTTTTTTTCCTGTATCGCCCTTTTGAAGTTCTACTACATCATCTATATGAGATTTTTGAACATTATATAAATTTCCTTTTAATTTACCAAGAGCTATTCTTATTATTCTACTTAAAATTGCTCTATTTTCTAAAAAAGCTTCTTTAGATATTATAATATTATTTAATTTAATATAACAATATTTTTTATACATTTTTTGAGAAATTTCATTTAAATAACTATTATCTATTTCTACTATATCTGAAAGCCTATTTATAGTTTGTATTATATCTTTATTAAAATTCTCTTCAATATAAGGTATTAGCTCTAATCGAACTTTATTTCTTGCATAAATACTTTCAAAATTTGTTTTATCTATTCTTGGTTTTATATTGTTTTTACTGCAATAACTTTCTATATGTTTTCTATCTATATTTATCAAAGGTCTTATTATACTATCTCTAACAGGCTTTATTCCAATAAGTCCTTCTAACCCTGTACCTCTCATTATTCTCATAATAATCGTTTCAGCTCTGTCATTAGCATTATGTGCTAATGCTATTTTTTGTGCCTTAATTTCTTGTTTTAATTTTTCAAAAAAATTATACCTAGCTTCTCTTCCTGCAGTTTCACAAGATATGCCCTTTTCTTGAGATATTTTATTTACATCTACTTTTTTATTATAAAATTCAATATTTAAATTTTCACAAAATCTTCTAACATATATTTCATCTTCATCTGCATCTTTTCCTCTTAAACAGTGATTTAAATGAGCTACTACAATACTTATATTAAAATCTTTTTTTAAACTATATAACAAATGAAGAAGACACATAGAATCTGGTCCACCAGATACTCCTACTATAACCTTATCTCCTTTCTTTATCATATCATATTTATTCATAGTTTCTAAAACTTCTTCTATCAAAGCCTAACACTTCCTTAAGCCAAATTTTATGGTATATATTATAACATAAACATAATAAAAATAGATAATATTGTTAAAAATAAATCTTAAAATAAGGAAGAATGAATTTATTTCACTCTTCCTTATTAATTTTATCTTAAAGAATATACTTTAGATACAATTACCGTCATATCATCTTTAACTTTTCCCTTGCATAGTTCTTTTGCTTTGGCAATTATAGAATCACTTATCTCTTTAGGTTCATTAGACTCTATTTGTTTTAGATGCTGTATAACCCAATCTACTTTTCCTGCATTTTCTGCATCATAATCTAATACTCCATCACTTAACATAACTATTATATCACCATTTTGTATGTTTTTCTCAGTAATATCTATATCTACTTTATCTAAAACCCCAATAGGAAGAGTTTTAGATTTTATTACTTCTATATTTTTTCCTCTTTTAATAAAACTAGCTACTGCACCAACCTTCATAAAATCTGCTTCTCCAGTATATAAATTAATACTGTTTAAATCTACTGTAGAAAACTTTTCATCTTCTGAAAATTTAATTGTCATTATAGAATTAATGCTATTTATAGCAGTTATTTTACTAAAACCTGCTTTTATAAACTTTTCTATAAGTTCTATTACTGCACCACTTTCCTCTTCAGCTCTAGAGCCTGAACCCATACCATCACTTATTATAGTCATGTATGTACCATCCTTTAGCTTTTCAAAGCTATAACTATCTCCATTATTTTTCTCTCCATCTTTACATGCTCTGCCAACAGCTGAGACAATATGATATTTAGGTGCTTCTTGAAAAACTATATTGCAGCTTTTGTTTTTTACATTTATATTACAACTATCATCTCCTATACACATTTCCTTTTCAGAAACCTGATTTATTAAAGGCAATATACTTTTTATACATAATTTATTTCCACCACAAACATTAAGAGAAATATTAATTAATAATCTATTATTGTTATCATTAAAACAATAAACTTCTCTATATTTTATATTATTTTTATTTAATATTCTTCTTATATTACTTTCCATATTTGTATTAAACTTTATTCCAGATTTAAACCCATCTATAATTTCTTCTACTGATCCTCCCATATTATTTATTTGCTTAGCTAATGTTTCTCTTCCTTCACTTAATTGAGCTCTCCATATTTCATTTATAATATAATTATTTACTATAGATTCTGTATTTTTTATAAGTACAGAACGTTTTATACATTTTCTATCTATTTCATAAGGAATTATACTTCTCTTGTTTTGATAATTTTGTATTAACTCCGCAAAAGCGTTATAAGTATAAAAAGTTTCTCTTTTCCAGCATATAGAGTTCATATTACAATTGCTACATACTCTATCTGCTAAATTTTCTACTAAAGCACTACTTTTACTTTTCATAGCTAATTTATCATTATCAGATAGATTCGCTAATGTATATGATATATTAAATAACATTTGTGAAAAATTATTTAGCTTATTTATAAATATATCTTTTATTTTATTAACATAGTCTTCCTTTAATTTTTCTTCTTTTTTATGCCAATCTAAATCTATAGCTATTTTATTATATACTTTTAATGGTATTAATATAAATATACAAGAAGCTATAGATGCCTCCATAAATTGAAAAGTATTTACTGTACCAGAATACATTTTAAGTACAGAAAAAGCTACTAAATAGGATATCATACTCATCCATTTACCTAACTCATTGAACATTCCTGACACTAGACCACATAATCCATAAACTCCAATAAACTCCATCATATTGTTAGAACACATACCTATAACTATACCCATAGACACTCCACAAGCTGCTCCAGATGCACTACCTTTTATATAACCTACAATAAGTACAAATGTTAATGCTATTATATTTCTAATAGATAAATTAAATATATTACTTCCCCAAGTACCTGCTATTATAAGAGACATAGTTACACACATACTCATTGTTTCTTCACTATTATATAAATGTCTAGTATTAATCTCTTTAAAACATTTAATAGAATAGTCAATTATATAGTAAACTGGAAATATACAAACTGTTTCAAAAAAAGAAGTAATAATGCTTACAGGAGCAGACAAATTAACTATAAATAATTTATACAAAGAAAATTCTATAAAAACTATAGATAATAAAAGTAATATAATTAAACTTTTTTTCATATTATTTATTAAGTTATTAACTAAAAAAAGAGTAGCTATTATAATTAAATATGCTCCTAAATTCTTAATATTATTATGAATAGAAATATAACCTAAAAAAGTTCCTAAAGATACTATTAAAACATACTTATTATTTTTTTGTAATAACATAGACACTAAAAAAGCAAGTCCAAAAGGTGCCATAAGATTAATTAAAATAACTCTACTTACTAAAAAAGCAGATAAAAAATAAAACATAGGTCTTAAAAACACCTTAAGTTTAAAAGGAGCTTTTCTTCTAATCTCATTATTAATTTTTTTTACTCTTTGATACGGAAAAAGTTCTATTCCATATTGCATACATACATCCCACCCTTTTTAATTACTTTCTTTATTATAGCAAAGGGTTTTGGAAATAATTGTCATAAAGTGAAGTTGACAAAAAATATTTTTTCGGACATTTATTTCTATGATTTTTAAAATAATTTCTAAATTATAATAATAAAAGACTCATAGATTTACTATGAGTCTCTTTGGTAGCGGAAATAGGACTTGAACCTACGACACTTCGGGTATGAACCGAATGCTCTAGCCAGCTGAGCTATTCCGCCATGTTTTGGTTGCGGAGGTAGGACTTGAACCTACGACCTTCGGGTTATGAGCCCGACGAGCTACCAACTGCTCCACTCCGCGACATTTTTTGGTGCTGAAGACCGGAATCGAACCGGTACGAGCTTTTAAGGCTCG
This sequence comes from Clostridium acetireducens DSM 10703, assembly GCF_001758365.1. Classification (GTDB taxonomy): domain Bacteria; phylum Bacillota; class Clostridia; order Clostridiales; family Clostridiaceae; genus Clostridium_C; species Clostridium_C acetireducens. The sequence continues at coordinate 17,973 of NZ_LZFO01000010.1, forward strand.
CAGGATTTTAAGTCCTGTGCGTCTGCCTGTTCCGCCACTCCAGCAAATAATATAATAATTTTTATAACAATTAAGAAGTAGCGGAAATAGGACTTGAACCTACGACACTTCGGGTATGAACCGAATGCTCTAGCCAGCTGAGCTATTCCGCCATGTTTTGGTTGCGGAGGTAGGACTTGAACCTACGACCTTCGGGTTATGAGCCCGACGAGCTACCAACTGCTCCACTCCGCGACATTTTTGGTGCTGAAGACCGGAATCGAACCGGTACGAGCTTTTAAGGCTCGCAGGATTTTAAGTCCTGTGCGTCTGCCTGTTCCGCCACTCCAGCAAATAATATAAATTAAATTCTTGCGACATAGATTATTATATATTATGTATTACATATTGTCAATGATTTTTTTAGAAAAAATAAAAGAGACTCTTAGAGCCCCTTTATTTCCATTCATGATTAATTTTTCTTATATCCATGTCCTCTACCTTCTTGGTGCTTTTTAATATCTTGAAATCTCTCTTCACTTTCTTTTAAAAAATTTGTTAATCTATCTTCAAAGCTTCCTACAGACTTCTTATTATTTTGCTTAGACCAATCAATTTCTACAGGTCTACATGACTTTTTCTTTGAAATAGCTTGTTTAATAGATAAACTTATCTTTCCTTTATCGTCTATAGATATAACCTTAACTTTGACCTTATCTTTTTCCTTTAAATAATCTCTTATGTTTTTTACATAATCATCTGAAATTTCAGATATGTGAACTAAACCTGTTCTTCCCTCTACCTCTACAAAAGCACCAAAATTAGTAATATTAATCACTTTACCCTCTAGTATACTTCCTGGTTTTAAAGTCATATTAAAAAGACTCCTCCTTAATAAAAAAATATATTTAAATTTAATAATAGACATTTATTTTTTATTATATTATTTTTTTTATTTTGTGTTACTTATTACAGGAGTCTCTCCTTGTTTAACAAGCCCTAGTCTCTCTCTAGCTAGCTTTTCTATATACTTGCTAGTTTTAGACATTTTAACTTCATCCTGTAACTTTTGATTTTTTTCTTTAACTTTAGTTAATTCTATTTTACTATTGTTAATTTGACCTTTTAATTTTTTCATAGTTATTTGCTGATTTATAAATATATATACTATATAAAATAGAATAACAATAATTAAAATACTTTTAATTTTTATTTTTTTTTTCATTAAATTATTATCCTTTCAAATAATATATATATATATTTTAATTTGATTTTCACTTTTCTTCAAGCTATTTTTATAAATTCTTTTTATTTCTTATTTTATAAATTAAAGATTCTAAAGGATATAATAATATATTAACAAGTATTCTAAAAAATTTCATGAGATTTTTTAAAAATTTATATTGTATTCTTAAAAAAGTTTTACTTATAAATTTCAAATATATAATTATACCTATAGCTATACAAAAATAAACATAAAGCCCTATGTATGCATAGTTAGTAAAAAGCAGAAATACAAATACTAATATAGCACTAAATATCCAAAACAAAGTATCTTCTATGAAAGTTACCAGTTTATTATCCACTTTAAATCCTCTAATTAATCTATATAAATCAAATAACATGCCTGTTATTTGACCTGCAATAATGCTAAATATAACTAATTTTAATTGTTGACTAATAGATATTACCATAGTCTTCTCCTTACTTAAATAATTTAGATAATATGCTTTCTCTTTCCTTCTTACTATCTACACTAGTATAAACACAAGAATTAATCATGCCACTTATCATTACATCTCCATTTTGCACATCTAATTTATTCATTTTTAAATCTTCCCCCATTATAACTAGACTTCCTAAATTAGTATTTAATACTATTTGTTCTTCATTAAAGCTAATAACTTCTATAACTCCACTTATGGATAACCTTTTTCTATCTTGAAGATTCAAATTGCTTTTTTTATTTTCTATTTTAGCTTCTTTTTTTTCCATATAGACACCTCCATTTTACTATATTAAATATATGAATGGAGATAAATATATATTACATTTATAAAGTTAAATAAAAGTATAACGACAAATAGATAATTTTATTATTATATATTTGTCACCATGCTTTTATTTAAAAATTATATTAATACCACATAATTTATTCTATTATTTTGTACATATTTTGAGCTTCTTCTTTCTTTACATGCTCAGAAATATTAATTATTTCTGCTTTAATAGATTTGTTAGCATATTTTATCTCTATAATATCTCCTTCTTTTACTTCCACCCCTGCCTTAGCTATTTTACTATTTACTAATACTCTTCCTGTATCACAGGCTTCTTTAGCTACAGTTCTTCTTTTTATTATTCTAGAAACTTTTAGAAATTTATCTAACCTCATATATTTTCTCCCCTAAATTATAATATTATAAAATAAAAAACCCAGAATTTAACCGGGTTTTTTAATAAATTGTTATTTATTAACTCTATCCTTGAATTCTTTTCCAGGCTTAAATACTGGAACAGTTGATTCTGGTATCTCTATTTCTTCTTTAGTTCTTGGATTTCTACCCATTCTAGCTGCTCTCTTTCTAGTTTCAAATGTTCCAAATCCTATTAACTGAACTTTATCTCCATTTTCTAAAGTTTCCTCCACGGTTTCTATAAATGCTTTTAAAGCTACTTCAGCATCTTTTTTTGTCAATCCACTTTTTTCTGAAATACTTGTAATTAATTCTGATTTGTTCACTTTAGTTTACCTCCTTAAATATTGAGTATGCATAGATAGCATATTCTTCACTAATTTTAAAAATCCTTCTTTTTAAATATAACTTATGTAGAAATAATAAAATTTATTTTATTGTTTTAGATTTTTCCCATAAATTATCCATTTCTTCTAATGTCATATCTTCTATGCTTACTCCTTTACTCAATGCTGATTTTTCTATATATTCAAATCTATTTATAAATTTGTCTATAGTATAATTTAAAGCTAATTCTGGATTAATGTCAAGAAATCTTGCAACATTTACACAAGAAAATAATAAATCTCCAACTTCTTCTAATATTTTTGCCCTATTTTTTTCTTTATATACATTTTTAACCTCATATAATTCTTCCAATACTTTATCTAAAGCAAATATTACATCATCCCAATCAAAGCCTACTTTTGCAGCTTTTTTTTGAACTTTATATGCTCTAATTAGTGCTGGAAAACTTTTTGCTATATGATTTAACTCATCTGTATAAGTATTAAACCCATATTGTTTTTTCTTTATTTTATCCCAATTATACAATACCTTATCTGTAGTATCTGCATTTACATTTCCAAAAACATGAGGATGTCTTTCAATCATCTTATCACAAATAGATTTTACAACATCATTTATATTAAAAAATCCATTTTCTTTACCTATTTGAGAATGGAACACCACTTGAAGCAAGACATCTCCTAACTCTTCTACTAAAGCTTCATCATCTTCTTCATCTATAGAATCCAATACTTCATAACTCTCTTCTATAAGATATTGTTTTAAAGACTTGTGAGTTTGTTCTCTATCCCATGGACATCCATTTTCTCCTCTAAGTGTACTCATTATTTTAATTAAATCATTAAAATCTTTTAAATTATTGTTTTTAGGTATATAAATTGATGTTAAATAATCTATGTCTTCTTGTCTATCCAACTCATATAAAGGTATTTTTCTTATGCTCTCTAACCCTTCTACTCCTGCAGCTCTAACAAAATAGATTTCTTCATCATCGCCATAATAATTCATTAAATCTAATTTAACCTCAGAGGCTATAAGCTTATTATATAATTGAGTTACAATAATTCCAACTCTTTTATCTAAAACTTGATTTTTAATATCAAATGCATCTATTATCTTTAATCCATTTATAGGATCTATTTTTAATCTTTCTATAATTGATTCTATAAAACTTACAGCAGGTAATATATCAATATCTATATCTTCTTTTTTGCAAAGTTCAATTAAAATATTTACAGATTTTTCTGCTACTAAAGGATGTCCTGGTACAGCATATATTATATTTCCGTATTTTTTATATTTATTTATCAATTCAATTGCTATTGATTTATATACTTCATCAAAATTATTAAAATTATCATACATATAATCAAAAGTTTCAAATTCTAACCCTATACTTTTTAAATATTCTACATTAGGATGTTTATTTGTTCTTAAATATATTTTATCTGCTTTTTTAAGGCTTTCTAAAACACCTATTGTTATTGAATTTTTTGAACCAGGACCTAATCCCACTATTTTTATCATAAATACTCTCTCCTTTTACCTTCTGTTAAAAAATCTACTTTTTAAATACCTATAATTAAACACCCCAAACAAAATTATTAATACCCCATATGCTAATATTCCCGAAAATATACTAACCAAACATGCTATTCTACTACTTATTGTATAATTATAAACATACATATAAATAAATACAACAGCTATTATCATTAAAACAGAGGCAAATGCAGGCTTTATCATGATATCGTAATAATTAATTTTAATATCTAGCTTTTTTTTCACTAATCTAATGTTTAAAATAGCTGAAATAAGATAACCTACTATTGTCCCAATTACTGCGCCATATATATTAATATAAGGAATTGAAACTAATATCATAGTTAATACTATTTTACCAATGCAACCTATTGCCAAATTTATAACTGGTCTTACATACTGTCCTATACCTTGAAGTATAGCCGTTGAAGTTTGGGATAATATTATAAAAGGAATTGCTATGGATAAGTATTTTAATATAGTATACCCTTGTACTTGTCCTGGAAAAATCAAATTTAAAATAGGTAGTGCCATATAGTATAATCCAGCAAAAGACGGCAGTGCTATTACCATAGAAAATCTTAAAGCCATATCTACTTTATTTAATACTTCTATATTTCTATTTAATACATATGCTTCCGCAATTATAGGCATTAAAGAAGCACATAGGGACATAGACAATGTAAGAGGTACATTCACTAGTGTAAATGCCTTTCCTGTTAATTGACCATATAAAATAGTAGCTTCCTTTGATGCAAAGCCAGCTTGTAATAGTTTTTGAGGAACCAATGCTGAATCTATAAGACTCATTACAGTTCCTACTGTAGCTCCTAAAGATATGGGAATAGCTATATGTAAAAGTTTTTCCATGATATAAGTATCATTTTTTACATTAACTATTTTTATATCTTTTCTTATAGACATATATTTATTAAACAAATATATACTGCCCAATATACCTCCTGCAACAGCTCCTAATGCCGCTCCAGCAGCTGAATATTCTATACCTTTGGGCAAAAGTATATAAGCAAAGCCAACGCCTACTATTACTCTTCCTATTTGCTCTAAAATTTGAGATATAGCTGTAGGATTCATATTTTGTAGTCCTTGAAAAAATCCTCTAAAAGCACTCATAATAGAAATAAATATAGGTGCTATTGATATACTAATTAAAGAATAATAAGATTTAGTATCCCATTTTAAAAATAATATAATTTTTTTTGAAAAACATATTAATATTATTGTAAAGCCAAAACCCATGAAAATCATAAGTAATAAGGCTTTTCTTAATATTTCTATAATTCCCTCTACATCTTTGGTAGCACTTTTTTCTGAAACCATTTTTGAAATTGCTACTGGAACACCTGAAGAAATAGCTATAAAAAACATGTATAAAGGATATGACATTTGATAATATCCAAAACCTTCATCTCCTATTAACATTTGTATAGGCCATCTAAAGAATAACCCTAAAAACTTTGCTATAATTCCTGATAATCCCAAAACAAATGTTCCTTTTACTAAAGATTGTTTTTTCATATCACACCTCCAAAACCTACTTTAAAATATTATTATTTTAGCTTTAGAGGTATTATTACTAGATTTAATATATTTTCATTAAAAACAAATGGCAGAACTAATTTTTCTGCCATTATATAAATTTATTTTATTGTTCCATTTGCTTACCTAAAAATAGGGAAGCTGTTTCTAAAAGTTTACTTTCTATTTCGCCAAATTCTTTTTCTTGCTCTATAGCTGCTATCATAACTGCTCCTATTGCATCTCCTTCTGCTATTATTGGAGATATAACTTGTGAAAAATACTTATCTTCTATTTCTTCATCATCATATATTGGTATAATCTCTGTAGATTTTAATATTATAGTTTTTCTATCATTTATTAACTTTTCTAATTCTCTACTTATCTTTTTATCTAAATATTCCTTTTTATTACCTCCACTTAAAGATATTATAGTATCTTTGTCACAAATCATTACTAAATTTCCTATAGTCTTTTGTAAAGATTCAGCATATCCTTTAGAAAAATCCCCTAGTTCTCCAATTGGTGAATACTTCTTTAATATTACTCCACCTTCTCTATCAGTAAATATTTCTAAAGGATCTCCTTCTCTTATCCTTAACGTTCTTCTAATTTCTTTAGGTATTACAACTCTTCCTAAATCGTCTATCCTTCGCACAATACCTGTTGCTTTCATTAGTTCTTACCTCCTCTAATTAAAATTTAATACAATACACTTTGTAGTATTATTATCTTTCCAATTATGAAATTTTATACACAATTGCTATTTAAATTTTAAAAATGGATATTTAACTAAAGTAATAAGAGCTATGGGATTTTCCACATAGCTCTTATTATACTTATAAATTATATTAAATTTTTTTCATATTTTTTAGTTTCTATTTTTGATGCTTTTTTCCATTCCTCTAATTTATTCATAAATACTTTTCTTTTTTCTTCTTCTTCTAATTTACTTATTATATCTTTTTTAACCAAATCAAATTTTTTTACAGGATATTCTTCTTTTTTTATACATTTTATTATGTGAAATCCAAAACTAGTTTGAACTGGTGCTGAAATTTCACCTTCTTTTAGTGCCATAGCACCAGCCATAAATTTAGCATCAAATCCTGAATTTGCAACTTCTACAAAACCTAAATCTCCACCTTTGTCTTTGGAACCAGGATCTTGAGATACTTCCTTTGCTACTTTAGCAAAATCTTCTCCCTTATTTAATCTTTCTTTAACTTTTTTAGCTTCATCTTCTGTCTTAACTAATATGTGTGCTGTATGAATTTTATTAGGTTTTTCAGTAAACTCTAATTGATGAGAATTATAATAAGTTAAAGCTTTTTTATCATCTATCTTTACGTTTTTTGTAACATGCTCAATTACATTTTTTATAGGTAAACTCTTTTCAATAATTTTTCTCAAATCTTCTTTTAACTTCTTTTCTGTAATTCCACTTTTGCTTAAAATTTCATTGAATTTTTTATCATTGCCTTCTGCAAATTGCTTTTTTTTATATGTAATTTCCTTGTCTACTTCTTTATTTATTTCATCAACAGTAGGTATTACTTTTAATTCTTTTGCCTTTTGCAAAACAAGTTTTTCATTTACCATTCCTTCTAACAAATTCTTTTTTTGTTCTTTAAGAATTTCTTTTCCTTCATCAGATTTTTCATAGTTTTCTCCATATTGCTGTTTTAATTGAGCAACTATTTGTTTCATTTGAGGGTCATTATCTAGGTCACCTCTTGTTATTTTCTCACTATTTACCTTAGCAACTGTACTTTTAGCAATTGCTTCTGGAGTTTTTTCTATCATATCACATCCAAATGCAAAAAATACAAATCCACTAATTAACAATCCGCTAATTAACCTTTTAATTTTTCTATTGTTCACAACTTACTCCTCCACTCTTAAATTTGTTATTAAATTTGCTAACCAAACTAATTTTACCATAAAAAACTACTTTCTTAAAATTAATTTTCTGTATACATTTTATTAATATATTCTATTAATTCTTTTAAATTAATTATTATATTTTCCTTTTTTATAGTATTTAATTTAAATACTATAGATGGCTTTTCTGAAAACCTAAATAATATATTTTTTCTATATTTATCCAATAAACTCTTGATTACATTTTCATTTAATCTATTCTTGCTTTCAAATTGTATTATAATTTCACCTTTTTTATCTTTTATATTTTCTATACCTAAATTTCTAGCAACACTTTTTATATATGCTATATTTATCAAGTTATTTATTGGTTCTGGAATATCAGAAAATCTATCTTCTAACTCTTCCTGTATATCCAACATATCTTCATAGGAATTTATAGCTGCTATCTTTTTATAAATCTCTATTTTCTGTATTTCATCATTTATATAATAATTTGGTACATAGGCATCTACTTTTAATTCTATAGTAGTTTCTATAGGCTCCTTATCAATATCTCCTTTTATTAATTTAACTGTATCTTCTAACATTTTACAATATAAGTCATATCCTACTGTAGCCATGTGACCATGTTGTGCAGCTCCCATTATATTTCCTGCTCCTCTAATTTCTAAATCCTTAAGAGCTATTTTAAATCCTGATCCAAGTTCTGTGAAATCTTTTATAGCTTTTAATCTTTTTTCAGCTACTTCTGTAAGTATTTTATTTTTTTTATAAGTTAAGTAACAATAAGCTATTCTATTTGTTCTTCCAACTCTTCCACGTAATTGATAAAGCTGTGATAATCCCATTTTATCTGCATCATATATTATCATTGTATTAACATTTTGTATATCCATACCTGTTTCTATAATTGTAGTTGACACTAATATATTATATTTATTTTTCATAAAATCTAACATAATATTTTCAAGTTCTCTTTCTCTCATTTGACCATGAGCTACACAAACCTTTCCTTCTGGAAGAAGCTTGGCTATATAGGCTGCCATTTCTTTAATCTTATCTACTCTATTATATACAAAATAAACCTGTCCATTTCTATTTAATTCTCTAAGTATTGCATCTCTTATTAACTGGTCATTATATTCTACCACATAAGTTTGTATAGGATATCTTTCTTCTGGTGGTGTTTCAATTACGCTTATATCCCTTACTCCAACTAAAGACATATGCAAAGTTCTTGGTATAGGCGTAGCTGTTAATGTTAAAACATCCACATTCTTTTTAAATTTCTTTATTTTTTCTTTATGAGATACTCCAAATCTTTGTTCTTCGTCAATTATTAATAATCCCAAATCTTTAAATTCTATATCCTTTTGTATTATTCTGTGAGTTCCTATTAATATATCTACATTTCCTTCTTTAACAGCTTTAATTGTTTCTTTTTGTTCTTTTAAAGTTTTAAATCTGCTTATCATATCTACTTTTATAGGAAAATCTGAAAACCTTTTAACTAAATTATTATAATGTTGTTGTGCCAATATAGTAGTGGGTACTAAAAATGCTACTTGTTTTCCCTCTATAACAGTTTTAAAAGCTGATCTAAGTGCCACTTCAGTTTTTCCATATCCCACATCCCCGCACAGCAATCTATCCATAATTTTATCAGATTCCATATCTTTTTTTATGTCTTCTATAGCTGTTAATTGATCTTCTGTCTCTTCATAAGGAAACTCATCTTCAAACTGCTTTTGCCAAATAGTATCTTTAGAAAACTTATAACCTTTTAATGTATTTCTTGCAGCATATAATTTAACTAAATCTTCTGCTATTTCTTCAATTGATTTCTTTACTTTACTCTTGGTTTTTGCCCATTCTGAACTTCCAAGTTTATTTATTTTAGGAGTTTTACCTTCACTTCCTATATATTTTTGAACTAAATCTAATTGTTCTACTGGCACATACAATTTATCATCTGAATTATAAAATAATTCTAAATAATCTTTTTTATTTCCTTCTATATCCAACTGTTTTATGCCCTTATATACACCTATTCCATGATTTACATGAACAACATAATCCCCTGGTTTTAAATCTGTAAAACTTTTTATTTTAGCTATTCCTTTTTTTAATTTTTTATTTTTTCTCTTTTTTCTAGAATCTCCAAATACCTCTTTATCTGATATAACACATACCTTTATATCTTTAAAATCAAAACCTTTAAATTGACTTCCAAAAGATATACAAACTTCTCCAGGAAGTATATTTAGTACCTCGTCTTTATATATATTTTCTATGCCTTCATCTCTTAAATTATTAACTAATCTTTCACCTCTAGTTTTAGTTCCTGAAAGTATTATAATTTTATAACCTTTATCTTTTCTATCCTTTATATCCTTTATTAATAAATTCAATTGTCCATTATATTTATTTAATGTTGTTTGAGAAAAACTAACTAAAGATTTAGGTAAAAATACATCATGAGATTTACTTATAGGTTCTAAAATTATATTCTTTGTGTTTTTTAAATCTAATAAAACTCTATCTTTTGCAAATAATAATTCCACTTGCTTTGGCAAAACATTTCCTCTTTTAAGAAAATTTTTATAGTTTTCTTCAAACTCATAATATACACTATCTAATTTTCCTAAACATCTTTCAAATTCATCTATAACAACAAAATAATCTTTTGTATATTCTAAAAAAGAAGAAACATTCTCATAAAAATACGGAATATAACTATCAATTGTTTCAAAAGTTAATGTTTCTTGTAAAAGTTCTATATTTCTATTTACTACTTCTAAAATTTTTGCTTTTTCATTATCATGATTTTTAAAATTTTTTAATATAATTTCTAAATCATTTTTAATATTTTTTATTCCCAATTTAATATTTTCTTCTTTTAATATAATTTCTTTTGCTGGAAATATCTCCAAAGAATTTACTTTATCTATACTTCTTTGAGATTCTATATTAAAAGTTCTTATAGAATCAATTTCTGTATCAAATAATTCTAATCTATAAGGCTCTAAGGAAATAGGTGAATATATATCTACTATTCCACCCCTTATAGAAAATTCTCCCTTTCCTTCAACTATATTTACCTTTTGATATCCACTTTGTATTAAATTCTTACTTAAATCTTCTAAATTTAAATTGTCTCCTACACTTAACTTAAAAGTATATTGTTTATACAAATTTAAAGGTATATATGTAGCTGCTAAAGATTCTATACAAGTTATAATTATTTTTTTATTGCTTTTCATTATTTCTCTAATTACTTTTAATCTTTCCCATCTTAAATCTCCAGATACAGCATCAATATTATAAAAAACAATATCCTTTGAAGGCAAGTAGTATACATTTTGTATATATAAGCTTAAATCTTCATATAATTTTCTAGCTTCCATGTCACTATGTGTAAGTATTAAAAAAGATTTGCTTATTTCTTCATATAATCCATTTATTAAATAACTCCTTCCTGATTCAGATAACCCTGAAACTTCTGCAGGAAGTACATTTTTATTAATGCTATTTAACAAGCTTTTAAACACTGTACTTTCTTTAAGTGGCTTTACAATACCATCTAACCTCATAATATTTCACCTCTAAACTTACTGTATTTTTAAGCCATTATATTTATTCATAGCTTGTTGTACTCCTTTATCTATAATATTTTCAACAGCTTCTACGCTTATTTCAAATACCTTATCTAAAACTTCCTTTTGTTGTTTACTAAATTTTCCAAGTACATAGGATACTAATTCTTTATTCGGGGAATCTATACCAATTTTAATTCTTGTAAATTCTTCCGAATTTAAATTACATATTATATTTTTAATTCCATTATGTCCACCAGAGCTGCCTTTTGTTTTTATTCTTATTTTTCCTATATCTAAACTTATATCATCATATATTATAATTATATTTTCATTAGGTATTTTATAAAAATTTACTGCTTCTATTACACTTTCACCACTTAAATTCATATATGTACTAGGTTTTAAAAGCATGCATTTTTCATTACATATGTTTCCAAAACCACACATTCCTTTAAATTTTTCCCTATTAATATCTATATTATATTTTTTTGATATTAAGTCTATAACATCAAAACCTACGTTATGTCTAGTATGCTCATACTTAGCACCTATATTCCCTAATCCAACTATTATATGCATATACATTCTCCATTCTAAATTAGTTTAACATAAATTTTCTACTAATACATAACAATATAATATTAATATTATAAAGTCAAATAGATAAAGAAACTTAATAAGTCTCTTTATCTATCACTATCTTTCATTTCAGATAATATTATATTTTTATTTAATGTCTTACCATTTCTCCATATCTTACAGGAAATTGCATCACCAATTTTGTGATTATCTAATATTTCCGCTAAATCTTCAAATCTATTTATTTTTTTATTATCTAATTCTATTACAACATCCCCTACTTGAATTCCTGCTGCTTTGGCACCACTTCCATCTATTACTTCATTTACATATACACCCTGAACATTATTTTTTTCTGATATAACGCTTTGACCATATATTCCCAAGTAAGGTCTTGATACCTTTCCTTTTTCCATAAGAGATTTTATTATACTTTTAGCTTCATTGATAGCTATAGCAAAGCCCATTCCTTCTACATTTTTTTCCGAACCTATTTTTAAACTATTAATGCCTATTACTTCTCCATATTCATTACATAAAGCTCCTCCACTATTTCCTGGATTTATTGCCGCATCTGTCTGAAGTACTTTATATATTGCCCCTCCATATTGAATTTTTCTATTTAACGCACTTATAATTCCTGATGTAACAGAGCCAGCAAATTCTTCTCCCAAAGGATTTCCTATGGCAACTGCTTTATCTCCTACCCTTACTTTAGAAGAATCTCCAAATTTAGCAACAGGCAAATTTTTAGCTTCTACCTTTATTACAGCTAAATCCGATCTAGGATCTGTTCCTATAACTTTAGCTTCCAATATCTTACCATTTGATAATTTAACTGTAACCTTATCTGCTCCTTTTATAACATGATTATTAGTAACTATATATCCATTAACATCAAATATTATACCTGAACCACTTTCTACATCCTCTACTCCAAAAAAACCTTGAGCTTTTTTACTAATACCAACTACTGCTGGTCCAACAGTTTCTGCAACTTTAGTTATAGAACTTTTGGGTGCATTTGAAACATTTTTTTCACTGCTATTATCAAATTGATTCCATTGATTATAATCCATAGATTGGTATTTATTATTTACTATATACGCTCCTGATATTCCTCCAATTACTGCAGATATTATAATTATAACTAAAATTTTAAAACTACTTCTTATTCTTTTTCTTCTACTACTCTTAAATATTATCTCTCCCTTTCCATCACTTACATCTTGCCATTTTACATCTTTTATATTATTTTTATCTTTATCATCCATAATTATTATAACACCTCCTACTCTTTTTATTATATTTAATAATTTTTACATAACAATGAACAAAGTGTAATATTTCAATTATTATTTTATATTAATGTTAATGTAAAAGTAAACTTTACTCCCTTATTCTTAACATTTTCAACCCATATGTCTTCTCCTAATTTGGTAAGTATGCTTCTAACTATAGGAAGTCCCAGTCCCGTACTAACTTTAGATGACCTTGCTTTATCTTCTTTATAAAATCTCTGCCATATTTTTTTTAAATCTTGTTCAGAAATACATGGACCATCATTAAATATAGATACGTATGCTTTTTTTCCTCTCTTAGTTGTATTTATTTTTACATTTCCTCCTTCATTTACATATTTTATAGCGTTATCTAAAAGATTAGTTATTATTTGTACCAGTCTATCCCTATCTGCTGCTACAAACAAATCTTCATCATCAAGGCAAACATTAACATTGATTTTTTTATCTTTTATTTTTGTCTCAAATTTTATTACAGATAATCTAATAAACTCATTTAATTCTAATTCTTCAATTCTTAAATTAAATTCACCAGCTTCAATAGCAGATAAATCCAAAAGGTCATTTACTAATCTTGTTAACCTTTGTATTTCTTTATATACTATACCTAAATAATATCTTTCTTTTTCTTTTGGTATTATTCCATCTAACATTCCACTAACAAATCCTTTTATAGAAGTTATTGGCGACCTTATTTCATGAGAAACATTAGATATAAACTCTCTTCTATTGTTTTCTATCTTTTCTAAAGAATCTGCCATAGAATTAAATGATTCTGCTAAAGCTCCTATTTCATCCTTAGAATTAATATTAACTCTTTTGTCCACCTCTCCTTTAGATATTTTATCTGCTACATAATTAATTTGTGCAAGAGGTCTTATTATTATCCTTTGAGAAAAATAATATATTACAAAACAAGATGCTATTATTGCCAATACAGCAGAAGCCCATATAATTTCATAAACCTTTTTTAAAGGTCCTCTTATTTCGTTTATTGATGTATGCATTACAATTGCTCCCTTAAATGTACCATTATAAAAAATGGGCATACCGTAAGTATGAACTGGCACCACAAAAATATTTCCATAGGCTCCTCTTTTTTCAACACTATTTCCTTTCCTTAATTCCTCTAACTCATTAGTAAACACTTGTTTTTCTATTAATTTTTTTTGCTTATCATTTGACACAGAATAAACATATCCATAATTGTCTAATAACCATATATCTGTAGCTAAATAATTGCCTATATAAGTTAAAATCTCTCTTAATCTATAAGAAGATATATCTCCTTCCAAATATTCTACTGCTGCTTTGCCTATAATTCCTGACTCGCTATTTATTTGAGCCTTTCTCTGTTGAAAATAATATCCTTCAAACCAGTAGGATAAAAAAGTAGCTATTATAATAAAACTTATAGAAATAATCAATGTAAATGTAGCAACCATTTTAGAAAATAATCCTTTTTTTATCATCTACTTCACCTCAAATTTATATCCTACCCCCCATACCGTTTCAATTTTCCAATTAGTACCCTCTGGTAATTTTTCCCTAAGTCGCTTTATATGCACATCAACAGTACGAGAATCTCCTGGATAATCATATCCCCAAACTTCACATAATAATTGTTCTCTTGTAAAAACTCTATTTTTATTACTAGCAAGATAATATAAAAGCTCAAATTCTTTTGGTGGCATTTTTATTTCTTTTTCTCTATATAAAACTATATAAGAATTAATATCTATTGATAAATCTTCAAAATTTAAAATTTCATCTTTTTCATTATCTAAATTATATCTTCTTAACACAGCTTTTATTCTAGCTAATAATTCTTTAGGTTCAAATGGTTTTACTATATAATCATCTGCTCCTAACTCCAAACCTAGCACTTTGTCAAAAGTTTCTCCTTTTGCTGTAAGCATAATAATAGGAGTATTATAATCCTTTCTTATCCACTTTAAAACATCTATCCCATCAATACGAGGGAGCATTATATCTAATAGCACTAAATCAGGCTTATATTCCAAAAATACTTCCTCAGCTTGTTTACCGTCATAACATACAGCAGTATTATAACCATAATTTTCTAAATACATCTTTATAACTTCACATATATTTTCATCATCATCTACAATTAATATCTTTGCTATTTCACCTTCCATTTTATAAACTACTCCTTTCATAATTTCTTTTATAAATTAAATTTATCATATATTCATTGCTATATTAAATAGCATACATTAATTTTTACAAATTATTTACTTTTAAATAAATATAAAAAACGCAGCCAAAAGCTGCGTCTCTCTTTTATATTTAATCTTCAAAAAGCTTACTTACTGAGATATCTTCATATATTCTTCTTATAGCTTCTGCAAAAACTGGAGCTACTGATAAAACTTTAAACTTATCTAAGTTTTTATTTTTTGGTAAGTCTATTGTATTTAGCATTATTAATTCTTTTATAACAGACTTCTCTATTCTTTCTATAGCAGGACCTGATAAAACAGCATGAGTGCAGCAAGCATATACTTCTTTAGCTCCCATTTCAACTAGTGAATTTGCTCCATTTGTTATTGTTCCTGCTGTATCTATCATATCATCTACTAATATAACTACTTTATCCTTTATTTCACCTATTACATGCATAATTTCTGAAACATTTGGTCTTGGTCTTCTTTTGTCAATAATTGCTATTGGAGCATGAAGTTTATCTGCAAATTTTCTTGCTCTTGTAACACTTCCTAAATCAGGAGAAACTATAACTATATCTTCTCTTTCTGCAAATCCTTTTTGAACAAAATATTTTGCAAGTATAGGAACTCCTAATAAATGATCTAGAGGAATATCAAAATATCCTTGTATTTGTGATGCATGTAAATCCATTGTTAAAACTCTATCTGCGCCTGCTGCAGTTATTAAATCTGCTACAAGTTTAGCTGTAATTGGATCTCTAGCTTTAGCTTTTCTATCCTGTCTAGCATATCCGTAATATGGCATAACTGCTGTTATTCTTCCCGCTGAAGCTCTTTTAAACGCATCAATCATAATAAGTAATTCCATTAAATTATCATTTACTGGAGCATTAGTAGATTGTACAACAAACACATCTCTACCTCTTACAGTTTCATTTATATCCACTGAAATTTCTCCATCACTAAATGTTGAAACTTTTGAATCACCAACTGACGCACCCAATATATCTGCTATATCTTTTGCTAATTTAGGATGTGAGTTTCCAGTAAATATCTTAATATTTTTGCCATGGGTTATCATTTATGTATCCTCCCTTAAAATTATTTCTTTAAATCTTTCTTAGCTACCCAGCCTTCTTTATTTACTTGTTTAGCTCTTGCAATGGCTAAAGCTCCTTTTGGAACATCATCAGTAATAGTTGAGCCTGCAGCTATATATGTATCATTATTAACTTTTACAGGTGAAATTAAATTAGTATTGCAACCTATAAAAGAATTATCACCAACTATAGTCTTTGTTTTTACTTTTCCATCATAATTAACTACTACAGTACCACATCCAAAGTTACATTCATTACCTATCTCTGCATCCCCTATATAAGTTAAATGCGATACTTTAGTTCCATCTCCTATAGAAGATTTCTTTATTTCAACAAAATCTCCTATTCTAACATTATTACCTATAATGCTTTCAGGTCTTATATAAGCAAAAGGCCCTACTGTAGTATTATTTCCTACATGGCTATCTAAAATAACAGAACTTTGTATAGTTGAATTTTCACCTATTGTACTATCTTTTATTCTAGAATTAGGATATAAAACACAATTTTTTTTGATTAAAGTATTTCCTTGAATAACATTGCCTGGATATATAATAGTATCTTGCTCTATTTTTACTCTGCATTCTATATATGTAGACTCTGGATTAATAATGGTAACTCCATTATTCATATGCATCTCATTTATTCTTTTTCTCATAATCTTTTCTGCTTGAGATAATTGCAATCTGGAATTTACCCCCATAGTTTCTTCAAAAGGCACAGATATTGCACCTAATTTTTTATTTTCATTTTTTAAAATTTCTATAACATCTGTTAAATAATATTCTTCTTGAGCATTATCATTGTTTATTTTTGATAAAGAACTTATCAAACTTTCTATATCAAAACAATACATTCCTGAATTTATTTCATTAATGTTTAATTCTTCTTCTGAACAATCTTTATGCTCTACTATCTTTTGTACTTCTGAGTTATCTTTTCTAATTATTCTTCCATATCCTGAAGGATTATCTACAATAGAAGTAAGAATAGTAGCCTTATATTCTCCTTTTTCATGAAAATTAATAAGATTTTCTATGGAATCCTTTGTTATTAATGGTGCATCTGCTGTAAATATAACTACTGAACCCTTTTTATTAGCTAAAAAATCCTTAGCACATATAACAGCATGTCCAGTTCCTAATTGTTTATCTTGAAAAGAATAAGAAACTTTTCTATCTTCAGTACTATTTTTTACTAAATTCGCTCCTTTTCCTATAACTAAATTTACATCTTCTATATTTGCTTCTTTAATATTATCTATAACATAATTCACCATTTCTTTTCCACATACTTTATGTAAAACTTTTGGTGTATTAGATTTCATTCTTTTTCCTTCTCCAGCTGCTAATATTACGGCACACTTATACATTATAACACCTCTTTATGGTTATATAATTTTATTAATTATATATTTTTTACTTATTTTATTATTATATTTTATATGATAAATATTTTCAACCTTACATATTGTATTGAAATAAATATAAAAAGTTCTACATAATAAAAAGGAGCATGTTTACTCCTTCTTATTATTATTCTTCTTTAACTTCATTGGAAGCTTCTTCTTTAACTTTTTCATACTCATCCAATATAGCCTTTTGAATTTTTTCTCTAGTTTCAGTATTAATTGGATGAGCAATGTCTTTAAATTCTCCATCAGGAGTTTTTCTACTTGGCATAGCTATAAACAATCCATTTTGACCCTCTATAACCTTTATATCATGAACTACAAATTCATTATCAAAAGTTACAGAAACTATAGCCTTCATTTTGCCTTCTGTAGATATCTTTCTAATCCTAACATCAGTTATTTGCATAATTTTCCACCTCCAAGATGCTTATGTATATATAATTCTCTATCAAATATCCTTTTTCCTCTATTTAATGAAAAATTAATTAATTTAAACAAGTTTTATTTAAATTTTTTAGAAGGCATTAACACAGCATTTCCTTCTGGTGATATTCCATTAAAATCTACTATAGATACATAATCATTTACCAATTTTTTAGGTATAGCAACATTATCTATTAATATTCCCATTCCTAAAAGTTCACAATTAAATTCTTTTAATAAATCTATTATACCTCGTGCCGTACCGCCTGCTTTCATAAAGTCATCTATAAATATACATTTACTATTTTCTTTAATAGCTTTTTTTGATACTGACATATTTTGTATTCTTCCATTAGAACCTGAAACATAATTAATAGTTACTGTTGAACCTTCTGTAAATTTTGCTTGCCTTCTAAATACTACTAATTGAACGCCTAACATTTTAGCTACTTCATAGGCTAAAGGTATTCCTTTAGTTTCTACTGTAACCACATAATCTACTTTTTTATCATTAAAAGCAGATGCTAATATAAGTCCTGCTTTACGAATTATATAAGGATTACTCATTACATCTGTCATATATAAAAAATTTCCTGGTATTATTCTATCCTTATTTCTTAAAATAATACATAGTTCTTCTACAAAATCCATTTTTTCTTCATTTGATATACCGCAGACATACTTTACTCCTCCTGCAGCTCCAGATATAGTATCTATTCTTCCCATAGAAAGTCTATTTAATGTGTCCTTTACAATTACTAAATCTTCACTAACTGTAGACTTAGCAGCATTAAGAATTTCAGTAAAAGTATTTAAATTTATTACTTTATTAGGATTTTCTATTAACATTTTAGTTATAGCTGCAACCCTTTGATTTCTAGTAAACTTTTCCATTATATCACCTATCTATTTTACGAATAATATTTTTAAAAAACTTCTTATTATTCATATTTTATTCTAAAATTTATATATTATCAATACTTTATGTAAATATAATTTTTTTATTGTACAATTATATTTATAATTATTTTATTTATTGCTGTGTTTTTTTTATAATTTTTGTATATAATTAATAAATAATGTTATTTCTTTTTAAGGGGTTGAATAACTAAATGTCTTTTATAAATATAATTATTTTATTTATTGCTGTGTTTTTTTTTATAATTTTTGTATATAATTAATAAATAATGTTATTCTTTTTAAGGGGTGGATAGCTAAATGTCTTTTGACTTTATAAATGATAAAAATAAAAAAATACATTTAATAGGTATAGGTGGAATAAGTATGAGTGGCATTGCGGAAATACTTATTGAAAATGATTACTCTGTGTCTGGTTCTGATATGAAGGATTCTCCTTTATTAAGTAAACTTAGAAAAAACGGAGCTAGTATATATATAGGTCAAAATAAAAATAATATCAAACCAAATATAGACTTAGTAATATATACTGCTGCTATATCGGAAGATAATCCAGAGTTAATTCGTGCTAAAGAATTAAATATACCTACTATGGATAGAGCGTCTTTCTTAGGTGATATAATGAAAAGCTATAAATATAATATAGCTATATCAGGTACCCATGGAAAAACTACTACCACAGCTATGGTATCAGAAATATTTTTAAAAACAAATTTAGATCCTACAATAATGGTAGGTGGAGAATTAAACTCCATAAAAGGCAACATACGTGTAGGGAAAGGAGAATTTTTTATAAACGAAGCTTGTGAATATAAAGGTTCTTTTTTAAAGTTTAATCCTTTTATAGGTGTAATACTAAATATTGACGCAGATCACTTAGATTTTTATAAAGACATAAATGATATACAAAATACTTTTAAAAAATTTGCAGAACTCATACCAAAAAATGGTTTTTTAATTGCTAATTTAGAAGATGAAAGAGTAAATAGTATTATATCTGATTTAAACTGTAATATAATAACTTATGGTATAACTAAAGGTACTGTGCAAGCTAAAAATATTGTTTATAATAAACAAGCCTGTGCTTCATTTGAGGTATTTAAAAATGATGTTAACCTATTTAAAATAAACTTAAAAGTACCTGGTAAATACAATATTTTAAATGCTCTTGCTAGTATAAGTGTTGCATTAAGTGCAAATATTGATTATAAATTTATAATAGAAGGATTAGAAAACTTCAAAGGTACTCATAGAAGATTTGAAATAAAAGGTGTTAAAAATGGAGTTACAGTAATAGATGACTATGCTCATCATCCTACAGAAATAAAAGCTACTTTAGATGCTGCAAAAAATTATCCTCATAATAAAATTTTTTGTGTATTTCAACCTCATACTTATTCAAGAACATTATCTTTATTTGATGAATTTACTAATGCCTTTTATAATGTTGATAATCTTATATTAACAGACATATATGCTGCAAGAGAAAAAGACACTGGAGTTATAAATTCTGATATGCTTTGTGATAAAATAAAATCTAATGGAGTAAATTGCAAAGTATTTCATGATTACAAAGATATATTGAATTATCTTCGTAAAAACTTAAGTTCTGGAGATGTATTATTTACAATTGGTGCTGGAGATATATTTAAACTAGGTGAAATTTTTTTAGAAAATTAATTTTACCAAACTTTTTTTATAAATTAGTGTAAAATACCTCTAATTTGGTAACACTAAAAGTGAATCCATTGGAGGTGTGAATTATTATGAAAAATTTTTTAATATCATCTTTAGCAAATATTATTTTAATTTTTACATCTTATTTTATATTTAGAAGTATAGTAAGTGGTCCTACAAGACATAAATTATATGAAAAACTTTTTAATTCTATGGCTAAATTTATAATATATATATTTATAACTTCTATTGGAATTACAGCAATAACTGCATTAATACTCTATAGAACTAGATTTATATCTTATATTAATATTATAGCTCCTGCTTTGGTATCAATATTTATAGGTTTTATTATGTCTACAGTTCCTACTAGAGGAGTTGGAGATAAATCAAAAAATTAAAAAATCAAGTTCTTTCGCTTATAAGTGAAAGAACTTGATTTTTCATAAAATATAATATATAATAAGTTTGTACTTCGGGGTGTGGCGCAGATGGGAGCGCGCGTGGTTTGGGACCATGAGGTCGCAGGTTCAATCCCTGTCACCCCGACCAAAGAGTTACTTTCAGTAACTCTTTTTTTTTACTAAAAAGAGGTGATAAAGTTGTTAAGTAATATAAACGCTGCAATATTTGACTTAGACGGAACACTAATAGACTCTTTATGGATATGGAATGAAATAGACAAACAGTATTTAAAAAATCATAATATAAATATGCCTAAAAACTTAATGAAAAATATAGAAAATCTATCCTTTGATGAATCAGCTCAATATTTTAAAAAAAACTTTAATATAAAAGATGATATATGCACTATAAAAAATGATTGGAACACTATGGCTTTAAATTATTATTCCAATAAAATAAAATTAAAGCCTGGTGCAAAAGAATTTTTAATTTTGTTAAAATCTAAAGGAATAAAACTTGGATTATCAACTAGTAACTTTTCAAATCTTTCTAATGCAGTTTTAAAATCTAATAATATATATAATTTATTCGATGCAATTACTACTGCTGATGAAATAAGTAAAAATAAAAATTCACCAGATATATATTTATTAACTGCAAAAAAATTAAAAGAAAATCCTAAAAATTGCATAGTATTTGAAGATATATTATCTGGTATAATTAGTGCAAAATCCGCTGGTATGAAAGTAGTTGCAGTACATGATATTTTTTCAGAATCTCATAAAAATAGCATAATGAAAGTAGCAGATAAATATATACTTGAATTTAATGATATTATGAAAGCAATTTAAAATTATGCTGATTTATAGATAGTTAGACTTTAAATCAGCATAATTTTAAAATATATTTCAATTATTATATTTTTTGTCACCAAAATACAGGTATTTAATATAATAATATATATAGCAAATTTCAGGAGGAATCCAATGTTAGCTTTCTTTCTATTTTTAGTATTTGCAATAACTTGTATTATTTTATTTATGTATTTTAATAATAAACTTATTAATCAACATAAAAAACTAATATTATTAAAACGCCAAAATACAAATTTAAAAAACATAATTGATAAGTCAAGTTTTAATTATCCTGATGAATTTAAAATTGAATACTTTTCAGCTAAATGTAATAAAGGTATTGTGTTAGAAAGATGTCCCTTATATTTATCTCCATTAACCAAATCTCCTATTTTACGTTATATTAATAAAAATACTTATGTAAAAATTCATGATGAAGCAAAAATTCGCCAATATACATGGTATGAGGTATCTATATCTTCTAACAACAAAATAAATACTAAAGGATGGATTGAAAGTACAAAAGTAAATTTAATATCTTCTATACTCTTATAATATCATCTTTATATTCTGGCACTATATTTATTATATCTTTTAAACAACAGTACTTTAAATCTTCTTTAAGATTTAATTCTTTAATTCTCTTGTAGTGACTAGCATGTTTTATAAAACTTACTATATCCTCATTGTTTTTGTAAATATATTGTGCAGTCTTAGCTATATCTGTAGGATTTATAGATGTATTTTCACTAATACAATTTATAATGTACCCAGCACAAATAAAATCATCCATAGAAAAGTGTCCATATGTTCCTGCATTTACTATTACTAAATCATTATTCAATTTTAATATTTTGTCAGCAGTAGCTTTAGCATTAATTAAAGCTCCTATTAATATACGCTCTGCACCTATACTTCTCTTTATTGCTTTTGTACCATTTGTAGTTGTTATTATTAAACTTTTTCCTTTTATATATTCTTTATCATAATCTAAAGGAGAATTTGAAAAATCAAACCCCTCTATTTTCAATGCGTTTCTTTCTCCTCCTAAAACATATTTATCTCTATCTTTTTTTGCTATATTTAACGCTTCATCTACAGTTAAAACAGGTATTACTTCTTTACAACCATTATATAGTGCTGTAACTATAACAGATGTTGCCCTTAACATGTCTATAATTAATATTGTTTTATTTAAAATTTTCTCAGGCTTTATATCATCTGCTGAAATTATTATGTCTATATTCATTTTACCCCTCCATATATATTATTTACTTTTACAATTTAATCCTTGATATAAACTATTATCCTTTAAATTCTTATCTATTGAATTTAAAATTTCCCACTTTTTCAAGCTCCATTTAGGCTCTATTAGTAAATCTCTTGGTGCATCTCCTGTTAATCTATGAATTACTATATCACTAGGAAGTAGTGTAATTGCCTCACATATTATATTTATATATTCATCTTGAGTTAAAAATTTTAAATTTCCTTCTTCATACATACTAACTAAAGGAGTATTTTTCATTAAATGTAGCAAATGAAATTTCACACCTTGTATATCTTTATTAGATATATACTTAATAGTGTTTATCATATCACTTTTATTTTCTCCTGGTAATCCAAAAATAACATGAACAACTACATCTATATTCCTTTCTCTTAATTTATATAAGGATTCTTCAAACACATTTAAATCGTATCCTCTATTTATTATTTTAGCAGTTTCATCTTTACTACTCTGAAGTCCAAGTTCCACCCATACATATATTTTTTTATTATACTCTTCTAATAATTGTAACACATCATTATCAAGACAATCAGGACGAGTAGCTATAGCTAGTGCTACTACATCTTTTTGATTTATAGCTTCATCATATCTTTTTTTTAATATTTCTATAGGAGCATATGTATTTGTATATGCTTGAAAATAGGCTATGTATTTACCATTTTTCCACTTCTTTTTCATAATACTCTTTATATCATCAAATTGTTTTGAAATAGAAAATTCTCTGTTACCAGCAAAATCTCCTGAACCTCTTTCACTGCAAAACACACATCCTCCTTTGCTTATAGTTCCATCTCTATTAGGACAAGAAAACCCAGCATCTAAAGATATTTTAAATACTTTTGTCCCAAATTTTTTTCTTAAAAAATAATTTAAGCTATAATATCTTTTATCTCCCCACATCTCCAACTTAATCACCTCTTGTATAAAAAACATAATAAAAATCTCGCATTTTTATACTGCGAGATTTTATAACTATTTAACTTTAATATACTGTTATTACTGCATAATGTCAACAAATCACTTTTTCTTTGATTTAAAATCTTTTAAATCAAGTTTCCATTTTCCTACTAATTTATTATTAGAATCTTTTTTGTCTATACTACTTACAATAAAGTTTAATTCATTTTTATTAAAATAATTGTATTTTACATTTAATTTATCTATTGAATACTTTTCTTCAAATTTAAATGGTATAATTTCACCAGTATCTGAATTATAAATTCTAATAGAACTATTTCCTGAATTACTTTTATATTGAACTAAAATAAATTTCTTATCCAAGGAAAATACTAAATTTTCTATTTTAGAATCTCTTATTATATCTAATGGTATTATTTCTTTTCCTACAGGCATTTCTTTTGCTTTTTTCTGGTTATTTTCTTCTTCCCCTTTTTTATCTTTTTCTTCATCTTCTTTTTCTCCTTGCACATTTAAACTTTCATCAATATTCACTATTCCTATAAAAGAGTCTTTATTATATGTTGATATAGCCAAACTTTTTCCATCATAAGAAAAATTTATATTATCAAACTCTTCTCTAGGAACTTGAATTTTATACATATTTGTTTTATTGCTTTTAGTAAATATATAGTTTGGAATATTTTTGATATCTAAAATTAAATTAGTATCTGTATTATTTTCATTCCTTAATCTTATGGAGTTTTCAACTATAAAAGCCTCCCGTTTTACTGTACTTTTTATTTCATCTATTTTATAATCTTTATCTTCTTTTATTACTTTTATAACTCTTTCATCTAAAACAGAATAAGGTTTATCTATGCTATTCATAGTTACACTTATTTTAAAAATACCAGATTTTCCTACTTCATTTATCTCATCTATAATATATCCATTTACTTTCACATCACTCTTTACATCATTTTTTATACTTTTTAATAGTTTATTTGAATAAAATTTTTCTATATTTTTAATATCTCCTGTTATTAATTCTTTCATATATGTATCTACAGAATCATATGCTGCTTTAATATCAAAATTATTTTTTTGATTATCATATTTTTTATTGTTTTTTTCTTTTAAACTAATAATTTTGCAAGAAGAAAATAAAATAATAATAATAAATATAAATATATTAAAAAATATTAATCTACTTTTTTTATTTATCAACATAAACACCTTCCTCATTATTAAATTAGACTACATATAATATTTTGTCACAAAACAAAAATATAATTTATAAAATAATATTTTCTTTAAATATTATTTAATAAATTATATAATTATATATATTTAACATAAAATATTTAAAGGAAGTGTATTATAATTATGAATCCATTACATAAATGCACACTTTGCCCTAGAAATTGTAAAGTAAACAGATTAAAAGATTCTTTGGGATTTTGTAATGTTGGGAAAAACATCCGATTGGCAAAAGCCTATTTACACAAATGGGAAGAACCTTGTATCTCTGGTGAAAATGGTTCCGGAACTATTTTCTTTTCTAATTGTAATTTAAATTGTGTATTTTGCCAAAATCACGAAATAAGTCAAAAAAATTATGGTAAGGAAATTTCTATAAATCGCCTAAGTGATATATTTATAGAACAACAAAATAAAGGAGCTCACAATATAAATTTAGTTTCTCCTACACCTTATGTCCCACAAATTATAGAAGCTATAAAATTATCAAAATGCAAAGGTTTATCTATACCCATAATATATAATACTAATTCTTATGAAAATATAGAAACAATAAAATTATTAAAAGGTTATATAGATGTGTATTTACCTGATATAAAATACTTTGATGATAAATATGCAATAAAGTACTCTAATGCTAAAAACTACTTTAAACACGCTAGCAGTGCTGTTAAAGAAATGTTTTCCCAAGTAGGTAATCCTGTGTTTAAAAATGGTTTAATTAAAAAAGGTATTATAATACGACACCTTATGCTTCCTGGACTTTTATTTGATTCTAAAAAAATAATTGATTACATATATAAAACATTTGGAAATTCTGTATATATAAGTATAATGAATCAATATACTCCTACATATAATTCTAAATATTACAAAGAAATAAATAAAAAACTCAATATAAATCACTACAACTCTTTAATTAATTATGCTATATCCATAGGAGTTACTAATGGATTTATACAAGAAAATGGAACATGTAGTGAAAATTTTATACCAAATTTTGATTTGGAAGGCATTTAAAAAGAACTAGCCAAAACTAGTTCTTTAAATTTTATATTTTCTTAAATCATTTTTAAATTTTTCAGTAATATTTTTGAAATTACCTATATTATTTACAAGATTTTTAATTTCATTAGTATAATTACTAACAGAAGTACTTACCGTTGTTCTTCCGCTACTACTGCAAATCCTTTTCCCATTTCACAAATTTATAAAACCTATTAAGTTTAAACTTAATAGGTTTTATAAATTTATTTCTAATGTATCTAATTTAGCAATTAACTTTAAATCTTTTATTTGAACTGTTTTAGTTAATATATTTCCTCTATTACTAATAACTAATGCTTTATTACTATCTATTTTTTTTACTTGTCTTATAATATTTTTTCCATCCTGTTCCATAAGGTAAATAGAATTATTATTTATTTCATTAGTTAAATGTGCAAAAGCAATATCTCCTTTACATATTCTAAATCCAATCATATCATCATCTTCTATTTGTATATATATTACTTTATCTTTATTGTATCCATTTATTTTATTGTTAATTATAGGCATTGGTTTAGTATATAAAACTTTTTTTAAATCATATTTATAAACAGGTACACCTTTTATAATATCTCCTAAAGCATCTTTCCATACTTCACTAATCTGATTCTTAGAATTATTTTTTTCTATAAATTCATTTTTATTAAAATTATTTTTGCTGCTTAAATCTTCATGAAAATTCATAACTATATCATTTAAATCTTTGCCAAAAATCTTGGATATTCTATCTATTAAATTTTGATTAATAATTTTTTTCCCAGTTTCTACATCACTTATAAATTTTTCAGATACTCCTAACTTTTTACCTAATTGTTTTTGAGTCATTTTTGATTCAATTCTTATATTTTTTATTTTTTCTCCTACTCTACTCATAACTTATCCTCCTATTGAATAATTTATTATATTTTCTAAGACATTATATTAACCCAATTTATTTATAATATAATTATATATTAATTTCTATAAAAAACAAATTATACAATAAATATATTTTTACAATATAAATTCCTAATTATTAATAAAATAGTAGCAATTTTTTGCTACTATTTTATTAATAATTAATTAGCTTGTAACTTAAGTCTATAATATTATTTTTCTTAAGAGAATTATATATGTGTATATATCCCTTAGTGCTACAACTATTTAAAATTTTATTTTCTTCAAGTTTTCTTTTTAATTGTTTAGCTGTTCCATATCCTCCATCAATAATTGGCACATACTTTGGTAGTATATTTTTTAATTCATTTTTTATAAAAGGATAATGTGTACATCCAAGTACTACTGACGAAATATCCTGATTTATAAATTTGCCTACCTTTTGTTTTAAATAAAAATTTATTTTGTCTCCTTCTATAATGCCACTTTCAATTAGTTCTACTAATCCAGCACAAGGTAACAACTCTATATCATTAGTATCTTTATAATTGTTCATCAATATGTTAAATTTCTTTTCTGAAAGAGTCATTGGAGTAGCCATTATAATTATTTTACCTTTTCTATTAATTTCTACAGCTGGCTTTAGAGCAGGTTCTATTCCTACAATTGGTATATCGGTATATTTATTTCTTAAAGAAACTATAGCAACACTAGTAGCAGTATTGCAAGCTATAACTATAGCTTTCACACCTTTATCAATTAAAAACTGTACTGCTTTAAATGTCAATTTTTTTACTTCTTCAGCACTTTTAACTCCATAAGGAGCATTCTTTGAATCCCCATAATATACATAGTTC
This sequence comes from Clostridium acetireducens DSM 10703, assembly GCF_001758365.1. GTDB lineage: Bacteria > Bacillota > Clostridia > Clostridiales > Clostridiaceae > Clostridium_C > Clostridium_C acetireducens. The sequence goes on from NZ_LZFO01000010.1 coordinate 46,375, forward strand.
TCATTTGGTAATATTTTTATAGACTCTTTTAAAACACTTAATCCCCCTACTCCTGAATCAAAAAACCCTATAGGTTTATCATATACATAACAATTGTTCATAATATCACCATCCTATTTACCCATTAAAAGCCCATTAAATATTATACTTCATAAATTTAATTTTGTAATAAGTTAAATAAATTTAATTTAACTTTATTCTATTGACATAAATATATATTAATTATAAAATTACGGATATATAATTTTATTTAAACTTAGGGAGGTTACTATGGTAAAAGATTTAATTTATATTATTCGTAAAGAAATGCATTCTGAAGATAGTTTGAGAAAAATTCTTTTATCTCATCCTGAAATAAAGTTTGTATCTTTTATGGGTGTAGATTTATCCGGAAATGACACAGACGAAAAAATACCAGTAAAGGTTTTCCTTAATGATATAAACACTTTTTTAAAAGGAGAAGTACAAACTGATGGTTCTTCTGTGGTACTTCCAGGAATAGCCACATTAAATAACGCTAAAGTAGATATGGTAGCAGATTTAGATGTAAATTGGTACATAGATTATAATAATGAACATATAGACTTAGAAACTAATAAACCTGTAGGTACTCTTAGAATACCTTGTTTTTTATATCACGAAAACAAAGCTGTTGACTCTAGACACATTTTAAAATCTGCAGTAGAACATCTCAAAATTTCTCTTTTAAATCTATTTAAAAATTACCCAAACTCTTTGTCTCTTTTTGGAATTAAATATGAAGATATAGTTTCTATAGAACTTACCACTGCTACAGAATTAGAATTTTGGGTTCAAACACCTAATGATAAAGCAGAAACAGAAGAATTATCTACATCTCAAGTTTTACATGAACAATATTGGAAAAGAACTAAAGGTGCCGTAAGGACTTCTTTAGAAGAAAGTCTTATAATAATGGATTCTTATGGTCTAGAACCAGAAATGGGACATAAAGAAGTAGGAGGAGTAAAAGCTAAATTAGACCAATCTGGTAATTTTACTCACATAATGGAACAGCTTGAAATAGATTGGAAATACTCCACTGCAGTACAAACAGGAGATAATGAATTATTAGCAAGAACTCTTATAAAAGAAACTTTTAGAAAAAATGGATTAGATGTTACCTTTTCTGCCAAACCAATAGATGAAGTAGCAGGAAGTGGTGAACACATCCATGTTAGCATATCTGTAAAATTAAAAAATGGCAAAAAAATAAATTTATTTACTGCCCCAGATCACCATTATCTTAGCAATATAGGCTATTCTTCTATAATTGGTATACTTAAAAATTATGAAATAATTAATCCTTTTGTATCGTCAACAAATGGTGCTTTTAAAAGACTAAAACCAGGTTTTGAAGCTCCAACATGCATTGTAACATCTTTAGGTAATTCTGTAGAAATTCCATCTAGAAATAGAACTGTACTTTTAGGTGTAATTCGTAACTTAGCTAGCCCTTTATCTACAAGATTTGAACTTAGATCCCCCAATCCTCATACAAATGTATATCTAACTTTAGCTGCTATATGTATGACTATGCTAGACGGTATAAAATATGCTATATGCAATAATAAATCAGAAAATGATTTATTAAAAGAACTTTCAAAAGCTCCTGGTGAAAATACAGATTATTTAGAAAAGGACAGAGCTTATAGAAGTGAAGAAGATGTATTTGAATATTACAATGATGAAGAAAGGGAAAAATTTTTTGGTAAAGCACCTGCAACCGTATATGAAAACTTAGTAGGTTTTGAAAAATATAAAGACAAACTAAACGTATTAAAAGAAAATAATATATTTACTGATAAAATTATAAACAGCTATACATTAGCAACAATTGAAAGATGGCTTATGGAAATAAACTATAGAGTTTTAAATAACTATACAAAAGAAATAAGAAATTATAAAATGCTTCATTCTATTGATAGAGCTTTAGATTTAGATGTATCTAATTGGATGAAAATAAATGAAATCAGATATTATTTAATGAAAGACTCTTATACTAATAAAAGTTTATTTACTAGAATTAAAGAAGCTACTAAAATAAATGATTACAGCGAAATTTCAAAACTTCAAGTTGAATTAGATGAAAAAATGAAAGAATTAAGAAATTTATATTCTACTTATAAAAAGAATCTATTAGATATTTAATAATATTAAAAGTAGAGACTCTACGAGCCTCTACTTTTTTAAAAATCTCTTAATGTAAATCTCTTTACCATTATTTCTTTCCTACTATTAATTGATTTCCACAATTCAATTCTATCTACTTTAACCATAAAAAGATTTTCTTCATCACTATATTTTAAGTTATATCCTTTTGAATTATTGTATCCAGAATAACATAAAGGAATAAACAAGTTATCTATATTACTATTTTTAAAGTTAAATCCTTTTAATAATAAATCTTCATTAATATTTCTTGTAATAGTAGCTATATAACCTTTGTTTTTTACAGGTAATCCTATATATTTTTGATTATTATTTAAACAACAATTTAAATTTATACCCACCTTAAATTTTTTATAAGGCTTAATAATATCATTTATTATTAAACTTAATTTATCAATATCTGGATCTTCAATAACACTTAAAGTTACATGAAACCCAAGAGGATTTTTATAAAACTTATATTTTTTACATAAATCCCTTTGAACATTTTTAATATATGCATACGAATTTTTATCAAATAAAGCTACTAAATAATACTTCATATAAATCCCCCAACTTTTTATGTTTTATTTATAATTATATCATATAGTTAAAAATTTTATAATATTACATTTATGATGGTTTTTTAATAATTTACTCAATACCCATTAACATTTAAAAAATTAGTGTTAAAATAATAAAGAATTATGATATAATAATGTTTGTAATTTACATTGAAAAATATCATGAAATATGATTTTACATAAATATGTCAATTTAAAATAAATATAAAAACTTTGATAAGGACGGATGCGGGGATGGATAAATTAATAGTTAAAGGCAAAAAGCCTTTGCATGGTAATGTGGAAATAAGTGGTGCTAAAAATGCAGCTGTTGCTATACTTCCAGCAGCTATTATGGCTAATAAAGGTATCTCTAATATAGAAAATATCCCTGAAATAGAGGATGTTCACTGTATAGAAAGAATCCTCAAAAGTTTGGGATGTAGAGTTAAAAAACAAAAAAATTCTATTACTATTGATAGTACTGCAATGAATAACTTTGTAGCCGACACTGATGATGTTCGAAAAATGAGAGCATCATATTATTTTATAGGAGCCTTACTTAGTAGATTTAAAAAAGCAAGAGTAGAGCTGCCAGGAGGTTGTCCAATAGGCGTTAGACCTATTGATCAACATATAAAAGGATTTGAAGCATTAGGTGCAGAAGTTTCTATTGAGCATGGAGCTGTTATTGTTAAAGCAAATAAATTAATAGGAACTAATATATTTTTTGACGTTGTTAGTGTAGGTGCTACTATTAACGTTATGTTAGCAGCTACATTAGCTGAAGGTGTTACTGTACTTGAAAATGTAGCTAAAGAACCTCATGTAGTAGACGTAGCTAATTTCTTAAATTCAATGGGTGCAGATATAAAAGGTGCTGGTACTGATATAATAAGAGTTAAAGGTGTTAAGGAATTAAAAGGATGCTCTTACAGTGTAATACCAGATCAAATAGAAGCGGGTACATATATGATAGCTACAGCAGCTTGTGGAGGACAAGTTACTATTAATAATGTAATTCCAAAGCACTTAGAGTCTATATCTGCTAAACTTATAGAAATGGGTGCTACAGTAATAGAAAATGGAGATTCTGTTACTGTAAAATCTAACGGAAAATTAAAATCAGTAAATGTAAAAACTTTGCCTTATCCTGGTTTTCCTACTGATGTACAACAACCTATGAGTACAACATTATGTGTATCAAAAGGTAGAAGCATAATTAACGAAAGTATATGGGAAAATCGCTTTAAACATGTAGATGAATTAAAAAAAATGGGAGCACATATAAAAGTAGAAGGTAGAACTGCAATTGTAGATGGAGTAGACAAACTTACAGGTGCTGTGGTAAAAGCTACTGATTTAAGAGCTGGTGCTGCCATGGTAATTGCAGGATTAATAGCAGAAGGCACAACAGAAATTTTAGGTATAGAACATATTGATAGGGGATACCCACATATAGAAAATAAATTTAAATGTTTAGGAGCAGATATAAAAAGAGTACGTATATAAGATTGGAGAATGTTATATGATTTTTTGCTCATTGTATAGTGGAAGTACTGGAAATAGCATTTTTGTTTCTTCAAATAATACAAAATTGCTTATAGATGCTGGTTTATCCGGCAAAAATATAGATAAAGCTCTCAATGAAATTGGAGAATGTAGTAAAGATATAGACGCTATACTTGTAACTCATGAACACACAGACCACATAAAAGGAGTAGGTGTATTATCAAGAAAATATGATATACCCATATATGCAAATATTCCTACTTGGGAAGCTATGTCAAGTTCTATAGGAAAACTTAAAAATAAAAATATAAAAATAATTAATAGTAGAGAACTATCTATCAAAGATGTAGATATAATTAACTATAAAATACCTCATGATGCAGCTTCTCCTTTAGGTTATGCTATTTGTCATAAAAATAAAAAAGCTTGTATAGCTACTGACTTAGGCTTTTTTACTAAAGAGATAAAAGATGTTGCTAAAGATGCAGATGTAGTATTATTAGAAAGCAATCATGATATAGAAATGTTAAAGTTTGGTCCCTACCCATACAATTTAAAAAGAAGAATTTTAAGTAATGTAGGTCATTTATCTAATGAAGATTGTGGCAAAGCTATTTTAAATATATTGAGTAGTAAACCAAAAAAAATTGTGCTAGGACATTTAAGTAAAACTAATAACTATCCTAAATTAGCATACCAGACAGTTATTAATATACTAAAAGAAAAAGATGTTACAAATAAAGACATTATATTATCTATGGCTAAAAGAACTACTCCTAGTAATTATATAAAATTTTAAATTAGAGGTGAGTATATGAAAAAAAATATTAGCTTGCTATTAGCTTTCTTTATTATTTTTTCTACTATATCTTTTACCAGTTGTGAAAAAAAAGATAAAGTTAGCATAAATAATAAAGAAAAGGTAAAAAATATAGCTTTACCAAATGAACAAGATAATATTATAGATTTAAGCTTATATTTTGATTCATCTACAGATAGTAATAAATCTGAAGTAGCTAAAGAAGAAAGATTAATAAAAAAAGAAGAATTAATTGGAGAGCTTATAGTTCAAGAACTTATAAATGGACCTTCTGTTAATAGCAAACTAAAACCTATTTTACCTAAGGAAACGCGTCTTATTAGTTTTTCTATTAAAGATGGAATAGCTTATATTAATCTAAGTAAAGAAGCTCAAATTTCTATGACACCTGAAAAAGAAAAATCAAGTTTAAAAAGTATTGTATATTCTCTAACTCAGCTTCCATCCATAAAAAAGATTAGCGTATTAGTAGAAAATAAAAACATAAAATCTTTAGGAGGTAATTTCAATTGGTCAAAACCTATTGGAAAGGAAGATGTTGAAAATGTTAAATAACAAATATTGCTGTGAAAAGCATAAAAATAAAGCTTTTGATGATTTTTTAAAGGAACATGATACTTTTCCTTATATAGAAAAAGTATCCTCCGGTAAATGTAATTATTGCGATGATGATGCTTCATTTGTGCTTAAAATCACAAAGCAAATGGGACCTTCAGAACTTTTAGATTTATAATTAAAAATATTAATTTATAAGGAGAATAAAATATGAGTTTATATACAGATTGGACAGACATGGTGGTAGAGTATGTTAAAACAAAAGGACAAGCAGCTTTTTGGAAAAAATATGGCTCTATAGAAAAAAACATTTATAGTAGCATACTAGCAAATCATACTAATGTGCTACAAGGTTCTATTAAAGATTTATCAGAACAATTGAATACCTCTATTGTATTTTTTATAGGTTTTTTAGATGGAATAAACGAAAGTCTTGAAACTCAAATAAACTTAGAAGAACTAGAAGAAACTACTAACATAGAATTAAAAATAAATTATGAAAAACTATACTATAATATGCTGGATTCAAAAGCAGATTATCTTTATAAACTTCCTCAATGGGATGCAATTTTTTCTAGTGAAAAAAGAAAAGAAATTCATAAAGAATGGGTTTCATCTAAAACAGTAGTAAATACTAATAAAACAGGTAGAAATGCCCCTTGCCCTTGTGGAAGCGGTAAAAAATACAAAAATTGTTGTGGTAAAAACTAATCTACATTAAAGCACATTTTAAATAAAATGTGCTTTTGTATTTTAAAGGAGAAAGAAATGAATATACATATAATTTGCGTAGGAAAATTAAAAGAAAAATATCTAAAAGAAGCTATAGCTGAATATTCAAAACGTTTAAGTAAATATTGTAAATTAACCATATTAGAACTACAAGATGAAAAAACTCCTGATAAATGTTCTTTAAACGAAGAAAAACAAATAAAAATTAAAGAAGGCATGAAAATTTTAAAACATATAAAAGATAATATGTTTGTAATAGCTCTAGACTTAAAAGGAAAAACTTTATCTTCAGAAGAACTTTCTGATTTTATAAAAGATTCTAGTCTTAAAGGAAATAGCAATTTAGCTTTTGTAATAGGAGGTTCCTTAGGATTATCCCCTGATGTGTTATCTAGAGCAAATTTTAAATTATGCTTTTCTAAAATGACCTTTCCTCATCAGTTAATGAGAGTTATACTTCTTGAACAAATATACAGAGGATATAGAATTATAAACGGTGAACCATACCATAAATAAAAATAAACTAGAACTGCTATATATATTTTTATATTAAAATCTAATTAGACCTTCAACACAAAAATGATGTATTATAAAATTATAATATTAAATGCAAAGAAGGTAATTTAATGGATAATATTATAGATATATTAGTAATTGAAGATGATACAAATATAAATAAATTATTATGTGATATGTTAAGTAACTCTGGATATAAAACTATAGCAGCTTACTCTGGTACAGAAGCTCTTTTATATATCCAAAAATATGAATTAGATATGATTTTACTGGATTTAATGCTTCCAGGTATAAGTGGCGAAGAACTACTTATTAAATGAATGGAGAAGTCTATGCTGAAATTCATGAAAACTTACTGCATATTTTTTGTAAATGGCAACTTAAATAAATTTATATTACAACTATAATTACTTTGTGATAAGATTTTAGTAGAAAAAAATTTATTTCACAGAGGTGCAGACTATATGAATAAGACAATTGGAATATTAGCTCACGTAGATGCTGGTAAAACTACATTTGCTGAGCAAATATTATATCATACAAAAAGTATTAAAAATAGAGGTAGAGTAGATCATAAAAGTGCTTTTTTAGATAGCCATAGTATAGAAAAAGAAAGAGGTATTACAGTATTTTCAGATCAAGGATTTTTTGAATATAATTCTTCAAACTATTATTTAATAGATACTCCAGGACATATAGACTTTTCTTCTGAAATGGAAAGAGCTATTGAAGTTATGGATTATGCTATTATTATAATAAGCGGGGTTGAAGGGGTTCAAGGTCATACAGAAACAGTATGGCATCTACTTAGAAAGCACAACATACCAACATTTTTCTTTATTAATAAAATAGATAGAGTTGGTGCAAATGTAGAAAATGTTTTAGATGAAATTAGATTAAATTTAACTAAAGACCTTTGTTTTATTACAGAATCTTTTGATGGACAAAATATGAAAGATGAACTTATTGAGTTTATTGCAGAAAAAGATGATGAGCTTTTTGAAAAATACATAGACGAAAACTATGAAAAAGATTTATGGCTAAATTCCATGAAAAAAATGATTAAGGAAAATAAAATTTTCCCATGTATTAGTGGATCAGCTCTACAAGATATTAATATAGATAGTTTTTTGAAAAAATTAGATATTTTAACTTATACAGATTATAATGACAAAAAAGAATTTAGTGGACAAGTATGTAAAATTCATCATAATGAAAAAGGAAATAGAATAACTTACATAAAAGCATTAAGTGGAACTTTAAAAGTTAAAGAAAATTTATGTTTATGTTCTTATAAAGATAACTTTTATGAAAAAATTAATGAAATAAGAATTTATAATGGAATTAAATTTAAATCTGTAGACAAAGTTTCTGCTGGAGAAATTTTTGCAGTAACAGGATTAAAAAATGCATCTATAGGAGATGGAGTTGGAACTTTAAGAAAAAAATCTAATTATGAAATGGTTCCAACATTAAAATCAAAAGTTATATTTGATAAAAGTATAAATGCAAAAGATATTTTAAGCTATTTTAAAATATTAGAAGCAGAAGACCCTGCTTTAAATATAATTTGGGATGAAAATCTTCAAGAAATACAAGTTCATATTATGGGAATTATTCAATTAGAAGTTTTAAAAGAATTAGTAGAAGAACGTTTTTATTTATCCATAGATTTTGGACCTTGTGAAATTCTTTATAAAGAAACTATTTCTACAGAATCCATTGGATATGGTCATTTTGAACCTTTAGGTCATTATGCGGAAGTACATATTAAGTTAGAACCAACAAAAAGAAATACAGGAATTATATTTGATAATGTGTGTCATACAGATGACTTAACTATAGGCAATCAAAATTTAGTTCGCACACATATTTATGAAAGAGAACATCGTGGAATACTAACAGGCTCACCTATAACGGATTTAAAGATTACTTTGTTAACTGGAAGAGCTCATAATAAACATACTACTGGAGGAGACTTCAGAGAAGCCACATTTAGAGCATTAAGACAAGGACTAGAAAATACAAAAAATATATTATTAGAACCTTATTATCGTTTTAAAATAAAAGTAGATATAGATTATATGGGAAGAGTTTTATCTGATATACAAAAATTAAATGGTTCTTTTGAACCTCCACAAACAAATTGTAATAAAGCTATTATAATAGGCAGGGGCCCTGTATCTACTTTTATGAATTATTCCATGGAATTTATTTCGTTAACAAAAGGTACTGGGAAAATTAATTTTATTTTTGATGGATACGATATTTGTCATAATGAAGAAGAAGTTATTAAAAAAATAAATTATGATAAAAATTCAGATATAGATTATACATCTACTTCAATATTTTGTTCTAAGGGACAAGGATTTTTAATAAAATCAGAGAACGTAGAAGAATATATGCATTGTTTGAAGTAATTAATTAAATAAAAAAGTATCTTCTAATTTAGAGAAGATACTTTTTTTGTATATTAAAAATAATTTTAAAATACATGTAATGAAATACAAAGTTTTACGTATTAACATATAGAACTGCTTAGCTAAGTAAAAAGTTATAGAAAGGAGGATTTAAAATATGGAACAGTTTGCTTTGATTAACCCCTTAGATAAAAAAGAAACTAAAGAAAAAGATTTTACTTATATTTTTAAAACTTATTACAAAAGAGTTTATAACTATATATATTATAGAATTAATTGCACTTATACAACTGAAGATTTAACAAGTCAAGTTTTTGAAAAAGTAATGATTAAAATAAACACATATTCTAGAGACAAATCTCCCTTTGAAGTATGGTTATTTGCCATAGCTAGAAATGTAATAAATGATTATATAAGAAAATCAAAAAAGCACAAATTTTTTTCTATTGATAGTTTTAAAAATTTAATTTCAAAAGAAAAAAATCCAGAAGATGTAGTAATGCTATCAGAAACTAATAATAAATTATCAAAAGCATTAAATATTTTAAATGAAAGAGAAAGAAATATTGTATCACTTAAATTTGGTGCTACCCTTAAAAACAAGGAAATTGCAAAAATATTAGATATTACTGAAAGTAATGTAGGGGTAATACTTTATCGTACAATGAAAAAGTTAAAAATAGAAATGGAAAGAGAGGATTAACTATGAATAAAAAAAGTATTGAAGATAAATTTTCTATAGATATAGATGCTTATTTTAATGGTATACAAGAACCTACTGAATCAAATTCCAAAGAATATAATGAACTTTTAAATTTTAGTAAAACTTTAGCAAATGAAGATTTTAGTAAAAATAGTAATAAAGAAAAAGTTTTTGATAAAACTTTAAAAAATATAAATGAATATAGAGGTGGAAATATTATGAAAAAATCAAATAAAATGAAATTTACTGCTAAAATAGCATCTCTTATAGGAATAGGTATAATTAGCATTTCTTTAATTCAACCAGCACATGCTCGTAATTTAGCAGATAAAGTAATAAAAACAATATCTTTAGGGCATGTAAGCATTATACAAACAGAATCTCCTAAAATAGAAAAACTTTCTGTACCTAAAGAATTAAAAGGTAAAATTTTTGATAAAGACGGAAAACCAATAGAAATATTTACAAAAGACTTTTCTGGTAAACTATATACAGCTAAAGGTGAAGAAATTGATAGTATTTCAAATAATAAAATAATAACTGTAGCTGAACAAGAAAAAATAGAAAAAGATACAATGTTAATAGTTAAAGATCCTACTAAATTAAATAAATACACTTGCTTTAATGTTATTCTTCCTTCTTATTTACCAAAAGATTATAAATTTGATAAAGCAACGTTTTATAAAGATGCTAAAGGTGTTAATAATAGCAAATCTATTGATTTATGTTTTACTAATAGTAAAGGAAAATCTATTTATATGCAACAACGTTTTGCTTGTGAAGAAACAAAATGCGAAGGTGGAACAGATGGTAAAATAGAAAAAATTAAAATCAATGGTGTAAATGCTGTAATATCTGATAATAGATCTATTGATTGGGAATACAAAAATGTTATTTACTTTCTATCAGGCATGGGTGAAATTTCACGAAATGATTTAATAAAAATTGCAAAATCTATTAAATAACTATTTACTAAACTTAATAAAAACTTTATAATTTATAATTACTAATAATATCTTAAATAATCCAATATATTTATACAAAAAGGATAGCTAATAGATTATTAAATCTATTTTAGTTATCCTTTGTTGTATAAATTAGGATTAAGTTGATTAAATATACATATGTTAATATAATATATATACATTTAACTAGGGATAAGAGGTATTAATATGATAAATATAATAAAAAGCCAAAGAGAATTTTTTAATAAAAACATAACAAAAGATATAGGCTTTAGAATCGCTCAATTAAAAAAGCTTAAAAAAGTTATATTACAAAATGAAGAAAACATATTAAATTCATTGAAAAAGGATTTAAATAAATCTCCTTTTGAAAGCTATACTACAGAAATAGGTTTTGTAATAAATGAAATTAATTATATGATTAAAAATATAAAAAAGTTTTCAAAAACTAAAAAAGTTAAAACCCCAATTATATATTTTGGAGCTTCTAGTTATATAGTTTCTGAGCCTGTTGGAATAGCTTTAATAATTGGTCCTTGGAATTACCCTTTTCAATTAAACATTGCTCCTCTAGTAGGCTCTATTGCGGCAGGAAACTGTTCTACAATAAAACCCTCTGAATATTCTCCTAATGTATCCAATGTAATTGAAAAAATCATAAAAGAAAATTTTAATGAAAATTATATAACTGTAATTCAAGGTGATAGTAAAATATCTAAAGAACTACTATGTCAAAAGTTTGATTACATATTTTTTACTGGAAGTACTTCTATAGGAAAACTTGTAATGGAAGCTGCCTCAAAAAATTTAACTCCTGTAACACTAGAACTAGGTGGCAAAAGTCCTTGTATAGTTGATAAAGAAGTAGCTTTAAATTTAGCTGCTAAAAGAATTGCTTGGGGTAAATTTTTAAATGCTGGTCAAACTTGTGTAGCACCTGATTATGTGCTTATCAATAAATCAGTAAAAGAAGAGTTCATAATAAATGTAAAAAAACAAATTAAAGACTTTTACGGTGATAATCCGCTTTTAAGCAAAGATTATGTAAAAATTATTAATAAAAATCATTTTAATAGGTTATTAAATTTACTTAATCAAGGAAACATTGTAGTAGGTGGAAATATTGATAAAAAAAATTTATTTATATCCCCTACTATTATTGATAATGTATCCAGTGACAGCACTTTAATGAATGAAGAAATATTTGGACCTATTTTGCCTATAATTGAATACGAAAACTTAGATGATACAATAAAATTTATAAATACTAAACCTAAACCTTTAGCCTTGTACATTTTTTCTTCTAATAATAAAAATATAAATAAAATAATTAACTCTACCTCTTCAGGAGGTATAACAATAAATGATACATTAATACATATGACAACTAATTATTTACCTTTTGGAGGTGTAGGGGAAAGTGGTATGGGAAGTTACCATGGTAAAGCTTCCTTCGATACATTTTCTCACAAAAAAAGTATACTTAAAAATCAAACAAAATTTGATTTAAAATTAAAATATCCTCCCTATAATACACCATTAAAATTTATAAAAAAAATTTTAAATTTATTATAATAATTAGTTATAAATATTACATTTATTTTTTTCATATACAATGCTAAAATCTTATTATAGAATAAAATTATATTTATAATATAAAATAATTTATATACAAAAGTTAAAGGAGGTTACTTTAAATGGATAAAGATATTCAAATAGCCTTATTAAACGAAGAATTAAATGACTTTATTGAAAGTATGAAATATCAATTTGGAGAAAACTATATGGAAAATCCAGATGCAGCTGCAAGAATAGAATTTATAAAAAATAAAATAGCTATTTTGGAAAAAGAAGAGTCTTAATAGACTCTCTTTTTATTAATTAATTTTTTTTAGAAACACATACTATAATTGAGGTGAACAATAGTTATGGATAAAAAACATATATTTAAAGAATTTCAAATTCATTTAATGAATGATTCTATTCCTTCTAATTATTTTAATAATAATTTAAAAAATGAATACTTTAATTTTAACCCTTTTAACATGCTAAAAAAATTAACAGATGTACCTCAATCCCCAAAATTTCATCCTGAAGGTAGTGTGTGGAATCATACTATGTTAGTGATAGATACTGCTGCAACCTATAAAAATTTTAGTAAAAACCCTATAGTATTTATGTGGGCAGCATTATTACATGATATAGGAAAGGCTGATACTACAAAAATACTAAAAAAAGGTAAAATAACTTCATATGACCACGATAAACTAGGTCAAATATTATCCAAAAAATTTTTAAAAGAACTTACTGATGATACTAAAATTATTGATGAAGTATCTTTATTAATAAAATGGCATATGCAACCTTTGTTTGTAGTTAAAGATTTACCTTTTAAAGATATTGAATCTATGAAATCTGAAGTTTCAATAGATGAAATTGCTTTATTATCTTTATGCGATAGATTAGGAAGAGGAAATATGAGTTATGAAAAGATAGAAGAAGAAAAGCAAAATATAAAATACTTTTTACAAAAGTGTTCTAAAGTCTATACAAATTAATAAAATAAATACTTACATCTTAAAAAATTTATTTTAATATTACTATTAAGTTAATACCATTTACTACTAAAAATTGTGAATATTATGGTTAAAATTAACACCTAAATTTAATTTTTTTGTTATTTTTTAAAATATTTCAGTGTAACCGATTCCAATTTCTTTAAATTTTTACGAAATTTCGCTAAAATATATATATAACAAATTTAAAGTTTGGAAGGGTGTATTTATAATATGAACTTAAAAGAATTATTTGTTCTACAAAAAGAACTAGATAATCATATAAGTAAAGAACATAATCTTTATAATAAAAATCTTCTTTCTAAAAAAATATTAGCTCTACAAGTTGAATTAGGGGAATTAGCTAATGAAACAAAATGTTTCAAATTTTGGAGTAATAAAAAACCTTCTAATAAAGAAATTATTCTTGAGGAATATGTTGACTGCTTACATTTTTTATTAAGTATTGGGTTAGATAAATCTTTTAACGACATAGAAGTAATTAATCCTAAAAATGAATCTACTTATGAAATGGCAGATTATTTTTTAAATTTATTTGTAGATATAAATGATTTTTTTGTATGTTCTTGTAAAGACCAATACATTACTTTATTTGAAGATTTTTTAATGCTAGGTAATCACTTATGTTTTTCAGAAGAAGATATTAAAAATGCTTATATATATAGGAATAAAATAAATCATAATAGACAAATTAATGTATATTAAATAATATTAAAATTATTATTATATATTTTTAAATTCCTTAGGGTATACTAATCTTGGAGGATGATTTTATGTTAGGTGTATTTTTTTCTATACTAGCCGGCGTATGCATGAGCCTTCAAGGAGTTTTTAATACTCGATTAGGAGAAAAAATAGGATTATGGGAAACAAACTTTATAGTTCAAATTACTGGATTAATATTAACTCTAATAATTATGTTTATGGCAGGAAACGGAAATTTTAAAAATATAAAATCTGCAAATAAAATATATTTATTAGGAGGAATCTTAGGAGTATTCATAATATATTTTGTTATGAAAGGAATTGAATTATTAGGTCCTACTTACTCTATAAGTTCTATATTAATAGCTCAATTAACTGCAGCAGGTATTATAGATGCCTTTGGATTATTTGGTTCCAAACAAATTAAATTTGGAATAAATGAATTTGCAGGAGTAATTATAATGATAATCGGAATAATAGTTTTTAAATTAAAATAAAACCAGTACGCTGGTTTTATTTTTATGCTTTAAATATTAAATTATAATATATTTTCTTTATATTAACATATAATCACACTTTTATTCATTATACATTATAATATATAATGAATAAATTGTAAGGAGTATTATTATGTTTTCTATAAAAAATAAATTAGATAAAAACTTAAAAATATCTATAGAAAATAAATATTATAAATATTATAGAGTTTTAATAATTTGCAAAAACATGCAAAAAAAAGTAGAAAATAAAATTAAAATTTATAAGGGTACTATTATACATTCAATACCTATAATAAATTGTATATGTGCAAAATTATCCCCTTATACTATCAACAGAATATTAGAATATCCACAGGTTGAATATGTAACCTATGATAATCAAGCAATTATCTGTGGAAAAAGTGTGGCTTCTGCTAATAATATTTATATTAATAACAAGTATAAATTAACAGGCAAAGATATTGGTATAGGAATAGTAGACACTGGTGTATTTCCACATAGAGATTTGTTAAACCCTAAAAATAAAATATGTAAATTCTTAGATTTAATAAACAAATACCAATATCCTTATGATGATAATGGACATGGAACATTTATAAGTGGAATAATATGTGGAAGTGGGTATTCTTCTAAAGGAGTATATAAAGGGATTGCAGAAAATAGCCATATATATTCAATTAAAGCTTTTAATTCTTTAGGAAGGGCTTTTGTATCTGACATACTATATTCAATCCAAACTTTAATAAAAGAAAGTAAAGAACATAATATAAAAATAATTTGTTTGCCTTTTGAAATACTAAATAATGACTATAATATTTTATCTTTATTTTCAAATATATTTGATAAAGCAATAAAAAATAATATTATAATTATAGTTCCTTCGGGTAACAATGGAAACTTTCAAGGCTCTATACAAGGAATTGCAACTTTAAAAAATTGTATAACAGTAGGTGGTTTAGACACTACTTCTTCTAATATAAAATCTTATGAATTTTCATCTGCAGGTCCATTTAATAAATTAGAAAAACCTAATTTATCTGCTGCTTGCGTAAATATATGTTCTTTAAACTGTGACAATCAATATATATCTGAAAGAAATGGAATGAAAATTTATCCTAACAATTTAGAATTGCCCTATACTTGTTATACCGGAACCTCTTGCAGTGCAGCTTTTATAAGTGGCGTATGTGCTCTTTTATATGAAAATAATCCCCAATTAACTTTTAATGATATTCTTTCTCTTTTAAAAGTTTCTTGTAAATTAGTAAATGTATCTAAATGGATTCAAGGAAATGGAGTAATTGATATAAATTCTCTTCTTCCTTAAATAAATGTTGGGAATAAATATTCTCAACATTTATTTGCATTTATTTTAGCAAATTCTATAAATTCATTAAAAAGTTTAGATATATATTTATCTTTATGATATATAAGACTAAAATTTCTTTTTATATCTATATTTTTTAATTTAACTACTGATATTTTATTTTGTCTAACTTCATTTTCTACACATCTTTTTGAAATACAAGACATTCCTAATCCTGCCTCTACAGCTTTTTTTATTGCTTCAGTATTTCCAAGTTCAAAAGCTATTTTATAATTTATATTATTAGAATTCATTAAATTTTCAAATACTTCTCTAGTTCCACTTCCTTTTTCTCTCATAACCATCTTTTCTTTAGGTATATCATTTATATCTATTTCTTGTAAACTAGCCCAATTATGATCTGAAGGAACTATTAATACAAGTTCATCTTGACAAAAATTTTTACATATTATTTCATCTTGGTATACAGGTCCTTCAACAAAGCCAAAATCTATTTTATTTTCTAATATCATATTAGCTATTATTTTAGTATTCTCTATGGCTATAGAGACATCAATATTTTTATATTTTCTTATAAATTTTCCTATAATGTCTGGTAATACATATATTCCTATAGTAGTACTTGCCCCTATTTTCATTTTTCCCATCTTAAATTCATTCATATCCTTTACTAGCTTTATACCCTCATCATATATATTTAATATTCTTCTTACATAAGTTAAAAATATCTCTCCTTCATGAGTTAAATAAAGCCTTTTACCCATTCTGTCAAAAAGTTTTACATTTAAATGCTTTTCTAATTCACTTATAGTTTGGCTTACTGCTGGTTGACTTATATACATTTTATTAGCTACTTCTGTCATATTTAACATTACTGCTACTTCATAAAATACTCTAAAAGCTCTTTCATTCATTTTAATCACCTATATAATAAATTTTCTACACATTAAAAAACAGGCAATATTTTCTCATGCCTGCTATTCATAGAATTTGCCCATATTCCTAAATTTATTATACCTATATTCTACAATTTGTTCTACATTTTTATTTTTTAATTTCTTAATTTCTTCTAATATAACCTTTTTAATATTTTTAGCAGTAAACTCTACATCTCTGCTAGCATCTCTTTTAGCTTCTTTTATAATGCCATCTATTATTCCAAAATTCATTAAATCTTCTGCAGTAATTTTCATAACTTCAGCTGCTTCCTTAGCTTTGCTAGAATCTTTCCACAAAATACTAGCAAATCCTTCTGGAGATAAAAGAGAATATATTGCATTTTCTAGCATCCATACTTTATTTGCTACAGCTAAAGCTAATGCTCCTCCGCTTCCTCCTTCACCTATAAAAATTGATATTATGGGAACTTTTAGCTTTGACATTTCTAAAAGATTTCTAGCAATAGCTTCTCCTTGACCTCTTTCTTCTGCACCTACGCCACAAAAGGCTCCTGGAGTATCTATAAAGCAAACTACAGGTCTATTGAATTTTTCAGCCTGTTTCATAAGTCTTAATGCTTTTCTATAACCCTCTGGCTGAGGCATACCAAAGTTTCTTTCTATATTTTCTTCTATACTTTTACCTTTTTGTTGGGCTATAACTGTTATAACTTCTCCTTCTATTTTTGCTATACCCCCTATAATACATCTATCATCACCAAAATACCTATCTCCATGAAATTCTATAAAATCATTAAATATAATTTTCATATAATCTAAAGCAGTAGGGCGGTTTTTATCTCTTACTAAGCATACTTTCTCCCAAGCATCTTTAGTTTTAAAACTTTTTTTATTTATTATAAAATCCAGTTTTTCTTTTAAATTTTTCATATTACTCCCCACCTATTCTATTGGTATTATTATGAAAACACAATAATTTGCTTAGAATACTCTTTAAATTTTTTCTTTCAACTATTTTATCTATAAATCCATGTTTTAATAAAAATTCAGCTCTTTGAAATTCTTCTGGTAGTTTTTCGTTTATGGTTTGTTCTATTACTCTTTTTCCTGCAAATCCTACTAAAGCTCCTGGCTCTGCTAAAATAATATCTCCTAACATAGCAAAACTTGCTGTTACACCACCTGTGGTAGGGTCTGTAAGCACTGATATATATAACAATCCACTATCATTTAATTTTGATAAAGCAGCACTTACTTTTGCCATTTGCATTAATGAAAATATACCCTCCTGCATTCTAGCCCCTCCAGATGTAGTAAAAATAATAACAGGTAACTTAAAATCTATAGCCTTTTCTATAGCTCTAGTAATTTTTTCTCCAACAACTGAACCCATACTTCCCATCATAAAATTACTATCCATAATACACACTACACAAGGTTGTAAATTTATTTTTCCTATACCTGTAATAACTGCTTCATTTATGGTATTCTCTTTTTGCATATTACTTATTTTTTTATTATAATCTTTAAAATTTAAAGGATTAGCTGTTTTAATATTATTATCAAATTCTGTAAAAGTTTTATCATCTATTATTAAATTTATTCTATCTATAGCACTTATTCTAAAATGATAATTACAATTCATACATACCATATTATTTACTTCTAAATCTTTTTTATATAATATCTGACCACACCTTTTACATTTAATCCACATACCATTTGGTATTTTAGGCTTTATAGCTCCTTCATTTTTTACTTCTTGTAAAACTTTAGGACTAACTGTTATATACTTATTTCTTTTAAATAAGTTTTTAATCAATAAATTCACCTCCAACTTATAAGTTAGAAGTTAAAAGTAATTTATTACTTACTTTTTATACTTCTCTATAAAAGATGTATCATAAATACCTTTTATAAAATTTTTATCATTAACAATATCTAGTTGAAAATCTATATTTGTTTTTACTCCTTCTATAATAAATTCTGTAAGAGCTCTTTTCATTCTACTTATAGCTTCTTCTCTATTATTACCATAAGCAATAAGTTTACCTATCATTGAATCATAATAATGAGGAATTTCATATCCTGAATAAACATTTCCATCAAATCTTATTCCCATTCCTCCTGGAACATGTAAATTTTCTATTTTGCCTGGAGAAGGAGTAAATTTTTTATGAGGGTCCTCCGCATTTATTCTACATTCTATTGCATGTCCTTTTATATTTACATCTTCTTGTTTATAATTTAATTTATGCCCAAATGCAATTTTTATTTGTTCTTTTATAATATCAATGTTAGATACCATTTCACTTATAGGGTGTTCTACTTGTACACGAGTATTCATCTCCATAAAATAAAAATTTTTATTTTTATCTACTAAAAATTCTATAGTTCCTGCATTTTTATAATTAACAGCCTTAGCAGCTTTTATAGCAACTTCGCCCATAGATTTTCTAAGTTCATCTGTTAAAAAAGGTGATGGTGATTCTTCTAGTATTTTTTGATTTCGTCTTTGTAAAGAACAATCTCTTTCACCAATGTGTATCACATTACCATAATTATCTGCAAGAATTTGGAATTCTATATGATGAGGTTCTTCTATATATTTTTCCATATATATACTGTCGTCTCCAAAAGAAACTCTTGATTCTGCTTTTGCTGCATTGAATTCTTTTAATAAGTCTTTTTCATGTCTAATTATCCTAATACCTCTTCCACCACCTCCTGCAGATGCTTTTAACATTATAGGATATCCTATTTTCTGTGCCATATCCACAGCATCTTTATAGTCTTTTATAATTCCATCTGAGCCAGGAACAACAGGTACTTTTGCATCTATCATTATGCTTCTAGCATTAGACTTATTTCCCATACTATCTATTATTTCTGAATCAGGTCCTATGAAAACTATATTACATTCTTTACATATTTGAGCAAATTTACTATTTTCAGATAAAAAACCAAATCCAGGGTGTACAGCTTCTGCTCCTGATAATACTGTAGCACTTATTATATTTTTAATATTTAAATAACTATCTTTAGAAGGAGCTGGACCAACACAAATAGCTTCATCTGCCATTTGTGTATGTAGAGAATCCTTATCTGCTTCTGAATATATTGCCACAGTCTTTATGCCCATTTCCATACAAGCTCTTATTATTCTAACAGCTATTTCCCCTCTATTAGCAATAAGTATCTTATTAAACAATTTTTCACCTTCTTTATTTCATATTTATTATTTATCAATAATAAACATTATTTCAGCTTCTGCTACAATTTTGTTATCCACTTTTGCTATTCCTTTACCTATTCCTGCAAATCCCTTCATTTTTATTATTTCAACTTCTAATATTAATGTATCTCCTGGTATAACTTTTCTTCTAAACTTAGCTTTGTTTATTCCTCCAAAATAAGCTATTTTATTTTTAAATTTTTCTTCACTTAGAATTGCTACTGCTCCTACTTGAGCCATTGCCTCTATAATAAGCACCCCTGGCATAACTGGTTCTTGTGGAAAATGTCCTTGAAAAAAGTATTCATTTATAGTTACATTTTTATATCCTACTGCACTTTTACCGTTTTCAATATATGCTATTTTATCTATTAAAAGGAAAGGATATCTATGAGGAATAATCTTTTCTATATCCTTTACATACAATGCTTTACTTTCCATACTAAATTCTCCTTATTTTAAAAATTGGTTGACCATACTCTACAATCTGCTCATTTTCTACGCATATTTCTTCTATTACACCATCAAATTCACACTCTATTTCATTCATAAGCTTCATAGCTTCAATTATACATAATACATCCCCTTTTTTTACTTGTGAACCTACATTAACAAAAGGTTTTTCCTCAGGACCTGGGGATGAATAAAAAGTACCTACTATAGGAGAATTAATTATATCACAATTGCTAACTTTATTTTCTTTTTCAATATAACTATCTACATTATTACTTTCTATTTTTAAATATTCTTGCTTCCTACTCACACTATTACATATTTTCTCCATTTTTATTGAAATATCTTCTCCTTGTATCTCTAAATAAGATACATCGGACTCACTCATAGCTTTTATAATATTCTCTATTTCTTTTAAGTCCACATTACTCACTCCATTTTTTTAATAATATAATTGCATTATGTCCACCAAAACCTAATGAATTAGACATAACATAATTTAAATTAGAGTTTCTACCTTTATTTGGAACATAATCCAAATCACATTCTTCATCTTTTTCTTTATACCCTATGGTTGCAGGTATATAGTTATCTTTTAAAGCATTTATACATACTATAGCCTCTACCGCTCCTGCAGCTCCAAGTAAATGCCCTATCATAGACTTAGTTGAGCTAATAGGAATATCTTTTGCTAAATCCCCAAATACCTTTTTAATAGCTTTTGTTTCAAATTTATCATTATAAGGAGTACTAGTACCATGAGCATTTATATATGAAACTTCTTTTTTATCTACATTGCCTTCTTTTAAAGCAATTTCCATAGCTCTAGCTGCTCCTTCTCCATCTGGTGCTGGTGATGTCATATGATAAGCATCAGAAGTAGCTCCATAACCTACTATTTCTGCAAGTATATTAGCTCCTCTATTTTTAGCATGTTCTAGAGATTCTAAAATCAAAATTCCAGCACCTTCGCCCATAACAAATCCATTTCTATCATTATCAAAAGGTATAGAAGCTCTATATGGATCTTCACTCTTACTTAAAGCAGTAAGAGAAGTAAAACCTGCTACTGCAAGTGGAGTTATAGATGCTTCTGTTCCACCTGTTATCATTATATCCGCATAGCCATTTTTTATTGTGTGGAAAGCTTCACCTATAGCATTAGTTCCAGTAGCACAAGCAGTAACTATTGAAGTGCAAACACCTTTTGCTCCAAATCTTATAGCTATATTTCCAGCAGCCATATTTCCTATAATCATAGGTATAAATAATGGATTTATTCTATTTGGTCCTTTTTCTAAAAGTCTTTTTTCTTCTTTTTCAATAGTTTCTATACCACCTATTCCTGTGCCTATTATTACACCAAATCTATCTTTATTTATAGAGCTTAAATCTATATTACTACTATCTACAGCTTGCTTTGATGCAGCTACAGCAAATTGACAAAACTTATCCATTCTTCTTGCTTCTTTTTTTTCCATATATTCTTCAGGTTTAAAATCTTTAACTTCTGCAGCTAATTTTACTTTAAAGTTTTCTGTATCAAAAGATTTTATAAAATCTATACCAAGCTTACCTTTTTTTGTGTTTTCCCAAAACTCTTCTACGTTATTTCCTATAGGGGATACAGCCCCCATTCCTGTAATTACTACTCTTTTTCCCATAATATATACACCAACCTTTTCTTAACTACATTACCATTCCGCCATCTACATTTATAACTTGACCAGTAACATAATTGGAACTACTTGAAGCTAAAAAAGCTACTACTTCAGCTATATCTTCTGGCATTCCAAATCTTTTTAAAGGTATATTATTTAATGTGCTTTCTTTAACTTTATCTGATAAGACCTCAGTCATGTCTGTTTCAACAAAACCTGGTGCTATTGCATTTACATTTATTCCTTTTGACCCCAATTCCTTAGCTATAGACTTAGTCATAGCTATTACTCCTGCTTTTGATGCAGCATAGTTTACTTGACCTGCATTACCTACAATTCCTACTACAGAAGCTATATTTATTATTTTCCCTTTTCTTTGTTTTAGCATAATTGGAGCTACATGTTTTATACAATTAAATGCTCCCTTTAAATTAATATTTATTACTTTATCAAAATCTTCTTCTTTCATTCTAAGTATAAGATTATCCTTAGTTACTCCTGCATTATTTACTAAAATGTCTATTGAGCCAAATATATCTTTGGCTTTTTGTATTATATTTTTAGATTGTTGAAAATCACTTACATCTCCTTGTACTGCAATAGCTTCTACTTTCATTTCTATTGCCTTTTGTACTACCAATTCTATTTCTTTTGAACTACTTCTATAATTAAGTACTAAATTAGCTCCTAAAGAAGCTAATTTTAAAGCTATAGATTTTCCTATGCCTCTACTAGCTCCTGTTACTATAGCAGTACATCCTTTTAATGTGTGTTTACAATCATTCTCCATATCAATTCTCCATTCATTAACTTTTTTGCAATTTTTCTAATGCTCTATTAAGAGACTTTATATCTTCAATATTAAGAACTTTAATTTTTCTATTTATTTTTTTTACAAAAGTACTAAGTACTTTTCCTGGACCTATTTCAATAAAAGTATCTATTCCTTCTTCTATCATTTTATTTATAGTATTTTCCCATAAAACTGTAGTCATAACCTGCTTTTTTAAATAACTTTTAATTTTAGAATTTTCCTCTATAAAATCTCCTGTTACATTTGTAATCACTGGTACTTCTAATTGATTTATAGTAACATTTTTAAGTTCTTTTTCTAATTTTATTGCTGCTGGCATTAGCATAGAACTATGAAAAGGACCACTAACAGCTAGTTTAACTGTTTTAGCACCTTGTTTTTTTAGTTCATTGCAAGCCATATCTACAGCCTCTATTTCTCCTGATATTACTACTTGCCCAGGACAATTATAATTAGCTGGCTCTACAATACCTTTTTTACTTACTTTATCACATACACTAATTATTGTATCTTTGTCTATGCCAATAATTGCTGCCATAGTACCTTTTCCTTCTGGCACTGCTTCTTGCATGTATTTTCCTCTTTTTTTAACTAATTTTACTGCATCTTCAAATTCAAGAGCTTTGCTACAAACTAATGCAGAATATTCTCCAAGACTTAATCCAGCTACAATACTAGGTTTTATATCATAAACTTCTATCGCTTTTAAAGCTGCTATACTAGTAGTTAATATAGCAGGTTGTGTATTTTCTGTTTTATCTAATAATTCTTTAGAGCCGTTAAAGCAAATATTACTTATTGAAAAATTTAAAGCCTCATCTGCTGATTGAAAAACTTCTTTGCAACATTTAAAATTATCTGCTAAATCCTTTCCCATACCAATATATTGGGCTCCTTGACCAGAAAATAAAAATCCAAACTTTGTCATAATATCCTCCAAAATTAAAAATTAGACATGAAAATTCTCCATTAATTCTTTAACTTCTTGAAACATTTCTTCTATTATTTCTTTGGCAGTTTGTTCTTTTTTTATAAGTCCTGCAATTTGTCCTGCCATTACAGAACCATAATCTATATCTCCTTCTTTAACAGCTTTATTCAATGCTCCTTTTCCTAATTCATTAAGTTCTTCTATAGAAGCTCCACTTTTTTCTAAAAGTAAAAACTTTCTTGTTAATTTATTTCTCAAAACTCTTACAGGATGTCCTGTACTTCGTCCTGTTACTTCTGTATCAATGTCTTTTGCTTTTAATATTCTTTTTTTATATTTAGGATGTACAGTACATTCCTCTGCAACTAAAAATCTAGTTCCTACTTGAACTGCTACTGCTCCAAGCATAAATGCTGCAGCTATTCCTCTTCCATCTCCTATTCCTCCTGCTGCTAACACTGGAATACTAACTGCATCTACTACTTGTGGCACTAATGTCATGGTTGTTAAATCTCCTACATGACCTCCAGATTCACATCCTTCTGCTATAACTGCATCTGCACCTGCTCTCTCCATTCTTTTAGCTAAAGCTACAGAAGCTACAACAGGAATCACCTTAACACCATTAGCTTTCCACATTTCTATGTATTTCCCAGGATTACCTGCCCCTGTAGTAACTACTTTTATATTTTCTTCACATACTAATTTAGCTATTTCTTCAGCATTTTCATTAAGAAGCATTATATTTACACCAAAAGGCTTATTTGTTAGCTTTTTTGCTTTTTGTATTTCTTCTCTAACCCATTCTACCGGAGCATTGCCTGTAATAATTCCAAGACCACCTGCATTAGAAACTGCTGCTGCTAATGAACTATCTGCAATCCAAGCCATACCTCCTTGTATAATAGGATATTCTATGTCTATAGCATTACAAAAGTCTTTACTATTCATCTTTTCCTCCTACTTTTTTTTCAACATACTTTACTGCTTCTTCTACTGTTTTTATATTTTCTGCATCCTCTATTTCAATATCAAATTCTTCTTCTATTTCTATTATTATTTGAAATAAATCTAAAGAATCTACGCCTAAATCTTCAAAAGAAGTTTTTAGATTTATTTCATTTTCCTCCATTTGTAATTGTTCACCTATTATTTTTTTTATTTTTTCAAATATCATTTTTATTTCCTCCTTATTTTAAAATATTACTTCCCCATTTTATTAGTAATCCTCCAGAGGTAAGTCCGCCTCCAAATCCTACTAATATAATTTTATCATTATTATTTATTAGATTTTTGCTATTCATATCATCTAAAGCTATAGGAATACTTGCAGAAGATGTATTCCCATATTTGTCTAAATTAACATAAAACTTATTTTTATCTATATTTAATTTTTTAGACACATAATCTATTATTCTATAATTGGCCTGGTGAGGCACTATATACTTTATATCATCTATATTATAGTTACTACATTGCAATACTTTTTTTATAGTTTTTATAATAGCTTTTACTGCAAATTTAAATATTTCTCTTCCTTCCATTGAAACTTTATTAATATGTTCTTTTGTATTACATTTGCTATATGGATTATAAAGTGGAACAGTATCACATCTTAAAAAGTCTCCTTTATCACCACAAGATTCCATGTAAGAAGATATTATTCCACTACTTTCTCCTTCTTTTAAAATCACTGCTCCTGCTCCATCTCCAAATAAAATACAAGTATTTCTGTCTTTCCAATCCACAATTTTTGAAAGAGTTTCAGAACCAATAATTAATGCTTTTTTAATGCTTTTATTTTCTATAAATTGCCTAGCTATATTTACTCCGTATATAAATCCAGAACAAGCTGCATCTATATCAAAACAAAATGCATTAGTTGCCTTTATATTTTTTTGAACTATACAAGCAGTAGAAGGAATAAAAGAATCTGGAGTACAGGTAGCAACAATAATTAAATCTATATCTTTAGGATTTATATTACCTGTTTTTAAAGCTTTTAAAGCAGCTTTTGTTGCTAAATCAGAAGTATTTTCATTAATGGAAATTCTTCTTTCACTTATACCTGTTCTACTTTTTATCCATTCATCATTTGTATCTACTATTTTAGAAATATTATCATTAGTAACTATATTATTAGGTACATACATACCTGTACTTACAATTTCAGCCTTAGTCATTTTTCTCTCCTTTTTTTGATTTGCTTTTTAAATTGTATTTAGATTTAAAAAAAATATTTAACTTTTCTAAAGACTTAACAAGCACTCTCTCTTCTTCTTCTGTAAGACTTTCTATTGTAGCATTAATCATATCAGAATGAAATTTTTCATGAATTCTATAAGCTAGCTTACCTTTTTTAGTTAATTTTATTTTTACTATTCTTCTATCCAATTCGCTTCTTTTTCTTTCTACATATTCTTTTCTTACTAAATGGTTAATAGCTGTAGTTAATGTTCCCATTGTTATATCTAAATCTGCAGACACTTCAGACATAGTTCTAGAACCATACATACCTATAGCATCTATAGTGTGTATTTCTGTTACAGATAAATCTTTAAATATACCTGATTGCAATGCCTTTTGTTCTATAGTTACTATATCATTAAATGTATCAACTAAAAGTTCATTTAATATATTATTAATTTTGCCTTTCATTAATTTCACCACTCTACAATATATACATATAATTTAGTTATCAAATATTTTGATATTCAAAGTATTTGATAACTAAATTATATATACTTTTTTTCATTAAGTCAATAAAAAACTATGTATAAATTTCCCAAATGCTTCAAAATACATTAACTAATTGAGATGATAATATTATTTTGATATAATAATATGTACAAATAAAATAATGAAAAGGAATGTTGTATAATGAGCACTTTCGTGTTTAAAAATAATAGCTTCAGATATACACCTGTAAGTAATGTGTTTATTGATAAGTATATGCCTAAAGCCCGAGGAGAATTTGTTAAAGTTTATCTTCTAGGGCTAAAATATTGTGTTTCTGGAGAAATTGGCGTTAATTCTTCTATAATGGCTAATACACTACATCTTCTTGAAACGGATGTATTAAATGCTTGGAATTATTGGAATGATGAAGGTGTTATAAAAATGATACCAGTAGACAATATGAATAATTACAAAATAGACTTTATAAATTTAAATGAATACCAAGAAAATAAAGAACAAGAAGTTGATTTGCTTAAAGAATTAGAAAATAAAGACGTTAAGGACATGCTTCAAGATATAGAAAAACTTATAGCAAGACCACTATCTTCTAAAGAAATGTCTATGTATATAGGCTGGTTAAATGACTTTAATTTTACTCCTGAAATAATATTATTATTAATACAATATTGTATATCTAAAGGAAAAACTGATTCTAGATATATAGAAAAAATAGCATTATCTTGGTATGACGCTAAAATTAAAACAGTAGATGATGCTCAATTATTTATAAAAAAACGAGAAGATAAATGGATGAAGATAAGAAAAATACTAAATTATTTGGGAATAAAAGATAGTCAAGTTATGAAACCTCAAGAAGATATGCTGACAAAGTGGATAAATACTTATAAATTTTCTTTAGAAATTATATTTAAAGCTTGTGACATCTGTTTTGAAAGAATAAATAAAGCAGACTTTAAATATATTGATGGTATATTAACTAGCTGGTTTAAAGATAATATTAAAACTTTAGAAGATATATCAATAAAAGACAATAAAAAAGGTTATTATAAAAGAAGTAATAGCTTAAATAAAAATAAAGGTACTTTTAACAATTATGAACAAAGGAATTATAACTTTAATGAATTAGAAAAAAAACTATTAGGGTGGGATAAATAGTGATAAAAGTTTGCAATACAGAAATAGCTAAATTATATGAAGATATTAGAAATAAAAAAGAAAAAGAACTAATAGATAGAAGAAATTTAATTAAAAAAAAACTTCCCGAAGTATTAGAGATAGAAAATCAAATAAAAAAACTTTGTATTAATTTATCTATAAATATATTAAGAAATACAGAAAATAAAGATATTTATTTAAAAAAATTAAAAGAAAAAATAACAAATCTTAGAATTCGTAAATCGGAACTATTAGTTTCTAATGGCTATTCCATTGACTTTCTAGACATTCATTATGAATGTTCAAAATGTAAAGATACTGGATATATAGGTACAAAAAAATGTATTTGTTATAATCATAAAATGATACAATTATATTATAAAAATTCTGACCTAAAAGACATACTTAAAAAAAATAATTTTTCAAACTTTAATTTTAATTATTTTTCTCCAGTAAAATGGGGAGAGTGTTTAGAAAGCCCAAGAAAAAATATAGAAAATATTGTTTCTAAAATGTGGACATTTATTGAAAACTTTTCTAATTCTATAGAAAATTTTTTATTTTATGGAAATTCAGGTACAGGAAAAACTTTTTTATCTCACTGCATTGCTAAAGAAATTTTAGATAGAGGATACTTAGTAGTGTATAGAACTTCTGATAATCTTCTTCAAGATTTAAAAGAAATTAAGTTTAGAGGTAATGAATACTTAAACGATATGCTTATAAATTGTGATTTACTTATAATAGATGACTTAGGTAGTGAGCAAATAAATGATTTTTCCAAAACTGAACTTTTTAATTTTTTAAACAAAAAACTTTTAAAAAGAAAAAAAATGATTATTTCAACTAATTTTTCTTTAGAAGATATACTCAAAAACTATTCTGAAAGAATTTCTTCTCGTATTATAGGAGATTTTAATTTATGCAAATTTTATGGCGAGGATATTAGAATAAATAAAAATATAAATAAAAATTAAAAATCAAACAAGCTTGGATTAAAATCCAAGCTTGTTTATATGTATATAATTAAAAAATTTCGTACCACACCACTTTATATAGCACAAAATTCTTTACTGCTGGAGCTGGCAATAGGAATCGAACCTACAACCTGCTGATTACAAGTCAGCTGCTCTGCCAATTGAGCCATGCCAGCATATGTGGCGACCTGGAAGGGGATCGAACCCTCGACCTCCGGC
This sequence comes from Clostridium acetireducens DSM 10703, assembly GCF_001758365.1. Taxonomy (GTDB): domain Bacteria; phylum Bacillota; class Clostridia; order Clostridiales; family Clostridiaceae; genus Clostridium_C; species Clostridium_C acetireducens. The sequence continues at coordinate 75,482 of NZ_LZFO01000010.1, forward strand.
GTGACAGGCCGGCACTCTAACCATCTGAGCCACCAGGCCACATAATTTTTTATAAAATTAAAATGGTGGGCACAACAGGGCTCGAACCTGTGACCCCCTGCTTGTAAGGCAGATGCTCTCCCAGCTGAGCTATGCGCCCACTTTAAAATGGTGACCCCTACGGGATTCGAACCCATGTTACCACCGTGAAAGGGTGGTGTCTTAACCGCTTGACCAAGGGGCCATGTATTAAACTTTGGAGCTGGCAATAGGAATCGAACCTACAACCTGCTGATTACAAGTCAGCTGCTCTGCCAATTGAGCCATGCCAGCATATTGTGGCGACCTGGAAGGGGATCGAACCCTCGACCTCCGGCGTGACAGGCCGGCACTCTAACCATCTGAGCCACCAGGCCACAATAACTTTTTATAAAACTTTTAAAATGGTGGGCACAACAGGGCTCGAACCTGTGACCCCCTGCTTGTAAGGCAGATGCTCTCCCAGCTGAGCTATGCGCCCATTTTAAAATGGTGACCCCTACGGGATTCGAACCCATGTTACCACCGTGAAAGGGTGGTGTCTTAACCGCTTGACCAAGGGGCCATATTTTTAAATCTTATTGTCTGTTGTTTTTATTTTGTCGGCTTCATCCGCCTGACATAGACTATAATACACAAAATTTTGCTTTATGTCAACACATTTTTTATATTTTTTTATATTTTTTTATTTTCTTAAATTGCAATATTAAATGCAACACCCCTGTGAAAAAATCATGTAGAATAGGACTGACAATAGTCAAAATCAGCCTTAAGCCCATCTTAATAATAACAGGAGATGGAGTGCATGGGTTTGTCAAG
>NZ_LZFO01000011.1 GCF_001758365.1 Clostridium acetireducens DSM 10703
GATAAATATGGTAGCAAAGCAATTTGTAAATAAAATGATTTTATTTACAAATTGCTTTGCTACCATATTTATCAGAAATTTATTAGAGATTTTTTATTACACTATTATAAATTATTTTTTATTTAGCTACTAAGCCATTGGTTTAAAACTATCCCCCTTTGTTTTTACTGTTTTTCATATAATCCACAATTAAATCATCCATATTTTTACTTAATTTTAAAATTTCTTCTTTATTTATATTACATTCATCTTCTAAAAGAGTAACACTTATTTCATTTAAAGTTTTTCTTAAATTTTCAATATCTTCTTTACTCAATTTAATACCCCCATTATATAATATATGGTAAATGTATTATATATTAAATTTACTTAATTTTCAATGTTTTAACAATAAATATCAAACAACACTAATTTTTAACATTATAAAACAAAAAAAGTAGACCTTATATCATATAAGGTCTAAATTTAAAAATTAATATTGATTTTTTTAATAAAAAAAAGGGTTTTAACATATTAATTATAATTATATCATAATTAATATAAAAATGCACCCCTGGAGTCCATTTTTTTACAGTTAGTTTAGTACTTTTGCTTGACCTTCTAGTATTTTAAGTTGATTTTCTTCAATTCCTACTTTGTATGTGGTTTTGTATTTGTTTAATTTGTTGTTGCCATTTATTCTTTCGGTGGCTTCAATTATAGCTATTACTTCCACTTGATTGTTAGTAATTTTTCTTGAAGTCATGCTGTCTATTTTTACAGATAGAGTGTTGTCATATCCTTTTGAAAAAGTTTCGTAGGGCATTTTGTTTTGCCAATTAGATGACAGCATTGAGTATGCTTCTACAAAATCTTTTGAAGCTATGGTATGATAAAAATAATCTACTAAATACTCCCCATCTTCTTTTATTAAACTTTCATTAAAGTTTTCTGTAGGGGTGTCTTCTGGGGTTACTGAAGGATTATTTGACCAGTTATCAAGTAATTCCACTACTTTATGTATGGGGATACTAAATCCTATGGTTTCTTCTCCTAATTTGGCAGAATTTATTCCAATAACCTGTCCAGTTTTTCTATCTATAAGAGGTCCGCCACTATTTCCTTCAGATATAGGTGCAGATATTTGATACATGCCTTTGTATTGATAATTTTCTATGTTAAAATCTCTGTCTACTCCACTTATTATGCCTGTAGTAGCTGAGTTTTGTAGTCCTAAAGGGCTTCCAAGAGCTATAATTTCATCTCCAATTTCATATTTTTTACTCTTGTCCACTCGCATAGGTTTTTTGCCTTTTAACTTTTCTACTCTAATTAAAGCTACATCTGTAGTGTTACTTTTTCCTATAACTACTCCTGAATATGTAGTGGTATCAGACATTTTTACCTTTACTGAAGAATTTTCCTGTACCACATGAGCATTGGTTACAATGTCACCTTTGTCATTATATAAAAATCCAGAACCTATAAATTTACCTTCTGAAGTTTCTACCTCTATACATACTACCAATTTTTGGTTTTCATAAATAATATCTTTTAATTCCTTAGAAGTTTCTTTTTCAAAGCTTCCTAACATAGATGTTTTTACCATAATTTTTTTCTTCATGTTATTTCTTATTACACAAGAAAGCATTACTGCCACAATAACTATAAAAATCGATAATACAATGGATATAATATTGGTTTTTTTATCCAAACAAATCACCTCTTAATTAAAATACCTAATTATTTTATATATTTTCTATTAGATTTTTACTCTTAATTTATACTATTTAATTTAAATACCAAGTTATTTTATCTATGCCAATATGATGACCAGAGTAAATGCCATACTGTACAGAGGAAAATTCCCCCTGTTCATTAGGATATAAAGCATCTGGATAAACATAAGTAGAATCTCTTCCTAAAACATTGTTTTTGCTGTCATATATTGTAAAATAAACTGCTATAAATCCTATAGCCTTGGAAGCAATATTTTTTACTTGTCCACTTACAACAAAATCTCCATACTCATTTACATTACAATTAGTACTTAAAACCTTTACTGCATTAGTTTTATTATTTTTATCCTGTATAGCTGCAGCTTCCATAGCTTTTTCTATTCTTTCGCTTTCTGATTTTTCAAACTTTTCCTTTTGCTTATTTATATTTTCTTTGAAAGAAATAAGCTTTTTATCACTGCTATTGTATTGAAGTGCCTTATCTATAATGTTTATTGCTTCATTAAAATTATTATTTTTTAAATATTCATTGGCTTTGTTGTAAGCTAAAGAACTTATCCTAGACTTTAAAATTTTTTCTGTATCCTTAGCTTCTTTCACATCATAAGAAGATATTTTCATTAAAAGTGCTACTAATTCTTCTATAGAATTTTTGTTATTCATATCCTCTTTAATTTGTAACACAGTAATTCCTGCTTTTTTATCTTTTATAACATTATCTAAAAAATCATAAAACTTTCCAGAACCCTCACTTATTTTCTCACTGGCTTTGTCCAGCTCCCCTAGTGCCTCATCATATTTATGATTTTTAATTAAATTTGGCAACTTTCCAATATAATTATCCACTTTCTTACCCTGAGTTAAAAATTTTATATCCTGCTTTAAAGCTGTATTATTAGGTCTTTTGGATAAAGCTTTATTAACTAAATTATAAGCTTCATTAATATTTCCCTTTAAAGCTTGATTTTCTGCTTTAATTCTCATATTTTCTACAGCATTATCTACATAAACTTCGTAACCATATGTCCCTAAAACTAAAACCACAGAAAACACTGTTGCCACTACTGGCTTAAACCAAAATTTATTTTTAAAATTATTTTCCTGCTTATCTGAAATATTTTTATTTTTTTCTTCATATTTTTCTAATTTAGCACCGCAATTAGGACAAAACTTATCTTCTTCTAAAACTTTACTACCGCAATTTTCACAAAACACTTACTTATACCTCCTATTTGAATTATTGTTATGTTTTTACTTTAATTATACAATTCAAGTGATTTTTATGCAATTGCATTTTTTTGAACCCCAGAGGTGCATTTTTTGCACCCCTGGAGTCCATTTTTTTACAATTTGAATCTATTTACTTCTTCTAATGTTTCGGAAGATATGGTAGATAGCATAGATGCACTGTTGGCTACTTCTTCGGAGGAAGCATTCATTTCTTGTGAAGAGGCAGATATTTCTTCTGCAGAAGCTGAATTTTCTTCTGATACTGCAGATGTGGACTCTACTTTTCCTATAATTTCGTTTTTCTGATTGTCTATATTATTTACTTCTTTATTAACTTTGGCAATTAAAGGAAGTATATTTTCTATATTGTTAATAATTTCTTTAAATGCATCTATAGAACTGTCAATTATCTGCTGTTGATTAGAAAATTCATTACCAACAATATTAGTTTTTGATACAACTTCTTCTGTTTCTGAAGAAATTAAATTCACCATTTTACTTATTTCTCCTGAGGAATCCTTGCTTTGCTCTGCTAATTTTCTAATTTCATCTGCAACTACTGCAAAACCTTTTCCTGCTTCTCCTGCTCTAGCTGCTTCAATGGCGGCATTTAGTGCTAATAAATTGGTTTGCTCTGCTATGCTGTTTATAAGATTTGTTATTTCGTTAATTTTTTTAATACTTTGCCCTAAATTAGATATTTTCGTACAGACATCCTTAAAAGATTGCTGAATTTCATTGGAGGATTTCATTAAATACTCCAATTGTTTATTGCTATTTTTCGCTTTATCATTTACGTTATTTGCATTTTTATCTACATCTTTTACAGATATTACTATATTATCTATAGCTTGTCCAAACACATTTAATATATTTATAATTTCAATTAATTCATTAGCCTGAGAAGAAGACCCCTGAGCCACACCAGTAATAGCATTGCTTACTTCTTGAGAAGTAGATGTCATTTCTTCTGAAACTGAAGATAGTGAAAGAGAATTTTCATTTATTTTATTCATTTTTTCTTTTATAGAATTTAAAATATCCGCTATAGCCTCTATCGTTAAAGCTAATTCCCTTTTCATAACTCCAAATTCGTTTTTGTTATTTTTGTCTATTTCAAGTGAAAAGTCCCCAGATGAAATAGTTTTTAGTAAATTTAAAAAGTCTTTTATAGAATTTTTTATTACAGATAACATAGATAAAGATAATATAGAAACTACCGCAATCAATACTATCAAAATTATTAAAAACATTCTTTTACTTTGCACATATTTATTTTTTGAAATATCACTAAGCTCTTTAGCTGATTTTTTATTAATATTTACTAAATTATTAATGCCCTGAGAAATTTCTGTTCCTAAATCACTATATTCATCAATAAATTTTTTATCGAAGGTTTGAGATTTTGCTCTTTTTTCTATTACTTCTTTACTCATTTCCATATATTTTCGATAATTTTCTTCTAATTTTTGAAATGCTGCTTTTTCGCCCTCATCAGTATTTACTTTTTCTAAATAAGCTAAATTTTCTTTAATAATTTTATCACTTTGTTTTATTATATTTATATTTTTTTCATCATGTTCTCTGTCAATAACTTTGGTAAGGGCATTTCTCATAACCCCCATTTCTCCATTTATATCTCCTAGTATTTCTATTTGAGTAAGTTCTTCATCATACATTTTTTCAATATTGCTGTTTATACTTTTAATGCTCATATACCCTATTGTGCCCAAAATCAATGTACTTATAATAGCTATAGCCCAAATAGCTACTATAGAGTATGTGATTTTTAAATTTTTTAGTTTTTTTAACATTTTTTATTATCCTCCTTATAAAATTTGTATTTTTAATATCGTATTTATTTTTATTTACTTTATAGTGTACCCCAGGGGTGTAAAATATGGAAAATACTTTATTTTCCATATTCTACACCCCTGAGGTCAAATTTTTAATAATTCAAGTATCATATTAGGTTGACTCTTTGCCTGAGCAAACATTGCTTGTGCCACTTGAGCAAGTATGCTGTATCTAGCATATTCCATCATTTCCTTAGCCATATCTGCATCCCTTATTCTACTTTCAGCAGCACTTAAGTTTTCTGCCATGTTGTCCAAGTTATTTATTGTGTGTTCCAATCTATTTTGGTAAGCTCCTAAAGAAGCTCTAAAACTAGACACATCTCCAATGGCATCATCAAATATTTTTATTGCTGCGGAGGCATTTTCATGAGTGGAAACATCCAAAGCATACCCTGTGTTGTTTCCATTAGTTACGCCATTATCAGTGGCTTTTGTAAACTTAGCATGAACTTTTCCATCTTTTGATGTAACATCTCCATCTGCTGATCCACTTATATTAAGTGCCGAAGCTCTCATATCTTTTAACACTACTTTTATTGTTTGTCCACTATTTGCACCTACTTGAAGATTAACTCCAAAATCATCCTTTTCTGAACATAAAAGCTTTTTAGTGTTAAATTCTGTATCATTTCCTATTCTATTTATTTCCCGTGTAAGTTGATTAATCTCTTTTTGAATTTTTAATCTATCTTCATCGGTATAAGTACCATTAGCTGCTTGCACTGCTAATTCTCTCATTCTTTGAAGTATGGAATGGGTTTCATCTAAAGCCCCTTCAGCTGTTTGTATTAAAGATATTCCATCTTGAGCATTTCTTGAAGCTTGCTGAAGTCCTCTTATTTGCCCTCGCATTTTTTCTGAAATAGCAAGTCCTGCTGCATCATCTGCTGCTCTGTTTATTCTTAACCCAGAACTTAATCTTTCCATAGCTCTTCCCGCTTTAAATAAATTTATATTCATATACCTGTAGGCAATCATGGCATTGATATTGTGGTTTATTATCATAATAATTCCCTCGCATTATTTTTTTAATATACAGCTTTACTATTATTATAATCTTTATTTTCTTTTCCATTTATTGACCCCTGGGGTTTCTTAATCTAAATACTTATCTACATCTTCCATTCCTTCTATATCTAATATTTCTTCTAATATTGTATTTAATTTGTCACTATCTAATTTTTTTATTTTCTCAATATATCTATCATCTAAATTCCCAACTTTTTTATTAAGTAATTTTAACACCCTAATTATATCCTTTTGCCTAGCTTCTTTTCTTGCTTCTTCTATTCCTTTTTCTATTCCCTTCTCTATTCCTTTTTCCATTCCCTTTTGAATACCTCTTTCTTCTACCTTAGGATCATAAAAACTCTTAACCATATACCTTACCTCCTCATCTATATTTTCATACTTTCCATACATATCTAAAAAATAAGAATTTATATTCTCCATTATTATAGTCATTTCATTGTAATCTTCTATATTTATTTTACCATCATTATAAGCTTTATCTATATATTCTAAAGTATTTTTTATTACTTTTTTTAATTTTATATATACTGCCCTCATTTTCTCTTCTTTGTAATGCAATGGTTTATTCGATTTATTTATATTTTGCATAGATTTTCGTAATTTAAATATTTGGAGAGGATATAAAAGATACATATTTTCTCTATAAAGTTTCTCCAAATCATAATTCCAATACTTAAGTACATTTACTTTATACAAAATATTTTCGCCTTTAGGAATAATAAGCTTAAGATTTATTTCATCTGGTGTTTTTTTATCTTCCTCCATTACTATAAGATAAGGTTCTGGTAAAGTTATTTCTATAGTGTTTCTACTATCTTTAAAATCTAAAAGTTTAGCAGCTCTTTCAAAACCATATCTAAACATTCTAATAGCCATGCTATTATCATAAACTGTCTGAAACTCTATTTCGTATTCTAATATTCTATTATCATCTTCCACTCTTACATACATATCTGCATAAAAACTTACAAATTTAACTTTATCTTTATTTAAAGAAGTTATCTCTTTATCACCATAAGTCACCTTAGCATTATAACTTATATCATCCTTATACACTGCATTTAGAAAATCAATTAGTGGCACTTTATTTTGAAGAGAAAATAGCCTTTTCATTATTTTATCCATTTGGATATATGTACTTTCTTCCTCTTTCACATAAGAATCTTTATTTTCTACTTCACCACAAATAGGATAAAAGCCTAAATTTGAATAATAGTAAGATTCTTTTCCTTTAATATTTTCCAAATAAAGCATCTCCTCTGCTATGTATTTCATTTATAGTATGCCCTTGGTAAAATATAATATGCGAATATATGTTCAATATTATTCCATAAAAAACCTATTATTCAATTCATTCCATAACTTCTTTTTTTATTACTTCATATTTATTATGCAAAATTCTATACTTCATTTCGTCATATTATCATTATTATTTTCATCTCAATTTCTAAATATATTTTATCGTACTTTTACTGAAAATTATTCAATACAATAAAATATTATATTTAAATGTAAATAATATAAAATTCAAAATTGCAACTTCTATTATTGCTATTAACATTAATAAAACAAGATAAAATACATTCTTATAATAAAAATCTTCATTACATTAAAAGTTAATAATATAAAATTTTATTTTTATATTATATATATTCTTCATCATTATATCATCTCATTGTAATCCTCTATGTTTATTTTACCATCATCATAAGCTTTATCTATATATTCTAAAATATTTTTATCATTTTTTAATTTTATACATACTTCTAGTATAAAACCCTAAATTTAAATACTAGTAGGATTCTTTTCCTTTATTATTTTCCAAATCAAGCAGATGACTTGTTCTTTATTAAACCATATGCATTTCTAAATGTAAATAATACAAAATCCTCATATTTATATTTTAAAATCGAATAGAAGCTGATTTTCAATCAGCTTCTCTAGAATCGAATTTTTAGATTTTAAAACAAGTCCATTCTTAGCTATCTATTTAGCCATTTACGCTCATTCAAATCTTTTTATACTTTCACATTTCCCCAAGTTATAGTTTCCTAAATTAAAACAATATAAAATTTTATTTTTCTATGATATAATTTAAATAATATAAAATTTTATATTATTTAAATTAAAGGAGACTTTTATGGATTTAAAAAAAATAGAAGATTCTATAATGAAGAACGCTATGGATATTTTTAAGCAAACTGCTGTAGATTTCTTCAATCTTAAAACTAAAATTATAGCTCCTGCTAATACAGAACTTAAAACTATTGATATAAAAACTAGTTTTACAGATTATACCTTTTACACTGAAGATGGTAACTATCTTCATTTTGAATTTCAAACCACCAATAAAGAAGAAGATATAAACAGATTTTTGTTTTATGATGCTTCTCTTTTCTATAAATATGGTAAAAAAGTTAACACCCTAGTAGTATATTCATCTGACATAAAAAAAAGTAAAACTAAAGTAGATGCAGGTTGTTTAAAATATGAAATAGATGCCTTCTATATGAGTAGCTTAGATGGAGATGCTGCATATAATGATTTAAAAATGAAGATAGCTAAAGGGGATGAATTAACTAAAAAAGAAATTTTAAGTTTAACTTTTATTCCTCTTATGAAAGGTAAAGAAGATAAATCTACAAGAACAATAAAAAGCATAGAGTTAGCAGAACACATGAAAGAAAACACCACTAAATTACAATGCATAACGTTGCTTTACGCATTTCTTGAAAAATTTGGTGATGCTAAAAGCAAGAAAAAATTTAAGGAGGTCTTCTCTATGACTGAAATTGGAAAAATGATAATACAAGAAAGCATAGAAAAAGGCATGGAAAAAGGCATGAAAAAAGGCATGGAAAAAGGGTTACAACAAGGTATGCAAGAAGGAAGAAAACAAGAATTAATAAGGACTTCTATAAAATTGCTTACTAAAAAATTTGGTGTTTTACCTGATGAAGTAAAAATAAAAATAGAAAATTCAGATACTACAATATTAGAAATTATAGTCGATGAAATACTTGATTTTAAAAAACTTGAAGATGTATTTAAATATTTAAGATAAAAACAATACAAAATATAGATAGCTTTGTTTTTACACAAAACTATCTATATTTTTAAGTCTGTCAAAAACTTTCTTAAGCTAAATACTTATCTACATCTTCCATTCCTTCTATATCTAATATTTCTTCTAATATTTTATTTAATTTATCACTATCTAATTTTTTTATTTTTTCAATATATCTATCATCTAAACTTCCAACTTTTTTATTAAGTAATTTTAATACTCTGCCTACATCTTTTTGCCTAGATTCTTCTCTTGCTTTTTCTATTCCCTTCTCTATTCCTTTTTCCATTCCCTTTTGAATACCTCTTTCTTCTACCTTAGGATCATAAAAACTCTTAACCATATCCCTTACCTCCTCATCTATATTTTCATACTTTCCATACATATCTAAAAAATAAGAATTTATATTCTCCATTATTATAGTCATTTCATTGTAATCTTCTATATTTATTTTACCATCATTATAAGCTTTATCTATATATTCTAAAGTATTTTTTATTACTTTTTTTAATTTTATATATACTGCTCTCATTTTATTTTCTTTGTAATGCAATGGTTTATTCGATTTATTTATATTTTGCATAGATTTTCGTAATTTAAATATTTGGAGAGGATATAAAAGATACATATTTTCTCTATAAAGTTTCTCCAAATCATAATTCCAATACTTAAGTACATTTACTTTATACAAAATATTTTCGCCTTTAGGAATAATAAGCTTAAGATTTATTTCATCTGGTGTTCTTTTATCTTCCTCCATTACTATAAGATAAGGTTCTGGTAAAGTTATTTCTATAGTGTTTCTACTATCTTTAAAATCTAAAAGTTTAGCAGCTCTTTCAAAACCATATCTAAACATTCTAATAGCCATGCTATTATCATAAACTGTCTGAAACTCTATTTCGTATTCTAATATTCTATTATCATCTTCCACTCTTACATACATATCTGCATAAAAACTTACAAATTTAACTTTATCTTTATTTAAAGAAGTTATCTCTTTATCACCATAAGTCACCTTAGCATTATAGCTTATATCATCCTTATATACTGCATTTAGAAAATCAATTAGTGGCACTTTATTTTGAAGGGAAAATAGCCTTTTCATTATTTTATCCATTTGGATATATGTACTTTCTTCCTCTTTCACATAAGAATCTTTATTTTCTACTTCACCACAAATAGGATAAAAGCCTAAATTTGAATAATAGTAAGATTCTTTTCTTTTAATATTTTCCAAATAAAGCATCTCCTCTGCTATGTATTTCATTTATAGTATGCCCTTGGTAAAATATAATATGCGAATATATGTTCAATATTATTCCATAAAAAACCTATTATTCAATTCATTCCATAACTTCTTTTTTTATTACTTCATATTTATTATGCAAAATTCTATACTTCATTTCGTCATATTATCATTATTATTTTCATCTCAATTTCTAAATATATTTTATCGTACTTTTACTGAAAATTATTCAATACAATAAAATATTATATTTAAATGTAAATAATATAAAATTCAAAATTGCAACTTCTATTATTGCTATTAACATTAATAAAACAACATAAAATACATTCTTATAATAAAAATCTTCATTACATTAAAAGTTAATAATATAAAATTTTATTTTTATATTATATATATTCTTCATCATTATATCATCTCATTGTAATCCTCTATGTTTATTTTACCATCATCATAAGCTTTATCTATATATTCTAAAATATTTTTATCATTTTTTAATTTTATACATACTTCTAGTATAAAACCCTAAATTTGAATACTAGTAGGATTCTTTTCCTTTACTATTTTCCAAATCAAGCAGATGACTTGTTCTTTATTAAACCACATGCATTTTTAAATGTAAATAATATAAAATTGCAAATCTGATTTAAGGCTATATTAAGCTGTTTTTTGTATTATATTATCATTAATATATATATAATTATTTATAAAATTATTTGCATTTTGTAAAAATAAATTAAATGCATCTTCGACAAGGTCTAATGCTATTTTATCAGATTTAAATCCTGTATATCCTTTAGATAAATTATATGTTAATGCTTTAGTTTGACTTTGATGAGGGATATCTATTTTATAAATATCACTTTCATATTGAATATACTTCTCTCTAACTTGATTATATAATACTATTCCTTCCATATAATACTCAATAAAAATATCTTTAAGTTTTACACTTTCAAAGTATTCTTTTAAATCAACGTATGTATTAACTATGATTTTAATTAATTTTTCTAAACAGCTAATACCATTAAACTTATCTCTTTCTCTGCTATAGTCATTTTTAAATTCATTTTTTAAAAAATAATCATCTTAATGCATATATTCGTATATATAAATTTTTTATTTATATCTAAAATAATATGCCAAACTTTGTAAAACAAGAAATAAATAACATAAAAACTATACTTCTCTTTATACCTAAAATCTTTCCTTTTACATATCATATCTTTTATAAACTTCAATATACGGTAATATTTTATATTAATTAATCATCACTATTTCATTATTTTTTTCGATTCCTTTATATGTATATCTTTTAGTGATTCTAAAATAATTTTTCCATTACCATCATCATAACCAAATAATCTACTTAAAATCATTTCTATAGCATCATTTGGATCATGAAATAATATACTATAAGTATTACACAAATCAGGTTCGTTTGTTCTATCAGTATAGATTAATCTTATTATTATATCGTGATTTTCTATAGTAGTTGAAATAAGTTTGAAGTCATTATTACATTTAATAGGTAATGGTAAAAACTCTCCATTTATAGTTCCTGTATGTCTAGGAGTAAAAACTTTTCTCTGCTTTGCATCTTTTAAATTCTTAAAGTTTATTATAGGAAGTACTATTTCCCCATCTTTATTGTAATAAAATCCATGCCAAGAAATAGCATTAATTGTATTATATAAAGAAACTCTTCCATCTTTTGTTTGAATACAATAAAAGGAGTGTTTTTAAGACCATCTATCATAATATCCAATTCACCTTTAGGATTATTATATTTCTTTTTTTCTTCATATTTAAATCTTTTGTATAATTTTTTAGTTTTATCTATAAGCTCCTTAATACATTTTAAATAATTTTCATAATTATATTCAATATTAGAATTATAAAAAAAGATGTACTACACATATATGTAGCACATCTTTTATACTAAACTCCCCTACCTCAACAATTGTAATACTCCCTGAGGTTGTCCATTTGCCTGCGCAAGCATTGATTGAGCTGCTTGTATAGATAATTCCCTCATTCTTTGAATCATAGAATGAGTTTCATTTAAAGCTCCTTCTGCAGTTTGAATTAATGAAATACCATCTTGAGCATTTCTTGAGACTTGGTCAAGCCCTCTAATTTGTGATCTCATTTTTTCAAATATAGCAAGACCTGCTGCATCATCTCCTGCTCTATTTATTCTTATTTAAATTTTAAAAATTAAAATTACTAAATTACATTATTATTTGTTTCTTTTTCAATGCATAAATTATTAAATTCATCAATATCTTTAGGAATTTTGATTTTAAATTTTCTTAATTGACCAGTTGATAAATTATTAATATTTTGGTCTTTTAATCTAGATATAAAAGTTCTAAATCTTTTAGATAACAAATTATATAAAATAATTTTACTATATTCTATATCATTTGATCTAATTATAGATAAAAACCCACCTATATATTTATCAATGTTTTCTTCTACATATGCTACTTTTCCAAGATGCTTCATACTTCCACTTGCAATAGAAATAATAATGTCTCCTTTTTTAGGTTTTAAATCTTCTGAAATACTAACACTATCTTTCAAATATCTTTGTTTTGGATATACTAAAGCATGTTTTTCTAAACTTATATTAGTTGCAGTTAAAATAGCCTTTGAAGTAGTATATGGAACTTCATCTGTTTTAGAATACACTAACCCTGTAATAACCTGTAAAATATCTTTATCTATCAACTCTCCAAAAGATATATCTTCAGACTTAACTTCATCTATAAAATCTCCATATTTACTATAGGAACAAACAATATCTTTATTATCAATCATAAAAAATTGTGATGGATTATTAAAAGTAAAATCTTTATTAATTAATTCACTTGTATTAATATATTTTATTTTTCCTTTTAATTTGTCAGAAATATTCAGACTTTGTCCTTGAAAATTAGCACGTATATATGTACTTACTTTATCTTCATTTTCATAGTTTAAAGGATCATACATCATAGTTTGAATATTTCCATCATCCAACAATAAATGTATACCTTCTTTCCTTTTGCCTTTCGAAAATCTATAACCTAAGTAATGCTGTTGTTCACTATTTTTATCCCCAGAATAAGATATAACAGTCTTTTTATTATTATTTAAAATAAAAATTAACATTCTAAATATATCATCATGAACCTCTATAATTGATTTTTTTTCTTTAAAATATGTTTCGTTATTAAAAATTAATTTATAATGTTGTATATCTTGTTCTGTATCCTCTAATTATATTCACTTCCCCATGTTTTACATTCTATAAGTGCATATGTTTTTCCCAAAATATCTTTTAATAAAATATCAACTCTACCACTTTCATCATGTCCCAATAGCCAAGTCTTTTCTAATTCAATAGCAGAAGGACTATATCCTTTATTTAATAATCTTATTACACATTCTAATACAACCCAATTTTCTGGTTTTGTCAAATTAGAAGTAGATTTATGCCGAACTTTTATATTTTTACCATAATCTATAATATATTTAGATTCAGTAAAACAAATAATTATTTCATAACCTTTAGGTGAAGTAAAAACATAATTATTTCCTGCAACGTCAAATCCTAAATCTAATAATTTATTCTCCATTCAAGTTGTTCCTCCTATTTTTTACTTACTATATTTATTATTTAAATCATGTATAACATCACTTATTTTGTATACCCTTATCAATTTACATTATAATAGATATTTTGCGTGTATAAAAGGTACTTTTTACATCTTCCTTTTATTGTATTAATTAATACATTTTAAAATTGTGCTATGTATTTCATTTATAGTATATCCTTAGCAAAAAATAATATACGAACAAACATTCGATAATTTATTTCCAAATTTTACACCCCTGGGATGATTTTAAATGTAAAATAAGCATCAACAGCTATTGATGCTTATTCAAATATTTTTCCGTATTCCATTTTTCTACTTTCACTATCTAACGCTTTCACCTGCATCCTTAAGTTATTTATCCTATCATTTAATACTTCTAATTCTTCTTTAGTAAGATCATATTTCTTAGCTATTTCTGCTAATTCTCTCATTTCTAGCAACTTATTTTCTATTATATCCAGCATATTTTGTCTATACCTTATCCATAGGAGCTCTTCCTTTAATTCTTCTCTTTCATTCATATCTATGCTCTAACATCTAAATGTTGTCCAACGTTAGGATTAACACAACATTCCTCTATCATTTCTGTCATCTGAGCAGCTGTTTCCTTTCCTGTATTCATTGCCATTTTCATTAATGCTAGGCTAGCATCTTGTTGAACTTTTGATTGGTTCATTGCTATTGATAAACCTGCTATATCCATGATATTACCCCCTTTTTTAGATTTTATTAATAAAACATTTAATTTTAATACTCTTAATATATATATTCGTATAAATGAACTTTTTATTTAATTTATATAAAATATACATTGCATTAATTAATATATTTTAAAACTTTTCTATGTATTTCATTTATAGTATATACTTATCAAAAATAATACACCAATAAACATTGCATAATTTATTTCCAAATTTTACTCCCCTGTAGTACAGCAAAAAATAAAAATGAATAAAAAACCTTTCCTTAGCAAAAAATAAAACCCAAAGGAGCAATTATAAATGAAAATAACTACAATAGAACAAAACATACTGATAGGAAGCATACTAGGCGATGGAAACTTAGCTCTATATGGAAGAAGTAAAAATGCCCATTACAGAGAACATGGAGCTTTTTATCAACTTCCTTATAGAATGTGGAAATGCAATAAACTTAAAAATCTAAAATTCAAAATAAGAGAAAATGAAAAATACCCTTCTCTTGTATCTCCTTCTCACCCTATTTTCACAAAACTTTATAATAAATTTTACATAAATAATAGAAAATCACTAACAAAAGAAAATATAAAAATGTTAAATCACCCTATAGGATTAGCTTGTTTATATATGGATGATGGAAGCTTAGTAATAGACTCATCTAAAAAATCAAATAAAATATACTTATTCCCTAGAATAGCTATATACACACTAAACTTTACAAAAGAAGAAAATATGCTACTTATAGAACATATAAAAAATATATTTAATATAAAATTTAAACTAAAAGAAAGTCCCTATGGAACTAAATATTTATTAGAATTAAATAAAAGAAATGAAATTATGAAATTTATTAATATAGTAAAACCTTATGTAGAAAACATAAAATGCATGAAATATAAAATAGAAGTAGAAGAAAGAATGAATAATAAATACAATGAATTGTTAAAAGAAAATATTGAAGAAAAAATAGTAATTTCTCCTTTGCATGTGAAAAATAAAAATTATACAAAAGAAGAAGAAAATTTGATAATATCATTAAAATTAAAAGGAGTTAAAGACAAAGAAATAGCAAAAATAATTGGTAAAACTTATTATGGTGTAGTAGATAAAATAAGAAGGTTGAGGAAAGAGGGAAAACTACCTCACTAATGCAAAATATTTATTGCCACTTATCGCACTTTTGAGGTAGCTTTTTTAATATCTACTTTCCTCATTTAAAGCCTTAATATGCATTTGTAATATTTTTATTTTTTTACTAACTTGTAATCTTTCTTCTTGTGAAATTTCCTTTGTAGAAATTTGAGCTAAACTCCTTATTTCACATAACTTTTTTTCAATTATATTTAGCATGTTTATTCTATATTTCACCCAATCTAATTCCTCTTGAAGCTCATTTAAAATTTGTTTTTTATATACTGACTTATTATATTCATCCATTTAATCATCTCTCTTAAAAATAAATATTTTTATATAAAATAAAAATTTAATTCTTAATTAATATAGCCATATATGCCATAGTATCAAAATTATTTTTAGTAATAAGATTATATATATGCTCCTTAAATAGAGAATTATGTTCAAAATTTCTTTCAAAAGATTGTATTAATTTTAATGTAATTTTATCATTAAAATTTTCTTTATGATATGCCATAAGCCCTGTTAAAAGCATTTTAATTAAAGAATAATGTAATATAATCATTACATAATTACTCCAAGGTGTTTTATCACCTTCAAAAGGAAATACTTTTTTAAATATATGATTTACAATAAGATTTTCAAAAACATAATCTTTTTCTATTAAATAATTTTTCATATATTCTTCAAAAAACTTATTATAATTTAATTTAACTCTTTCAAATGTATACTCTTCATCATATCCCAAAGCATTTATAGCTTCCATGAAACTCTGCATATATCTATCCTTATTATCAATGTTGCTTGATAATAGAAATCTTTCATCTAGTATCTCTTTTAAAAGCTTTATTTGAACATCTATATTTGTAGGCATATCTTGTAAAACATCTTTCATAGCTCCACTAACTATTAAATTTGTAAATACTTCAATAACATTTCTTATTTCATAAAAATTCTTATCTGCTATTAACTTATCTATTCTTTCAATAAACATACCCAATATAATAAGTCTTTCCCATATTTCATAATCTCTGCTTTTCATAATTTGTATTGAAAAAGTTCTTAAATCCTCTAAATAATTATTTTCATTATAAATATTATATATACCGTTAAAAATATTTTTAAATTCATTTTCTCCGTAAACTTCCTCAAATTTAATTCCATCTTTATCAAATAAAATCATTTCTGCAGCAATAGGGCAAGATACAGAAATACTTCTCTCAATATCTTTATTTACAAGATTTACTTCTCTCGGATAAATCCTGCATACATTAGGTAACATATCTTCACTACAATTTAATTGAATATTACATAATTTATCCTTTGTTAAAAAAGGACATTGTCCTAATTTATTTATTTGCATTTCTGCATAATGATCAAAACTTTTATCTTCTTTTTTATATCTTTTTATGGAATTTTTAATTTCATATTTAAGCTCTTTATTTTTTAAATTCCTAAGTTTATCATAGTGTTTTTTATCTATCCATATATTCCATCCCATACAACAGCTATCTTCACAATTTACGCCATCACATTTAAATTCCTTGTAGTATGTAGGCTGTTTTATTAAATACTTCATATTCAACACCTTTCTTTTAAAAAAGAGCCAGAGAAAAATCTCTGACTCTTTAAATTCCTATTCTAAAGTTCGTATTAATTATTAAGCTACTATCTTAATAATTGAAGAACTCCTTGAGGTTGTTGATTTGCTTGCGGATCATCAATTACCTTTCAGTAACTGCCAGACTATATCTTCAACCAATTTTTTTCAAATAACTTGGTTGTCGGGTACTTCGGAAAACCTCAAATTCCTACAGACCTCATAAGCTTGCAATTCTTAATTGTTTAGCCTGTTCGTCTTAGTCGTTGAACCTTCTCCAACTTTTCAGTACAGGAGCTCGGCTGCTGATTATCCAATACACTTAACTTTTCAATCTATCACACTTACCGTTTCCAGTTATGTTGTAGAGTAAGTATCTCTAAGGAAGTTCCAGCAATTCACCCGATTTTCAATAAAGGTTACCCTTTAAGGGACCCTTCAAATAACCTATCTAAGAAGTTGTAATACTCCTTGAGGTTGATTATTTGCTTGAGCCAACATAGCTTGAGCTGCTTGTTGTAATATATTGTTCTTGCTGAATGTCATCATTTCTTTAGCCATGTCTACGTCTCTAATTCTTGATTCTGCTGCTTGTAAGTTTTCTGATGAAGTTCCTAAGTTGTTTATTGTGTGTTCTAATCTATTTTGAACAGCACCAAGTTTTGATCTTTCATCAGATACTTTATCTATAGCTGCTTGTACTGTTGTTACTGCCTTTGCAGCCTTTGTAGCATCTGAAACATCTAGAGATGATTCAGCCATAGCATTATCTGTTCCATTAGTTACAACTTTATCTGCTGTAAATCCTTCTCCACCTTTTGCTGATGAAATTCCAAGAGCTTCAGATCTCATATCTGAAAGACTTAAAGCCATTGATTGATGTTCATTAGCTCCTACTTGGAATGTTAATGAACTATCTTGAAGTTTACTTACATTTTCTTGTTCTAAATTAATTGTAATTTCTGAGTCTTCTGCAGCATCATCAGTCTTAAATGTAAATTTAACTCCATTACTATCGTAGTTAACTGTTTTGTTGTTAACAGCATCTAAAACCATATCTTCTTTAACTAATTGTTTTCCATCTTTATCACTTAAAGTTACTGAAAGTGTTTTACTATCTTTATCTA
The DNA here is from genome assembly GCF_001758365.1 of Clostridium acetireducens DSM 10703. GTDB lineage: Bacteria > Bacillota > Clostridia > Clostridiales > Clostridiaceae > Clostridium_C > Clostridium_C acetireducens. Next base: position 18,362 of record NZ_LZFO01000011.1, read on the forward strand.
ATTTAACATTAACTGATGCAAGACCATTTGGTTTTTGATCAGAACTTGTAATTTCAAATCCAGTCATAGTAGATGCTTTTGTAGCATCTGCATCATTTGTTGTCCAATCATTTTTAGTTGCAACATTAGCTGTTGTTACATTTACTGGAGCATCAGCACCTTTAACTAAGTCTAATGTAACTCCTTTTCCATCAACAGCTTTATCAAATTCATCTTTCTTTATTTGGAATGAAATTCCATGGTTATCATATGTGTAAGTATCTCCTGCTGCATTTAAAGTCATTTGTTCTGAATCTATTGTCAATTTAGCTGTACCGTCATCAAATTCTCCATCAATTTTAAAAGTTCCACTAGTCTTATCTGCAGTTATTTTTAGTGTGTTAGCTGCATCATTTTTTAATTTAGTCCAATCAAGTCCTGCAGGATCTGCACCTGTAAACTTAACTCCATTTGCAGTTCCATCAGAAGTTATATTAAATTTATAAGCATCTGCATCCCATGCAGCCTTTGGAGCACTTGACATATCTCCATATGATTTAGCTTTTGCTACAGTTACTGTTGATGCAACACTCTTGTCTGAATGATCGCCATTTAAAAGTTTCATTGTGTTGAATTCAGTTGTGTTACCTATTCTGTTTATTTCTGAAGTCAATTGGTTTATTTCCTTTTGGATTTGTCCTCTATCAGCTGTATTGTTAGTATCGTTAGCTGCTTGTACTGATAATTCTCTCATTCTTTGAAGAATTGAGTGAGTTTCATTTAAAGCACCTTCAGCTGTTTGAATTAATGAGATACCATCTTGAGCGTTTCTTGAAGCTTGGTCAAGACCTCTGATTTGTCCTCTCATTTTTTCGGAGATTGCTAATCCTGCAGCGTCATCTCCAGCTCTGTTTATTCTTAAACCTGAGCTTAATTTTTCCATTGATTTTCCTGCTCCATTGATGTTCATTCCCATCATTCTGTGAGCGTTCATTGCGTTCATATTGTGATTGATAATCATAATAAATTCCCTCCTTGATTTTTACATGCACTTCCTTGTGCTAGTATTGTTTTTTATTTATAGTTAAACCCTAAGGTTTACTAACTTTTTTTGTTAGTTAAGAATTTAGAGTGAATAGTGAAGAGTATAGGTTGAAATTTTTTAACAAAGTTAAAAAATTTCTTCAATTACTCTTAACTCTTAACTCTTAACTCTAAACTAAATTTCTCTTAACTCTAAACTAAATTAATTCTTTCTTTTGTAGTTTTTACTATAGAACTTAGCATTTTATTGATTTCACTGCAATCCTTGCTTAATTCTTTAAAAATTTTATTGTTAATATACTCAGTTGCACCTAATAAATCTAACCAATACTCAGTTTCTGAGCATTCTTTAAGTGCAATGCTAAACTTTGATAAAAAATCCTTTTTACTTTGTGCATAAAGACCTTCTTTAATATTTGCACCTATACTTGTTCCTGACTTTAAAATTTGCTTTGAGAGAGTAAACTCTTTTTTATATTTACACAAATACTTGTATAAATCAACTATTTTTACAGCAAACTTAAATGCCTTATCATAAACTAAACTCTCTCTCAAATTTTCAACCTCCTAAATTCATAATCTATCTAAAATCTTAGACTTAACCTTATGAATTTATTCAGCATCACAACAACTCTCAACTCTTAACTCTCAACTCTTAACTCCTAAAACCTCTACTCCAATAATCGTAAACTCCTAAACTAACTTTACACCCTTTTCAAAAATTTTTCATCAAAAACTAATCTAAATTTCCCTAAACAAATAAAATAAAATAAAAATCCCTAACTCATCCACTCCAATAATCGTAAACTCCTAAACTAACTTTACACCCATCCCAAAAAAAATCAATCCCAGTTTTTCTGAACAAAGAGAAGAAAAACCTCCACAACTCTCAACTCTTCCCTCTCAACTCTTAACTCCTAAAAGCTCTTAACCCCCAAAAAATTCCACATTATCCACAGGCTTATCCACATTTTTCCTCTAAACTTATCCACACGACATTATTGTCGCAAGTGACACGACATATATGTCCTAAGTGATGCGACATATATGTCGCCTAGAATAATTACAAATTTAATAAATATTAATATAATATATAAATTATATAATTATATTCATTTTTTTACATTTGTCAAGTACTTATTCAAAAAAAAATTAAAGTTTTTAAAAACCAATAAATAAACTCTCTAATTTTATGCAGCACAAAAAGAGCTGCTGAAAAACAGCTCTTTTTTGGATATTACAGCTTTATTTCTGTCTTAACTCTGTCTAAAATGTAAGCTTCTTTTGAAGAAACCAAGTCTCCACCTTTAGAATTAAACAAATTCTTTTCTATTATTAAGTTCATTGCTGCTTTTACTTCCTCAGAAGTTACATCACCTTTTGCATTGTTAATAGTTACATTAGATTTTTTACCATCCTCATTTAAAAAACTCATAACTAAACTTTTAGCCATTTTAATTCCCCCTTAATTTTTTTATTCTTCTGCCAGCATAGTGTCTTCCTGAAGTTTTACGTTTACTAGGTCATGGGCTAGTAATGGTTCTAATACCATTGCCACTGCGTAAATATCCTCTGGTTTTGAGTCAATTTTTAATTTAGAGAACTTTTGCCTTCTTATAATGTTTTCTCCTTTGTCATTTGTTCCTGCTACATATTCTAATATCATACTATTTTGTAGCTTTGAACTGGTAATCATATTATCAACCCCCTCAACCTTTATATATGCAGTGATAAAAAAAGTTGCCTAGTAATCTAAAATTACTGTATAAATAATATTAGGCAAAAATAAAGTTAAATGCTGCAACATAGTATTTAACTTTATTTTTGCCTAATATTATTACTATATTTAATTATAATACATATGCTTTTTCAAAATCTGCAATATCTTCTTTTTCCTCTTCACACAAAAATTATAGCTTAAATTATTAATCTTAGCATAGTCTGTTAGCTTTTTCTCATCATAATAAACCCAGTTTATTAATTTTCTGTCTTCCTTTGACAATTTACTTAAAGCTTTATTAAGCTTGTCCTTTTGTTCTCTTTTCATAATGTATTGCTCTAAATTAAAATTAGATGCTATTGTGTCTATGATTTTACTGCCTTCTGCATTTTCTTTATATAAGCTTATATCAAATCTATTTTTGCTTTCACGCCTAATTTTGTTGTAGAAGTTGTTTTTAATAGATTGTATTACATAAGCTGTAAAATTGCTGCCTTGATTTAAATTGTATTTATTTATAGCTTTTAAAACAGATAGTTTTCCAATTTGTATTAAATCTTCTTTAGAATAATCTCTAAGTTTTACTTTATTACTTTCTTTAAAAATATATAATTCGTATTTTTTAATTAAAAATTCTATAGCCCTTTTGTTCCCCATTTTAGCTAATTTTACAATTTTATCCATACAACCTCTCCCCTTAAAATCAGAATTTAAAAATTATGTTTTTTTAATATTTTAATTAGCTTATTTAATAGCCTAGCTTTTCTTCTAATTACAGTATTGTATTTTTCTTTTGTTTCTTCTGCTATTTCTTTTATTGTTTTTTCTTCTATAAGCTTGTCTAGTAAAAATTGTTCTTTTTCTGATAAATAAGGTTTTGATATTTTTTTCACTTCCTCTACATAGTATTCATACAGAGCAAATTTTTCTATAGTGTATTCTTTTTGATATTTTACTGTATATTCATCATTTATATGAATTATATTTTTTGTGTGCCTTTTGTATTTATTTATAGATGTTCTAAATGCATTGTCTATAGATTTGTAAATAAATGAGTGAAATTCTTTTAAAGTTTTTCCTCTGAATTGGTAGCAAGCATATACAATTTTTATTTTAATTTCTTGTTTAATGTCTTCACTATACATTTCTATTGATTTTTGTAAATAACGACATTTTGAATTTATATAACCTTGATAAAACTCTATAAGCTCCTCTATAGCCCTATCGTCTCCTTCCATAATTTTTCGGCAAAACGCTAATACGTTTACACCATTGAAATTCCCCATATTATTCACCTCTTCTATTTATTTTCTTCTATAAGTATAGACTAACTTTAAAATGAAAAAGTGACACATTTTTATAAATTTTATATATTTTTTCCATGAAATTTTTTTCCATATTTTTTTTGGATTTATGTCACTTTATTTAATCTTAATTTGTCTATACTATAAAGGGGAAAAATGGGGTGTTTTATATGAGTAAATATACATTAATGGAAAATAAAATATTAAATAAAAAAATTAGCAGTGGAGCTTTTAAGCTTTATTTTATACTTTCTAGCTATTGCTTTGGGGAAAAAAATATTTGTTTTCCCTCCCAAAAGTATTTAGCAAAAAAATTAGATAAAAGCACAAGAACTGTACAAAGATATACAAAAGAATTAAGAGAATGTGGCTTAATAGAAATAGAAAAAGGAAGACGGGGAATTAATAACTATAAAGTTATGTATTTCAAGAAAAGTATTTATAAAAATGTGGTTAATAAAAACAAGAATTTTAGTAAAAAAAATAAAAGCAATGTATTTTGTAGTTTTCCACAAAGAAGTTACGACTTTGAAGCTTTAGAAAAAAAGCTCTTGGGATGGGAGTAGTTTTTTGGAGTTAAGAGCTTTTGGGAGTTAAGAGTTGAGAGTTAAGAGTGGAGAGTTGTGGTGGATTTCTTTCGTGCCTCAAGAAATCTTTGAATTGGGGGAAAATATGGTGAAGTTTTATATTATTTTGTTTTGCAAATCCTATATACTGCGATAATGCTATAGATACTGTAACTCTTAACTCCCAAAAGCTCTTAACTCCAAAAAACCCAATCCAAACAAAAAAAAAGCAAAGTTCCAGCAAAAACAAAATCTTCACCGAAACTCTACCCCAAAATCAAAAATTTTTCGTAATGCAATGGAGAAAAATTCCCCACAACTCCTAACTCTTCACCCTCAACTCTTAACTCCCAAAAGCTCTTAACTCCCAAAAGCTCTTAACTCCCAAAAGCTCTTAACTCCCAAAAGATCCTATATTTTAGTACTAAACACACCACTATTTTGATACAAATGCTTATTATATTTCTTATTTGCTTGTTGAGATTTGTTTATTTCTGCCATTTGATTTTTTATTTCTTCTTTTTTTTCAGATAGCAGTTTGTTTATTTTTTTATCTTCTGATAATATGTCTAGATTTTCACATATATTTTTAAATTCTTCTTTTGTATATTTTAATTTTTCTATATTATTTATAGTGATTTGTCTTTTTTCTATTAATTTATCTAAATAATCAAAGTCTTCTTTTTCAATGAGTTTTTCCATATCCAATGTTATTTTTTTGAATTCCAATAAGAATTTTTCTAATTCACTCATTAAATCCCACCTTTTGTGGAAATATTAAAATATTCCCTGTATATTATTGTCCTCCAAATTGTTGCATTAGCCATCCTGCTTGGGCATTGTATTTGTTCATGGCTACTTCTAATCTGGAAAATTTCTTGTATAGAAGTTCTTGTTTTTTAAACATTTTTTTGCTTAGTTCTTTTACTTTGTTGTCGTGTTTGTATATTTGGTCTGGTAGTGTGTTGGAACCACCGGAGCCATGGAGACTGTAGTCTTCTTGTTTGTTAGCATATTTTGTAAGTATTGCTGAGTTTAATGTGGTGCCTGGTATGCCTACATAGTCTCTTATGATGCTGTCCATTCTTTGGAATATACCAGATTTTTTATTTAATATTTCTTTTTGCTTTGTTTCTGGTAATTTTGATTCTTCTTCTGTTAATTTTCCAGTTTGAGTAAATAATTTCATTATTCCTTCTGGATTTTCTTTTAATGCTTCTTTGAATTTTGCTCCTGTACCATCTGTAAATTTAATTTGTCCTGCTTTTGAGTATTTTCCTTCTGTGTCTATGCCTATAGATTGTCCAAAACTAGCTTCTGCTCCTTCTACTGCTTCAAAGAAAGTTGCTCTTAAGGATTGAAGCATATTTTGAAGGTTGTCATCATTTCTTAAAACACCTTTTTTTGCTTGTTCTTCCCAAGATTTTATTTCATCTTCTTTCATTTCTTTTCTTTGAGATTCTGTTAGTGGTTTGTAGCTATAATCTTTCTTTTCTGTTACTTTTGTATTTATTTTGTCTATTAAGGAGTTGTACTTGTCCATAAATTTCACTATTCTATCAAAGGTTTTGTCTACGTCTTTTTTTACATTTAAGCTGGTTTCTCCTTGTCCTTTTAAGCTGTAGTTTACTCCATTTAGTGTAAAGTCATTTTTGCTTTCAGTCATGGTGATTTGACTTCCATCAGGTTTTGTTATGTTGAATAAAGCATCTTGTCCTTGAGCTGAAGCATTGTTATTTAATCCTAGTTTTTGTAAATTATCATCACCTATTATTTTTATATTTTCTGTGCTTCCAGTTTTAGAAGAATTTATTACTATTTTACCTGTAGTATTATCAAAGGAAGCTTTTACTGAACCTTTTAAATTTTCATCTGTGTTTATCGTATTTATTAAGTCTTGTATAGTTTTGTCTTTGCCTAAAATTATATCTTTTGAGTCTTTTCCGTTGTAGTTTATTTTAAAGTTTAGTGTATCCACATCTAAGCCTACATCTGAAAGTTTTGTAAAGCTATTAATACTTTTTATTTCTCCAGTATTTAAACCAGTTACTGTTGTATTATCTATTTTTACTGACACTTCATTACTTAATTTATTGAATTTTATATAATGATTATCTCCATCTTTTATATAAGATACACTTAACTTACCAGATAATTCTGTATTGTTAGATATTTGTCCATTTATATTATTTATTAAATCACTAACTGTTTTTATATTTTCTGAATTATCTATATTTATACTTTGTCCATTTATTTCTATGGTTTTGCCTTTCCAAGTACTAATATCAATTTGCCCAGATGCATCTTTTGCTATTTCTCCTTGAATAAATAAAGAATTACCTTTTAATTGAGCTACTCTAGCTAATTTATCTACTTTTACATTATAATTTCCTTCTAACACACCTTCTCCTGCTGTAGCTGTGGCTACAGTGCTATTTATGCTAGTTACATCATGGTCAAAATAATTTTTTGCAGATGTTATGCAGTCTTTACTTGTAACATTAAAATAGGTGTCTTGTAATTCTTTTACATCTTTTATAATATCTCTGTACATTTCTTGTTTCCAAACAATAGATTGCTTTTTTTGCTTTGCATGGTCTATTTTTGCTTGTTCTGCTAAAAGCATCTTTTTTACCATGGAGTCTACGTCAAGTCCTGTTGCCATACCTACTATTCTCATCATATCTCCGCCACCGGCACCAGTTAATCCGCTAATTGAATCTGACATTTCCATTCCTCCTATTCTATTTTAGATTTTTTATAAGCTTCATTCCATGTATCTCTTATATCCTCTATTAGAGGTATTGTTTCATTTAGTATTTTTACATCTTTTTTTACATTGGCTTGTACTAGTTGAGAAATTATAAAGTCGTATATTCTCATTAAGTTTTCTGCCCATTCTCCCCCTTTATTTACATCTAAAGTTACCATTAGTTCGTAAAATATGTTTTGAGTTTTTACTAGGTTTTCATGAGCTTTTTTGTTATCTTTTTCTTCTAGTGCATTTTTTGCTATTTTTGAAAATTTTACTGCACCTTCTACTAACATTAATAAAAGTTGTTCTTTTGAAGCAAAGTTTACGCTGTTTTTTTGATAAGCGTTGTATCCTTTTGCTGCTCCATACATATAAAAATACACCTACCTTTTAGTATCTATAAATGTGCCTGATTTTACATCTTTTTTTTCATCTTTTTCAATGAAAGCATCTACTTTTACTGTTTCAGTTTTAACTGCTGTAACAACTATTTTTTGCTTGCTTTTGTTTTTCTCAAGTAAATCTGAAAATTTTTCTCCACTGGAGTTTTTGTTTTTTTGATTATCTTTATCTATTTTTATTTTTGCTTTTCTGTGAATTTTGCCATCTTTAGAAACGTCTTGTATTCTTTGTCTTATTTCTGTGTCAATTTTGTTTAATTTAAATTCCATAAAAAAACCCTCTTTCAGGTGATTTTACTATACTTTTTCGTCTACAAAAAATCCTGCTAATTCACAAAGCTTTGCCACCATGTCTATTATTTTTTTAGGTGGTATTTCTTTTATAGTTTCTTTTGTTTTTTTATTTATTATTTTTATAGTTATGTCGTTAAATTTTCCGTAAACTTCATATTGTAAATATGTTTCTTTGTCTTCTAATAGCTTGTTTAATTTGTCTACAGATTTTTTTACTTCTTTTTCTTCTGGTTTTTTTTCACCATAAGTATTTTTTCTTGGGTAAGCATTTTGTACCATTGTATCTGGTATTTCTTTTGAAATTTGTTCTATTTCTAGCCTATTTGCATTAGTATAGTAGTCATTTTCTATATTGATTTGCATATTTATTGGTTTTATTTCCACGATAACACCTCTTTTCTTTAAAGAGAATTATTTTTTTATATTTTTTAATATATTTTTATCAAATTTTAATGCTTTTTTATTTTCATTTTTTACTTCTTCGTAAAGTTCTTTTCTCAATATGGTTATGCTTTTAGGGGCAGATATGGATAGTTTTACTGCTCCTTCTTCTACTTTTACTATTGTTATTTCTATATCCTCTCCTATAAGCAGTGATTCTCCTTTTTTTCTAGTTATTACTAACATTTTATTCCTCCTGAAAAATTGGGTATTTTATTTTGTAGTCTTCTTTTTCTATTATTATTTGTTCCCCAATTTTGTCTTTTATATTTACTACTATAGGAGCTCTTAAGTTTGCTGTTATATTTTTTATATTGGAGCTTAGTGTTACTGTAACTAGGGCTATTACGTCTTTTTCAGATTTTATATTTAATTCTTTTATTTGCTGTTTTTCTAGTTTGAATTGATAATCTTTGCATACAATAAAAGGCGACATTACCACTATGCCTACTTGGCTGTCTTCTATGGAGTGCAGTATGCTAAATATTTCATTTTCTTCTACAGTAAATAATATGAATTTTTTTAAGTTTTCAAAGCCTGGTAATCCTTTTTTGAAATTTATTATTTCTTTTTCACTATATTCTATTATTCCATGGTATTTTGTGTTTAGTTTCATTTTTGCACCTCTTTCTAGAATTTTGTCAGGCTTATCTTACATAATCCATTAGTGTAGGTTGAAGTACTCTTGCACTGGTTTGCAGTGATGCCATGTATACTGATAACATAGTGGCATATTGCATGGTTTTTTCTGTTAAGTCTATGTCTTCTGTTTTTGATAGTATTTCTGTCATGTCAAAGTTTTCTTGAGTGTTTTTTTCTTCTGCAGCTTTCATTCTGTTTTGTTTTGCTCCTACTTGTGAGCGGAGTTTTAGTATATTGTTTGAGGCTTTGTCTATTGCCTCTATGTCTCCGTTGCATATTTCTTTTACTTTTGCTGGGTCTCCTGAGTCTAAGTGGTCTACTATTTTTTTTAGTATGTCTCTTAAGTCTCTTTTTTCTCCTGTTTCGTCAGTGAATTGTATTATTTCTACTGCAGTTACGTTGTATTCTATGGTTACTCCTTGGGATACTTCTGTTATTAATCTTTCTCCCATTATATCCAGTTGTTTTTTGTTTGATTTTGTGATTTCTAGTGCTTTTGGCAGTTGAATTTCTTTATTATCTTTATCTACTGAATTAGTTATTTCTATTTTTTCTCCCTTTTGGCTTTTAATTTCTATATAAGGTTTTCCTTCTACATAGTAAATAGATGCTTTTATATCTTTATCTTTAATTTGCATATTTATTTGTTCTGCTAATTCTTCTGGTTTTGAGCTATTTTCATCATTTGTTGTATCTATTTTTAATTCCTTTACTTCTATTTCTTGTCCATTTATCTTAAATTTACCATTCCAATTTTCTAAATCTTCTATAGGTAATTTGTTTAAGTCTAGTTCTTCTCCGTATTTATCATTATATGCTAATTCTGAATTTTGAGCTGATGTACAGCTAAATTTAAATTCTTTGCCTAAATTCCCATCCGCTATAGTGATTTTTAATCCGCTACCTAGGTCATATTTTCCTTCAGAATCTTTTTTTACTTCTTTGTCAAATGTGGCTCCTTTATTGGTGCTTACTTTAACTTTTTTCCCTTCCACTTTTATAACATAGTCTACATTTATTTCTCCTTCATAGTTTCCTTCTAGCTTTGCCACGCTGTCTTTTACAATGTTTCCATCTTTATCTACTAAACTTGTGGTTTCCCATCTATTTATTATCGTTGTAGGCTTTGTAGTACCTCTTGTTCCTGCAAATATATATTTTCCATCAAAGCTGGAATTTAAAATTTGGGACATGGTGTCTACTATTTGGTTTATTTCGTCTTTTATTTTTTGTCTTTCGCTGCTGCCATAAGCTGCATTTCCTGCAGATACTAAAAGTTCTCTTACTCTTGTCATTTGGTTTCCTAATTGTCCTAGAGCTGTGTCTGTTTCGTCTAGCCAGTTTCTAGTGTCTTTTATGTTTTCATTGTATTGTTTGTTGGTGGCTATATCTGTGTGCATTTGCATTGCTCTTACTGCTTTAAATGGGTTGTCAGAAGGTTTTCTTATTTCCTTTCCTGAAGTTGATTGTTGTTGCAGTGTTTGCAAGTTTTCTAAGTTTAATCTCATGTCTGCAAGAAAGTTATTTGCCAGCATTTTATTGGTTATTCTCAATTTTTACACCTCCTATTATCTTTTTAGTCCATTTATAACTACATCTAAAAGCTCGTCTACTGTAGCTACAATTTTTGCACTAGCTTGGTAAGCATGTTGAAATTGTATTAAGTTTGCTGTTTCTTCATCTAAGGATACTCCTGATACTGAGTCTCTTGATTGTTGAAGACTTTTTAGCAATTGAAATTGATTTTTTACTACTCTTTTTGCTTGTTGTTCTTTTACTGCTAGTGTGTTTACTATATCTCTAAAGTAGTTATCTATATTCATTCCCCCTAAATAATTTTTTATGTTTTTTATACCTAGAGTTTTGTCTTCTGCAAAATATTCATTCTTTAAGAAGTTTTCTCTTGTAGTATTTTTGTCTATGTTTTGTATTTCCATTAGCCTGTCTCTAATATTTGCTATGGCTAAAGCTCTGTTTCCGTCAGATTCTCCTGCTGGTGGTACATCTTCTTTTGCTGCTTTTATTTTCATAACGTCTTCTAGTATTTCTTTGTTTACGCTTATGTTTGCTGCAGTTATATCTTTTTCTGAATTTAGTACATTTTCTTTGTTTTGTAATATATTATTTTCGTAGGTTGCTATATCAAAGTTTACAAAGAAAGGCATATTGTCATTTCCTGATTCATTGCTTTGACTATGTATGGTGTTTACTGAAAATACTATTGCTTTTGCTAGTCTGTTAATTTGATCTATTTCTTCGTCTATGTCTTGTTGTACAGACATGTAGCCTTTGAATTCTCCTGAAGAAGGAGTGAATATCATTATATCATTTTCTTTTCCTGGTACTCCGCTAAATGTTCTTCCAGTATATTTTCCTTCATTAGGTTCTCCTAGACTTTCTCCATTGGAGTTTAATAAATTTCCATCATGGTCTGTCCAAAGTACTCTACATTCATCTATTTGTCTGTATTGTTCATCTGTAAGTTTTACTCCTTCTATAACTACTTTATCTTTTGGAGAGTTCATATTTCCTTTTTTGTAATAAGTTATATCGTATTTTTCAGGATCATCTTTTCTAGGTTCTATTTTGCTTATATAAGATAAAGTAACGGATTGTTCTGGATGTTCATTTTGTACTAAATTTACTGGTTTTCCATCCTTCATAGGCACATTGGAGTTAGGGTCATCTTTTGTGTTTACACATATGCCAAATAAATCTTTTTTCTCTACATTTATGCCAAACTTTATGCTTAATTCATCTAAAAGTAAATCTCTTCTATCCATTAAATCATTAGGGTTGTCTCCTGCTACTTTTACTTGTATTATTTCTTTATTTAAATCGCTTATTTGATGTAAAAGAGAATTTACATCTATAGTAGTTTGTTTTATTAAATCTTGTGAGTTAGTTTTTAGTTTTTCTAGTTGTGAATACATGTGATTTAACTCATCAGCTAAGGCTTTTGACTGCTGTGCTACTACAGTTCTGGCATTAGATGTTTCTGGTTGCTTTGATAACTGCTGCCAAGAGTCAAAAAACTTTCCTATTAAAGTAGCAAAACCTGTTTCATCTAATCCGTTCATTACATTTTCTATTTCTCTTAAAAATTTATCTCTTCCTTCGTACTGTCCATTTATACCTTTTTCTACTCTTATTTGGTAATCTAAAAAAGTATCTCTTATTCTTGCTATTTGGCTTACATGGACACCTGTTCCCATTTGTCCCGGTCCTGCAGCATTGTCCATAGATGGTGTACAAAAAGGTCTATTGGTTTGCATCTCTGCCCTTTGTCTTGAATATCCATCTGTATTAGCATTGTCCACATTGTGAGTGGTTACATCTATTGCCCTTTGGTTTGCAAATATACCGCTTTTGGCTATATTTAAAGTTCCAAATAAACCTGACACTATTTATCCTCCCCTTATCTTAATCCTTTAGGCCCATAAGTTTTTGGAGTCCTATCTGGATTTAAAAGTGTTAACATTCTTGTGGCAAAACCTAGGCTTTGCCTTATTAAAGCTTCATTAGTATCCTTTTGCAGCTTTACTTCTTCTAGTAAATTCTTTATTTTTATATAGTTTTCTTCTATTTCTTTATCTTTAAAGGAGGCTATTACCTCACTCATTGCTCTTTTCCCTGTTAATTTCCTTCTCTCCATTTCCCACTTTGCTATATGGGCATTTTGGTTTTTTATTTTTTTAACTATGCCTTCTAAAGCAAATACATTGTTTTTATTTATATACTCAAACTGCTCATCTAAAAGATTTAACAGTGATTTTAAAGATTTTATTTCTTCTAATATTATTAGGTTGAGTTTTTCCTTCATAAATCTCCTCCTATTTTATTTTGTTTGTTGTTGTTTTATAGTTTGTATTATTTTTTCTGCTACTAGCTTAGCATCTCTTTTGTAGGTGCCTTTTGATACTTCCTGTTTTAGTTTTTCTATTTTTTCCTTTGGAGTGGTGAAATTTTCATTTATTGAATAAGCACTTAGGCTTTTACCTACATTGGATATTTCTACGGAATCTTTTTTTGATATTTCTTGTTTTTTATCTACTTTGTTGTTATTGTTGTATGAATTAATTATTTTGTTTATATTAACTCCATTTATTTTCATGGTTTCACCTCGTTTCTTACACTGCTTGCTATTTTTATTATCGTATGTACTTTTGTAAGGTTTATACCCTTTGATGAAAAATGACCCCAGTGGTGTAAAATTTGGTAATTTAAAATAAATTACTAAATTTTACACCACTGGGGTCATTTTTTTCACAGGAGTGCTCTTTCCATTTTTTACACTCCTGGTGTCATTTTTCATCTCAAGCTTTTCACTCTTTCTTCTTGAGTTACTATACTAGTTATTCTAACACCAAAGTTCTCGTCTACTACTACAACTTCACCATAAGCAACTTTTTTGCCGTTTACTAAAATCTCTACAGGTTCTTCTGCTAGCTTGTCTAGCTCGATTAAAGAACCAGTTCCAAAATTTAGTATTTCTTTAATATTTCTCTTTGTTCTGCCTAATACTACAGATATTTCAAGGGGTACATCTAATATTAAATCTATATTGCTTGGTAAATTTTCATTTTTTGATGCTCCAAGATTTTGAAAAGCTGCTTGTTTTACTTCTACTTTTGGTGATGATTCTATTGGCTTTTCAGATATTGTTTTTATTGGAGGTTCTTTGGCAGAAACTGGTGGTGTTTGCTGTATAGTTGGCTCTGGTTGTGGTGCTGGTTTTTCAGGTGCAGAGGCTACAGCACTTGTTGATTCAGTAGGTTGATTTTCTGCTACTTCTTCTCCCATCATTATGGCTACTATTTTTTTAGCAGTTATCATAGGAAGTAGTTGCATTATATGGCTGTCTACTAATTCTCCTATTTTTAATTTAAAAGAAACTTTTACTACTGGTTCTTTTTCTGATATATTTTGGGATAGTGGTTCTGTTATATCATTCCAAACTCTAGATTCTGGTGGTGATATATTTACTTCTCTGGCTAGCATAGTTGCCATGGAAGTGGCGGATGAACCTATCATTTGATTCATTGCTTCTGATACTGCACTAATTTCTAGTTCTGATAAATTATCAATTTTTTCATCTACAACACCTTCTCCACCCATCATTAAATTAGCTATTACTGCAGCGTCTATTACTTTCATAACTAAAAGATTTTCTCCCATTATGCCGCTGGTGTATTTAACTTCTAAGGCTACATTGGGCACTTCAAATGTGTTTTTTAAATCTTTTAATGTGGTTACGCTTACTACGGGTGTGGTTATATTTACTGTTTGATTTATTATTTGTGATAAAGCTGTTGAGGCTGAACCCATAGATATATTTCCTATTTCACCTAATAGATCTTTTTCTAAATCAGAAATCTCTGAATTTTCATTTGAATTATTTTCTGGTTGTACTGTTTTTTCTTCATTTTCATTTTTTTTGTCTGCTGGAGCAGTATTTTCTTCAGTTTTTTTATCTCCTGGACCGTTTAGAAGAGAATCAATTTCTTCTTGCGAAAGGAAACCATCATTCATATTTTTCCACATCCTTATCTATAATATCAAGTATTTCTACTCCCATATTCTTATTTATAGTTCCTGGCTTAGCATAGAAATAAGCTTTATCTTCTACCATTAATTTTACTGGTTCATCTGTTTTTTCATCCAAAGTTATTATATCTCCTATAGATAAATTTAGAAAATTTTCTACGGTAATAGTAGTTTTTCCTAGTACTGCTGATAGGTAAACATCTACAATGTTTAACCTGTTTCTTAATTTTTGTCTTGATTCTTTTAGTATTTCTTCATCATTTTCTTGGAACCAATATTGCACTACTAATTTATCTAGTACTTTTTCTATGCTTAAATATGGTATGCAGATATTTATGAAAGTGCTACTTTTACCCATTTCTACTGAAAAAGTTATAAGAGCTACTGGTTCTGTTGGTGCCAAGGTTTGGTTTAGTGCTGGATTGGTTTCTAGTCCTTTTATTTCAGGCTCTACAGGTAAAACATCCTCCCAAGCAAGTTTTAAATTTGTTATTAAACCTTGGTTTATTATTTTTATAATGTTTTTGTCTATATCAGTAAATTCTCTCATTTTATATTTCGATATGCCACTTCCTCCTAAAAGCACATCTACTACTTGAAATACAAATTGTGGATTGGTTTCAAATAGTATGGATCCGCTTAAAGGAAGCATTTTAAATATAGTCAGTATAGTTGGATTCGGTACTGAGTGAATAAATTCTTCATAAGTTATCTGCTGCACAGTTTCTATTTTTACTTTTACATTTGTTCTAACTTGTGCTGTTAAATAATTTGTTATTATTCTTGCATAATTATCATGGATAAGCTCTAAAGTTCTTATATGGTCTTTAGAAAATTTTTGTGGACTTTTAAAATCATAAGGCTTTACTTTTTGCTTCTCTTCTTCTTTTGGCAACTCGTCTGGTGTTATTTCACCAGAGGACAGGGCAGATAAAAGAGCGTCTATTTCACTTTGTGATAAAACGTCTGCCATGCTTATCCCTCATTTCTTTGTTAGTTTGGTAAAAGTTTATCTATATCTATTAATGTTACCACTCTATCTTTAAAATTTATAATTCCTTTTACATAAGCCTTTTTATTTTCATTTTCAAATTTTTCTATTAAATTTTCTTCTACATCTAGTACTTCGTCTACTTGATCTACTGTTATTCCTACCATTTCTTCTTCTATATCTAGTATTATTATATTTGTCTGTTCTTGTCCACTTTTTTCTACATCTAATAAAAGATTTATATCTAAAAGTGATATTACATTTCCTCTTAAATTTATAAGTCCTTTTATATAAGCTGGTGCTTTAGGAACTCTAGTTATTTCTGTCATATCAGTTATGCTTTGAACTCTATCTGTGTCTACAGCAAATTGCTCATTACTTAATTTAAATATAACTACTTGCATATTTTCCTCTCCTTACTTTAGTTTAATTAATTAGTTAGCTGATGTAAAAAACAGCTAACTAATTAATACTATCCTAATACTTTGTTAATAGCTTCAAGTACTCTATCTGGTTGGAAAGGCTTAACTACAAAGTCTCTAGCGCCTGCTTTAATAGCATCCATTACCATAGTTTGCTGTCCCATGGCACTGCACATTATTATTTTTGCGTTTGGATCCATTTCTTTTATTTGTTTCACAGCTTCTATTCCATCCATATCTGGCATGGTTATGTCCATAGTTACTACATCTGGTTTTTCTTTTTTATAAATTTCTATTGCCTTTATTCCATTATTTGCTTCTCCTACTACTTCAAATCCATTTTTTTCTAGTATATCCTTTATCATCATTCTCATAAAAGCAGCGTCATCAACAATTAATACTTTTGCCATTTTTCTACCTCCAAATTTAATTTACTCCCAAAGTGTTTAATATTTTTTCTAGTGAACCAGGCATTGGTACATAATAAAAATGTCCACTTATTTCAGAATTATTTTCTAAAAATTTAGTTTCTATATCTAAAACATACTCATCAAATTGACCAGATTCTATAAAAGTTGTGGAAAGTATTGCTCCTAGCATATCACAGGTTACTGCTGGTACAGAAGGCATTATAACTAAGTTGGTAAATTTAGCTATAGCATTCATATAAGAACTTGAAATTATGTTTCCTATTTCACATATTACTGATTCTGAAAGTTCTGTTAATGTTTCTACCTTCTGACCTATTAAAATTTCTACTAAGTAAAATGCTACATCTTTTTCAAATATAAATAATATATTGCCTGGCGTGTCTCCTAAAACCCTTACTATAACTCCTACTACTACTTCTTCTCCTCCTATAGAATCAAATACTTTATCAAAAGGTACTAAATTTACAAAAGGCACTGTCATGTCTACCTTTCTATTTATAAGCTGCGATAATGCGGTAGCTGCATTTCCTGCTCCAATATTTCCAACTTCTCTTAAAGCATCTAGTTGTATAGGTGTTAATTCTTCATATGTCATTTATTTTCCTCCTTATGCTAAAGCAGAAACATCAAGTATTAAAGTTACAAGACCATCTCCTAGTATAGTAGCTCCTATATATTCCTTTAATCCTTGTAGAGTTTTGCCTAGAGGTTTTATTACTATTTCCTGCTGTCCTAGTAGCGAATCTACCATTAAGCCTACTGTTTTTTCTCCTATATTTACTATAACTATATAGTTCTTTTCTTCTTTAGATTTTTCAATACCTAATTTTTTATATACTCTTATAAGAGGAATTACATTGCCTCTGTAAATTATTACTTCTTTGTTATTGGTAACTTTAACTAAATCTTCTTTGTAATCTATAACTCTATCTATATATCCTAGGGATATTGCCATAGTTTCTTCTCCTATTTTTACTAAAAGAGCTTGTATTATTTGAAGAGTTAGTGGCAATCTTATTATAAAGGAAGAACCTTTGCCTTCTTCACTTATTAAATCTACTGTACCACCTAAGGATGCAATTTTTGTTTTTACTACATCCATACCTACTCCTCTTCCTGATATATCTGTTACTTCTTTATTGGTGCTAAATCCTTGTACAAATATAAGATTTCTTATATCATTATCAGACATTCCATAAGTATCTATACCTAGTTGTTCTGCTTTTTCTTTTACTTTATCTACAGGAATACCTGCACCATCGTCTTCTACTTTTATTACTGCTTTTGTTCCTTCTTGATAAGATATTAATCTTATTTTTCCTACAGGGTCTTTTCCTTTGGCAATTCTCTCCTCTTTTTTTTCTATACCATGGTCTGCTGAATTTCTTATTAAATGTATAAGTGGTTCTCCTATTTCGTCTATTACTGTTCTATCTAATTCTGTATCTTGTCCTTGTATTATTAATTCCATTTCTTTTTCAAGTTCTACTGAAAGGTCTCTTACCATTCTTGGAAATCTATTAAACACTACATCAAGAGGAAGCATTCTTATTTTCATAACTAAATCTTGTAAATCTGAAGTAGTTCTTGCCACTTGTTCTAATGTTTCATTTAAATCACTAAGTTTATAATTTATGCTTATTTGCTCTAATCTTGTTCTGTGTATAACTAATTCAGATACCATATTCATAAATTTATCTAGTCTTTCTAAATCTACCCTTACTGATTGATGAGTTTTTTTATGGTTTTGTTCTTTATTTTTTCCACCATTGCTAACAACTTTTTTAGATTTTAATTCTTTTTGTTTAGGTTTTTGTAAAACTTCCGTTGCTTGCTGCTTTACTTTTTCTTTTACTTTTTCTGCTTGTATTGCATAATTTTCTATTTTTTTTGCCCTTTCTGCCTCTATATCTATATTATCGATAAAAACTTCTTCTACTTCAGATATAGTCATTAAAATGTTGCGAATTTCTTCCTTGTTTTTAGTAGAAATGTATATTAAACCTATTTCAAAATCAAAGTTTTCATTTTCTATATCTTCTGCTGGAGGAACAGATTTTATTATTTCTCCATATTCTTCTAAGTTTTTAAATATTAAAAAAGCTCTAGCAGATTTTAAAAGTGTATTTTCACTTAATCTTATTATTAGTTCATAGGGAATGTATCCTTTGTCTGTAGCTTGTTTTATAATATTTATATCGTATTCGTTAAGTTCTATTTCAGTTTTTTTATTTTCTACACTTACTGCGTTTTCTTCTATGTCTTTTTCTTCTAAAGATTCTTCTACTAAAGTTCCTTCTTCTGCAATAGCTTCTAATTCTTTTAGTACTGTTTCTATGTCTACATCTTCATCTCCACCGTCAGATATATTATTAACCATTTGTTCTAGTGTATCTAAACATTTAAATAGTATGGTGACTACGCCTTGAGTTACTGCTAACTCACCTTCTCTAAATTCCGAAAGTACATCTTCCATTTTATGAGTTAGCTCTGCCATTTTGCTAAACCCCATAGTAGCTGCCATACCTTTTATGGTGTGTGCCACTCTAAATATCTCATTTAGCTTGTCTATGTCTTCTGGATATTGTTCTAATTGAAGCAATGAATCATTTAAACTTTGAAGATTATCCATAGATTCTTCCAGAAACATTGACATATATTGAGATGTATCCATTTCTATCCCTCCTTATAACTTCTTGTATATAAATGTAGAAGCCTTTTCAAAGCCATAATCCTTGTAATTGTATATGCTTTCTGTAGCCCCTACAAAAAGAAGACCACCTTTTTTTAAGCTTTTACTAAATTTTTCATATATTTTATTTTTTATATCTTGGTTAAAATAAATTACTACATTTCTACATATAATTAAATCAAATTCTTTTTCGTAATTATCTAATATTAAATCATGTTTTTTATAAGTAACTTTATTTTTTATTTTTGTATCTATAATGTATTTGTCATTTTCTATTTTAAAGTACTTGTCTAAATCTTCTTTTTTTATATTTTTTACTTCTGATTTTGAGTATATGCCTTCTTTTGCTTTTTTTAATATAGTAGAATCTATATCTGTAGCTAGTATTCTATGATTTATATTAGGAGTTATTTTGTCTAATATAATTGCTACAGAATAAGGCTCTGCTCCAATAGAACAAGCAGCACTCCATATGTTTAATTTTTTGTTATTTGTAAGTAATTCTGTTTTTATTTTTTTATTTAATTCTTCAAATATTTCAGGATTTCTAAAAAATTCTGTTACATTTATAGTTATAAAATCCAAAAATTTTTGCCTTTGCTCATTATCCTTTTTTAAAAGTTCTATATATTCATTAGTAGATTTTACACCTACTCTAGACATAAGACTAAGTAACCTTCTATGAAGCTGATTTGGTTTATAAGCATTTAAGTTTATACCAAAGTCTTTTAATACCCAATTCTTAAAATACTCTAAATCTTTTTCCATATTTACCTCCTGCTTAGCTGTACAGCTTTTATTATTTCTTCTGCTATTTCATTTATTGGAAATACTCTATCTACTTTTCCTGTTTCAAAAGCAGCTTTAGGCATTCCGTATATAGTGCAGGTGGATTCATCTTCTGATAATGTTATTCCTCCTGCTTGTTTTACTTTTACCGTTCCATCAGCTCCGTCTTTTCCCATGCCTGTTAAAACTACACTTAATAAATTAGAACCATACACTTCTGAAGCAGATATAAATAATTTATCTACAGCAGGTCTTACTCCCCATACAGGTGGATCTTCATTTAAGTGAATTCTTTTGTCTTTTCCAACTTCCATGTGATATCCTCCTGGTGCTATATACACTACATCTTTAACTATTAAATCCCCGGATTTAGCTTCTACTACTTTTATTGGACTATTTGCATCTAATCTTTCTGCAAAAGCTTTTGTAAATCCTGCTGGCATATGTTGTACTACAAATACAGGTACATTAAATTTTTTTGGAAGACTAGTTATTACTTTATATAATGCTTTAGGACCTCCTGTTGAAGCTCCTATCACCACGGCTTCTATTGTTTTTTTATAATTACTACTTTTTATTTCTCTTTTTAAATCTTTTTCTTTTGTTAAATCTTTTTCTTTTATTGTGGATTTTTTTATTTCTTGCAAATTGTTTTTGTCTTTTAAACTAGCTAATCTTATTTTAGATACTAAATCTTCTTGTACTTTGTTTATATCTAAAGATATTGCTCCAGAGGGTTTAGCTAAAAAATCAAAAGCTCCATTAGCTAAACATTCCATAGTCATTTTAGGACCTTTAGATGAAACACTGCTTAGTACAATTACTGGTATTTGTATATATTTCTTTTTTAACTCCTTTAATGCAGTAATACCATCCATTTTGGGCATTTCTACATCTAAAGTTATTACATTGGGTTTATATTTGTTTAATTTATTCAAAAAATCTTCTCCGTTTTTAGCTGTAGTTATAACTTCCATATCTTCTTGAGAATTTATCATGTCTGATATTATTTTTCTCATTAAAGCTGAGTCATCTACCACTAAAACCTTTATCTTATGCATAATAAAATCACTCCATTATAATAAAAGCTATATTTCTTTTATTCCCTTACCTACAGTTTTTATTTGTACTACTCCATCCAATGCATCAATTATCATTGTTCTTCCATTATTTCCTCCTGTATCTTCTGATAAAATAGGTATAGAAAGACTTTTTAATTTTTCTTTTACTGCTTTTGCATTTCTATTTCCTATATCCATAATCATGCTTTTATCTGAAAATTTAAACATAGAGGCTCCACCAGCTATTTTAGCTTTTAAACTTCTTGTATTGGCTCCTTTTTCTTTCATTTTATCTATCAAAATTGGAATTGCTAAGTCTGCAAATTTTAATGGATTTGTTACTTTAGTAAATTGAGTACTGTTAGGAAGCATTATATGTGCTAATCCAGCTATTTTATTTACTTTGTCATATAAGGCTATGCCAATACAGGATCCTAAGCCTACTGTTATAATTTTATTTGGGGATTTAGTTACATTTAAATCTGCAATTCCAACTTTTATTTCTACTATCTCCATAATACGCACCTTTCAAATTAAATCATTTTTTTCTCTTCATCAGTGAGTATAGTGCTTAAATTTAAAAATATAATTATTTTACCTTCTATTTTTATAAGTCCTTTTATATATCTTTTGGATATACCTGCTACTATTTCTGGAGCTTCTTCCATATTTTTTACATTTACATCACTTACTTCTGAAACCACATCTACTATTATACCTATTTTATTATTTTCTTGTTTTGCTACTACTATTTTCGAATCCTTTTTTATTTCTCCCTCTTCAAAACCAAACCTTTTTGATAGAGATATTATTGGGAGTATAGTGCCGTGATAATTTATTACTCCTTCTACAAAAGAAGGTGAATCTGGAAGTTCTGTAGGCTCTTGATATCCTAATATTCTTTCAACTTCCATAATATCTGCAGCATAGTATTCATCATTTATGCTAAAAATTAATACTTTTAATTCCCTGGTTTCCATTTATATTCCTCCTATAATTTTAATCTATCTACTATAATATCTCCTTCACTATTTAAATAAGCATGTATATTTCTGCTTGGCACGTCTAATATAAATTTTCTATTTCCTATTATAAATACAGTATTTTGATAGGCTATATCTGCCCATATATGACCTTTTTCTTCTACTTGAAGTGTAGTAGCTACTCCTGCTTCGCTACCTATTACCTTAGCTTTTATTTCTTTTTTTGCCTTTATAGTGCCTCCTCTAGCTAAGCTTCTATCTTGAATAAAATATATTGAATTATTAGACTGAAGATTGGATACATATTCACCTTTTCCAGTAATTATTATATCTCCTGAACTAAATATTTTTGAATCTTGACAATAGGATATTTTAACATTTACTGGAATAGAAAGAGTTCCTTTAAGTATTGCCAACCTTTCTTCTATTAAAGTTAATGCTTCTTCTAGCTCCCCATAGTGCTTTATATTTATAGGTGCAATTCCCATTAATTTTTCTCTAATTAATTCTACTAATTCATCATCCTCTTTAAAGGTCTTTACCATATTTATATCTGCTATTATTTTTATGCATAATCTAGATATTTTTTTAAATTTATTTTCCATAAGTATTTTTATTATTTCGCCATCGTGCTTTTCTTGACCTAACAAGTTGAATTTTTTTATTTCTTCTACAGCAGCCATTAATTTTTTTAAAGCATCATACATATCTTGCAAATCTTTAATAGCTTTTATTTTTAATACATCTTCTCCTCCAGATTGTATTTTTGAAGCTATTATATTGCCTTTTACGTCTACATCGCCTCCAGCTTTTATATTAGCCCTTTCTATATCTTTCATTATGTTTATGGAACTTCCTGCTTCTACTTCCATTCCTTCTTTAACAGTTCCATGAATTATTATATCACCAATGAATTTGATATTTCCAGTCTTTATTTCCACATCTCCTGTAACTTCATGAACTTGATTTACATAAAATGAATTAGACCTCATACAGGGCTTTCCATCTATAGTTGCTATAACCTTGTTTTCCTCTACAGTACAACCTTCTCCTGCTTTTATAAAAATACTTTTTCCTGGCTTATGTTTTTTAACTTCTCCCATAATATTTATGCCATCTTTTCCTTCTTTGCCTTTTATTAACTCAGCTAAAACTTCTCCTTTTTTAACTGCTTCTACAGAACCTATACTTTTAAAATCTATTTTTCCTTCATTATCTTCTTCTAGCATTGTTATATCTTTATCCATAGCAAATTTTATTTCTATTTTATCATTTTCACCATTTTCCATATTTTCACCTTTAGCTACTAATATGTTATTGCTATCACTTTTTATAGCATTTTGTATATTTTTATCTATTATACCATATACTATGTGCATTTTGGATAATTCTTGTTTAATTTCTTGTAATGTATATTTAGGAGGGCAATTTTGCTCTATTACTTCTCCTTCTAGCAAAACAACTCTATTTTCATTTTTATCTTTTAAGTTATATACATTTTCTGGTGTATACTTTATTGTTAAATAAGCTTCCATTTTATTATTGCTAGTAACTACATTACATTCCCTAGTAGCTTTATTTTTTTCAAATTCCACTTCTATTTTGCTTTCTTCATAAACAGGAATTTTTCCAGATACTATTTTTCCATCTACAATTAACTTAACATTTTTATCTGGAACTATAAAGGCTGCTTCTCCTTCTTCTTTAGGATTTTTAACTATTATTTCACCACAGTCTATTTTCACACTTCCATCATTGCTGTGTTTTTCCTTTGGCTCCTCTACATTAGGTTTATGTTTTTTAGGTACTTTTACTTCTATAGTAATGGAACTTCTAAAAAATCCATTTTTTTCTTCTATTACTTTGTAATCAATATTTCCTTTAGGTATATTTAAATCCAAACTAGCTTTTTCTAAAACACTCTCTAAGGATTTACAGGTATATATTTTTGAAGTATATTCTTCTTTTAACAAAAATGCTCCCTCCTTAATTAAAACACAAATTTGAAACTATTTATATTAAATAACTACATATTTATATATTTATTAATAATTATACATTCAATAATAATCATACATTCATATATTTACTAAAAAAGTATACTTAAAATGCAGTATTTACATATACATTTTGTTTATCGTTTTTTTTGCACTATTCTTTATAATGTTTTGATGCACTGTACTTTTGATAAAAATACAATTTATATGTTATATTTAAGTATTCATTATTAAATTTAAAATTCCTTCTTTGTTTTGTAATTTAAAGTAAATATTTCATTAAAATTTATGTTTTTTTTAAATATAATATTATATAAGTTATTTAATAACTTGATTTTAAAATATATGCTCTAGAATTAAAGTAAAAAATTATTAAGTACAAAATTGTAATCTCCCTTGATTTCCAGATATTTTTTCACTTTATACATTGTTGCTTTAAATTGAGGTAATTTCAGATAAAAAACAATAGCACTTTAGTATAAATTTAGAGAAAAAATAATTGAAAATAAACTGTGTAAAAATAATAATACTAGTAGCATAAAGGAATTTTGTAAATAAGTCATTTCATTAAGACACTCTAAGAATAAAAAATAAAAAAACTCCTACCCAATTTATGCCCCGTCCTTGGGGCGGAAATTGGCTCATCACGTCCTGTGATGAATTACGGAGTTTTTTTATTTTTTATTTTAAGATTGTCTAAAATTCATTCTAATTATTTACAAAATTCCTTTATGCTACTAGTATTATTATTTTTACACAGTTTATTTTCAATTATTTTTTCTCTAAATTTATACTAAAGTGCTATTGTTTTTTATCTGAAATTATCCTAAATTAAAACATCTACAATATGTAGTAAATGTGAGAAATCAATGAACAAAAACCTACTTAAGAGCATAGGCTGGTGCTTTATTTAAGTCTAATTATACTTTTTTATATCTTCTTGTATTGCCTTATCAAAACCTGCCATTATAGATTTAATAACAGGATTTTCTGCGGATTTAAATTCCATATTATCTACTTTGTTTATTGGCAGTACTTTAGGTGATGTGCCTGATATAAATAATCCTTGTAATTTTTTTATATCATTATAGTGAAATTTCATTTCCTTCACTGTATAACCTAAGCTTTTACAAACTCTAATTATAAATTCCCTTGTAATTCCTGGAAGCACTGCTTCTACAGGAGAAGTTATTACATTCTTTCCTTCTATCATAAATATATTTGATCTACTTCCTTCAGTAATATAGCCCTGCCTATCTACTAAAATAGCTTCATAAACATTACATTTTTTAATTTCTTCATTTACAGCTGCTCTAAAATCTATATTTATAACTTTTGCATTAGGATTTTCTCTTTCACCATGATATAAAATAGTAGGTACTCCTTTTTCGTACTGCTGTTTTTCAGGATAATTATGCTTTAAAAAATATATAGCATAATTATTTTTACTGAATTTTTCTACTTGCTTTATGTAATTAAATACTATTTTAACATTACCATCTTTTACATTATTAATTTTTATTAAATTAAATATTTGCTCTTCTATTTGTTTTTCACTTACCCATAATTTTAAATTTACAATATCTGCGGAATTTTTAAGCCTTTGTATATGTTCTTTTAAAAATAAAGGTGCTCCATCTATCACCCTTAAAACCTCATATAAAGCTTTTCCTTTTTTTAATATATCCATATTGAATTGTTCTTTTTCCCTTACTTCACCATTTTCTATGAAATAATCTCTAAAGCACTCGTACATAAAAACTCATTCCTTTTCTTTGTTTTAATATTCTATATTTTTAGCTAACTATATTATACCACCTATTACATGATTTAAAAGTACTTTCTATTACATGTTATTGAAATAATTTCAGAGAAAAAATAATTAAAAATAAGTTGTATAAAAAAATATATTAAAATGGAAGGATTTTCAATAATAAAAATAGTATTAATATAATGTATAGTAAAATAATAAATAGGTGGGGTTTCATGGAAAAGGTCATTAAGAAAATAAAATCAATTAATAACAACAGCAATATTTGTATTTTTTGTATTGCCTTAATTATAATTTTATCTATTATTATAAATTCTGCTTCTATTAAAACTGAGTTGCATATTCATATTTTAATAGAATTAATTATTGCAATAGTAGGAATTTGTGTTTCAATTATAGTTTTTAATACTTATAAAATATGTGAAAATAATTATTTTACATTTATAGGCACTGCTTATGGATTTATATCTTTATTTTTATTAATGCAAACTATGCATTTTAATTCCTGTAATCAAACAGTAAATCACATTAACAATTTATCTATATTGGTGTTTATATTTAGAATGTATTTAGAAACAATTTCTCTATTAGTATCTTTTACATATTTAAATAAAAAAATAAATTTAAAGAAAACTTTAATAAGATATTTTATCATATTGGCTTTTATTATTTTATTGTTCATTTTTAGAAATAATTATAAATGGCTAAATGATCATAATTATTTAACCATTTACTGGAATATAAGCATAGGAATAGTATTTTACTTAAATATTATTATATTTTTTAAAGTTTTAAAATGCAAAAAAATTTTTAACAATAAAATTTTTAAATTAATGTACAATTTCATAGCTTTTAAAATAATAAGTTCACTTTGTTTTTTTATAATTCGTATGGGCACAAAGTATGGAGATTTATTTAATATAGCAGCTCATTTATTTAAATTGTTTTCTTATTTTTTACTTTATGAAGCAATAATAAAAAATGTGCTTAAAGTTCCTTTGGATACTATATTTAAAAATTTAAAAATAAAAAATGAAAAGTTAAATAATCAAAATTTAGAACTTAAAAAAGTCAAAAAAAAATTAAAAAAAAGCAGAGAAAATTACCAAGTGCTAGTAGAATCTATTCCAGAGGGAATAATACTTACAAAAGATTCCAAAATAAAATATATAAATAAAAGAATTTTGGAGTTAGTTGAATTAGAAAAAAAAGATTTGTTAATAGGAAAACCTATGGAGTATTTAGGAAATATATTAAATATATCAAAAACACTTAATAAAATAAATTTCTATGAAAAAGAAACTCAATCATTTTTTACAGAAAAGGAAATTTTAAGAAAAGATAATTCAAAAATAAATATAGAAATAGTATCTATACCTATAAAAAATAATAATGAAAAATATAATTTATATATAATAAGGGACATTACTGGAAGGAAAAGAGCAGAGCAAATTGAAAAAATATTAGAAATAGAAAAATTAACAGAAAAAATAAAAACAGAATTTTTCTCTAATTTATCACATGAGTTAAAAACTCCTGTAAATATATTATATAGTATTATTCAACTTAATGATGTACATATTGAAAGAAAAGATATAAAATCCATAAAAAAATACAATAAAGTTATGAAAAAAAATTGTTTTAGACTAATTAGACTTATTAACAATTTAATAGACATTACAGAAATATACGAAGGATTTTTAACTCCTAAATTTAGAAATTACAATATAGTAAATATAGTAGAAAACACTACATTGGCAGTATATTCATATATAAAAGATAAAAACATAGATATAATATTTGATACAGAAGTAGAAGAAAAATACATAAGATGTGATGCTGAATTAATAGAAAGAATAGTATTAAATTTACTATCTAATTCTGTAAAATACGGAAAAGAGCGTACATTTATTAAAGTTAATATATATGATAATAAAGATTTTATATTAATAAGTGTTAAAGATAACGGCATAGGTATTTCTAAAGAAAATCAAAAAAATATATTTAAGCCCTTTATGCAAGAAGATAAATCTTTAAATAGAAACAGAGAAGGTAGCGGCATAGGTCTTACTATAGCTAAATCTCTTGCAGAGCTACACGGTGGAACAATTTACTTAGAAAGCACTTTAGGTGTGGGAACAGAATTTATAGTTAAAATTCCAGTAGACCAGGCTTTAGAAGAAGCTTGTGCTGATATAGAAGTGAGTAACTATAAGAATATAATGGATAAAGTTTACATAGAATTTTCAGACATATATTTTTGAGTTAAGAGGTAAGAGTGAAGAGTTGTGGAGAATTTCAGAGAAAAAATAAAAAAACTCCGTAATTCATCACAGGACGTGATGAGCCAATTTCCGCCTCAAGGACGGGGCATAAATTGGGTAGGAGTTTTTTTGTTTTTTTTCTGAAATTATCTCAATTATATATTTTTCTGCTATTATTGCACTTTTAGTATTTTTCCATTTTTTATGTAAACTCTAGGCACTCTTTTGCTTATCATGCACATAATTTCGTAATTTATAGTGCCTAAAATTTTTGCTATATCATCTGCATCGAATTTTAAATTACCATCACTACCCATTAAAATAACTTCATCGCCTATATTAACAGGTCCTACATCTGTTAAATCCACCATGCATTGATCCATACATATGTTTCCAACTACTGGTGCAAATTTGCCATTAACAATGACTTTAGCCTTGCCAGATAGCATTCTAGTGTAACCATCAGCATAACCTACAGGAAGAGTTCCTATAACACTTTTTCTGCTTGTCCTAAACTTTCTACCATAACCTATATATTCACATTCATCTAAAGTTTTAATGTGGACTATATTTGCTTTTAAACTCATAACTCTTTTAATATCAATTTCACTTTTATTAACTTCATTAGAAGGATAATGTCCATAAAGAATTATTCCAGGTCTAACTCCTTCAAAATGGGTATTGGGAAGCTCCATAATAGCTGCACTATTAGCTATATTTCTAATTTTAATATTAACTCCTTTGGCAGTTAGACTATGGTAAAACCAATTAAATTTTTTTAACTGTTCATAAGAATATTGTTTGTCAATTTCATCTGCAGTGGAAAAATGAGAAAAAAGTCCTTCTATTTTTATGTTAGGAAGTTTGCTTATTTTATAACACTCTTCCACACTTTCTTTTTTAGGCAAAAATCCAATTCTCCCCATACCTGTATCTACTGCTAAGTGAATTTTTGTAATTTTACACTTTTCTTTAGAAATATTTGAAATTTCTAAAGCTTGTTTATAAGAAAACACCACAGTTTCAATATTGTTTTCTACTAATTTATCTAAAAGAGCAGTAGATGTAACACCTAAAACTAAAATAGCACAATTAATAGAAGACTGTCTTAGCTCTAAAGCTTCCTCTAATGTAGCCACCGCAAGACCTGTAGCCCCATTTTCTAAAAGCACTTTAGATATTTCAACAGCACCATGTCCATAAGCATTTGCCTTTACCACTGCAAAAATTTCATTGCAATTACATTTAGATTTTACACTTTTCATATTATAAGCTAAATTATCTAAATTAACTTCCTGCCAAACTAATCTATGATTCTTAAACATAACATAACCACCCTTAAAAAATTAATTATCTAAATTTAATATTAAAGTATTATGCATTAATATTTTAGAGCCACAGCATAGAAAAATTATATGCTCTGTGGTTATAATGTTTGATTAAATAAAAAATCATGATATAATTTGCAGATAAAAAATAATTAAAAATAATAATACTAGCAGCATAAAGCATTGTTACTGGGTGAGGGCATAAAGGAAGTTTGTAAATAATTTGAATGAATTTTAGACAGTCTTAGAAGAAAAAATAAAAAAACTCCGTAATTCATCACAGGACGTGATGAGCCAATTTCCGCCCCAAGGACGGGGCATAAATTGGGTAGGAGTTTTTTTATTTTTTATTCTTAGACTGTCTTAATGAAATGACTTATTTACAAACTTCCTTTATGCCCTCACCCAGTAACAATGCTTTATGCTGCTAGTATTATTATTTTTAATTATTTTTTATCTGCAAATTATATATGCTAATCTCAGCTCCAACTGCTACTCAAAATATGGACAAATGTATACATATTGAGATTATTACTGCTTCAACATACTCGTGCCTAAGCTACTACAGTTTGTATAGCAGTTTTCACTACAAGTAAACTACCTAACTTCGGTTTAAAGTATAAAATTTTAATAAAATCAAAAATTTTTCGTAATGCCCATGGAGAAAAATTCTCCAAAACTCTTCACTCTTAAATCTTAACTCTAAACTCCACAAAACATTATTTCCAATTTAACACTTCTATGCTGTCATGACCTTTTTTATAATTTATAAGATATGGATGTCCTACTAAATTAAATAGGGGTAAATCTGCAAGGGAATCTGAAAACATATAGGAATTTTTAAAATCTACTTCTATATTTTCTTCTTTTAAAACTTCCATAAGTCTATTTACTTTTTCATCTCCTTTGCAATTTGCTCCTTCTATTTCAGTTTTTATAACTCCATTTTCTATTTTAAATTTGGTACCTATAACCTTATCCACTTCTTTTATATTGTATAATTCCTTTAAATAAAACTCTGCTGAGGCAGATATTAAATAAACTTTATAACCTTGACTTTTTAATTTTTTCATAGTGTCTATGGCATCTTTATAAAATATTTTACTAAGTGTTTTTTCATAAAATTCTTTAACTATTTTCTCCATTTTCTTTTCTTCTATACCATCTACAAAAGCTAAAAAGTATTCTTTTGCTTTTCCAGCTTCAAAAATTTTAAATACATAAAAAAAAGCAGCTACAAGACTTCTTGGTATAAATCTTACTAATTTAGGGTCTTTTTTAAGCATGAATTTATAAAATTCTACTAATGTTTCTTTTTTAGTTAAAGTATAATCTACATCAAAAATAGCTAACTTTTCCACAATTATACCCTCCTGTTGTGTTTCTTATATAAAAATACTTATGTATATTTTACACTAGTTTTAAACACTACATTAAAAAAGGTGATGCTTACATCACCTTTTTATTACTCTTCTCCTGTAAGTTCTTCATAGTAAGCAGATGCTTCTTCAAATTCTTGGTCATCAGGAATTACAAGTTCTCCTTCTTCTCCTTCACCTACTATTTTAAATAAATAAACAGATTCATCTTCTGGATTTTGTACAAGCACATAGTCTGTATCCTTGTATCTGAAGCCATCTACCACTTCACAAGGAACTGTGTTTCCATTTTCATCTTCTAAGTCCACCATTATTGCTTCATGAGTTTCTTCTCCGCAACCGCATCCACAGTGTTCATCATGGCATTCATGATTTTCCTCACCGCAGCCACAGCTATTGATTTTTTCCTTATCCATTATTTACTACCTCCTTTTTGTCACATGGTATCATTTTACCCTTAATTATGATATTTTAAAAGTCTTTTTTTGAATTTCTATAAAAAACTTTCATTTATTTATAATATATTGTTATTTAACCACAATATCTTTAGATTTATTAATACTTCTAATTTAATTATGTGTAAATAGATTAATTGATATGCAATTTTTTTAGTTGAGATTTATTTAGTTAAGAGTTGAGAGTGAAGAGTGGAGAGTTTTGGAGAATTTTTCTCCATTGCATTGCGAAAAATTTTTGATTTTGTTTGTTATAATTTGGTTGTGTTAAGTAATTATGAAAACATAGCTTTATAAATCGCAAAATTACTATGTGATTTATTTTAAATAATAAAAATTATAAAATTAATATTTTGTTGCATAACAAAAAAGCCTATCTATTATACTTTTAAAAAATAAATAGACTTATATAAAGCGCTAGCGCTAGCCGTTAGGCAGCCAACAACCAATTATTTTTAGCTTTAACTGGATAACTAATTACAACCACTTCAGCTGGTGTTAAATCACGTAGTGAGGAATGATTGCGCACAAAGTTATAGTGAAATATAAATACTGATATTAATTTATTAGCACTATCAAAAGAGTTAAAGCCTTTTAAACCTTTATACCAAGACTTAAATGTTTTATTAAATGACTCAATAATATTGTTTGAAATCTCATCTTTAAAAGATTGTACCTTTATGTGAATAGTATTTTGAAATATCGACTTTATTGGAATATTGTATGATGGAAGCCTATCAGTAACTATGGCTCTAGGAGATCCTAGCTTCTTAGCATCATGAAACAGACTAAAAGCTTGTTTTGCATCTCTGTATGGAGATAGATGATAAGAAATAATTAGGCGACTTTCAGAGTCAATAACAAGCCATTAAAATAATATGGAGTGGGAAGCGCATACCCTTAAAATCAAGTTTACCTTTTATAGTGGTATTGCTTGAAGGGCTTATAATCGTAGGCTTCGCCACAAAAAAGCTATGATTAAATTTTTTATCGTTACAACGATAGTTAATATAATTTGAATAATTATGATGAATAAAGGTTTAAGATCTACTTGTATAAAAACTATTATGGGAGGTATAGAGTTTGAAAGACGCATATATGAATTTAAAACAGAGAATGGGAAAAAGCTTATAAGTTTTTATTAGATGAATATTTGCAAATGGATACAATAGGTCATATTTCAAGTAATTTAGTACAAAAATTAGGTTCTAAAATAGAAGAAAAAGAAGAAAGTAAGTGTTATCCTATACAACAAGCAAGTATACCATTTACAGGCTGCGCCATGACTAATGGAAGAAAATCAATACAAAGTTTTTTTCAAGAAAGAAGCTTTACTCAACTTATCCCGTTAATTTTTAAATTTCATATAAAAAATTAACGGGATAAGTGCGCCCTTTCGGGCTGCGGGCGAAGCCATTTTGGGACAAAATTTTCAACTGAATTTATAATGGAAAATTTAAAAAGTAAAATTGCCCACTTTAACTTGACACAAACTCTCTTTATGAGTCTAATCTTATTATTTTAAATTATTTTCCCTATCAAATTATAACAAACAAAATCACAAAATCAAAAATTTTTCGCAATGCAATGGAGAAAAATTCTCCAAAACTCTTCACTCTTCACTCTTAACTCTCAACTAAATAAATTTCAACTCTCAACTAAAAAAAGCTCCCAGGGAAAATTCCCTAGGAACTTTATAATCTATATATTATCTGCTTGCTAATTCTTTGTATTTTTCTACTCTTTCCTTAGCATCTTTTTGAGTCTTAGCATATAAAGCTTCTGCTTCTTCTGGGCAAGCTTTTTGTAATGAAGCGTATCTTACTTCGCCTAGTAAGAAGTCTTTGAATGCATCCCATTTTGGTTCTTTTGAATCTAATGCGAATGGATTCTTTCCAGCTTCTTTTAATTCTGGGTTAAATCTGTATAATGCCCAGTATCCACATTCAACAGCTGATTTTTGTTCTAATTGGCTGCAAGCCATTCCAACTTTTAATCCGTGGTTGATACATGGAGCATAAGCTATGATTAATGATGGTCCTGGATAAGCTTCAGCTTCAGTTATAGCTTTAACGAATTGATTCTTATCTGATCCCATAGCTACTTGTGCAACATATACGTAGCCATAGCTCATAGCCATCATACCAAGGTCTTTCTTCTTAGTTCTCTTACCTGCTGCTGCGAATTTAGCAACTGCTGCATTTGGAGTAGCTTTTGAAGATTGACCACCTGTATTTGAGTAAACTTCTGTATCAAATACGAATACATTTACGTCTTCTCCTGATGCAAGAACGTGGTCTAATCCGCCGTAACCGATATCGTAAGCCCAACCGTCTCCACCGAAGATCCATTGTGATTTCTTAATTAAGTAATCTTTCTTTTCTAAGATATTAGCTATGATTTCATTTCCTTTTGCTGCTTCAAGTAATGGTAATAATTTTTCTGTAGCAACTTTTGATTCTTCTCCAAGATCTTTGTTGTCATACCATTCTTTTAATGCTGCCTTTAAGTTAGCATCGATATCTGCATTAAGAGCTTCTTCAACAAATTCGATTAATCTAGCTCTTATGTGTTTAGCAGCTGTGTACATACCTAATCCAAATTGAGCGTTATCTTCGAATAATGAGTTAGCCCAAGCTGGACCTTTTCCTTCACTATTAGTTGTGTAAGGCATTGATGGTGCACTACCACCCCAGATTGATGTACATCCAGTAGCGTTAGCTATCATCATTCTGTCTCCGAATAATTGAGTTATAACTTTAGCGTATGAAGCTTCTCCACATCCACCGCATGCTCCGTTGAATTCAAGAAGTGGTTGTTCGAATTGGCTTCCTTTAACTGTCTTCTTGCTCATTGGATTGTCTTTTACGCTTAATTTCATTGAGTAATCAAAGTTGTCTTGTTCTTTTAATTGTTCTCCAAGTGGTTTCATAACTAAAGCTTTGTCTGGAGCTGGACATACTTGAGCACAGCTTCCGCATCCTGTACAGTCAAGTACACTTACTGAAAGTCTGAATTTCATTCCTTCAGCACCTTTTAATGCTTTAGGTTCAACAACATTGAATCCTTCTGGAGCGTTCTTAACTTCTTCTTCATTAGCTAAGAATGGTCTGATTACAGCATGAGGACATACAAATGCACATTGGTTACATTGTATACATTTATCTGGTTGCCATTCTGGAACGCTTATAGCTATTCCTCTCTTTTCGTAAGCAGCTGTTCCGCATGGGAATGTACCATCAACTAAATCCATCATTTTGCTTACAGGAAGTTTATCTCCTTCTTGTCTGTTCATTGGTTGAAGTATTTCTTTTATGAACTTAGGTACTTCTTTTTCTACCTTTGGTTCATCTTTAGCATCTTTCCAGCTAGCTGGAACATCTATCTTAACAGCTGAGTCAATTCCTCTGTCTATAGCTGCGTTGTTCATGTCAACAACTTTTTGACCTTTTTTACCGTAGGAAGTAACAACTGCGTCTTTTAAGTATTTAACAGCGTCTTCTACTGGGATTATGTTAGTTAGCTTAAAGAATGCTGCTTGACAAATCATGTTGATTCTTCCGCCAAGACCGATTTCTTGAGCTATTTTAACAGCGTTTAATGTGTAGAATTTGATGTTGTGTTTAGCTATGAATCTCTTCATGCTTGCTGGTAAGTTAGCTTCAACTTCTTCTGGGCTCCATACACAGTTTAATAAGAATGTACCACCATCTTTTAATCCTGCTAAAACATCATATTTATTAACATATGATTGGTTATGGCAAGCTACGAAGTCAGCGTGGCTTACTAGGTATGGTGATTTTATTGGTGATTTACCAAATCTTAAGTGAGATACTGTTATACCACCAGATTTCTTTGAGTCATATGCAAAGTAAGCTTGTGCATACATATCTGTTTTGTCACCGATGATTTTGATAGCACTCTTGTTAGCACCAACAGTACCGTCTGATCCTAATCCCCAGAATTGACATTCTACAGTTCCTTCTGGAGTTGTAGCTATTTCTTCTCCTACTTCTAATGATCTGTTAGTAACGTCATCTATAATACCTACTGTGAAGTTATCTTTTGGAGCAGCTGCATTTAAGTTTTCATATACTGCAACCATTTGAGCTGGAGTAGTATCTTTTGAACCTAATCCATAAATACCGCCAACGATTTCTGGTTGATTTTCTTTTCCGTAGAAAGCATTCTTAACATCTAGGTATAATGGTAATCCTGCTGCACCTTGTTCTTTAGTTCTATCTAAAACAGCAACTTTCTTAACTGTTTTTGGTATATATTTAAAGAAGTGTTCTATTGAGAATGGTCTATATAAGTGAACTTTTAAGAAACCAACTTTTTCACCTTTAGCCATTAAGTAATCAACAGTTTCTTCTAATACGTCACATATTGAACCCATAGCAACTATGATTCTGTCTGCATCTTCTGCTCCATAGTATGTAAATAGGTCATAGTGTCTTCCTGTAATTTTGCTTATTTCTTTCATGTAACCTTCAACTATTGCTGGAAGTTCTTCATAGAATTTGTTTGCAGCTTCAATTCCTTGGAAGTAAATATCTGGGTTTTGAGCTGTACCTCTAGTTACTGGATGTTCTGGGTTTAAAGCTTTAGCTTTGAATTCTTTAACTGCATCCATATCTATTAATGGTTTTAATTCTTCATAGTCTATAACTTCAATTTTTTGAATTTCGTGAGAAGTTCTGAATCCATCGAAGAAGTTTAAGAATGGAACTCTTCCTTTAATAGCTGATAAGTGAGCTACTGCTGATAAGTCCATAACTTCTTGAACGCTAGTTTCAGCTAATAGGGCAAATCCTGTTGCTCTTGTAGCCATAACGTCTTGATGGTCACCGAATATTGATAATGCGTGTGGTGATAATGCTCTAGCTGATACGTGGAATACGCCTGGTAGACGTTCTCCAGCAATTTTGTACATGTTTGGTATCATTAAAAGAAGACCTTGTGATGCTGTGTAAGTAGTAGTTAAAGCTCCTCCTTGAAGTGAACCGTGAACTGCACCTGCAGCACCTGCTTCTGATTCCATTTCAACAACTTTTACTTTTTGTCCAAAAAGGTTTAATCTACCTTGAGCAGTCCATTCGTCAACGTGCTCTGCCATAGGTGATGATGGCGTTATTGGGAATATTGCTGCTACTTCAGTAAATGCATATGAAATATGCGCTGCAGCGGTATTTCCATCCATAGTTTTCATCTTTCTCATGTAAAAATACCTTCTTTCTAAATAAAATTTTTTATGTGAAGTTTTATGACTAAAAGCCACAAAACTTGTAAACTTGTTTTTCTACTTTTTATTCCAAATTTTTTGTAAAAAATATTTATTGTAAAATTTAGAACTTTTTTCGTAATGCTTTACAGCACTATTAAAATTAAATGCTTGTCTTTAACAATTAAAGGATGTACCAAATACACTCCATAAATTACTAAAATTAAAGCAATAATAGTATAAACAAATAATTAAACTTTTTCAAGTTTTTTATTTACTTTTATAATTTCATATTTTATTGTCCTTCATTATTTAATATACACTAAATATTTCATTCTGTAAATGAAAATGTTAATTTTTAAAGGTTAAAATTCACAATTAATTCATTAAAACTATTGTTTTCTTATTCTTTTATAAAATTACTGAATAATTTATGTGATGATTTTATTTTAAATTATTTATTTTAAGCTGATTTTATCAATTAGATTAACTATTAAATCTACTGCATTTTTAAGTGAGCTTTTTTCCATAGATTTTATATATTTATTTCTATTGTTATATAAATAATTTAACTTTTCTATAATAATATTTTTGCTTAATTCTTCTTCTTCTATAACTAAACTATAACCGTTTTTTTTGAAAGAATTTGCGTTTAATATTTGATCTCCTCTGCTGGATTTTTTAGATAAAGGTATTAGTATATTTGGCTTTTTAAGAGCTATTAATTCAAATATAACATTAGCTCCTGCCCTTGAAATAACAAAATCTGCTCCATTCATAAAGTGTGGTAACTCTTCTTTTACATATTCAAATTGTTTGTAACCTATTTCATTTTTTAGGCTATTATCTAAGTTGTTTTTTCCACAAATATGAATTATATCATATTTCGCCAACAATTCTTTTAAGCTTTGTCTAATTATGTCATTTATAAATTTAGAGCCTAAGCTTCCTCCTATAACTAAAAGTATAGGTTTATCACCTTTAAAATTGCATATTTCCAAACACTTAATTTTGCTACCTTTAAATAATTCTTCTCTTATAGGAGTTCCTGTAAGTACTGCTTTATTTTTATTTATGTTTTCTGTACATTCAGGAAAAGTAACACAAACATTAGTACAAAAAGGAGTAGATATTTTATTTGCAAGTCCTGGAGTAATATCTGATTCGTGAGCTATTACAGGAACTTTGTTTAAATAACCTGCTATAACTACAGGTACAGAAACAAATCCTCCTTTTGAAAATATAATATTAGGTTTTTCTTTTTTTATTATTTTATACGCTTGAAATATACCTTTTACAACTTTAAAAGGATCTGTTAAGTTTTTTATATCTATATATCTTCTAAGTTTTCCGCTTTCTATTATGTGATATTTAATTTTTTCTTCTTCTATAATCTTTCTTTCTATACCATTTTCAGTACCTATATATTGTATTTCGTATTTCATTTCTTTTAATTTAGGTATTAAAGCTAAGTTTGGTGTAACGTGTCCTGCTGATCCTCCACCAGTCATTATTATTTTTTTCAAAAGAATCCTTCCCTTCTTTTTATGTTGCTAAATATATTATTTATAGTACATTCCTTATAATACTATATGCAAAAATTTTTTAAAAGAAAATACATATACTATTTTTATAAAAATACTTTTTTTCACAAAACCACACTTCTATTTTTCAATTTTTGCAAAAAAAAAAGAAAAAGATGTACAAAAATGTACAAAGTAACTTATTTTCCTCTAACAAACTAATATATAAATTGGTGCATTGGTTAAAATACTACTAAACAAAAGAAAAAAAATCTATTAATTAAATTAAACTTTTAATAGGAGGTAATAAATATGGCAAATAACAGTTATCAAAATGTAGTTCCAGAAGCAAAAGAGGCTTTAAATAAGTTTAAAATGGAGACAGCTAGAGAAGTTGGTGTTAACTTAAAGGAAGGTTATAATGGTGATTTAACTTCAAGAGATGCTGGAAGAGTTGGCGGAAACATGGTTAAAAAAATGGTAGAAGCTTATGAAAAGAGTATGAAATAATTTAGAAATTTACTAAAAATTGTATATATATAATTTTGAAAGGAGGTGATACAAATGGCTACTAATAATAATCAAAATGTGGTTCCAGAAGCAAAAGAAGCTTTAAATAAGTTTAAAATGGAAACAGCTAAAGAAGTTGGTGTTAACTTAAAGGAAGGCTATAATGGTGACTTAACTTCAAGAGATGCTGGAAGAGTTGGTGGAAACATGGTTAGAAAAATGGTGGAAGCATATGAGCAAAATATAAAATAACTAGTTTTATTAAACATATGCAGGCTGTTAGCAATTTGCTAACAGCCTTATTATATTTTTTAGCAATTTATATCTGAAAATTCTATATCAACTATTTTATCAATATCCGACTCCATAATAGATATTTCTTGCGTATTATTGCTTTTTTTATAATAATTATTTAATTTAATTATAAATTCAGAACCCTTATTTTCTTCTGTTTTTACAATAATTTTTCCTTCCATACTTGATAATAATAATTTTACTACATTTAATCCTAATCCTGTACCTTCTGCTTCTCTGGATAAAGTAGTATTAATTTGGCAGAACCTATCAAAAATAGCACTAATTTTATTTTTAGGCATTCCCACACCTTGGTCTTTTACACTTAATTCAAAATAATCATTTTTTATATTTAAACAAACAAATATTTTTTTATTTTCTGAAGTAAATTTAATAGCATTAGACAGCAAATTTAAAATTATTCTCTGATACTTTTCTTTATCTATACAAACTAATTTTTCTTCTTTGTTAGTATCAAATATTATAGAAATATTTTTTCTTTTAGCATAATTATTTGCTAAAGTAACTATGTTTTCTGTTAATTCTACTATATCAAAATTACTTGAATTTATTTTAATTGCTCCTTCTTTTCCTTGCAATATAACAAACACATTATTTATAAGCTTTAACAATCTACTGCAGTTTTGTTTTATTGTTATTAATATTTTATCAATATTAGGATTTATATCTTTTTTATAAACATAATATGCCAACTGAAGAGATGAATAAACTATTGTAAGTGGAGTTCTTAATTCATGAGAAATAACATTAAAAAAATCATCTTTATCTTTACTTATTTTTTTAAGCATTAAATTAGTATTTATTTCATTACTTATATCCACTGCATGAACATGTATTTCAATAGTTTTTCCATTTACTTTTCTAGGTATTAACCCTATTTTGTAAAATATCTTTTTATTATCTATTCCTAGGATTTTTTGTTTTAATAACATATAGTTTTTTCCTGTTTCTCCTACATATTTTAATTTTTCAATGGCATCTTTATTTTCTAAATAAGAAAATATATCTGTAATATTTTTACCTACTACATCTTCTTTAAAATTTTCTCCTTTTATAACTTTCAATACTTCTTTGTATTTTTTATTTATTAATTTATATTTTAGTGAAGGATAGTTTATAACAGCAATAGGTACATCTATAGTATTTACTACATCCTTTATAAATTGGGATTTTCTATTTAAAAGTATTTCATGTATTTTTTTATCAGTAACATCCTTTACATTTACAATAGTATATTTTAATTTGCTTTGTTCATTAAATATAGGTCGTATATTTATTTCTATATATTTTATTTCATTTTTATATTTATTTTTTACTTTATATACTTTATTCTTCATATAAACATTTTTTTAACGTATTCTTTATAAATTTTTTCTACAGAATCTTTTTTTCCTTTTTCATCAAATAAATAATACTTACTTACAAATTTCTCTGAATTTACAAAATCTATAGCTTTTAAATGAAATATTTTTTGTATAGATTTATTACATAAATTTAATTTATGTTTATTGTCAAATACTAATATCCCTTCAGATATATTATTTATTACATCTTTTAAATGCATTAAATGTTCTTTTTCTTTTTTTCTTAAAATCTCAATTATTTGGCATTTAGTTTTTAATTCTGCTGAAAAATTTAAAAATTCTTCTCTTTCTTTTTTAAATTTAAGTTTACTTGTAAACTCTTTAGTTATATCATAAAAAGTTATTATAGCACCTATAATATCTTGGTTTTCTATAAGTGGCGAAGTAGACATAGATAAATATTTATCTTCTTGCCATGGATTGGTTTTTTTAAAGTATAATATTAAATTTTCAATTTGCTCTCCATTTTTTAAAGTTCTATATAGTGGAAAAGTATATTTGTCTAATTTTTTATCTTCTAAATATACATTGTATTCTTCCAAAAATTCGTATGCATTTTTAACTTTTTCTATGCTTTCTTTTTTAAGTATGCTATTTCCTTGTTTATTTAAATAAAGTATTTTTCCTTGTTTATTAGTAATACAAACCATATACGGAAGGGCATCTATTGCTTTTTTTGTAATGAATGTTTCATTATTTATAAAATCATTACTATAATCCATTAACTTATCTCCTATAATAAATAATTTAATAATTTGTATATTATAAATTTCTACACTATTAAAAAATTTCCTTCTATTTATGGCATAATATAAAAAAATTGCATGGCAATTTCTTAAGACATTCTAAAGTCCACTATTTTCATTTGAATATTTACAAAACCTCTGTATTCATTTATGCAAGGATAAAATATAAAATCCATTTTTAATCCTTTAGGATTATCTATAATTTTTTCGCTATTGCCAAATTCTTCTTCCATCATTTCTTCAAATTCTTTTACCTTTCCAAAACCTAGTGCTTCTATTTTTTTGTCATCACCTTTTATTTTGCAAAAAAGCTTTAGCGTATTTTTGTCCTTACCTAGTATTTGAATTTTTTCTATATCTACATCTTTTTCTGCTAAAAGTGGTGATGAATTACCTTTGCCAAAAGGCTCTAAAAATTCTAACTCTTCTATTAGTTTGAAAGAAATATCCTCTAAAGATACTTTTCTATCTATAATTATTTTAGGAATTATATCTTTTTCTGTTAGTATGCAGTTTTTGTTTAGTGTTTTTCTTAAAAGATGTATATTTTCTTTTTTTAAAGAAAGACCTGCTGCCATAGGATGTCCACCAAATTTCTCTAATAAATCTTTGCATTTTGTAAGCTCTTCAAAAATATTGTATTGTTCTATGGATCTAGCTGAGCCTTTTACTGTATTTTTTCCATTGGTCAATATAATAGTAGGTACATTAAATTCATCTCTAATTTTTCCTGCTACTATACCAGCAATGCTTTCGTGTATGTCTTCTTTATAAATAACTAATACTTTATCATATATAAGCTCAGAACTTTCTATTATATTAATTACTTCTTCTACATTTTTATTAGTCATATCTTGTCTTTCTCTATTTAAATCACATAGTTTTTTTGATAATTCTAAGGCTTTATCTTTATCATTAGTTAAAAAAAGTTCTACTGCTAAAGCTGCTGTATCTAATCTTCCTGTAGCATTTATGCAAGGTCCTATTTGAAATCCTATATGATAAGATTTTATTTCTTTATTTTCCAGTCCTACTTCTTGTATTAATGTTTTTAATCCTAAGTTATTT
Organism: Clostridium acetireducens DSM 10703; assembly: GCF_001758365.1. Taxonomy (GTDB): domain Bacteria; phylum Bacillota; class Clostridia; order Clostridiales; family Clostridiaceae; genus Clostridium_C; species Clostridium_C acetireducens. Next base: position 60,368 of record NZ_LZFO01000011.1, read on the forward strand.
GTATTACTTATCATTTTTAATGCGTTTTTCACAATTATTCTATTTTCATCTACTAAATCTACTATATCACATATAGTCCCTATACCTGCAAATTCTATAAATTCTAAAGCTTCCTTTTCATCTATATCCATTTTTTTATAAAGAGCTTGTACAAATTTAAAAGCTACAGCTGCTCCACAAAGGGATTTAAAGGGATATTTGCAATCTCTTCTTTTTGGATTTATTATAGCATCTGCTTCTGGCATAATATATTTTCTATGGTATGAATCTTCTTCAAAATATTTTAAATCGTGGTGATCTGTGACTATTACTGTCATTCCTAGTTTTTTTGCCAATTCTATTTCTTCTAAAGAAGCTATGCCGTTGTCGCAAGTGATTATTACTTCTATGCCCTCTTCTTTTAGTTTTTTTACTCTTTCGCTGCATATGCCATAGCCTTCATTTTCTCTATCTGGTATGTAGTATTTTATATTAGCACCGCATCTTTTTAAAGCACTATACAATATAACAGTGCTAGTTACTCCATCGCAGTCATAATCTCCATATATTACTATGTGTTTTTCTTCCTTTATAGCATCTATTATTATATCAGTACCTTTATCCATGTCTTTCATTAAAAATGGGTCATATAAATCTTCTATAGAGGCTCTTAAAAATTTTTTTATTTCATTTGGTTCTTTTATACCTCTATTTACTAATATATTAGCTATTACTTCGCTTACACCGGCTTCTTTAGCTAATTCTTTTATATCAATTTTACTACACCTTATCATCCACCTAGGTTTCAAAAACTACCACCTCTTTTTTTTGTATTAATTTATTATATAGTACATTATATCACTAAGTAAATTTATTTTAAAAAAAATTGCTATGCAAGTTTTTTTAATTAAGAGTTATGTAGAATTTTTTTCCACAACTTCTCCCTATTAATTCTTATCTAAAAAAATTTCCATTTATGAATATATTAAGTTTTTCCGGGTATATTACTTTTAGGGGGTATCTTAATGAAAAACAAAGAATACATATCTATAGCACAGTTAAAGAACATAACAATAGGATTTTTATTGGGAACTTCTTTAATAATTTCTATTGGAATAAAAGAAGCTAAAAGAGATGCTTGGATTTCTCAAATTATTGCTGCTTTTATGGGAATAGCAGTAATAATTATGATATCTTACATAATAAAAAAATTTCCTAAATGTAGTTTAGAAGAAATATTAAATACATTAGTTGGAAAAAATATTTCTAAATTAATAATAGCTTATTTAGGAGTATATTCTTTTATACTTTCTTTATTTATATTAAATAATATAGCTGTATTTATGAATATTGTAATTATGCAAGATACACCTATATGGGTTTTTATTTTCACAATATCTTTAACTACAGCCTATATAGTAAAAAAAGGTATAGAAGTTACGGCTAGATGTGTAGAAATAATAATTCCTTTTACATTGTTAATATTAACAATTTTATTGATTTTATTAGGAATTATTTCTTTTGATATAAATAATTTAAAGCCATTTTTTGCATCTAATTTTAGAAATATATTGAAACCTAGCATTGCAATTTTCATATTTCCCTATGGAGAAGCTATAATACTTTTATTTTTAAATACTTTGGTTAGAGATAAAGAAAATTTAACAAAAAATAATGTAAAAGCTGTTATTATTTCATCAATATATCTTATATTAAGACCTGTAGCAGCAATTGGAGTATATGGAGTAAAGCAAGCATCTACATTGGTTTTCCCAGCTTTTTTAAGTGTAAGAACTATAAAAGCAGGAGATTTTTTTACTAGAATAGAACTATTTATGGTAGTAGCTTGGTTTTTAACTGCTTTTGTTAAATTAGCTGTAAGCATTTATGTAACATCTAAATCCATAGAATATAGCTTTTCGCTAAAAGATTATAAAGATATATTGATTCCTTTATCAATAATTATGGTACCTTTAGCAGTTAAATCTTACACTAATTATGTAGAATTGAAAGAATTTGTGCATTTAGGTTGGGTTATGTTTAATATACCTTTGCAATTTATATTTATTATTGTATTTATTATTTCTATATTTTCAAAAGATAAAAAGTTTAGCACTTAAAAAATACTTCATATAATTTGCAAATAGAAAGTAATTAAAAATAATAACATAGCCTCATAAAGGAATTTTGTAAATAAGTCATTTCATTAAGACAGTCTAAGAATAAAAAATAAAAAAACTCCTACCCAATTTATGCCCCGTCCTTGGGGCGGAAATTGGCTCATCACGTCCTGTGATGAATTACGGAGTTTTTTTTATTTTTTATTCTAAGACTGTCTAAAATTCATTCAAATTATTTACAAAATTCCTTTATGAGGCTATGTTATTATTTTAAATTACTTTCTATTTGCAAATTATATGAAGTATTTTTTATTGAATAATATTATCTATGATATAAAACATGTAGGTAATAATAATTTAGCTGTATTGTTTAATAAGCAAGAAACGGAAGGCAAGTTGATTATATTAAATTCTATTATAGCAGCAAATACAATAGAGAATATTAAACAAAATATAGATATATATAATGTTTTATTTTCTAATTTTTTTTTATTCCTTATTAAGGAATAATATTCTAACATAATAATAAAAATAGAAGATAGAATTAAAGAAAAAAGCATCTCTATTCTCCTTTTAAATATATTTATTTAATATGAATTTTCAGTAGTATTTTAATAAAGTATTACTATTGTAAAATAAATAGAAAAGAATAAGTATTTAAATTATCTTATTTTAATACCAGTGTAATTAATATTAGCTTTTACATTAGGTTGAAATTTTACTTTTTCAACAAATATTTTTTGCCATTGGTCTTGAGACAAATTTAATATATTAGGATATTTATAAGAAAAGGCATTTCCAAATCCAAATAAATCTAATTTATAAATATTTTTAGATTTATTAAAAAGCTGCATAATAGAGCTTTTTAAAGAATTTTCTACTGTTTTAGTTAAATCATTTTTATTTATATTTTCTATATTATAATTATCTGAGTATTCAACAATATTAAAATCAATATTAGTATCAGATTTAATAGTGTAATTGCCTTTTTCAATTTTAGGTTTAATTTTTGTTTTAGATTTTGTAACCTCTAATGTAAAAGTTTTATCTTCATATTCAAAAGTTAATACAGGATTTTTAATTTTGTTTTTTATAAAATTTAGTATGCGATTTTCCTCTAAAGATAAAAAATCTATTAATTTATATTTATAAAAAATTCCTACATTGCTTAAAGTGTTATTAGATTTTTTATCTATTTTATCCTGAGGACAGTTTTGAGTAAAGCAATTCATAAAAGAAACACCAGACACATCTTCAGATTCTTTTATAAAATCTCTAATATTGCTTTTAACACCATAACCATTAATAGACGATTCTTCAATTAATTTTATTATTTCATTGGAAGGTACATTGTCATAATCTTTTTCAGAAGACATTATATTTTTAATAGAAGAATTAGAAATTACAAAATAAGCAGTTTTTCTTCTTTGAGAATCTCTTGTAAAAAAATCTAAATAGGGTTTAATATCTTCTTTAGCTAACTCCTCTGTTAATATAACTAGTTTAGCATGAGGCCAATAATTTTTTCTAGAGGCATCTTTAGATATATTTCTAGCAGCGTCAAATACAGAATTCCCTTTAGCACAGTGAAGTATATAGGATGAATTTTTAGAAGCACCTTCACTTCCATTAGACGAACTAGGATTGACTGTTTGTACTGTTACTTCAAATTTGTCTTGTTTATCTTTATCTATGCCCATACCCAGTATAATTCCTATATCATTTAAATCATTACTGCTCCAGCATGCTGAAGCAGCAATTGGTATTATAAGTATTAATAAAATAGAAATAATATTTTTTATCATATTAATCTCTCCTACTAATATTTTTTTGGCAGTTATTATTATTATTATTGCGTATAATAGAGTCATATTTTTTGCTAAAAATATTAAGCCTATTTTCTTTTAAATTCCAAATAGGTGGTCTATAAGTTATATTATTTAAAGTTTCATTTATATTAGGAGAAATCGGAGCTAAATAAGGCACTCCAAAAGAAGTTAAAGAAGCCATATGAGCTAAATTTAACAATATAACAATAAAAATACCCCAAAGTCCTAAAATTCCGCTTAAAATAATAGAAATAATTCTTAAATATAACTTAGGAGCATTTAAAAGTATAGAAGGAATTAAAAAAGAGTTTATAGCAGTAAAGGCTATTACAATAACTATTGCAGGAGAAGCTAAACCGGCTCTAACTGCAGCATCTCCTATAACTAAACCTCCTACTATACTAATGGCAGGTCCTATAGCTTTTGGAAGTCTAGCACCTGCTTCTCTCATTATTTCAAAGGCAATTTCCATTAAAAAAGCTTCCAATACAGTAGGAAAAGGAACACCAGACCTTTGATTTTGTATAGAAATCAATAATTTTGTAGGCAACATCTCTTGATTAAAATTAGTAATAGCTATATAAAAAGCTGGCAAAAAGCAAGTAACTACATATCCAAAATACCTTAATATTCTTAAAAAAGAAGCAAAAAAGTACCTAAAATAATATTCATCTGGTGATTGAAAAAGGTCAGAAAAAAAACAAGGCACAATTATAGCATAAGGGCTATTTTCTTGAAGTATAGCCACTTTTCCCTCTAATAGTGAAGCCACTACTTTATCTGGTCTTTCCGTAATTTGCATTGTAGGATAAATAGAATTAGGATTATCTTCTATTAATTCTTCTATGTAAGATACATCTAGCAAATTATTTTCTTTTATAGTATTTAATCTTCTAATTACTTCATTTAAAATGTGCTTATTAGTTAAAGAATCTATATAAGCTAAGGATATTTTAGATTTTAAATAATTGCCTATATTAATTTCTTTAAACTTGCATTCTTTATGTAAAAGCCTTTTTCTAATAAGAGCTATATTAGTACTTAAAGTTTCTGTAAAGCTTTCTTTAGGACCATTTATAGTAGGCTCTACTTCTGGTTTTTCAATACTTCTTGCAGGATATTTTGGAAGCATAATATTCAAACTAGATTTTTTACCCTTTATAAATAATACTACTCCCCCAGAAAGTATTTTTTCAATACATTCATCTAAAGAATTTAATTTTGTAATTTGTCCTATGGGTATTAAGCTATCTATAGAAACTTCATTTAAATTAGATTTTAAAGTGGATAGTTTTTTTAGAACTCCTTCAGTTAATAAATATTCATCTATCATTCCGTCAGTATATACTATGTAACTATTAAAGTTTCCTATATTAATTTTTTTAAACACTATATCGCTACAATTTTCAAATTCATTTTTTAAATAATCTATATTTTCTTGTAAATTATATTTTATATTTTCACTCAAGTATTTTCACCAACCTGATTTAGTTTTACTCCAGTGTTATTATGTGCAATTTTTCATATTTAATACAAGATTTTAAAAAATTGCTATACAACTTTTTTTAGTTTAAAGTTTTTTTAATAAAATAGTCATTATGCTATAATTGTATATTGTTTTTTTCTTATATTTTTCAATGACCAAGTTATAATAAATTTCTAAGCATAATTTAAAACTTAAAATTATGCTTAGAAATTTGTTTATATAGTTGTAAAAAACTATATTTTAATTATTTTTTATTAAATATCTACTACATCATATCCCATTTCTTCTACTGCTTTTTTAAGATTTTCTTTGGATAAATTTTCGCCTTCTACAATGGCACATTTGTCTTCTAGACTTACTTCTACTGATTTAACTCCTGGAACTTCTACTAAAGCATTTTTAACATGCATAACACAATGATTACAAGACATTCCTTCGATTATTAATTTTTCTTTCATATAAATCTCTCCTTTATTTAAAATAAATTTTTATAAAATTATATTAACTACAATTAAATATAGATTTTCTATTATTTCACATTTAAATATTAAAATATATAAGTAGAATAAATTAAATTTATATATTTAATTTAAATCTTTTAAGTCTTAATGCATTTAAAAGTACTGATACGGAACTAAAGCTCATAGCCGCTGCAGCTATCATAGGATTTAATCTTGGACCTCCAAATAAAGTAAGCACCCCTGCTGCTACTGGTATGCCTAATGTATTGTAGCCAAATGCCCAAAATAAATTTTCTTTTATATTTTTAATAGTAGCCTTGCTTAGTTTTATAGCAAAAACCACATCTAAAATATCATTTTTCATAAGTACAATATTAGCAGATTCTATAGCTACATCAGTACCAGAACCTATGGCAATTCCTATATCTGCTTGTGCTAAAGCTGGAGCATCATTTATTCCATCTCCTACCATTGCTACTTTTTTGCCTTCTCCTTGAAGAGATTTTACATGGGAAGCTTTATCTTCTGGAAGTACATCTGCTATTACTTTATCTAAATTCAATTGTTTTCCTATAGCTTCAGCAGTATTTTTATTATCTCCTGTAATCATAGCCACTTCTATACCCATATCTTTTAACATATTTATAGCTTTTAAACTATTTTCTTTTATTACATCTGCCACTGCTATAATTCCAGTAATATTAGAATCCACTGCCATTATCATAGGAGTCTTACCTTGTTTTGCATAATCATCTAATTTATTTTCTATATTGCTTATGTCTATATTTTTACTTTCCATAAGTTTTTTATTTCCTAAAGCTATATTTTTTCCTTCTACTATAGCTTCTATTCCCTTACCTGGAATGACAAAAGGTTTTTTAACTTTATATAAATCTAAATTTTTATTTTCTGCTTCTTTAACAATAGATTCTCCTAATGGATGCTCTGAAGCCTTTTCACAAGATGCCGCATAAATTAAAACATCATCTTCTTTAAATTCTCCCGCTACATATATATCTGTAACTTTTGGTTTACCCTCTGTTAAAGTTCCTGTTTTATCAAATACAATAGTATCTATTTTATGAGCAGTTTCCAAAGCTTCTCCAGATTTAATAAGCACTCCATACTCTGCTCCTTTTCCTGAAGCTACCATTATGGCTGTAGGAGTAGCTAACCCTAAAGCACATGGACAAGCTATTACAAGTACAGAAATGAATATAGTAAGAGAAAATACTAATCCTTTTCCTCCAATGTACCAAGCTAATCCCGAAAATACCGCTATAGTAATTACTGTAGGCACAAAATAACCTGAAATTATATCTGCTAATCTAGCAATAGGAGCTTTTGATCCTTGAGCAGATTCTACCAATTTTATTATTTGAGAAAGTACAGTATCTTTGCCTATTTTTAATGCTTTAAATTTTATACTTCCATTTTTATTTATAGTAGCTGCAAAAACCTTATGCCCTTCTTTTTTCTCCACAGGTATACTCTCACCTGTAAGCATAGACTCATCTATAGAAGTTACTCCCTCTATAATTTCACCATCTACAGGAATTTTTTCTCCTGGTTTTACAATTATAATATCTCCTACTTGAACTTCTTCTATAGGTATTTCTTCTTCTTTTCCATTATTAATTATTTTAGCTTTTTTAGGAGTAAGTCCTATAAGTTTTTTAATAGCCTCTGAAGTTTTTCCTTTAGCTCTAGCTTCAAAATATTTACCAAGGCTTATTAAAGTTATTATTGTAGCTGCTGATTCAAAATACAAATCCATGGCATAATGTGTATTTCCTATAGATATTTCATACATTCCAAACAATCCATATACAATAGCCGCACTAGTACCAATGGCAATTAAAGAATCCATATTAGGACTTCCTTTAAACAATGTTCTAAAACCTATAATATAAAAATTTCTTCCCATAATTACTACTGGAATTACTAAAGCTAGCTGTATTAAAGCAAAATTAAAAGGATTAATCATAGGATCTATAATTTTAGGAAGATGCATATTTAACATATGTCCCATGCTTATTATTAAAAGCGGAACAGTAAAACATAGAGAAATCACAAATTTTCTCCACATGTTCTTCATTTCTTCTTCTTTTCTTTCCTTATCCTTATCTACAGTATTATTATCTTCATTCAAAGGAACATATCCCGCTTTTTCTATGGCACCTTTAATTGCAGAAAGTCTTACTTTAGAAGGATCATACTCTAAGAATAACTTTTCTGAAGCATAATTTACTTCTGATTTACTCACACCTTCTAGTTTTTTTGTAACCCTTTCTACTGCCTTTGCACAAGCTGTACAACTCATTCCTCCAATGCCCATAGTTACTTTTTTTACTTCCAAATCTTCCTTTGCTGTATAGCCTGCTTTTTCTATAGTTTTAACTATATCCTCTGGTGATACTTTGTTTTCATCATATTTTATATATAATTTTTCCACTGCAAAGTTAACATTAGATTCTTCCACTCCATCTAATTTTTTTGTAACTCTCTCAACTGCCTTTGCACAAGCTGTACAACTCATATCTCCTATTTTAAAAACTTTATCCATAAACCCACCTCCTAATAATTATTTAAAATAAATCATATAAATTATTTGCCTGCGAACTTTTCTAATACCTTCATTATTTCATCAACCTTCTCTTCTCCACTATTATGAAGGAAAGCTTCCTTAACACAGTGATTTAAATGTTGTTTTAGTATTTGCATATTAGCTCTTTTTAATAATCCTTGTGCTGCAATTATTTGATTGGATATATCTATGCAATACCTTCCATCCTCTATCATTTTTATAATACCTTCAATTTGTCCCTTAGCAGTTTTTAAATTCTGCATTGCTTTTTTCTTTTCTTCATTCATTTTTATACCTCCCTCCCCAAGTGGGGGTGTTATTTTATATAATTATACTGTAGTTGATAATAATAATCAATAATGTAGCAAATATTTCATAATAAAAAATGACTAAGATAATTTGTAGATAAAAAATAAGATTATAAAAATAATAAGCAAAGTAGCGTAAATAAAGTTTGGAAGTAAGTCATTTCATTAAGACACTCTAAGAATAAAAAATAAAAAAACTCCTACCCAATTTATGCCCCGTCCTTGGGGCGGAAATTGGCTCATCACGTCCTGTGATGAATTACGGAGTTTTTTTATTTTTTCTTCTAAGAGTGTCTAAAATTCATTCAAATTACTTCCAAACTTTATTTACGCTACTTTGCTTATTATTTTTATAATCTTATTTTTTATCTACAAATTATCTTAGTCATTTTTTATTATGAAATATTTTCTTTTATTAACCATAAAATAATTGATAAATAAAGTTTTAATAGTATTATTATATATTCTTTTATTGGGTAATTTAAAAATATAATATTTATTGTATAATTAAATTAAAGTCTTTATGTAAAAAGAGGTGATATATATGAGTTTAGCTGAAAAACTTTTAAAAGATTTTGAAACACTTCCTCACACTGCAAAACTACAAGTAATAGATTTTGTAGAATTTTTAAAACAAAAAAACCAAAAAAATTTAGAAAATTTGATGGATGATGTAATAGATGAAAATATAGAAGCATTAAAGGAGTTAGGGATATAGGATTAATTGAAAGTGCTTTAAACAGAGGATTTGTTACATTTAACGGAGAAGATTTATACAAAGAAATTGAAAAAAAGATTGCAGTTATAGCACATGGATTAATAAGAAATCATGGATTTATTGATGGAAATAAACGTATTGGAGTTTCAGTATTAATAATATTATTAAAAATTAATAATATTAAAATTCAATATACTCAATCAGAATTAATTAATTTAGGACTTGAAATTGCAAAAGGGACAATGAATGAAGATGATATATTTTTATGGATAAATAGTCATAAGGATTTTAGCAATTCAAAATAATCATAGTTAAAATATTTCATAATAGAAAATAATTGAGATAATTTGTAGATAAAAAATGAAATTATAAAAATAATAATATAGTGGCATAAATAAAGTTTGTAAATAATTTGAATGAATTTTAGACACTCTTAGAATAAAAAATAAAAAAACTCCGTAATTCATCACAGGACGTGATGAGCCAATTTCCGCACCAAGGACGGTGCATAAATTGGGTAGGAGTTTTTTTATTTTTTATTCTTAGAGTGTCTTAATGAAATGACTTATTTACAAACTTTATTTATGCCACTATATTATTATTTTTATAATTTCATTTTTTATCTATAAATTATCTCAATTATTTTTTATTATGAAATATTTTTAACTACTTTACATTGCAAGATACTTGTATTATAATATAGCTACAGACTAACATGTAAGACAAGGTAGGTGATATTATGGCAAAGAAATCGCAACTTTTAAAAGGTATATTGGAAGGTTGCATATTAAAAATAATAAGTTATGAAGAAACTTATGGATACGAAATAACTGAAAAATTACTTAAATTTGGTTTTGAAGAAATTTCAGAAGGTACTATATATCCTCTTCTCATAAGACTTGAGAAAAGTGGATTGTTAAAAGCTACATTGAAAAATTCTCCTTTAGGACCTAAAAGAAAATATTATTCTCTTACTGTACAAGGTGAAGATGAATTAAATGAATTTCAAGTTAATTGGGGTTCATTACAAAAAATAGTAAATAATATTATGGAGGGGTAGATATGAAAGCTCTAAAAAATTATTCTAAAACTTTAAATGAATTACGTAAAAATTTATCTCCTAAAAACTCTCAAATATTTGGTGATATAATAATTTATATAAGAACTAGCAGTCTTAAAGAAATAGATATTGAAGAAGCTCTTCAAGAAATATTAGATATATTTTTACAATGTCAAGCAGATGGAAAAGATATAGACGAAATAATTGGTAAAGATTATAAAGCTTTTGCTGATTCAATAATAGAAGCCCATGGTAAAAGCAACAAAATTTTAGATTTATTACAATACACTGCATTAATAATTATGATTTTAATAGGAATTGATTTTGCAATAACTACTGTAACAAACTTTATAACTAAAAAGCCTTTCACTTTAAATTACACATTAAGTTTATGGTCTATATTACAATTTATTTTTGCTGCTTCAATAGTGTATGTAATATTTACGTTTATTCATAAAACTAGCTTTAATAAAGATAAAAAGTCTGAAAAAAGACATAACATTATATTTATGGTTGTATTTTTTATAGTGTACTTCTTATTTATTTTAAGTTCAAAATATTTAAGTAAATTTGTAATAGCTACAGTTCCTGTTTATATCATTTTAATTTTAGCTTCTATTGTTTATTTTTCTATAGATTCATATCAATATAGTAAATATAAAAAAAGTAGACAATTAACTAATGATGATATGTTGGTTAACACTAATACCAAAACTGAAACTGGATTAAAAGGATTTATTGACTCACATTTTGCTCTAATTGATATTTTCCTTAATTTTGCATTAGCTATAATATTTATTTACAGTGGATATATTATTGTTAATAATAAAAATAATTTTTCCTTAAATTGCAATATTAAATGCAACACCCCTGTGAAAAAATCATGTAGAATAGGACTGACAATAGTCAAAATCAGCCTTAAGCCCATCTTAATAATAACAGGAGATGGAGTGCATGGGTTTGTCAAG
>NZ_LZFO01000012.1 GCF_001758365.1 Clostridium acetireducens DSM 10703
TTCATAAACGTCACAGAGATGAATTTGGTTTTTAATATTGATCATAAGGATACCTCCAAGAATTTATATTTTGTGATTATTATATATATTCGACATTAAGTGGGGGAAATCCTTTTTGATAAAGCTTAAAAATCCTTGAACCCTAACGGGTTTAGGGTTTTGCAAGCGGCTATAAATGGGGTTATAAAAAAAGGGGGATTAATTATGATAAATGTTGTTGAGGAAGTAAAAAGAATTCAAAAGGAAATAGTAAAATGGAGAAGAGATTTGCATCAAATTCCAGAAATAGGATTGAATTTACCTAAAACAGCAGCCTATGTATCTAATGAATTATCAAAAATGGGAATAAAATATAAAACTAATATGGGTGGTAGCGGAATAGTAGGAATTATAAAAGGAGAAAAAGAAGGAAAAGTAATAGCACTTAGAGCAGATATGGATGGACTTCCAATTAAAGAAGATACAGGAGTGAACTATGCTTCAACTAATGATAATATGCATGCTTGTGGACATGATACTCATACAGCAATGCTTTTAGGTGCAGCAAAAATATTAAATAAACATAAAGATAAAATAAAAGGAACTGTAAAACTTATATTTCAAGCAGATGAGGAAAGTTGTCATGGAGCTAAAGAGATAATCAAGTCTGGAGCTTTGAAAAATCCTAAAGTAGACGCAGTACTAGGACTTCATATAGGAGCAATATTTAGTGAAGTAGAATGTGGTAAAATAGGTATAGGATATGGAAAAATAATGGCTTCTTTTGATAAATTTTATATCAAAATAAAAGGGAAAGGTTGCCATGGTGCTATGCCTAATTTGGGAATAGATCCAGTAACTATGGCTGGACAAATAATAACAGCTATTCAAACAATAGTAAGTAGAGAAATGAAACCAACACATGCAGCGGTAATTACTATTGGAAAAGTTCAAGGAGGTACTGCTTATAATGTAATTCCAAATTATGTAGAAATTGAAGGTACATTTAGGGCAGTATATAAGGAACAAAGAGAATATATTAAAAATAGAATAGAAGAAATAGTAGCAGGAATAGTTCAAGGAATGAGAGGAGAATATGAATTTAAAATTACTCCAGGAGCGCCTCCAGTGATAAATGATGAGGAATTTACAAAAGGTTTTGTTGAAACAGCAAAGGAAGTTATAGGAGAAGAAAATATAATAGAACTTAAAGAACCTACTATGGGGGGAGAAGATATAGCATATTATTTAAATGAAGTTCCAGGAACATTCTTTTTCTTAGGAGCATTTAATGAAGAAAAGGGAATAGTTCATCCTCACCATACTCCTAAATTCAATGTAGATGAAGATGTATTTTGGGAAGGAAGTGCACTTTTAGCACAAGGAGCTTTAGATTGGCTTAATAAATAAATATATAATTTGTAAAATGATTAAAAATATAAATGTTTTTAAATTAGGCTGTTAACAAATACAATTTGTTAACAGCCTTTTAAAGTGTAATTTTAGCAACTAATTTTTAAAGTTTTATTATTATAGTGAATTATTTTTTAAATTAATAATTTTAGATATATAATATTGTTGATTTAATATAAAAATAATTATATTATTAAAATATTAAAAAAATATATATATCTAAAATAATAAATTTTTAAAATAGTGTTGACAAACCTTTTTAATTTTACTATAGTATACATATACTAAAAGTAACACATTGAGAAAATCGAATAAATAATCGGATGAAGATAGCAGGAGAGAGATACTTAAGTGTATTCACCGAAGAAGTTAATCTTTCAGGTAAAAGAACTGTTATTGGACGAGCCTCTGGAGAGACTTTTTAAAAGCACCGAAGGAGAAAGCTGATTAATTCAGTGAAACTCTCAGGTAAAAGGACAGAGATTAGAGTTATAAGATAACTAGAGGTCAAGTGTATATTTATGCACATGGCTTTTATTATTATTACCCTTTTCACAATCCAGAGAAAAATTTTCTCTGGATTTTTTTTATCAATGCATTGATAAGTATTAAAAAATTTTCATATATACTGTATAAAATTTGAAAAAATTAATTTAATAAACAAAATAAGAATTTACATGAAATTATTTATATGAAATTAAAGTAATTATGGAGGTATAAAAATGAATCCAGAAATTTTAAAGGTAGCAAATGAATTTGGAGTATGGGTTGCTGCATCTATTACAGTACTAGTAGTAGTTACTCAATCACTAATATTTATAAAATTAGCTAATAAAACTGCCAAGAAATTAGGAATGAAAGAAGAAACTTGTAAAAAAGCTTTCAAAACAGGTATGGTAACAGCTATAGGACCTAGTATTGCAGTGTTTATAGTAATGGTAGGAATGATGTCGGTTATAGGAGGACCTTTAAGTTGGCTTAGACTTTCTATGATAGGTTCTGCTCCTACAGAACTTACTGCAGCAAAAGTAGGGGCTGAAGCAGCAGGAGTTACTTTTGGAGGAGCAGACTATGGCTTAAATGCTTTAGCTACATCATGGTGGACAATGGCTTTAAATGGAGTAGGATGGCTTTTAGTTGCAGGACTTTTTACTCATAAATTAGAAAAGATACGCCAAAAAGTAGGTGGAAATGATACAAAGTGGCTAGCTATATTAAGTGGAGCCGCAATGCTAGGTGTATTTGGATACTTAAACTCAGGGGACATAGTAAAAGGTGGAGGAAATTTGGTTGCAGTAATAGTAGGTGCTATTAGTATGATGATACTTACTAAAATAGCAGAAAAAGCACCAAAGATAAAAGAATATACTTTAGGAATTGCTATGTTAATAGGCATGACAGCAGCAGTTTTATTTTATTAGATTTTGGAGGTGAAATAGATGGATAATAGAGAATTTAATGAAGTTTGGAATAAACCAGTTATAAAAGTAGGAATGATAACTTTGCTACTAGGAGCTGTAACTAGTTTTTTACCTTGTTTTTATTTATATTTTGCACATGGAGTTATACCTAATATTTCAACTATATTAAAGTCTTGGGGAATGATTGCTTCTTTATTTGGAGCATTTTATATAGTAGAACCTATATCTTATTATTCTATTTTTGGATTAGCAGGAACTTATTTATCTTTTTTATCTGGAAATATGTCTAATGTAAGAATACCTTGTGCAGCTATGGCGTTAGAAGCCACAGAAACAAAACCAGCTACAAAGGAAGCAGAAATAGTATCAACTTTAGGAATAACCGGTTCAATAATTACTAATTTAATAGGTGTAACTTTAGCAGCTTTTGTGGGAGCAGCTCTTATAAAAGTACTTCCTCCAACTATAGCAGATGCATTTAAAAATTACACAGTACCAGCTATATTTGGAGCAGTATTTGGTCAGTTTTCCCTAAAGTATCCTAAGTTAGGAGTAGTGGGAATAGGAATTCCAGCAGTACTTAGATTAACTACAAAACTGCCATCTTGGGTACTTATAATAGCTTCTGTATTTGGAACTATTGTTGTAGCTAAGATTATGTATAATAAAGAAAATTTAAATAAAGATAAAGAAGTAACAGCTTAATTTTTAATTAGCTACTGATAATTTATAATGAGAAATTTATTTATTAAATATTATAATAAAAAGGAGAGAGTTAAAGTGAATGTTGTAGAAGAAATAAAACAAATTCAAGATGAAATAGTTAAATGGAGAAGAGATTTGCATCAAATTCCAGAAGTAGGATTTGATTTACCTGAAACAGCTAAATATGTAGCTAATGAGTTATCAAAAATGGGTATAGAGTATAAGACTAATATGGGAGGAACAGGTATAGTTGGAATTATAAAAGGAGAAAAAGAGGGAAAAGTAATAGCACTTAGAGCAGATATGGATGCTCTTCCAATTAAAGAAGATACAAAAGTAGAATATGCTTCAACTAATGGAAATATGCATGCTTGTGGACATGACACTCATGCAGCAATGCTTTTAGGAGCAGCCAAAATATTAAATAAACACAAAGAGGAATTAAAGGGAAGTGTAAAACTTATATTCCAAACTAACGAAGAAGGTGCTCAAGGAGCTAAGGCAATAATAAAAGATGGTGCTTTAGAAAATCCTAAAATAGATGCAGTATTAGGACTTCATATAGGATCAATATTTAGTGAAGTAGGAGACGGACAAATAGGTGTAGGTTATGATAAGATAATGGCATCTTTCGATAGATTTTATATTAAAATTAAAGGTCATGGTTGTCATGGTGCTATGCCTCATGTGGGAGTGGATCCAGTAGCTATAGCTGGACAAGTAATAACAGCTTTTCAAACAATAGTAAGCAGAGAAATGAAGCCAACTCATCCTGCAGTAGTTACTATTGGTAAAGTAAATGGAGGAACTGCATATAATGTAATTCCAAATTATGTTGAGATAGAGGGAACTTTTAGAGCAGTAGATCAAAAGCAAAGAGAAATGATTGTACAGCGTATGGAAGAAATAACAGCAGGAATAACTAAAGCTATGAGAGGTGACTACGAATTTGAAGTTGTTTGGGGAGCACCTCCAGTAATAAATAATGAAGAATTTACAAAAGATTTTGTTGAAACAGCAAAGGGTATTATAGGAGAAGAAAACATAATAGAACTAAAAGAACCTTCCATGGGTGGAGAAGATATAGCTTATTTCTTAAATGAAGTTCCAGGAACATTCTTTTTCTTAGGAGCGTTTAATGAAGAAAAGGGAATAGTTCATCCTCACCATACTCCTAAGTTTAATGTAGATGAAGATGTATTTTGGAAAGGTAGTGCACTTTTAGCACAAGGAGCTTTAGATTGGCTTAATAAATAAATATATAATAAAACATTAAGTGTGTATTAATTAAATGGTATAAAGGGTATTTTATATATAAATTTTGGGTATTGACAAAAGCAATTTTATTTACTACTATATAGTTGACTGTGGTTTTATATAAATTTAATACAATCGAATGAAGATAGCAGGAGAGAGGTATTTTTACCCACCGAAGAAGTTAAACTTTCAGGTAAAAGAACTGTTGTCTGACGAGCCTCTGGAGAGACTTTTAAAAGTCACCGAAGGAGAAAGCTGATTTTTCAGCGAAACTCTCAGGTAAAAGGACAGAGTATTTTCTTAAAGAGGCTATTAAAATTTAATAAGGCCTTTTATTTTTTTAGTAAAACTATACATCTTAGAGTATTATCTGTCTCCCTAAACAAGATTTCTCTAAGGTGTATTTTTATGTTTTAAAGTTGTTGAATTATATAAAACCAATTTGTTGAATAAAAAATAATTGATATAATTAGCAGATAAAAAATAATTTAAAGTAATCTGTATAAAAATAATAAGGCAGCCTCATAAAGAGAGTTTGGAAATAAGTCATTTCATTAAGACACTCTAAGAATAAAAAATAAAAAAAACTCCTACCCAATTTATGCCCCGTCCTTGGGGCGGAAATTGGCTCATCACGTCCTGTGATGAATTACGGAGTTTTTTTATTTTTTCTTCTAAGATTGTCTAAAATTCATTCAAATTATTTCCAAACTCTCTTTATGAGGCTGCCTTATTATTTTTATACAGATTACTTTAAATTATTTTTTATCTGCTAATTATATCAATTATTTTTTATTCAACAAATTGGTTTTATATAATTCAAAATTTAGTTTATATAACAAAATGTTCATGTTAATACGAATAATTGCTTGTATAATGCCTATGTAATCCTTAAATATACGAATATTCGTATATAAAATGTAATAATATGTTGACTTTTGTGCTTTGGAATGTTATTATATACAATGTAAATTGAATAGAAATTAATCATCTATATAATCCTAATAATAAGGTTTAGGAGTATCTACCTAGAAACCATAAATTTCTAGACTATAGGTAAGTCTAATTTTTGCATATTAAACCCTTCTCTGTTTTAGATTCGCTTATAGTGAATAAAAAACAGAGTTTTTTATTTTCAAACATAAATAATAGGAGGTAAAGTAATGGAAAAAAGAAAAACTTCTTTTTGGGAATCATATTTTAAATTGTCAGAAAATAACACAAATGTAAAAACAGAAGTAATTGCAGGAATAACTACATTTTTAACAATGGCTTATATAATTGCAGTTAATCCTATGCTTTTATCTACAACAGGCATGGATAAAGGTGCATTAGTTACAGCCACTTGTATTACAGCAGGGTTTGCTACAATATTTATGGGTTTTTATGCTAACTTACCTTTTGCATTAGCGTCTGGAATGGGATTAAATGCTTTCTTTGCATTTTCAGTATGCGCAATAATGAAAGTTCATTGGAGTGTAGCGTTAACAGCAGTATTTGTAGAAGGTCTTATATTTATTATATTGTCTCTTACTAAAATAAGAGAATTAGTAGTAAACTCTATTCCAGCTAGCTTAAAAATAGCTGTTAGTGCTGGTATAGGATTGTTTATAGCTTTTATAGGTTTTCAAAATTCAAAAATAGTTGTAGCAGACAAAAACACTTTAGTTGCTTTAGGTAACTTTGGAGATCCTAGAGTTCTTATTTGTGTAATAGGTATTATAATAACTGGAGTATTAGTTCATAGAAATGTAAAGGGCTCTATACTTTGGGGAATTTTATCTAGTACAATTGTAGCTTGGATTTTTGCATTGGTAAAAGGACCTGAATTAGCAGCACAATATGAAATATTTTTACCTACAGGTTTAGGAAAGGTATATAGTATAGCACCTATAGCGGGAAAATTAGATTTTTCTTTTATAAGTAACAGTGAAGCAATATTAGGATTTGCATCAGTAGTGCTTACATTCTTATTTGTAGACTTTTTCGATACAATAGGTACATTAGCTGGTGTAGCAACTAAAGCTAATATGATAGATGAAAAAGGAAATGTTAAAAATGCTAAAAAAGCTCTTTTAGTAGATGCTATAGGAACAACTATAGGAGCAACTTTAGGTGTTTCCACAGTAACTACTTATGTAGAAAGTTCTGCTGGTGTAGCAGAAGGTGGAAGAACAGGGTTAACAGCTGTAGTTGCAGGAGTATTATTTTTAATTTCTTTACTATTTGCACCAATATTTATGGCTATTCCAAGTTGTGCAACAGCTCCAGCACTTATAATGGTTGGACTTTTCATGATGCAAAATATTACTAATATAGATTTTTATGATTTTACAGAAGCAATACCTGCTTTTTTAACTATAATATTAATGCCTTTAACTTATAGTATTGCTAATGGATTAATGATGGGTACTATAGCTTATGTTATATTTAATATTTTTGGTGGTAAAAAAGAAAAAGTATCTGTAACAATGGTAATTTTAGCAGTGCTGTTTGTAATAAGATTATTAACTTTATCAGTTTAAAATTTTTATATAACTTTTTTTAGTTAAGAGTTAAGAGAGAAGAGTTAAAAGTTGTGGAGAATTTTCCGTAATGCAATAGAGAAAAATTCTCCACAACTTTTAACTCTTCTCTCTTAACTCTCAACTAAAAAAATTGCATAGCAATTTTTACATCATAGCACTTTTCTAAGCTTGTCTGAAGAATAGGTTTTTACATACTTTTTTTTGAATTCGTCTCTAATTAAAAGTCTAGCATTATATCCTTTTATTTTTAAAACACGTCCTTTTAATTTAGTACCTATAACGTTTACAGGAGCTCCAATTTTAACTTGCCTAATATTGTTGCTATCACAATAAGAGCAAGTATTAGCGTTATTAAGCACTCTTTTACATTCCTCACAATAATATAATTTACTCATGTAACATATCCCTCCAATAAAAAACAACTATATATTATAGTATATTCTATATTTTCTGAAGATTTCCTTTAATTTTTTACATAAATTTTAATGTTCGTAATGTAACGAATATTAAAAAGAAAATAATATAAAAACAAAAAAATATACACGAATATTTTTGTAAATATAATTTAAAATATATTGAATTATGAAATTCTATATGTTAATATTGTAGTAAAGATAGGAAAATTTATTCCTTATAAAGGAGGATAAAAATGAAGGTAGCAATTATTTTTGGAAGCAAATCTGATACAGATATAATGAAAGGTGCAGCAAAAGCACTTAAAGAATTTGGTGTAGAATATGAAGCATATATACTTTCAGCCCATAGAGTTCCAGAAAGATTAGTAGAAGTTATAAATAATGCTGATGAAAGGGGTTTTGAATGTATAATAGCAGGAGCCGGTCTTGCAGCACATCTTCCAGGGGTTATAGCCTCTTTAACCACTCTTCCTGTAATAGGAGTACCAATAAATGCAGCTTTAAATGGTCTAGATTCTCTTCTTTCAATTGTTCAAATGCCAAAATCAATACCAGTAGCTACTGTAGGAATAAATAATAGTTATAATGCAGGAATGTTAGCAGTACAAATACTTGCTTTAAAATATAAAGAACTAAATGAAAAATTAAAAGTTTATAGAAAAAATATGAAAGAAAAATTTATAGAAGAAAGTGAAAAAGGAGCTGAATTTTAAATGAAAAATAAAGAAATGCTTTATGAAGGAAAGGCAAAAAAAGTTTATGCTACAGATAATAAAGATGAAGTTGTTATATATTACAAAGATGATGCTACAGCTTTTAATGGAGAAAAAAAAGGTGCAATAGAAGATAAAGGTGTTTTAAATAATCAAATTACATCTATGCTTTTTGAAATTTTAGAAAAAGAAGGTATAAAAACTCATTTTGTTAAAAAGCTAAGTGAAAGAGAGCAATTATGTAAAAGGGTAAACATAATTCCTCTTGAAGTTATAGTAAGAAATGTAGCAGCAGGAAGTATGGCAAAAAGATTAGGATTAGAAGAAGGAAAAGAGCTTAAGACTACAGTATTTGAAATAAGCTATAAAAATGATGATTTAGGGGATCCTCTTATGAATGATTATCATGCAGTGGCTATTGGAGTTACTACTTTTGATGAATTAAAAGAAATATATTCTATAGCTGAAAAAATTAATAATATATTAAAAGATTTCTTTATGAAACAATCTATAAAGCTTATAGATTTCAAACTAGAATTTGGAAAGTTTAATGGAGAAATACTTTTAGCTGATGAAATTTCACCAGATACTTGCAGGTTATGGGATGCAAATACTAATGAAAAGCTTGATAAGGATAGATTCAGAAGAGACCTTGGAGATGTTAAAGAAGCCTACGTAGAAATATTAAAAAGAATAAGTAAAAATAATTAGTTGAGAGGTAAAAAATTATGGAGATAGTAAATAAGAATTTTCATACATTAGGTTATCAAGAAGATATATTCGAAGAAGATAAATTTAAGGAAGAATGTGGCGTGTTTGGTATTTTTTCTACAGAAGAAGATAACTTAGATGTAGCTTCTATAACTTATTATGGATTATATGCTCTTCAACATAGGGGACAGGAAAGTGCGGGAATTGTTGTGTCTGATGGAGAAAAGTTAAATATCCACAAAGATATGGGTCTTGTAAGTGATGTTTTTAATGAAAAGTTTCTTAAAAATTTAAAAGGAAAATCTGCTATAGGTCATGTAAGATATTCAACTACTGGGGAGAGTAGAATAAGTAATGCACAGCCTATTTTAAGTGAGTTTAAGTTAGGTTCAATAGCTATAGCTCATAATGGAAATTTAACTAATGCAGATATTATAAGAGATTTATTAGAAGATGCTGGGGGAATATTTCAAACATCTATAGATTCAGAAGTAATATTAAACTTAATAGCTAGGGGAGCTAAAAAAGGTGTAGAAAAAGCAGTAGTAGATGCAATACAAGCAGTTAAAGGTTCTTATGCTATAGTAATTCTTACAGAAGATAAACTAATAGGTATAAGAGATCAACATGGTATAAGACCTCTTTGTATAGGAAAAATAAACAATAGTTATGTATTAAGTTCTGAAAGTTGTGCTTTAGATTCTTTAGGGGGAGAATTTATAAGAGATGTGGAACCAGGAGAAATAGTTATTATAGATAAAGAAGGTATAAAGTCTATTAATTTTGCTGAAAAAACTAAAAAAACAGTGTGTTCTTTTGAGTATATTTATTTTGCTAGACCAGATAGTACTATGGATGAAATAAATGTGTATACTGCTAGGGTAAAAGCAGGTGAACAATTATTTAAAGAAAGTCCAGTAGAGGCAGACATAGTAATTGGTGTGCCTGATTCAGGTATTCCAGCTGCAGTAGGTTATGCAAAGGCTTCAGGTATTCCTTATGGTATAGGATTTATTAAAAATAAATATGTAGGTAGAACTTTTATTAAACCTACTCAAGAACTTAGAGAAAGAGCAGTAACAGTCAAGTTAAATCCTCTTAAAATTAATATAGAAGGAAAAAGAGTAGTAATTGTAGATGATTCTATAGTTAGAGGAACTACAAGTAGAAGATTAGTGGAATCTTTAAAAAGAGCAGGAGCTAAAGAAATTCACTTTAGAATATCTTCGCCAGTAGTAAAGTATCCATGTTATTTTGGAATAGATACACCTTATAGAAGAGATCTTATAGGAGCTAGTTTAACTGTAGAGGAAATAAGACAGGAAATAGGGGCGGATACTTTAGGATATTTAAGTAAGAAGGGGCTTTTAAAATCTTTAGGAGAAGATAGAGGATTTTGTATGGGATGTTTTAGTGGAGTATATCCTATATCAGCACCTATGGAAGCGGAAAAAGATAGATTAGAAAAATAATATGGAGGTATTATTATGACAACTTATAAAGAAGCAGGAGTTAATATAGAAGAAGGTTATAAATCTGTTAAGCTAATGAAAAATTATGCTTCAAGAACTTTTACAAAAGGGGTAATAAGTGATTTGGGAAGTTTTGCTGGTATGTTTGAATTAGGAAAATACAAAAATCCAGTATTAGTTTCAGGAACTGATGGAGTAGGAACTAAACTTGCTATTGCTTTTAAAAAAAGAAAATATGATACTGTAGGAATAGATTGTGTGGCTATGTGTGTAAATGATATTTTATGCCATGGTGCAAAACCTTTATTTTTCTTAGATTATATAGCTTGTGGAAAGTTAGAAGCAGAAGTAGCAGCGGATTTAGTAAAAGGCGTATCAGAAGGTTGTATGCAAGGAGGCTGTGCATTAATAGGTGGAGAAACAGCGGAAATGCCAGGCTTTTATAGTGAAGGAGAATATGATATAGCAGGTTTTGCAGTAGGAGCAGTTGAAAAGGATGAAATAATTGATGGAAGCAAAATAAAAGAAGGGAATGCTTTAATAGGTATAGCTTCTTCAGGAATACATAGTAATGGATATTCTTTAGTTAGAAAATTAATTACAGATTTAGACCAAGATTTTAATGGAGAAAATATGGGAGATGTGCTTTTAAAGCCAACTAAAATATATGTTAAACCAATACAAAAACTTATGGAGAAATTTGAAATAAAAGGTATGGCTCATGTAACAGGTGGAGGTTTTTATGAAAATATACCTAGAATGTTTAAAGGTGATTTTAAGGCTGTAATTAATAAAAACAGTTTTAATATTCCTGAAATTTTCAAATATATGATGACATTAGGGGTTAGTGAAGAGCATATGTTTAATACTTTCAACATGGGTATAGGATTTGTAGTTTGTGTAGAGGATAAAGATTCAGAAGACGTAATAAAATCTTTGGAAAGCATGGGAGAAAAGGCTTATAAAATAGGTTATGTGAAAGCAGGTGAAAAGGGATTGTGTTTAGAGTAGCGGTACTTGCCTCTGGTGGCGGAACAGACTTTCAATCTATTATAGATGCAGTAGAGTGTGGATATTTAAATTGTAGTATAGAAGCACTTATAACAGACAATCCCAAAGCCTATGCAATAAAGAGAGCGGAAAATCATAAAATTAAAACATATGTTTTTGATAGAAAACAGTACAAGGGAAAGTTATCTGATGAAATATTAAAAGTTTTAGAAGAAAAAGTAGATTTAATTGTTTTAGCAGGATGGCTTTCTATATTAAAAGGGGACTTACTAAAAAAATACAATCACAAAATTATAAATATACATCCATCTTTAATACCATCTTTTTGTGGAGATGGAATGTATGGAATAAAAGTTCATGAAAGAGCTATTGAGTATGGTGTAAAGGTATCAGGATGTACTGTACATTTTGTAGATGAAGGTACAGATACAGGGGCTATTATTCTTCAAAAGGCAGTAGAAGTTTTAGATAATGATACAGCAGAAAGTCTTCAAAAAAGAGTATTAGAAGAAGAACATAAAATGCTTCCGAAGGCTATAAAGCTCATTTCTGAAGGAAATGTAAAAGTAGAAGGAAGAAAGGTAAAAATTAGGGGGTAATGAATTTTGAAGAGAGCATTAATAAGTGTATACAATAAAGAAAATGTTTTAGAATTAGCTAATTTTTTAAAAAAAAAGGGAGTAGAAATAATATCTACTGGTGGAACATATAAGCATTTAAAAGAAAATAATATTCCTGTTAAAGAAGTTTCAGAAATAACTGGATTTGAAGAAATACTAGATGGAAGAGTAAAAACACTTCATCCATATATTCATAGTGGAATACTTGCTATAAGGGATAATGAAAAACACATGGAAACAATAAATAAAAAAGGAATTGAACCTATTGATATTGTAGTAGTAAATTTATATCCATTCTTTGAAAAAGTAAAAGAAGATTTAAGTTTTGAAGATAAAATAGAATTTATAGATATAGGCGGTCCTACAATGATAAGAGCGGCTGCTAAGAACTTTAAAGATGTAATAGTACTTACAGATGTTAATGATTATAGTGACGTAATGGAACAAATAGAAAAAACAGGAGATGTAGACTTTAAAACAAGAAGAAAGCTTGCAGGCAAAGTGTTTAATTTAATGTCAGCTTATGATGCAGCAATTAGCAATTTCTTATTAGAAGAAGAATATCCAGAATATTTATCTATTTCATATAAAAAATCTAGTGAATTAAGATATGGAGAAAATCCTCATCAAAGTGCAGCTTACTATACATCTACTATGGAAGATTCTCCTATGAATAAATTTGAACAATTAAACGGAAAAGAATTATCCTACAATAATATAAAGGATATGGACATAGCTTGGAAAGTTGTTTGTGAATTTGACGAAATAGCTTGCTGTGGATTAAAACACAATTCACCTTGTGGTGTAGCTTTAGGAGAAAGTGTAGCAGATGCTTATAAAAAAGCTTATGAATGTGATCCTGTATCCATATTTGGTGGAATTGTAGCTTTAAATAGAAAAGTAGACAAAGAAACAGCAGAAGAAATGGCTAAAATATTCCTTGAAATAGTTATAGCACCAGACTTTGATGAAGATGCTTTAGAAGTATTAAAGAAAAAGAAAAACTTAAGAGTTATAAAATGTGATATTAAAACTCAAAGCAAACAAGAATTAGCTAAAGTAGATGGTGGAATACTAGTTCAAAGTTCAGATAATAAATTAATGGATGAAATGAAATTAGTAACAGAAAACAAACCTACAGAACAACAACTAAAAGACATGGAATTTGGTATGAAAGTTGTTAAATATGTAAAATCTAATGCTATAGTAGTTATAAAAGATGGAGTAGCTAAAGGTATAGGTGGCGGACAAGTAAATAGAATTTGGGCAGCTTCTCATGCTTTAGAAAGAGCTGAAGAAGGAACAGTACTTGCATCTGATGCATTCTTCCCTTTTGGTGATGTAGTGCAAGAAGCAGCTAAATATGGTATAAAGGCAATAGTTCAACCAGGTGGCTCTATAAGAGACCAAGAATCTATTGATGAATGTAATAAAAATGGAATATCTATGGTATTTACAGGAATAAGACACTTTAAACATTAATTAGATTTTAAATGTAGATTTAGAAAGGCTAGGGTATTATAATAAAAGAGGGGTGTATAAGATGAAAATAATGATAATTGGTTCAGGTGGTCGTGAGCATGCAATTCTATGGAAGGTAGCTCAAAATCCTAAAGTAGAAAAAGTATATTGTGCACCAGGAAATGGTTGTACTGAATTAGAAGAAAAATGTGAAAATATTAATATAAGTGATTTAGATGAATTAGCTAAATTTGCTAAAGAAAATTCTGTAGATTTAACTATTGTAGGTCCAGAAGTTCCATTAGTAGAAGGAATAGTAGATAAATTTAGAGAAAAAGGACTTAGAATATTTGGACCTTCTAAAAAAGCAGCTGAACTTGAAGGAAGCAAAGCTTATGCAAAAGAATTTATGAAAAAATACAATATAAAAACAGCAGGTTATGAAGTATTTGATGATAAAGAAAAAGCATTAAAGTACATAAATGCATGTAATTTTCCTGTAGTTATCAAAGCAGATGGATTAGCAGCAGGAAAAGGAGTAGTAATTTGTGAAAGTTATGAACAAGCAGAAGAAACATTAGAAGATTTTATGATTAAAGATAGATTTAATGGTTCAGGAAAAACAATAGTTGTAGAAGAATTTTTAAAGGGAATAGAAGCTTCAATATTAGCTATTACTGATGGAAAAACAATAATACCGTTTATTTCTGCTAAAGACCATAAACAAATATTTGATGGAAATAAGGGTCCTAACACAGGTGGAATGGGTTCTATAGCACCTAATCCTTATTGTACTAAAAGAGTACTAAGAGAGTTTGATAAAGATATTTTACAACCTACTTTAAAAGGAATACAAGAAGAAAATTTAGATTTTAAAGGCATAGTGTTCTTTGGAATTATGATAAATAGATTTGGTACTTACCTTTTAGAATACAATGTTAGACTTGGAGATCCAGAAACACAAGCAGTACTTCCTTTAATGGAAAGTGACTTAGTGGAACTTATAGAAGCAGCTTTAGATGAAAAGCTAAGTGATTATACTATTAAGTGGAAAAAAGGATTTTCTTGTTGTGTAGTAGCTGCATCAAAGGGATATCCAGGAAAATATGAAACTGGTTTTGAAATACAGGGAGTAAATAAAGCTAAAAATGTATTTGGTGCAGGTGTTAAGCTTGAAGAAGGTACTTTAAAAACAGCAGGCGGTAGAGTACTTTGTGCTTGGGCTGCAGAGGATTCTTTAATTGAAGCTACTAAAAAAGCTTATATGAGATTAGATGAAATAAGCTTTGATGGCATTTACTATAGAACAGACATAGGTAATATTTAGGCATACATTATACAAGATATATATACCTAATTTGGATATAAATTGATTCTTAGCTTGACAAAGGAAAATTAAAATGCTAAATTAATAATAAAGTTATATAAAGTATCCTTCAGGGTTGGGTGAAATTCCCTATCGGCGGTATAGCCCGCAAGCCATAAGGCAGATTCGGTTAAATTCCGAAGCCGACAGTATAGTCTGGATGAAAGAAGGTGAAACAATTATACATATTTTTTGTTATGTATGTTTGTTGTGTATTCAAATCCCCTTAAGGTGCTTAAGGGGATTTTTTATATGTCTTAAAAAAGTAAGGTGCTTTATGTAAAATTTATTATAATTTGGAGGATTTTTAAATGAATCAATCATTATTAACTCAGTTTGGTAATTCTTTGGAACGTGTAGAAAAAGCATTGGATAGCCTTAAACAAGGTAAGGGAGTACTTCTTGTTGACGATGAAAATCGTGAAAATGAAGGAGATCTTATTTTCCCTGCTGAAACAATTACAATACCTCAAATGGCTATGTTAATAAGGGAATGCAGTGGTATTGTTTGTCTTTGCCTAACAGATGAAAAAGTTAAGAAATTAAATTTGCCTCAAATGGTACTTAATAATAACTGTAAGTATGAAACAGCATTCACTATTTCAATTGAAGCTAAAGAAGGAGTAACTACAGGAGTTTCTGCTGCTGATAGAGTTACTACAATTAGTACTGCTGTCAAAGATGAGTGCAAACCTGAAGACTTATGTCATCCTGGCCACGTTTTCCCACTTCGTGCGCGCAAAGGTGGGGTTTTAGCTAGACAAGGTCATACAGAAGGTACTGTTGACCTTATGAGTTTAGCAGGATATAAACCTGCAGGAATTT
Source organism: Clostridium acetireducens DSM 10703 (assembly GCF_001758365.1). GTDB lineage: Bacteria > Bacillota > Clostridia > Clostridiales > Clostridiaceae > Clostridium_C > Clostridium_C acetireducens. Next base: position 15,899 of record NZ_LZFO01000012.1, read on the forward strand.
TGTGTGAACTTACAAATTCTGATGGAACTATGGCTCGTCTACCACAAATAGTTGATTTTGCTAAAAAACATGATATGACAGTTCTTTCTATTGAGGATATTTTAGAATATAAACAAAATATGTAAAAACTAAATAAAAAACATCATAGGTTTTAACCTATGGTGTTTTTTATAGCTTCACATTTTCATTCTTAATTAAAGGAGGAGAGAGCAATGATAAATCTTATAGTAACTGATATGGATGGTGCTTTAGTAAATGATAAAGGTAATATAAATAAAAAAATATTCAATTTAATACATTTTCTTAATGAGAGAGATATAAAATTTTACTGAAGTACCAATAGTTATATTAAATTCTTTTAGTGAAATAAAAAGTCCAATATATAAGATGACTTATTATATATATAATGGTGTAAATCCATCTATATTAGAGTATTTAAACAAAAATTTAAATACTAATCTTGAATGTGTTGTATCAGGACATAACTGGATAGATATAATGAACAAAGGTATAGATAAAGGACATGCTATAAAAATACTTCAAGAAAAATTTAAAATATCTCCACAAAATACAATGGCTTTTGGAGATTATTATAATGATATATCTATGTTTAAAGTAGCATACCATAGTTATGCTATGGGAAATGCTCCTGAAGATGTGAAAAAAAGTGCTAATTTTATTACAGAAAGCAATAGCAAGGATGGAGTGTACAATGTACTTTATGAATATACAAATAAATATTTATATAAATGCAAATACTAATTTATATTAAATTTATTTGTATTAAGGTGATGATTTTATGAAAGAAAAAATAAAAAATTCTATTAAAAATGTAATGGAAGAATTAAGTAGTATATCAAAGTACATTTATGAAAATCCAGAAGAGGGTCATAAGGAATTTAAAGCATCTAGTATATTAGAAGATTTTTTACAGAAACAAGGATTTGAAGTAGAAAAAGCTGTATATGGAATTGAAACTGCATTTAAAGCTACATATGATAGTAAAAAAGAAGGTGCTAAAATAGCTTATCTGTGTGAGTATGATGCTCTTCCAGAGATAGGTCATGGTTGTGGTCATAATTTAATTTCTTCTATGTCAATTGGTGCTGGAATAGGTTTAAAATCAGTAATAGATGATATAGGAGGGAGCATTGCAATATTTGGAACTCCTGCAGAAGAAACTAGTGGTGCTAAAGTTAAAATGGTAGAAGAAGGAGCATTTAAAGACGTTACTGCAGCAATGATGGTTCATCCAGGACCAGTAACAGAAAAAAGTGGAACTTCTTTAGCACTACAAGCTGTACAGTTTGAATTTCATGGAAAATCTGCTCATGCTGCTAAGTATCCAGAAAAAGGGGTAAATGCTTTAGATGGAACAATATTAACATTTAATAATATAAATGCATTAAGACAACATATACCTAGTGATGTTAGAATACATGGAATAATAAATCACGGAGGTAAGGCTCCTAACATTGTACCAGATTATGCATCTGCTCAATTTTATATAAGAGCAAAAAATAAACAAATCCTAGAAGATGTATCAAATAAGGTAAAACATTGTGCTGAAGCAGCAGCAATGGCAACAGGCAGTAATGTTAAAATATCTAATTTTGAACTTTCTTATGATAATATGGTAACTAATTATACGTTGTCTGAAGCTTTTATAAACAATTTAAAAGACTTAGGAGAAAAAGATATTTTAGATAAGAGTGATGCTCATGGTTCTTTAGATATGGGAAATGTAAGTAATGTAGTGCCTGCAATTCATACTTGGGTGGGAGTAGGAAATAAAAATTTGGTACTTCACACTAAGGAGTTTGCAGATTTTACTCAAAGTGACAGTGCAAAGGAAGCTGTTTACAAAGGAGCTTGTGCCTTAGCTTTAACAGGATATGATATTATAATTTCTAAGGAATTAAGAGAGAAAATTCAGCAAGAATTTAAAGAAAATATTTTAAATAAGAATAAATAATATAGAGTTAAAATTAATAAAAAATATAGGCATATATATATAGATTTTAGCCTATATTTTTTATTAATTTTAATTTCATATTATATTGAAGATAATATGAAAAATCTTAGTTTTCTTTTATAAAATAATACAATTTACCATCTTCTACGGAACAGTCAATTAAACCTTTGTTATATAAATATGTAATAAAAGCGCATATACCAGAAAAATTCAAATAATATTGTTTAAAATTCATAGATAAATCATTTAATATAGCTATATTTTCCAAAATATCTTCTCGAGTTAAAGGTTGTTCCAAAAGTTCTAAAATTTGATTTTTATATTTTTCTATATTATTTAAGTTTTTATCAGATAGTTTTACAATTTCATCTTTATCTAATACATTTTCACTGTGGCTTATTACAAAATAATCTGCATCAATTTCTTTTATTTTTTCTAAAGTATTTACACTTTCTTCTAAATCATAGTAATAAGGAAGAGAATATTTATCTAATATTTCATGGCTAAAAATAGAGTCTCCTAAAAAACATACTTTTTCAGGAGTTATTATACCTATTTGTTCAATGGAATGACCTTTTAAACTAATAACTTCGAATTTTTCATCGTTTATTTTATTTATACCATAATCTAAAACATAATCTACTTTTGTCTTTCTATTTTTATCTAATCCTTTTATTGGGTTAGAAGATGAGAGAATAGAAGGGAATATTTCACCGTTTTCTATGAATAATTTTTCCTTATAAGACGTATATATTAAACATCCAGTATAATTATTTTGAAAATAGTAATTACCTCCACAATGATCTAAGTGACTATGAGTATTTATTATGTATTTTGGATGGAGTTTATTTGATATTAAAACTTCATCTATTTTTTTAGCATCAGAATTGTTTATACCAGTATCTATTAATATACAATTTTTGTTTTTAAAAGTATAAATTCCAGTATTAGTTGGAGCTTTTATGAAATAAGAATTACCTTTAATTTTAATAAGTTGCAATTATATTTCTCCTTTCATGTAAAATTCAAAATAATAATAGCATGAAAGTATTAAAATTACAAATAATACAAGGATTTTATTGAATTTTCTAATTTTTCGATAAACACCATTGACATATATATCAAAAAAGCTTATATTTTAATTAGGGAAATTGTTAAATAATAAACGATTTTATGTTCGAAATTTTAAGAAAAATATAAACATTATATTGACAATATTATTAAAATAAATTATATTAATAATGTCAAATTTGTTAAGTGATGAACATAAATTTTGGAATATATCTAATGAAAAAATTTATTTAATTTGAAAAAATGATAATATTTTTATGTAAGTTTGTTATTTGAAAGTTTTAGGTAAAATGTAGTTTTATATTAATTACTATGAAGTGTTAATTGAAATTTGCTTGAAATGTAGTTAAATATTGTTAAAGTATAAACAAAGTTTATGTTTTTGTAAGTAATTAATATATATTTTTTATATATTAATTTATATAAAAGTTAATATAATTTTAAATTAAAGAAGAAATTGGCAAAAAATTAGTAATTTTAAGTTAAGAAATTAACAAACACAAACAGGAGGTTAGATTTTATTATGGATTACAGAGAAGAGTATAAAAAGAAGCTTATAACTGTTGAAGAAGCTGTGGAAAAGGTAAAATCAAATTACGAAATAATAGTTGGTACTGCTGGAGCAGAAGCTATAGGATTTTTAGATCACCTTCATTTAGTTAAGGATAAGGTTGAAAATGTTAGCGTTGTTACATGTTTATCACAAGTTCCTCACAAATGCTTTACAGATCCTTCAATGAAGGGACATTTTCATGCTAAAAGCATTTTCTTTGGACCAGCAGATAGACAAGCGTATAAACTAGGTTTATGTTCATACATACCAAATCATCTTCACTTTGCAGGAAGAAAGAGATTAGATTTTAAAACACCAGATATATTTGTAGCTTCAGTTACGCCAATGGACAAACATGGTAATTTCTCACTTTCATTATCAGCTTTATATGAAATGGAATGTATACAACAAGCAAAAATGTTAATTGTAGAAGTAAACGAAAATCTTCCAAGATGTTATGGAGATGTTGTGCTAAATATAAGAGATATTGATTTTATATTTGAAGACAAAGATGTAGAAATTCCAGGACTTGGAATATCTGAACCAAGTGAATTAGATTTAACTATAGGTAAATACATTGCTGAACTTGTAGATGATACTTCTACAATACAATTAGGTATAGGTGGAATTCCTAATGCTGTTGCTAAAGCTCTTTCAACTAAAAAGGACTTAGGAATTCATACTGAAATGTTTAATGATGCAATGGTTGATTTATATGAAGCTGGAGTAGTTACAAATAAATATAAGACACTTTATCCAAATAAAATGATAACTGCTTTTGCTTTAGGAAGTAAAAAAGTTTATGATTTTATGGATGGAAATCCACTTGTTGAAATTCAAAGAGGAAGTTTTGTAAATGACCCTTATGTTGTAGGACAAAATTATAAAATGGTTTCTGTAAATACTGCTATAGAAGTAGATTTAACAGGACAAGTATGTTCAGAATCTATAGGTCCAAGACACTATAGTGGTTCAGGTGGACAATGTGATACTGCTGTTGGTGCTCAAAATTGTAAAGAGGGTAAATCAATAATTGCTTTACATTCAACTGCTAAAAAAGGAACAGTATCAACAATTTGTACATTCTTAAAACAAGGTGCTATAACAACACTTCAAAGAAACGATGTAGACTATGTTGTTACTGAATACGGTGTAGCTAGCTTAAGAGGTCGTTCAATAAGTGAAAGAGTTGGAGAACTTATAAACATAGCTCATCCAGATTTCAGAGCAGAATTAAAGAAAGACGTAGAAAAATATCATATTTGGTAATATAAAAAGAGACTCGCTTTAAGTGAGTCTCTTTTAATGATTTTAGCTTATTGAATAAAAAATGCTGGAAATAATTTAAGATAAAAAATAATTAAAAATAAGCTCTATAAAAATAACAAGGCAGTCTCATAAATAGAGTTTGTAAATAAGTCATTTTATTAAGACACTCTAAGAATAAAAAATAAAAAAACTCCTAACCAATTTATGCCCCGTCCTTGGGGCGGAAATTGGCTCATCACGTCCTGTGATGAATTACGGAGTTTTTTTATTTTTTCTTCTAAGAGTGTCTAAAATTCATTCAAATTATTTACAAACTCTATTTATGAGGCTGCCTTGTTATTTTTATAGAGCTTATTTTTAATTATTTTTTATCTTAAATTATTTCCAGCATTTTTTATTCAATAAGCTAGATTTAAATAAATTGTTCTTTTTCAATAACTACTCCTATAAGACCAGGACCTGTATGAACACCAGCAACAGGACTTATATCTCCAAAACCTAAATAAGTTATATTAGGAATGTTTTTTAATGATGCATAGAATTTCTTACATTCTTCGTAAGCACCTCCATGCATTACCCAAACTTTTGATTTAGCAATATTTAATTTTTCTTTAATTATTTCTATAAGTTTATTTTTTGCTTGCTTTTTTCCTCTTGCCTTAGCGTATGTATAATAAACACCTTCTTTATTTATAGATATTATTGGTTTAATGTTCAATAATTGACCAAATGTTCCAGAAACTTTTCCTATTCTTCCACCTTTTATTAAATATTCTAATGTATCAACTATATAATAAACACTAATATTATCTCTAATTAATGGTAAAGCTGAAACAATTTCATTGTATTTTTTACCGCTTTTTATCATTTTACCGCAATTTATTACAATAGCACCACATCCAAGAGTTAAAGATTTTGAATCAAAAACTGTTATATTTAAATTAGTATGTTCGCTTGCTGCAAGTTTTAGTGTATTATAAGTACCAGATAATCCAGCACTTATAGAAATTGCAATGACATGGGTATATCCTTCTTCTTCAAGCTTGTATAAAAGTTTATGCATATCATCTAGAGATGGTAAGGATGTATGTGGAACTTCTATTTTTAAGTTATCATATACTTGTTGAGGAGTTATATTTACTCTATCTATATACTCTTTGTCTTTGTAAATTATTTTTAAATTAAGTATTTTTACATCATAGGCTTTTATAAATTCATCACTTAAATCACATGTGCTATCTGAAACTAAAGCTATTTTTTCCAAAATTAATCCTCCTTATAAAATAATTTAATACGCAGTTTTTAAAACTATATATAGTTTTATTAATATAATATCATCTAGTTAATATAATATCAACTAAAAATAAAAATTATACTAAATATTTGTGAGAAGTTTCTGATTTTATGAAAATTTTCTTGACAAATGAAAAAAAATGATTTATTATGAAAACGTACTCGAAATTGAATATGGTTTTAATCCTTCAGGGCAGGGTGAAAATCCCGACCGGCGGTAAAGTCCGCGAGCTATTTTTAGCAGGAACTGGTGAAATTCCAGTACCGACAGTAAAGTCTGGATGGAAGAAGGGAAGTGGTGAGTAATGACGTTTATTTGACGTCTTAAAAAGCTGCATGTATATAACTCCTGAAGGTTTTTTATTCAGGAGTTTTTTTATTTGGCTTTGGAGACAATATGAATAGTTAATAAATTAATGCTAAAAATAATTATATAGAATTATTACCCTGAAAAAGAGTAGCTCTTAAAGGTGGTGTAATTTTTGAACACAGAAAATTTTGAATACTATGAAAATTATATGAGAAGGGCATTGTATCTTGCTGAAAAAGGAGAAGGAAAAGTTAATCCTAATCCTTTAGTGGGAGCAGTTATTGTAAAAAATGATGAAATAGTTGGAGAAGGATATCATGAATATTTTGGAGGACATCATGCTGAAGTAAATGCTTTAAAAATGGCAGGAGATAATGCAAAAGGAACAGATGTTTATGTAACTTTAGAGCCTTGTTCTCATTATGGTAAAACTCCTCCTTGTGCAGAAGCTTTAGTAAAGGCAGGAGTAAAGAAAGTAATTATAGCTATGAAAGACCCTAATAAATTAGTTGCAGGTAGGGGAATTAGCATATTAGAAAGTAATGGCATTGAGGTAGTTACAGGAGTTTTAGAAAAGGAAGCAAAAAAATTAAATGAAGTATTTATAAAATATATAACTACTAAAAAGCCCTATATAGTTTTAAAAACAGCTATGACATTAGACGGAAAAATATCAACAGTTACAGGAAAATCAAAGTGGATAAGTGGAGAAAAATCTAGAGAATATGTGCATAACTTAAGAAATAAATATATGGGAATTATGGTAGGTATAGGAACAATAATAGCGGACGATCCTTTACTTACTACTAGATTAAAAAATAAAAAAGGTAGAAATCCAGTGGCAATTATAGTGGATTCAGCATTAAATATACCTTTAAGCTCTAATATATTAAATACTAATCATGAAAGAAAAATAATTGTAGCTTGTAGCGAAAAATATGATAAAGAAAAGAAATCTTTTTTAGAGGAAAAGGGCATAAAAGTTATTGTGACACCAAGTGATAAATGTAAAGTGAATTTACATTATCTTGTAAATGAGTTAGGAAAAGAAGGTATAGATAGTATTCTTTTAGAAGGAGGAAGTACACTTAATTTCTCAGCATTAAAAGAATGTGTAGTAGATAAAGTTATAAGTTTTATAGCTCCTAAAATATTTGGAGGTATAAATGCTAAAACTCCTGTAGGTGGAGAAGGAGTTAAAGAAGTTAATGAAGCTGTAGAATTAAAAGATATAAGCTATAGAAAAATAGATGAAGACTTATGTATAGAAGGTTATATAAAGTAAGTGAAAGGAGGGGAGGCTTTGTTTACAGGACTTGTAGAAGAAATTGGGGAGATAATTAATATAAATACAGGAGCAAATTCTGCAAAGATTACTATAAAGGGAAAAGTAATTTTAGAAAATGTTAAATTAGGAGACAGCATTGCTGTAAATGGAGTTTGTCTTACAGTAGTAAATTTCACAAGTAATTCTTTTACTGTAGATGTTATGCCAGAGACTATGAGAAAAAGTAGCTTGAGAAATATTAGCAAAAAAAGCCTAGTAAATCTTGAAAGAGCTTTAAAGCTAGACAGCAGGCTAGGAGGGCATATAGTAAGTGGTCACATAGATTGTATAGGAGAAATAACTTCAATAGTAAAAGAAGATATAGCTACATGGATTACTATAAAACCTCCTGAAGAGTTTTTGAAATACATAGTGCAAAAGGGTTCTGTAGCTTTAGATGGTGTAAGTCTTACTGTAGCAGAAGTAGGAAAAGATTATTTTAAAGTTTCTATAATACCTCATACAAAAGGTGTAACCATATTAAGCTATAAAAAAGTAGGAGATATTATAAATATTGAATGCGATGTTTTAGCTAAATATGTGGAAAAACTTTTATTTAAGAAACCAGAAGAAAATAAAAAAAGTGGTGTAACCATGGACATGCTGATAAAAAATGGATTTATGTAAATTTAAAAAAAGGAGAGATAAAAATGGAATATAAATTTAATACTGTGGAAGAAGCTTTAGAGGATATTAAACAAGGAAAAATGGTAGTTGTAGTAGATGATGAAAATAGAGAAAATGAGGGAGATTTACTTATGGCAGCAGAAAAAGTAACTCCTGAAGCAATAAATTTTATGGCTAAATACGGAAGAGGATTAATTTGTACTCCAGTTAATAAAAAGAGATTAGAAGAAATTGGTATAGGACAAATGGTTCAAAGAAATAGCGACTATTTTGGAACAGCTTTTACAGTGTCAGTAGATGCTGTAGGAACTACTACAGGAATATCTGCTTTTGATAGAGCATTAACTATAAAGAAAATAATAGATCCTAATGCTAAAGAACAAGATTTTAGAAAACCAGGTCATGTATTCCCACTAGAAGCAAAAGATGGTGGAGTATTAGTAAGAGCAGGACATACAGAAGCAGCAGTAGATTTAGCTAGAATAGCAGGTTTTTATCCAGCAGGAACAATTTGTGAAATAATGAGTGATGATGGAACTATGGCTAGGGTTCCAGAACTTATGGAATTTGTTAAAGAACATAATTTAAAAATAATTACTGTAGCAGATTTAATTTCTTACAGAAGAAGAACAGAAAAATTTGTTGTGCGTCAAGGAGAAGCTAATCTTCCAACTAAATACGGAAACTTTAAAGTTATAGGATATGAAAATAAATTAAATGGTGAACAACATGTGGCATTAGTTAAAGGAGGTAACTTCTCAGATAGTCCAGTATTAGTTAGAGTTCACTCAGAATGTTTAACAGGTGATGTACTTGGTTCTTTAAGATGTGATTGCGGAGAACAATTAGGTGCGGCATTAAGACAAATTGATAAAGAAGGCAGAGGAGTACTTCTTTATATGAGACAAGAAGGTAGAGGAATAGGTCTTTTAAATAAAATAAAGGCATACCACCTTCAAGATGAAGGCATGGATACAGTAGAAGCTAATGAAGCTTTAGGATTCCCAGCAGATTTAAGAGACTACGGAATTGGTGCTCAAATATTAGAAGACTTAGGAATTAAAGAATTAAGACTTTTAACAAATAATCCTAAAAAAATAGCAGGACTTTCAGGTTATGGAATAAAGGTTACAGAAAGAGTTCCAATAGAAATGCCAAAGAGAAAAGAAAATGAATACTACTTAACAACTAAAAAAGTAAAATTAGGACACATGCTAAACTTAAAGGAGGTAAAGTAATATGAGAGTATATGAAGGAAAGTTAGTTGCAGATAAGATTAGAGTAGGAATTGTAGCAGCAAGATTTAATGAATTTATAACATCAAAACTTATATCAGGAGCGTTAGATTGTTTAAAGAGACATGGAGCGTCAGAAGAAAACATAGAATTAGTTTGGGTTCCGGGAGCTTTTGAAATACCTATGACAGCTAAAAAAATGGTTAAAACTAATAACTATGATGCAGTTATATGTTTAGGTGCAGTTATAAGAGGAGCTACATCTCACTTTGAATTTGTATCTAGCGAAGTATCTAAAGGAGTTGCTTCCGTTGGATTAGAAACAGAAGTTCCAGTAATATTTGGAGTACTTACTACAGACACTATAGAACAAGCAATAGAAAGAGCAGGTACTAAAGCAGGAAACAAAGGTTATGATGCAGCAATGACAGCTATAGAAATGGCTAACTTAATGGGAGAGTTTTAAAACAATATAAATATTAAGTTGTCAAACAAAAAATAATGGATATAATTTGCAGATAGAAAATAATTAAAAATACTCTGTGTAAAAATAATAGTACAGTAACATAAAGAGAGTTTGTAAATAATTTGAATGAATTTTAGACAATCTTAGAAGAAAAAATAAAAAAACTCCGTAATTCATCACAGGACGTGATGAGCCAATTTCCGCCCCAAGGACGGGGCATAAATTGGGTAGGAGTTTTTTTATTTTTTATTCTTAGAGTGTCTTAATAAAATGATTTATTTACAAACTCTCTTTATGTTGCTGTACTATTATTTTTACACAGAGTATTTTTAATTATTTTCTATCTGCAAATTATATCCATTATTTTTTGTTTGACAACTTAATATTTATTATTTACAGATGTATTATTAAGGCTAAATAAGTAGAAAAATATTACTGCAAAGTGTATAATTGAGAAGTAGTATAATTTAGGTATTACTATGGTTAAAATAATTAATACTATACATAAGGAGGGGAATCTTTTGAAAGATGTACAAAAGCAAATAAATAATAAAATTGATGAGATTAAAGAGGATTTAATTTTATCAACTCAGGAAATTATAAAAATAAGAAGTGTGGAAGATGAACCTAAAGAAGGAATGCCTTTTGGAGAAGGAGTGGCAAAAGCATTAGAGTATGCTTTAGATAAATCCTATGAATTAGGCTTTAAAATAAGAAACATGAATGGATACATAGGCTATGCAGAATACGGAGAAGGAGAAGACTATGTAGCAGTTTTAGGACATCTAGATGTAGTTCCAGAAGGGGATGGATGGAAGTATCCACCTTATGGAGCAGAAATACATGATGGAAAAATGTATGGAAGAGGAACTTTAGATGATAAAGCCCCTATTATTGCCGCACTTTACGGACTTAAGGCAATTAAAGATTTAAATTTACCTTTATCTAAAAAAGTTAGAATTATTTTCGGAACTAATGAAGAAAGTGGCTGCGGAGAAATGCCTTATTATATGGAAAGAGAAAAACCTCCAGTAGCTGGATTTACACCGGATGGACAGTATCCTATTATATATGCGGAAAAAGGAATATTAACTTTTAATTTAGTTCAAGATTTAAAGGATAAATGTAGTGAGAACTTAATTATAAAAAGTGTAAAGGGTGGTCAAAGACCTAATATGGTTCCAGATTATTGTGAAGCAGTAATTTGGGCAAAAGATAATAATAAACTATTGGAAGCTTTAAATGAATTTGTAGATAAGACAAATTTGGATTTAAAAGGAGAAATTAATGGAGGAGAAATTACAATTAAATCTTATGGAGTTTCTGCTCATGGAAGTACACCTGAAAAAGGTAAAAATGCTATTATGAATATTTTTAAATTTTTAGGAGCATTACCTTTAGGAGAATGTGATTTATCTACTTACATAAACTTTTTTAATTCTTATGTAGGTACAGAAACTAACGGAAAGAACTTTTTTGGAAAAAGCATAAAAGATAAGCCATCAGGAGAATTAAGTTTTAATGTAGGAAAAGTAAACATAGATGAAGAAAAAGCATCTTTAACAATTAATATGAGATATCCTGTTACTTACGATTACGATTATATTATGAATTTATTTAATAAAAGATTGATATATGGTATTAAAGTAGAAGATATGCAAAAGCAAAAGCCATTGTATTTTTCACCAGATAATCCACTTATAAATGCATTACAAAAAGTATATACTGTTCAAACAGGGGAGGAAGCAAAACTTCTTGCTATAGGTGGAGGAACTTATGCAAAAGAAATGCCTAATATAGTTGCATTTGGACCTATATTTCCTGGAAAACCAGATTTGGATCATCAAGTTAATGAATATATAGAAATAGTGGATTTAATAAAAAATGCAAAAATTTACGGAAATGCTATATATGAATTAGCAAAGTAATATAGCATTTAAAAGAGGCATCTTTAAGGTGTCTCTTTATATTTTTGATTTAATATATATTTTATCAGTAGAAAAAAATTGTAAAACTTTTTTGAATTTTGAGAATTAATTATTTGAGCTAAAAATCTATGTTAAAATAATATTAAGCTTATTAAAACTGTTGTAAGGAGGGTCTTATAATGAAAAAAATAGGCTTAAGAAACATAAAAACAGCTTTTGCAGTATCTTTATGTATTGTTTTATTTGATTTATGTCATAGACAATATCCATTTTATGCATGTATAGCATCTATTTCTTGTATGAAACAATCTGTTTCTTCTACTCATTCTGCAGGTAGATATAGAATTATAGGTACATGCATTGGAGCTACAGTTGGTCTTATATTTTATATGTTTTTCAAAGAATCAGCTTTATCTTGTGGTATTGGTATAGTTTTAGTAATTTATTTTTGTAATTTATTTAAACAAAATAATTCTGTAGTTATAAGTTGTATAGTATTTATAGCTATAATGACAAATCTTAAGGGAATGCCTTCAGAGCAGTATGCAATTAATAGAATTATTGACACATTTATAGGAATAGTAATAGCTGTATTAGTGGACAAGTTTTTAGATTGTAAATTTAAAGATAAAGTTGAAATGTATTTAAATAAATATAATTTAATAAAATGAACCTTAGTTTTTTGTAAAATACTAAGGTTCATTTTGTATTAGAATAAAAATATTTTAAATAGTGATTTTATAAAGCATCTTTACTGCCATTAAAAGAGACATGGTAATAAATATAGGCTTTATTAGCTTAGATCCTTTTTTAATAGCAAGTTTAGAACCAAATCTAGCACCTATTATCATAGATAATGCAGCAGGAATTCCGTATAAATAATTTACTTGTCCATTTACAGCAAATAGTACTAAAGAAGTAATATTACTTACAAAATTTAAAATTTTTCCGTTACCACTAGCTTTAGTAAAATCAAACTTAAATATTCCTATAAGTCCGAACAATAAAAAAGATCCAACACCAGGACCAAAAAATCCATCATAAAAACCTAATGAAAAAGATAATATAATTCCTAAAGTTAAATTCTTTTTATTAAGACCTTGAAAATTATCCTCTTTTCCTAAATCTCTAGAAAGTAAGCTATAAATTCCTACAAATATTAAAAGAGCAAGTACTATACCGTTTAAATATTTAGGATCTAATTTCATAACTGTATTAGCTCCTAAAATAGCTCCTATAAAAGTAAAAGGTATTAAGTATTTAAGCAAACTAAAATTAGTTTTTTTATACTCAAAAAAGTTTATAGAACTTGTAAGAGAACCACAAGTAGCACAAAATTTATTAGTTCCAAGAGTCATGTGGGGAGGTATACCGGCAATTAAAAAAGCAGGAACACTTATTATTCCACCACCACCGGCTATAGCATCAACTACAGCAGCTATAAAACCAGCAATACATACTAAGACAATATTGAATAACATAAAAAAACACTCCTTAAAACACATTATAAAGTATATATTAATACATAATTATTATAATCCAAATATAATAAAAATAAATAGAAATATATGAGAAAACATATAAAATTGTAAATTATTAATACATAATAATAAGACACATTAAAAAATAAAGCAGAATAAAAATTATACTGCTTTATTTTTTTAGTGTCTTTAATTTATTTATTATTTTCTTCATTAAACTTCTTAAGCAAATTATGTTTCAGTATTTCATCAGAATAGCTAAGTTGATTTAAAGCTTCTTGTTTTTTATCGGCTAATTCTGGAGTTTCACTTATTTTTTCTCCAGTATTTATATCATAGTAATTTCCTGTAGAACACATATAAAATACATTTCCATCTGTAAAGGAACCGTCTCTGAAAATTACATTTCCGTTTTTAGAATTTAATAAATCCTTTCCCATTAAGTTTTTGCTATTTAAATCAAATAAATTAGATAAAGTAGGATATAAATCCATTTCAGCACTGTATAGTGGATTTACACATTTGTATTTATCTCCAGGGAAATGAAGCATCATAGGCACTTTTTGAAGCTGTGACCATTGAAGTTCAGTAAAAGTTTCTGCCTCATTATTTAAAAATTTAGCAAGAGAAGCTTCATATTGTTTAGGTATAGCTAAATGGTCACCGTATAGTGCAATTATAGTATTTTCAAGCATTCCTTCTTTTTCAAGTTCATCTAAGAACATACCTATTTGAGCATCAGTATAATGGATAGATTTAAAATAATCTCCTAATAAAGTTCCTTCATATTCTCCTACATTAAAGTCTCCGTAGTCTTTTCCATCAAAAGGAAAATGACTAGTTAATGTTATCATAAAAGCATAATAAGGTTCTTTTAATTTTTTTAGTTTAGGAATAGATTGTTCAAAGAAAGATTTATCACTTAATCCTAAACCTATAGTTTCATCTACATTAAAACTGCTTTCTCCAAAGAATTCATCAAACTCCATTTTTTTATACATAACATTTCTATTCCAAAAGCTTTCCCTATAACCATGAAAAGCAGCTGTAGTATATCCTTTTTTCTTTAAAGATTGAGATAGTGAATTAAATTCATTATCACAATACATATAATATGCTACCCCTGAAGCAGCAGGATATAAAGAGTTATTTGACATAAATTCTGCATCAGAAGTTCCACCAGCAGCTATTTGATAAAAATAATTGTTAAAATACATACTTTTACTTGCAAGTTTATTTAAATTTGGAGTTATTTCTTGTCCATTTACCTTTTGGTTAATAACAAATTCTTGAAGAGCTTCTACTTGCATAACAATTAAGTTTTTATCCTTTGCAATGCCTTTATATTTTTGAGTATCACTAGAAGTATTATTGTTTAAAAATTTCTTTATATTATTTTCTTTTTCTGCTGGCAATGGAGTTCTTTTACTAATATCAAAGTTTATATAATTATATACATCAAGAATGTGATAGTTAACAGCTCCTAAAGACCTTGCTACATAAACTCTATTGTACATAGTTTTTAGTAATCTAGGTTGTTCTTTGGATAACTGAACCATGCAAGTACCATTTACTAACAAACCTGCAGAAATCATTACAGCAAATACTGCAAACTTAAATTTTAAAGTAAGATTTTTATATTGTAAATTTGCTCTATTTTGTATAACTTTTATAACAGGTATTATAAATACCAAGTCTACTGCATATAATAAATCTTGAAATTTAAATATACTTCCTACACTAGAACCAACGTCATTAAGTTGAAAACCTGTTTTTACTACAGGAATAGATATAACATCTTTAAAATATCTAAAATAATTTATATCAGCTATCATACAAATAGTTATTATCAAGTTTAATATATATAGTATTTTTGTTCTTTTGCGTCTTGAAAATAAGAAAGATATAGATACAAGTACCATCAAGGAAGAAATTATTGCTGGCAATATAGATAGTACAGAAAAATAAATTGGTGATATTTGTTTCCCAAAAAATAAAGCTTTAATAGTTACTGCTAATATAAAAAATATTATGTCTAAGTAATCTATAAAAAAGTCTTTATAGTTTGATAAAGTTTTTAAAAGCTTTTTCATTTTAAACCTCCCCAACAATTCTTACATTAGTATAGAATTAATATATGAATAATTTTTAAATAAAAATTAATATTTTGGTAAATAGTTAACTTTATATAAAAAAAGAGTATTTTCTATTTACATCCATACAATAGTATAGCATAATATACTATGTTGTAAAATATTTAAAATGAAAAAATGAGGTGATATTATATGGCAGATGAAAAAGCTAAAAAAGATAAAGAAGTAATAGAGGTAACTAATAATATAGAAGAGAATCCAGCAAATAATGAAGAAATAATTCCTATTAAGAAGGCATCTCCAATAAAGGTGTTTTTCGCTAATTTTATAGATGGACTTATAATGTATGCTATATCTTTAGTAGGAGTAAGTGCCTTAGATTTTATAATGAGAGCAACAATAGGATATTATATAAAAAATAAAAGTTCTATGACTACAATGATATTTTTAATAGTTGCAATAATTTATCCTACCATTATGGAAGTTTCTAAAAAAGGATGCACTGTAGGACAAAAACAATATGATTTTAAGTTATTCAAAATAAAGTAGTAAGGTGATCAATATGAAAAAAGGTAATGTATATGAATTTTATATAGAAAAAACTGAATTTCCTGGAACAGGAATAGCCAATTTAGATGGAGTAAAAGTTGCTATAAAAGGAGCAGTAACAGGACAAAAGGTTAATGCTAAAGTCACAAGAAAGAAAAAAGACAAAGCTAAAGCAAATTTAATAGAAGTAATAGAAAATCCAGACTACGCTATAGAACCAAAATGCCCTGTATTTGGAATATGTGGAGGATGTACTCACCAATTTATAGAATATGAAAAGCAATTAGAATTTAAAAAACAACAAGTACTAGAATTATTTGAAAAAGCAGGAGTAGAATATGAAAAGTTTTCTGGAATACAAGGAAGCCCAGAGGAATACGGCTACAGAAATAAAATGGAATTTACCTTTGGAGACTTTGAAAAAGACGGAGAACTTACTTTAGGAATGCATGCTAAAGGAAGAAAATTTAGTATTGTAACAGTAGATGAATGTAAAATAGTAGACGAAGATTTCAATATAATATTAAAAACAGTATTAGATTATTTCAGAGAAAAGAAACTTCCTCACTATAGAATAATGAGACATGAAGGATTCTTAAGAAATTTAGTAGTTAGAAAAGGAAAAAATACAGAAGAAATACTAATAAACATTGTAACAACTTCTCAATTAGACTTTGACTTTAGTGAAATATTAGACATACTAAAGAATTTACAATACAAAGGAGAAGTTAAAGGAATAATACATACAACAAACGACTCACTATCTGATGTAGTTCAAGCAGATAAAATTGATGTGCTATACGGAAGAGATTATATAATAGAAGAATTGCTTGGACTTAAATTTAAAATATCACCATTTTCATTCTTCCAAACCAACTCAAAAGGAGCAGAAAAACTTTACAGCATAGTTAAAGAATTTATAGGAGATTCAAGCTCAAAAGTAGTATTTGATTTATACTGTGGAACAGGAACAATAGGTCAAATAGTAGCTCCAGAAGCAAAGAAAGTTGTAGGAATAGAACTTATAGAAGAAGCAGTAGAAGCAGCTAATGAAAATGCTAAATTGAATAATTTAACTAATTGTAACTTCAAAGCAGGAGATGTAGCGGAAGTTATAACTACATTGAAAGATAAACCAGATGTTATAATACTAGACCCACCAAGACCAGGGGTTCATCCTAAAGCATTAGATTATGTTTTGAAGTTTGATGCTAAGGACTTGATTTATGTTTCATGTAATCCTAAAACTCTTGTGGAGGATTTGAAGGTTTTAGTTGAGGGTGGTTATACTGTGGAAGAAGTTAGGGTTATGGATATGTTCCCGCAGACTGGCCACGTAGAGACAGTTGTGAAGCTTAAAAGGAAACACAGTTAGAAGTATTGGTGTAGTTGGGATTAGAGAATGGTTTAAATTGGATATATTTCTTGATACGGGGTTAGCAAACAGGGAAAAAAGAAAATATAGGTGGTTTAGCCCTTAAGTGTAGATGATGCACTTGAGGGCTTTCTATATATAATAATTAGCCAATCGTTAAATTACCAGTTATTAAATGTTTAGAAAATAGATGATACTATATGTAACTAAACAATAAACTTCTGCTTTTTATAAAAAAACTTAACCCAATTAAAATCAATAGGAAAAGCTTGAGAAAAAGCAAGAGCTTTTTTAAAAAAGAACAATATTTGATTTTATAGTGTTTGTTGATTGCTAAAATATTTTTTGATTACAGTTTAGGTAGTTCGGTGATTAACTTATGAGCAAGTTTCAAAAAATGTTGATAATTTCCGAGCGTCATTTGTAATTCTTCAGAAGTTATGAGTTTTCCGCTAGGATGTCCAGCTTCATTTCTTACTTTTCTAATTATATCTAGAAAATTAAAATTTAGTTTTGGATTTTCAAACCCTAAACTTTGAAATAAATTAATATTACTATGCACACGTTTCTCAAATTCATCCAATCTAGTATATGCACATTTTGCTTTAAGAATTTTTCGTTCAAATGATTCAATTTCTCCACTACTACAATTGTTTTTCAAATATGTATAGTATGATTTACAGATATTCAACAATAAATATTCTGCAGCACAACCCAGCATTGTACTAGCGGCTAATCTATTATTTCTCATAGCACATTCACAGGCTTCAAACAAATATGATTTTTCAATATTATCTAAATTCATTGAAGAAATATCTCTAATGAAATTTTGATACACAGAATTTTCAACAATTTCTCTTTCGATTTTATTAATTTCTATAGTAGTAACCTTAGAGGCTAAGATGCTAGTTTTAATATTTGTAGCCATATAATCGTCATCATCTTCGTATATTTCAAAACATAAATTTTTGATTAAATCAATTTCATTATCTATAATGCTTTTATAGACTAAAGGGGTTTTGATATTTATACATAAATTTCTTTGATCGCTTACTACCCCAGTAAATTTCCATTGCTTATCGTATATTATTCTTGAGTGCTTTATTATATTGCTTAATTCATTTTTACCTTTGTAATCTAAATACTGTATTAATGTATAATGTAAATCTTTTTCTGGTGTCATAATAGCCTCCTTTTCAAAATAGATATTCTCTATATAAATTATCTGTTGATATTATTATATTTTAGATCCACCATTCTCAATAAAATACCCTACAAATTCATAATCCAAAGTTTCAGCAATCTCTTCTAACTTTTGTAGAAAAGGTTATCCGTCTTAAACCTATTAGACAAATTTCAATTTAAAATCACTATAATATTATAAAATATATCCAGTATTTAATCAAATTTGTAAATGTGATATTATATACATATAAGTCTAAATAAAGGTAGAGTTTTAATTAGAAAACATAAAAATGTTGTAATATTTTAAAATGTTCAGAAAAAAATATTCGGAACTTAGTATAATATCAAATTATTTTATAAAGTTGAGAAAAACTTTAGTATAAATTAAATTTAGAGTTATAACTGCCAACTAATCTTAAAGTTATATAGCACATAATTAGTTGGAGTGAAAAATAAATTTGTAAACAATATACTAAAATATATAACTATATAAAACATAGAGTGATTTATTTGCTACATAATATAGGAGGATAAAATTTATGACAGTAACTATAGAAAATACAAAATTATATATGTTGTTAAAGAAGAGAAATAGTTTTTTTATTGAACAAATACAAAAAGTATATAAATATGCATTAGATAGTCTTCCTAAAATAAATCGAGTTTTTTCCAATTATACAGGTCATGGTATTCAACATTCATTGAATGTTATGGAGTGTATGTATAATTTATGTGATAATCCTGAATTACTTAGTGATTTAGAATTAACTAGCATTATATATTCTGCATTACTTCATGATATAGGAATGATATCAAATGAAGATGAAATTGATAAAATAAAAAAAGATGACTTAACTATTGTTGATAGAAAATATTCGTTGGTTTTAAAAAAATATAAAAATGAAAATCTTGCTCTTCAAGAGTGTATTAGACCTATCCATGGATTGAGGTCTATGAATCATATACAAAATATGAACAAAGAATGGTTTGTTGTGCCCAATTATACTAATATATCTTTTAGAGAAGAAATTGGAAAAATTTGTGCTGCTCATAATGAGAATTTTGAATGGATTGCTGAAAATATATCAAGTGATACGGTTAAAGGAAGTTATTCTTTAAATTCACAATATATAGCGATACTATTGAGGATTGCTGATTATCTAGATATTGATGAAAACAGGGCACCAATATATTTATACAAATATTTGAATCCTAAAGATTATGGTAAGATGGAATGGAAACAACATTTTATTATAGAAAATAAAGAAAAAATAGTTTTAAATGAAAAAACAGGATACAAAAATATTGAATTTTATGGTGAAAGTTCTAATCCAGGTATTCACAGAAAATTATTGAAATACTTTGATAATTTAAATGATGAATTAGAAAAAGCAGTAGATTTTTCTGAAATGTTTCATGACAAAAAATATTTACTTTTAATAAAACCTAATGTTCAAAATAAAATTAGAACAAAAGGTTTTAACTTTTCAGATTTTAAATTGACATTGGATTATAAAGCAGTTACTAATTTGCTAATGGGCGAATATATATATGGAGATAAAAAATATGGCTTGAGAGAGCTAATTCAAAATTCAATTGATGCTTGCAAAGTTATGGAGGAAGAAGGAAAGGGAAAAATGGAATCTATATATGCTCCGTATAGTCCTTTTATAAATATTATTTTAGATCAAGATAGAAAGCAAGTTAGTATATTTGATAATGGCAAGGGAATGTCTTTAGATATACTAAAAAAATATTTTTTAAATGTTGGAGTTTCGTATTATACTTCAGATGATTATTTATTAAAAGGAAATAAATATATTCCTATTGGTAATTATGGAATTGGATTTTTAGCTTGTTTTATGTTATCTGATAATGTAGTTGTAAATACAAAATATTATGGTGAAACAAAGATGAACAAGATTGAATTTGAAAAAAATAGTGAATATATTTGTTTGACATATGAAAATACATCAAGACCTCAAGGAACAGAAATTATTTTGAATTATGATCAATTTATTCAAGTCTTTGATTCAAATATAAACAATATAAAGAATTTCATAGAGAAAAATTTCTTGGATTGTGGAATTCCAATAAATCTTGTAATATTTGAAAATGGAGAACCGAAATATGAAACACTTAATTTGAAAAACACAACAACGGTGTTAAGTAATGGTATTAAATTGGACAAATATTTAAATAATATACAAGCTTGTATTGAATGTAGTTATAAAGGAATACAATTTTTAGATGTTATGGAAGATATAAATGGGTGTGAAAGTTATATTTACGATGTGCCAACAACAAAAATAATTCCTGAAAATGAAATGAAAACAGCTAATATTAAGGATTTTGTTCAGAATGGTGAGATTAAATTTTTAAATATACCAATTATTGAATCAAGTGAAGAAGAAGAATTTCAAAAAGCTTATGAGGTATTAGAAGATTTTAATGAGGCATTGGAAAGAGTTAACTATGAAGAAATTAACTTTATTGCAAAAGATGAGTTTTTGTATTATGGAAATAAGTTAATTGAAAATGATCAAGATGCTATAATTGGAGAATATACGTATGAAGATTTTTGCGAAGATCTAGGTCATTGCGAAGGCATTCCTACATATTGTACTTTGACTATTCAAAAGGTTATACAAAATAAAGGAAATAGATTATTATCGTATAGTTTAGACAAATATCTTGGTGGTGAATATTTATTTGAACAGAAAGATTATGTATTTATAAAAAATGTATTAGTTTCTAGGGTGAATTTAAAAATTCCATTTTTAATTGATGGAATACAGATTAAAGGTGCAATAATAAATATAATGAGCAAGGATTTTATTCCTAATGTTTCGCGAAATAATTTAAATGATTTACAAAAAAAAGAGTTAGCGTATGCTATAGGAAAAGCGTTGCATTTATGGATTTTAGAACATGGTAAATTTAATTTAGAAGAACAAGAGCTAATACGAAACTTTATTAACGAGTGTTATGAACAAAATAATTATTGTATTAAAATACAGTAAATATAAAGTACTCTATAAAATGGTCAAGATATATTGTTACAACGGGTGACTTATCTATTGTCAATGGCAGAAAAAGATATAAATAGCAACAATGGAAAAGTAGTTAAAGAATTGCTTTGCAATGTGAAAACTGTAACAGGCTCTACGAGTTATAAGGCATTAGAAATTGGGGGTTTATATGCATGCACCTTTCTTCTACCATTTGCAATTGAGCTTGCTCTAAAAAGTTTACTCATGAAGTGTGAAATTAAGTATAGCCAAAAGGGGTAGGATGGGTACAACCTCGAAAAGCTATTTGAACAGTTAAAGCAAGATAAATATAAATGGGATATCCAAATAAAAATTCAAAGAAAATACAAGGAGTCGTCAGTGGTATATCTGATAGCATCAAAGATATTTTATTACAACATAAATTAGATTTTTAGCAATGGATATATTTGGATAACCCCATGAATTTAAGTGTAGAAACGAAAAAACTTCAGTTTGTATTGTGTGCAATTTTAGAGATAAATGATAAGTTGATATAGTAGCAAGAAATCAAGGAGGGATGTATAAAAATATGAAAATAATAGCAAAGGGTTGACTTCCAGCCACCTCTTAGTACATCAGGGGTACTAATTTTTGCATTTATATAAAAATTAGCTAATATATTATTAATTAGGATATCAGCATGAACTATAATTATATCAAAAATCAAAAGAAGCTGTTTGTGAGGTTATAACTATGGCAGAATTGTTGTTTAAAAATTTACCATCTCTTTTAAACGATATGGAGCAAAAAGGATGGATTATTGATTCATTTCTATTTAGATATAAAGAAGAAGGTTATTTTGTGATATTAACACTTTATAGAGAAAATCAGAGAAAACCAAGTAAATATGCTAAGGCGAAAGTGGAATTTGTAAAAAGAAGCAATATAAATGATTCAATTAATGGATATATTGATTTTTACAACGTTTACTTTCATAGTAAAAAAGAATTTTGTGATTTTTTTGGTGTCAAAATAGGAAATGCAAACAGAGATTTATTTAAAGGTTTTTCAAAACTTTTTGCTAATTTTATTCCTAAAGAGAAAAAATTTAATAAAAATGATACTGAAAAAAGATTAATAGGGAGCCGTGCTGAGGGAAATAATCCTAAGGCGATATATTGCTATGATGTACATCGTAATGGGAAAAAAGAAAATGGTTCATTAAATCAACGTAGCATTGAAAATAGTAATAAGGCACAATCATTACGTCCAGAAATATATGAACATTATTGTGGTGATATGAATTTAAGCTTCTTCTTTTCAGATAATTGGGAAGATGAAAAAAGCGATGAAGAAATCATGGCTATATTTGCAAATCGATAATTTAAAAATTAAACAAGTAAACAGTTAATTTTAGCAAGGAGTTGACTTTCAACCACATCCTAGTACCCAGGTGGTGCTAATTTTAACATTTATGTGACAATTATATAATAGCATCATCTTTTGATAAGCAGACATTATCAGCTGCAGTTTGGCTTATTAGCAAGATGCACCCAAGGGTCTGTCAAGAACCCCAGGGGCAATGTCATAAAGCTATGATTCAATATTTTTACAAAATATAATCATGAAAAGAAGTTTATAATAACCATGAACTTCTTTTCATGATTATTGTTATTAGTATTATAAAATTGGGTATAAGAAATAAACCTTCATCATATTAAAGAAAGTTTTCCCCATAAATATATATAAATGTATTTTACAAAGCTCTTTTTTTATTCATTCTATTTACCATTTGAGTAGATTTGTTATTTTTTCTCTTAAAATTCCTATCAGGTCTAATAGGAATCACATTCCTTTCAATCTCTTTTTCAATATGTTTTAGCATCCTTGAGCGCTTCCAAGGATTATTTATAGATATCATAGTAATCAATGTATCTTTAAGTTTACCAATTAAAACATTAGTATTAACTTTATACTCATACTTTAATCCTTTTTCTTTATATTCTTCTTCAATTATTTGATTAGCGTCTTTTTTTGCTAATGCAACCATATTAGCCAAGTACATTGTTGCATAAAAATCTTGTTCTATGGCTATTGGTGTTTCACCTGTAAAATTCTCAATTTGCAACTTATTTTTTATTTCATTATACTTAATTTCAATTCCCCATCTTTTAAAATAGAGTTCTTTAAAATCTGCTACTGTAAAGTCTTCATCAAATATATTAGTTATTAGAGTCTCAATTATTCCTGAATTTAATTTAAACTTTAATACTCTCATTTTTAATATGATATCTTTATATTTAACTTCTACAATTTGATCTTGATTTGGAGCATTAACAACTACTTTTAAAAATCCATTACTAACTCTCATTAAATACTTCAATTATTTTCCTTCAAGAAAATTTATAAAATCTCTTGATGGATAGCCCCTATCAAATAATAGCAAATCATTATATGTGCCATATTCACACATTTTAATTATTAAATTTTCTGCTAATTCTCTTTCTCCAGTTCTATAATTATCTATTTTTGATGCTATGATCATATCATTTTCTATGTCATACAAAGCAGAAGCTTGAGCACGTGCAACCTTAGCATTTTGATTTTCAATATATCCAAATTTTTCTCTTAATTCTGCGCTATTATGTAATTGTATTACGGTTCCATCAATTGCTAATAATCTATATCCTCTATATGTGTTAAAAGGTGTGTTTTTATAAAACCATTTGTTTACTTCTTCTAGAAGATATATAAATGCCTTAGGTGAAACCTTTCTACGAGCTTGAGAAAATGCTTGTTTAGTTATGGTTACATCACTTTTTTGGACTTTATTAAAAAAATCATCTAATTCAATTTGTAAACTCTTTTTTACAAAATTTAGTATAAATAATATTATGTCAGTAAATTTCAATTTGCTACCTCCCATTCTTGTAAAATATGTTTCTTTAAGCCTAAATTTATATAGAAACATTATATCATTTATAACGTGATTTGATTCTTTAATTCCTTCTTTAAAATTATTAATTTTACCCATAAAAAATTCCTCCATCAATATTTAATAATGCAATATTGATTATAGAGGAATTTCTTTAAAAAACTTATTTTCTGAATATTTATTATTTTGTTTTCCAGTTTATTCAAGCTTATCTTTATGACATTGTGCCGAGGGAGGGTTTTAGCGAAACTGCACTTGATAACCTAAAAGGATTGGTAGAAAGCAAAGAAACCCTTATAAAGAAAGCACTTGATACTGACTCTATTCCCATTATCATAAATGAGGAATTTATAACCTTCCCTTGGTTCCAGAGTGAGTGCTCCGCAGAGGAGGTGAAGGCTTATACCCACTTTGTAACAGCACTTTGTGAAATGGCAAAGAAGCAGACCCGCGTCAACTCGACCGAGAAATCAGTGGAGAATGAAAAGTACGCTTTCCGTTGTTTCCTTCTAAGACTTGGATTTATCGGGCCAGAATACAAAACAGAACGAAAAATTCTCCTCTCCAAACTGTCGGGTAGCTCTGCCTTCAAAAGCGGAAGTGCCAAGCATCAGGAGGTGAGTGAATAATGAATATCATTCACCCAGAAATGCTAAAGCAACTTAGAAGTTATTACACTCCAGGAACTCGTGTCATGCTACTTAAGATGAATGACCCTTATACCAAGCTTCAGCCAGGAGATAAAGGTACGGTTACTAGTGTTGATGATTTGGGAACTATCCACGTCAGTTGGGATTCAGGCAGTTCCCTTGGAGTGGTTTTTGGAGAGGATTTATGCAAGAAAATCGAAGAATAAAAACACACATTTTAAGCCCAATATGGCAGTAAATATGTAGATTTATGTTGCAGAATTGTCTTGCTATATAAGCCTTTTAGAGTGATATATGTACATGCCGAAAGGACAAACACACTTTAAAAGGAGCGATACACGATGTTAAGTGCAAAATTCGGGATTGAGATTGAATTTACAGGGATTACAAGGGAAAGGGCAGCTAGAGTCGCTGCAGAATATTTGCAAGGCATTTACAGTGAAGGCGGGACTTACTACGACACCAAGAAGGTAAAAACTTCAGATGGTCGAGTGTGGAAGTTTATGTACGATGGGAGCATCAACTGCCAAAGAAAAGAAGGTAGAAGAAAAGTAGCTGCAGGTAGAGATTATAGCGTTGAGCTGGTTAGTCCAATCCTAACCTACCGGGAGGACATTGAAACTTTGCAGGAGCTAGTAAGAAAGCTTCGCAAATCTGGAGCCTTTACAAATACATCTTGCGGAATTCACATTCATCTAGACGGTGCTGAACATACCCCACGAAGCATTCGAAACTTTGTAAATATCATTGCAAGCAAAAACGACTTATTTTATAAAGCACTTCAGATTGCACCGCAGAGAATGAATTACTGCAAAAAGATGGACAGCATTTTGGTTGAGAAGATAAACCGTAAAAAGCCTAGAACCATGAGACAAATTGAGGACATTTGGTACGAGGGCTACAGCGAGAGTAGAAACACTCATTACCACAACAGCCGCTACCATTTCCTCAACCTTCACAGCTTTTTTACCGGAAACCATACAGTTGAACTTAGAGGGTTCAATAGCGAACTTCATGCAGGAAAGATAAGAAGCTACATTGTTCTAGCACTTGCCATCAACCACCAAGCCTTAACACAAAAGTGTGCATCAGCAAAGAAACCACAGGTGGAAAACGAGAAATTTGCCATGAGAACCTATCTAAACCGGATTGGTTTCATTGGGGATGAATTTGCAAACTGCAGAGAACATTTGACAGCAGCACTTTCGGGTTCAGCTGCATGGCGGTTTCGGGCGGCCTGAGCTGCCCCTAACCCACAAAGCTAAGAAGGAGGATTACAATGAAGAATAAATTATATCTTGCCTATGGCTCCAACCTTAATCTAAAGCAAATGGCCGACAGATGCCCCACAGCGAAGGTGGTAGGAGCAAGTCAAATCAATGACCACCGCCTATTATTTCGAGGGGCACACGCGGGCGCTGTGGCGACAATCGAGCCTTTTGAGGGTGGCAACGTACCAGTTTTAGTTTAGGAGATTACACCGACCGATGAAGCGGCACTTGACCGTTACGAGGGATGGCCGTTCCTTTATCGAAAGGAAACAATAAAAGTGAAGTTGGGAAGCAAAACCGTCAAGGCGATGGTCTACATCATGAATGATGGTAGACCGCTTGGACAGCCGAGTTGTTATTATTACAGTACAATTTTAGAAGGCTATAAGAGTGCGGGCTTCGATGTGGAAATCCTGCGCAAAGCTACAACTGATTCAATAGAATCGGAGGAGGTAGCTATCATTCTTATCGAAAAGCGTCTTGATTTTTCCTGCTATGTGCCGGACGGCTTTGGTACTGGAGATTGTTTAATCATTTCAGATGACAGACTTCACATCATAGATTTCAAATATGGCATGGGTGTGCTTGTTGATGCGGTGGACAATCCACAGATGAAACTGTATGCCTTGGGTGCCCTTGAAATCTATGACAGCCTTTATGATATCAACGAAGTATCGATGACGATTTTCCAACCAAGAAGAAAAAATGTCAGCACATGGACTGTACCGGTAGAGGAACTTAAATGCTGGGCAGAAGAGGAGCTTAAACCAAAGGCAGTAAAAGCCTATAACGGCGAGGGTGAATATATACCAGGTGAATGGTGTACTTTCTGCAAAGCTGCAGTCAGATGCCGTGCAAGAGCCGAGGAAAAGCTGAAACTTGCCCAGACAGAGTTTAAGATGCCACCGTTACTTACTGATAACGAGATAGAGGAGATTCTGTTCATTCTCCCCGACCTTACTAAATGGGCAAATGAAATAACTGCCTACGCCACAGACGCCGCTGTGAATCACGGCAAAGAGTGGAACGGTTTTAAGGTTGTGGAAGGTCGCTCTGTTCGTAAATACAAAGATGAAGATGCCATCGCAGAAAAAGCTGTGGCAAGCGGATTTAAAGACATTTATCGTAAGAGCCTCATCCCTATGACAGAGATGCAGAAACTGATGGGTAAAACCAAATTCGAGGAAATACTCGGTGACCTCATTTATAAACCACCGGGCAAGCCGACTCTTGCTCCCAACTCAGATAAAAGACCGGCTATGAACGTAGCAGATGCAAAAAACGAATTTAACGAAATTATGGAGGATTAAATATTATGGCAAATAACACTAATAAAACTAAGGTTATCACAGGCGTAAACACAAGGCTCTCTTATTTCCACGGATGGGAGCCGGTATCTATTAACGGCGGTGCTGAGAAATACAGTGTGTCCGTTCTCATTCCAAAGGATGATAAGGAAACCATAGATGCAGTAAACGCTGCTATCGATGCAGCTATTGAAGAAGGCATTGCAAAGTTTGGTGGTAAGAAACCAAATAAAGCTACCATCAAACTTCCGCTCCGTGACGGCGATGTAGAGCGTGACGATGAGGCATATAAAGGGCATTACTTTATCAATGCCAACAGCATAACCGCTCCCCAGATTGTAGACAAAAGAGTTAAACCTATTATGGACCGCAGTGAAGTGTACAGTGGTTGTTACGGTAGAGTTTCTCTTAACTTCTATGCTTTCAACTCCAACGGCAATAAGGGTGTAGCTTGTGGTCTTGGGAACATTCAAAAAATTAAGGATGGCGAGCCTCTCGGTGGAAAGACCTCTGCAGCAGATGATTTTACTACTCTTGTAGATGATGACTTCCTTGCCTAAAAGGAACGATGACATTGCGGTGGTGGAGGCTTTCCCTCTGCCACCTTTTTTCTTTTAGGAATGGAGGTGCATCATGAAAGAAATCTGGAAAGATATACCCGGCTATGAGGGTAAGTATCAGGCAAGCAGTGAGGGCAGAATCAAAAGCCTGGAGCGTGTAATTCATAGCAGCAATCAGAACGGAGAGTTTGATTATTTATCAAGAGAAAGAATACTTCGCCCCGGAGTTCGAGGTAATTACCTTATGGTTATCCTAAATGACCCAAGGCATACCTTTGCGGTTCATCATTTGATTATGGCTGCTTTTGTAGGCGAAAGAGATGGTATGTATGTGCTTCATGCAAACGGGAATCCAAAAGATAACCGTCTGGAGAACCTTCGCTATGATTCACAGACAGAAAACATTTATGACGTTTATCGTCAAGGCAAGGCGTGGAAGAAACTTACTACGGAAGATGTTGAAGGGATACGCTTTGGCATATTCTGCGGGTTTACCTGTACACGGCTTGGTGAATTATATGGTGTAGGCCATCAGGCTATAAGCAAAATCAAGAATGGAGATAGATACGCATGGCTGGAATAAAAACACTGCATTGTGATATTGAAACATACAGTAGCATCAATCTGGCAAAGTGTGGTGTCTATCACTACTGTGAATCGCCAGATTTTGAAATTCTGCTATTCAGCTACTCTGTAGACGGCAGTGAGGTGAGAATAATCGACCTTGCCTGTGGCGAAAAGATACCACCGGACATCCTTTCTGCTTTGGAAGATGATGAGGTTATTAAATATGCCCATAACAGCTCATTTGAACGTGTATGCCTATCTCGTTTTCTCGGATATCCTGTTGGCGAGTATCTTGCCCCGAAATCCTGGAGATGCACGATGACTTGGGCGGCATATATGGGACTTCCCCTTTCCTTGGAAGGTTTGGGTGCCGTTCTTGGTCTTGAAAAGCAGAAGCTGACGGAGGGTAAAGACCTGATTCGATACTTCTGTGTTCCATGCAATCCGACAAAGGTAAACGGAAACCGCACAAGAAATTTACCATCTGATGCTCCAGAAAAGTGGGAGCGTTTCAGGTTCTATAACATCCGAGATGTCGAAGTTGAAATGCAAATTGAGCAGAAACTGATTAAATTCCCCGTGCCGGATTCCATCTGGGAAGAATATCACCTGAGCGAAGAAATCAATGACAGAGGCATTCGTGTTGATATGCCTTTCGTAAAACAGGCCATTTCAATGGATGAAGTATCTCGCAAAAGCCTTACATCCTCCATGCAGGAACTTACGAATCTTGATAATCCTAACAGCGTGGTACAGATGAAGTCTTGGCTTTCGGATAACGGCATCGAGATGGAGACGCTAGGCAAAAAGGCTGTTGCGGAGAAGCTTAAGGAAACAGATGGCGAACTGAATAAGGTTCTTTCCCTCCGTCAACAGCTCGCAAAATCATCTGTAAAGAAATATACGGCTATGGAGAATGCCGTCTGCCACGATGATAGGATTCGTGGGATGTTTACTTTCCTGGGTGCCAATCGGACAGGACGCTTCAGTTCAAAAATCGTGCAATTACAGAACCTGCCTCAAAATCATATGCCGGATTTAAAAGAGGCACGAGGCATAGTGAAAAGCGGTGATTATGAAACGCTTGAAATGCTCTATGAAGATATACCGGACACCCTCTCACAGCTTATCCGCACAGCCTTTGTGCCAAAGGACGGCAATAAGTTTATTGTTGCAGACTTTTCTGCAATTGAGGCTCGTGTGCTTTCATGGCTTGCAGGTGAAGAGTGGCGAACCGAAGTATTCGCAAGCGGTGGTGATATTTATTGTGCATCTGCATCTCAGATGTTTAAAGTTCCTGTTGAAAAGCATGGTGTGAACGGTCATCTAAGGCAAAAAGGAAAAATAGCAGAATTAGCACTTGGATATGGTGGATCAGTCGGTGCATTAAAGGCTATGGGTGCATTGGAGATGGGACTTGCAGAGGAAGAATTTAAACCCCTTGTAAATGCCTGGAGGGCATCCAATCCAAACATCGTAAAGTTCTGGTGGGATGTGGACCGTGTTGTTAAGAAGTGTATTAAGGAAAACAAGTCACAGAAAACTAATAACATCGAGTTTCATTGCATGAGCGGAATGCTATTTATTGTTCTCCCTTCCGGCAGACATCTTGCCTATGTAAAACCTCGTATCGGCGAAAATATCTTCGGTGGTGAGTCCGTGACTTACGAAGGTGTAGGAGGAACAAAGAAATGGGAGCGTATTGAAAGTTATGGCCCTAAATTTGTAGAAAATATTGTTCAGGCAATCTCCCGTGATATTTTGATGTATTCCATGATGGCACTTCGTAATTGCAGCATTGTGGCTCATGTGCATGATGAAGTAATCATTGAGGCAGACCCTCGAATGTCCATAGATAGCGTATGTGAGCAGATGGGCAGAGTTCCCCCCTGGGCAAAGGGACTGCTCCTTGATGCCGATGGCTATGAATGCGACTTCTATAAAAAAGATTAGAAAAAACATCAGATTTCACCTCCCGCCGTGGCTACCAGATAGGAGGTGTTTTTTTATGAAGATTTTTCAAGTCACAGACAACAACCCAATACCAAGTGAAACTATAAAAATGACTAACAGCCAAATGCAGAAAGAGGCTGATTACTATATGGCTCAAAAACTGCTTAAACAGCTTTTATCTGCGGGGCTAATTTCACTGGATGAATTCGACAAAATTACAGAGTTAAATCGCAAAAGATTCTCACCCGTTTTAGCAAAGATAATGCCCTAAAACACTTGCTATTACTGGCTTTTAGAGCGAATATGTCATATACCGAAAGCGAGGTGAGATGATGAAAAAGATATTCAAAGTTGATAATGTAGCAGCTACTTCAAAGAGGAAATTACGTGTTGCTGCATATGCCAGAGTTTCTACTGACAGTGATGAACAACTGGTCAGTTTAAAAGCACAGAAAGAACACTACGAAAGCTTCATTAGATTAAATCCCGAATGAGATTTTGCAGGTCTTTATTATGATGAAGGGTTGAGTGCGACTAAGAAAGACAACAGAAACGGTCTAATGGATATGATAAAGGATGCTGAGCAAGGAAAGATTGATTTAATTCTTACAAAATCAATCAGCCGGTTTGCAAGAAATACAACCGACTGTTTGGAAATGGTACGAAGGCTCATTGATGTCGGTGTGTTCATTCAATTTGAGAAAGAAAACATTAATACAGGTTCTATGGAAAGCGAGTTAATGCTCTCCATATTAAGCGGCCTTGCTGAAAGCGAGTCTGTTTCCATTTCGCAAAACATTAAATGGTCTGTTCAGAAACGCTTTATAAACGGCACTTTTATAATTTCCTACCCGCCATACGGTTACATAAACGCTGATGGCAAGATGGAGGTTGTGCCTGAGGAGGCGGAAATAGTTCGCACCATTTTTAAAGAGTGTATTAATGGCAAAGGAGCCTTTCTTATAGCCAAGGAATTAAATGAGCGAGGTATTCCATCCAAGCGAGGTACAGTTTGGCATCCGTCAACAGTACAAGGTGTTCTTAAGAACGAAAAATATACTGGAGATGTAATTTTCCAAAAGACCTATACTGATAGCAACTTCAACCGCCATATAAATTACGGCGAAGAAAATCAGTACCTTTTAGAAAAGCATCATGAGGCTATTATCAGCCATGAGGATTTTGAAAAGGCACAGTTGATTATGGAACAACGTGGCAAGGAAAAGGGTGTTTCAAAGAAGGAAGGCAAATACCAAAAGCGGTATGCATTCTCCGGCAAAATAACCTGCGGAGAGTGTGGTTCCCGTTTCAAAAGACGTATTCATTATTCCGGAAAAAATGAGTATATCGCCTGGTGTTGTACAAAGCACATAGAACACACAGTTAAATGCTCAATGAAGTTTATCAAAGATGAAGATATTAAGGTTGCATTTGTAACAATGCTAAACAAACTGGTTTTTTCTTGCGATATGCTGCTCAAGCCTTTTATGCAAGGGTTGAGAAATATTGATGAGAAAGCCTATCTGAAGAAAATTACTGAAATTGAGGACAGCATTGAAAAGAACAAAAATCAGCGTAATGTGCTTATGGAACTTATGTCAAAGGGACTTTTGAATCCGGGACTGTTTACAAAGCAGAATACGGAACTATTAAGTAAGTTTGCTCGGCTTGCCACAGAGAAAAAACATATATTTTTTGCGGTAAGCGGTAATGCGTCAAAGATAGATGAATCCCAAAGGCTCATAAGATTCTGTAGCAGAAACAGAATGGCATTGAAATTTAACGATAATGTTTTTGAAGATTTTATAGATGAGATAGTTGTAAATTCCAGGGAGGAGATTGTATTTAAACTGAAATGCGGTCTTTCCTTAAAAGAAAGGCTGGTGGAATAATGACACATACACCATATGGTTACCGCATTGAAGGCGGTAAAGCAGTTATAGATGAAACGGCAGCAGGTCAAGTAAAAGAACTCTTTGATGGCTATAACTCAGGGTTGGCTCTTACAGTGGCTGCCGAAAGAGCAGGACTTAAATTGTACCACGCTTCAGCAAAAAGAATGCTGCAAAATGAGCATTATGTTGGGGATGAGTATTACCCCGCCATTGTTAATAGTGACGTTTTTAATAAAGCAAACAATGAAATACGCAGACGAGCACTGGCTCTTGGGAGAATAAAGGAATATAAAGAACCATTACCGCCCACTCCACAAACTAAATTTAAAATGGGCAGACAGACGAAGTTTTTTGATGATCCTTTTGCACAAGCCGAGTATATGTACGGTCTGATAGAAAGCGAGGTGGACTGATGGCTAATATGAATGTAAGTAAAAACATAACCGTTATTCCGGCTCGAAAGCGGGTCGGCAATACGGTAGCGAAAGAAGAAATACCAAAACTTAGAGTTGCAGCCTATTGTCGTGTTTCTACAGTTACAGAGGAACAGGCTACAAGTTATGAGGCTCAGATGGAGCATTACACAGATTTCATTAGGGAAAATACTGAATGGGAATTCGCAGGCATCTTTGCTGATGATGGTATCTCAGGCACAAACACGAAAAAGCGTGATGAGTTTAACCGCATGATAGATGAATGCATGGCGGGCAACATTGACATGATTATTACCAAGTCCATCAGCCGATTTGCTCGTAACACCTTGGATTGTCTAAAGTACATTCGTGACCTAAAGGCAAAGAACATTCCGGTATATTTTGAAAAGGAAAATATTAATACAATGGACGCCAAGGGTGAGGTGCTCCTTACCATTATGGCGTCCTTAGCACAACAGGAAAGCCAGTCACTTTCGCAGAATGTTAAACTTGGTCTTCAGTACAGATACCAACAAGGCAAAGTGCAGGTCAACTATAACCGATTTCTTGGATATACAAAGGACGAGGATGGAAACCTTATCATTGAGCCAAAAGGTGCTGAGGTTGTAAAGCGAATTTTCAGAGAGTACCTTGAGGGCGAGAGCCTCGCAGGAATTTGTAAGGGTTTGATGAAAGACGGAATTTACACAGCGGCGGGCAATCCGAAATGGAGACCGGAAACAGTACAAAAGATACTGCAGAACGAAAAGTACATGGGAGATGCACTGTTACAGAAAACTTACACGGTGGATTTCCTAACAAAAAAGCGTGTCAAAAATGAAGGCATCGTTCCCCAGTATTATGTTGAGAATAATCACGAGGCTATCATTCCAAGGGAACTATATCTGCAGGTGCAGGAAGAAATGAAACGCAGAAGTCTTTTGTTTAAAGGTAAAGACGGAAAGAGAAGGATATATAGTAGTAAGTATGCCTTATCCTCCATCACCTTTTGCAGTGATTGCGGAGACATATATAGACGGACTTATTGGAACAACCGTGGCAAGAAGTCTACGGTTTGGAGATGCGTTACACGATTGGAAGAGGGACCTAGAGGTTGCACATCAAGGACAATTTCGGAGGAAGACCTCCATGCCGCAGTAGCAGAGGCATTTAACCAGGTTCTTGGCGGTGGTGAATCGATGATTGCGATTTTGCGGGAGAATATTGAGTCGGTGGTCTGCGAGAGCAATGAACAAGCCATTGCCAACATTGACAAGCAAATGGAAGAGAAACAGATGGAACTCATCAGCTATGCTAATTCCGGCAAGGACTATGAAAAACTTGCTGATGAAATACAGGTCCTTAGTGAAAGAAGGCAAGCCATCCTTACGGCGGAGGCTGAAAGCCAAGGCGAGAAAGACCGAATTACAGAGATGATGGATTTTATAGAAAACCATGCAGATCAGAATCTTGATTACGATGAAGAGTTGGTAAGACTCTTAGTTGAGAAAGCAACTATATTTGAAAACAACGTGGTTGTGAGGTTTAAGTCAGGAATTGAAGTAGAAATATAAACATAGCTTAAAGACAGACCGTCAGCCAGGAGATAAATTCTCTTGGTTGGCGGTCTGTCTGTACAATAATAAGGCTTTTATTATTTCAATAAAGTAATCGTTTCTGAGTCAAATTGAATCAGCCCATCTTTCCTCATTTTTGCCAACTCTCGAGATAAAGATGTACGTTGAACCCCGATTCTTTCAGCAAGCGCCTTTTTGGTTATATTTAATTTGATGTGGTTAGAATTTTGTTTTTTACTTTCGTAATTTAGATAGTTCATGATGCTTTCACGTATTGTTTTATTGATATAATGCTTTATCTTATCTCCGAGAATAAATGCACGGTCGGAAGTAAGTTCCAAGTATGTTCGTAAAAAGATAGGATTATTACAGAACAATTCAAACAACGCTTCTCTATCAATTTCTAGCATATCCGTGGGCAATTTTGTTAATATAGTCATAGGATAATAAGGATTTTTTGAAAACAATAGGTTTCCGCCTAAAATATCATTTTTGTAAAACTCTGAGATTGTAAGCAGATTTCCAGACTCGTCAATACGATCTACAGCAACCTTGCCGGATAAGATTATTTCTAATTTACTACATGTTTCTCCATCAAAATGAACAATGCTATTTTTCTTATAAGACGTGACTTTAAACTTTCCATTTTTGAGGTTAGTAAGTATATCATCATCTGATAAAGATTTTATCAATGTAGTACTTTTGATTAAATTAATATTCTTAGTCATATAGATCCTCCTATGTGTTACCAAGGTAACACCTTTTATAATATTATAGCGTTATAATATTATAAATTCAATAAATGGTGGAGGATTATATGAAGTATATTATTACTACAATACGTATTTTGTTTTTTGCACTATTCATATTTTTACTATTTAATGGTAAAATAATGCTATGGCTTGCTTTATATGCGGTAAGTCTCTTAGTAGCATTGCTATTTGGTAGAGTATATTGTGGTTATGTCTGTCCGATGAATACGTTGATGATTCCAACAGAAGCGCTTTCAAAAAAGCTAAAGCTACAGACGGATAAGTCTCCCAAGTGGCTTGGCTCTGGAAAATTTGCATGGTTCGCGTTGGTGGGTAGCGTAGCAATAATGTTGCTTGCACAAAAATTGTTACATAAAAATATTCCTATCTTACTAATTTGGTTAGCGGTTTCGGTGCTTATAACACTTAGATATAAGCCGGCAGTGTTTCATAATCTCATTTGTCCGTTTGGGCCGCTACAAAAAGTTTTTGGAAGATTTGCTAAGTTTTCAGAAAAGGTAAATAAAGAAAACTGTATTGGGTGCAAGCTTTGTGAGAAAGTTTGTCCTTCCGAAGCAATAGAGGTTAAATCAACAGATAAAAAAGCTGAGATTAAAACTTCAATATGTTTGCAATGTACTAATTGTCAACAAGTATGTCCGAAGGATGCCATTCACTACTCAAAATAGATATAATCGTTTTGTGTTGTGACTAAGTTACATAATAATATTAAATTTTATGATATAATTTAAATACTAGGAGGATGATAAAATGATTGAGCAAGTATATAAAATATCAACTGGCAATGAGAAAGCAGTAGAAAAAGTTATTTATGATGAGAACCTTCATTATCTACACATGGTTTTTAACAAAGATGAAGGGTTGCCAGAACATTTTTCAAATTCTAATGTTTATATGACGGTAGTAAGAGGTACACTTTCTATTGGCCTTAATGACCAGGAAATTCATAAGTATTCCAATGGTACTTTACTAAAAATACCTGTAAATACAAAGATGAACGTTAAAAATTTGAATGATGAAACGTTGGAATTGATTGTTGTAAAAGCACCAGCCCCAACAAAATAAGCTAAAGCAATTAGAAAACCTATATCGGCAATAATGTTGACCGTCACTTGAGGAATTTCCTTGATTGACGGTTTTTTGAATTTTCTATTAAATTCACTCGAAAGTTATTGACATATGCCATAAACGGAGTATAATAAGAATAGATGGCATATGTCATAAACTATAAGGAGGTGAAAAGCATGCCAAGAAGAAATGGAACTGGCCCGATGGGTGCTGGTTCAATGACTGGAAGAGGTTTAGGACTTTGCACAGGTGCTAATGCAGTAAAATACCTGAGTTTTACAGCAAAAATGACTAAAAAATACCCGTTAGCCCAGCGTTATCAAGGGCTAGCGGGTTTTGTTTTTTGTCATAAAATTGTAGTGTATTCACACCTGTTTTTTGTATTGCAAAATTTTTTTAATCTCGGCCTTGGACATAATTTTTTTACTTAAGTCAAAATCAAAGGTGGACTCGAAGGACTTTATTACATCATCTCGATAATCAAACAGGTAATAATTTTGTTCCAAATAGGAGCATGAATAGTTAATCAACGAATTACGAATCTGCTTTACGGTATGTTTTTTCCGTAGCATCTGTTCAAGAACCCTCATGATTACCAGTGCTACAAAACAGATCAGGAAATGTGCTTCCATGTGTTCATCTTTTTTTACATACACAGGTCTCGCCTTGAATTCGCTTTTAATTATTTTAAAGGATTCCTCGATTTCCCAAAGTCCCTTGTAAATATCCCGAATTTCTGTATCAGATAAATGCTTTTCACTGGTAACAATGGAATAGTATCCGTCATATTTTTCTTCTTCCCGGATTCTTGCTTCGTTCAAAGATAGAACCAGACCGTCGGGTATTTCACCTGTTTCTTTGAGGAACTTGATATTATTTACATAACCGGCTGCTCCAAGGCTGGTAGCCCTTGTATATTTCCCAGGATTGTTAATCAGTTCCTTTGCCTTGGCAATAGCCCTGTCCCTATCCTTTTTTTGTTTCCTGGCGTATTTCTCGGAATAATAAACCATCTGCTTCTGATATATTTCCATCCTGCGGGCGCGTTTACCATCCCTTCCCTTTAACTGTACTTTCCTTGCGCAAATCCGGGATTTGTGCTTAAAAAAGAAGGTATTCCCATCCTTATCCTCTTCTTTTTTTACTAAGTAATCTTCCTGATTTAACACCCATTCTTTGAATTGCTTATCGGCACCGAGAACACTTTGTCCGTAAACATAACCATCATTACCTGCCATGTCATCGTGGTTCTTTCCCGAAAGAAAAGCAGTATTATCACTGGTATTAAGACCCCTATCGGCCACAACGATAACACGTTCCAAGGCGAAATCTTTTTTCACACGGCGAATTGTTGGCAGGAGAGAGAGCTTTTCACTTTCACCACCGGAAAAAGTATTAAAGGCCATTGGGATTCCATTTGCATCCATGAGGAGTCCCATCTGAATAATGGGATCCTTTCGGTGCTCTTTGGATGGCCCACGTTTCTTTTGACCCTTTTTAATCATATTCCTATCTTCATCGTACACATCTTCATCCTCATAGGGGATCTCGAAGTAATAGTTGGTGACATCATAATATCCAAGCTGGCTGTCCCTTCCAATAAGTTCGCATATTCTGCCATGGAGATGCTGTTGGATTTCATTTGAATAGCCAGCAAAGTAATCTAAAGCCCGGTAAATATCAGCTAATGAAAAGTTGTAGGATTCAAAAAAGGAATTCTTGGTTTCAAAGGCGCTTTTTTTTGATGAAGGAAATAAAAAGCGATTAAAAATAAGGAGGCTGAAGATACTGTTTAGGTTGTAATCCACTTTCAGATGCCTTTGTTTGTTCTGAAAATAGTCTTTAAGTCCAAGTAAAGAGTACACTGCCTTTGGTACAGCATAACCAAGATTTTTGCGCAGAGCCACCTTATCCGGGAGCTTGGCTAATAGGTTCAGTTCCAACGTTTTTTGAGAAGCCTCACTCCTGGAACGTTCCTTTGCGACTTGCCTGAAATGGGCGATAGGATCAGGGTATTCTTTTTCAAGATCTTCAAGATAGCCAAGTTTCTCAATCGTTTTTTGTTTTACTTTCCCATCCTGCCTGTAACCTTGGACAAAAGATAAATAGGGTTTACCATTGCTCATGCTTTTCTTTAGGTACATAAATTCACCTCTAACCCCATTATATCTCAATACACGACAATACACAACACAAATATACACAAAGATTGACAAAAGAAAAGCCCGATTTCTCAGACTTTTAAGTGGCTTTTAATGTTTAGTTGTTGTAAAACAACGGACATATGCCATAAACGGAG
This sequence comes from Clostridium acetireducens DSM 10703, assembly GCF_001758365.1. GTDB lineage: Bacteria > Bacillota > Clostridia > Clostridiales > Clostridiaceae > Clostridium_C > Clostridium_C acetireducens. Next base: position 54,897 of record NZ_LZFO01000012.1, read on the forward strand.
TATAATAAGAATAGATGGCATATGTCATAAACTATAAGGAGGTGAAAAGCATGCCAAGAAGAAATGGAACTGGCCCGATGGGTGCTGGTTCAATGACTGGAAGAGGTTTAGGACTTTGCACAGGTGCTAATGCAGTAAAATATGGGGCTGGTCTTGGAATGGGATTGGGTCTTGGATTTGCTTGCAGACGCGGTTTCGATCGCGGTTTTGGTAGAGGTTCTGCGATTAACCAGACCTCCTCAAAAACACAAAAAGAGCTGCTGAATGAACAGAAAACCATGTTGCAAGATCGACTTGAAGTTATTGATAAGCAATTGGAGAACCTATAATGGGCATCAGGGATAACCAGAGGACGCTCTGGTTATTTCTGATTAGGATGGAGGTGATGAATTATGGCGAGACCGGTAAAGTGGAGAAAAGTTTGCTGTTTGCCTGAGAGCAATAAATTCGGGCCTCTTGATTCGTCTGCCGACGCAGAAAACCATGTAAACATGACAGTAGATGAGTATGAAACTATAAGACTTATCGATTTGGAAGGCTTCACTTAAGAAGAGTGCGCCGAGCAAATGAATATTGCTCGTAGCACCGTTCAAGGCATTTATATCGAAGCCAGAAAAAAGCTGGCTGAATCATTAGTAAATGGAAAGGTATTACTGATTGAGGGCGGTGAATACCGGCTTTGTGAAGGGTTAGGGAATGGTTGTGGCCGTGGTTGCCACAGGCATAGGCGTGGTAGATGTTTTACAGATGATGCGGATCGAGGTGGTTGATTATATATTCAGAAAGAGTAATTGAGCATTTTATGTGCCCACAAAATGCCCATAGTATGCCGGATGCAAATACTGAAGGAAGCTACGGTGATCCTTCCTGTGGAGATTATTTGACCGTTTATTTAAAGGTAAAAGATAATCGTGTTGAGGAAATCAGCTATCTGGTGTTTGGGTGTTGTGCTTCAATTGCAACATCCAGTATGACGTCGGTATTAGCAAAGGGCAAAACCTTAGAGGAAGCATTGAATATTACGGAAGAAGATATTATCCAGGCTTTAGATGGACTTCCTGAAAATAAGGTTCATTGCTCAAATTTAGGTGTGAGTGCGCTACGCAACGCAATTGCGAATTATTTAAACAAAAATAGAACGGAGGATTCTTATGAAAATAGCAATTCCAGTAGATGAGAAAACCTTGGAGTCGAATGTATGTGTATCATTTGGACGTACTCCCTATTTTCTTATTTATGATGTAGAAACCAAGGAAAGTATATTTATTGACAACAGTGCGGCGGCAAGCACAGGAGGTGCAGGGATTAAAGCTGCACAAATAATAGTGGATAACAAAGCAAATGCTTTACTAACTCCCCGCTTAGGAGAAAATGCTGCTGACGTGTTAAAACCCGCTGAAATCAAAATTTATAAAACTACAACTACTTCAGCTACTTCAGCCAAAGATAATATTGATGCTTTTATTGCCGGCAAACTTCATTTGCTTGATGAAATTCATGCCGGATTTCATGGACATGGGGGCAATTAATATGAGAATAGCTGTGCTTAGCGGCAAGGGCGGCACAGGAAAGACACTGGTATCAGTGAATTTAGCTGCGGCATCGAAGGAATCCACATATATAGACTGTGATGTAGAAGAGCCAAATGGACATCTGTTTTTTAAGCCTGAAGGAGTCAGGGAGGAAGAAATATCAGTAAAGATTCCAAAAGTGGATGAAGAATTATGCAATGGATGTCGAAAATGCGTTGATTTTTGCAACTTTAACGCCCTCGCCTATATTAAAAACAAACTGATTGTCTTTGACGATGTGTGCCACTCCTGCGGTGGCTGCATCTTGGTTTGTCCTGAAAAGGCACTAACAGAGAAAGCAAAGGTTATTGGCAAGGTACAAAAAGGGATTTCCGACGAAGTAACGGTATGGACAGGAATATTGAATACTGGTGAAGCTACGGGCATTCCTATCATAAAAAAGCTGCTTACCGAGAAAAATTTGGAAGCAAATAAACAGACATTTATTGACTGCCCTCCAGGAAGCGCTTGTATCGTAATGAAGAGCATCAAAGATGCGGACTATTGTGTATTGGTAGCTGAGCCGACATTGTTTGGTGTTCATAACCTCAATATGGTATACGATCTGGTCAAGTTATTTAATAAGCCATTTGGGGTGGTTCTTAACAAATGCTTGGATGAAGAAAACCCAGCAGAGAAGTTTTGTTTTGAAAATAATATAAAGATATTAGGGCGGATTCCATTTGACAATGAACTTGGAACCTTGAACTCGAATGCGGAAATTGCCGTTAATAAAAATGAAAAGTACCGAGAACTGTTTTCTTCTCTGCTGAAAACAGTGGCAAAGGAGGTGCAGTGTAATGAAACAACTACTAATCCTTAGTGGAAAAGGCGGCACTGGAAAGACCACAATAGCAAGTGCATTTATAAAGCTTGCTGATGCCAAAGCATATGCGGATTGTGATGTAGATGCACCTAACCTGCACCTAATAACCGGATGGAATGTTGAACCGGAAAAAACAGACTATTATGGGTTGCCAAAAGCGGAGATAAATCTTGAACTGTGTACTGGGTGCGATCAGTGCAGGCAAAACTGCCGATTTGGCGCGATTAAAGCAGAGTCGCACTATAAGGTTGATCCTTTTGCATGTGAAGGCTGCGGTGTTTGCGCATATGTTTGTCCTACGGAAGCGATAACTTTGGTATCGGCAGTGGCCGGAGAGCTGATGCTGTATTCTGATCAGAAAAAAGTGTTTTCAACGGCACAGCTTAAAATGGGCAGTGGTACCTCTGGAATGCTTGTCACTGAGGTAAAAAAACAAATGAAGTCGGCAGCAGTTGATACTGAGCTGGCCATTATTGATGGATCTCCCGGAATAGGCTGTCCTGTCATTGCATCACTTAGTGGCGTGGATATGGTTTTGATAGTCGCAGAACCTTCCATATCAGGTATCAGCGATATGGAGCGCATTATAACAACAGCGGCGAAATTCGGAACCAAGACAGCAGTATGTATAAACAAACATGATACCAATATTGTAAACACAGAGAAGATTGAAGAGTTTTGTAATAAACAAGGTCTTCCTTATATCGGCAGTATACCCTTTGACTCAAACGCAGTTAAAGCTATTAATAATGGTCAAACCATTGTAGACATCGACTGCACATCGGGAACGGCGGTTAAAGAGGTTTACCACAAAACAATGAATCTACTCTTTGAACAAGGTGGAGGTTAAAGTCATGCTTATTAAAACTTTAGTTGAAAACACAGCGATATCAAAAGACTTTGGCAGCGAGCATGGCCTTAGCCTGTATATAGAAACAAGGAAACATAAAATATTGTTTGATGTTGGTGCAAGTGAGCAATTTCTTCAAAATGCAAAAAAGCTTGATGTGAATATTGCTGATATTGACTTTCTTGTGATTTCACATGGGCACTATGACCACGGCGGAGGGCTAAAAACATTTTTGAAAGAAAACACAAAAGCCGAGGTATTTCTACATCGACTCGCTTTTGAAAAGCACTATGCGATCCGTCCAAACGATGAATTGGATTTTATAGGTCTTGATGAAAATCTGAAACAAAACAAACAAATTGTCCTCACATCAGACCGTTTCTTTATTAACAGTGGAATCCAAGTATTCTCGAATATTGCCCAAAGAGAGGCGCATCCAAAATCAAACGGTGGTTTATTCAAGGAGTATAAGGGGCAAACGATCGATGATACCTTTGCACATGAACAGAACTTCGTGGTAGAGGAAGACGGGAAAACCCTATTAGTAACTGGCTGTGCCCATAATGGCATTATAAATATTCTTGAGCATTTTCACACACTTAAAGGGCGAATGCCCAACTATGTAATAGGCGGGTTTCATCTTTCCAGCCGCTCTGGCGGCAATGAGGACTTTGAAATAATAGATAGGATTGGTAAGTACCTAATGGGTACAAAGGCAAAATTTTACACCTGTCATTGTACAGGTCTAGAGCCTTATAAAAGGCTAAAAGCTGCTATGGATGATAGCATCTATTACCTTTCAGCAGGCAGTGAAATTACAATCTAAATAAAAGGAGCAAGAATATGAGCGAAAATTGCAATCAAAGCTGCAGCAGTTGTTCGGAGGACTGTGCAGAAAGAAAAGAACAAAAAACGGACTTCTCCGAAAAACTGCACGAGATGAGCAGTGTAAAAAAGGTCATTGGTATTGTCAGTGGCAAAGGAGGAGTCGGCAAATCACTTGTTACCTCTATGATTGCAGTCACCATGAACAGAATGGGTTATCATACAGCTATTCTGGATGCGGATGTTACAGGGCCTTCTATCCCAAAAGCCTTTGGTATCAGGGAGAAAGCCTCAGGCAGTGAATTTGGCCTATTCCCTGTTAAAACAAAGACCGGGATTGATATTATGTCTGTCAATTTGCTTTTAGAAAACGACACTGACCCGGTTGTCTGGAGAGGACCAATTATTGCCGGCACAGTAAAGCAGTTTTGGACAGATGTTATTTGGAGCGATGTGGATTTTATGTTCATCGATATGCCGCCGGGCACCGGCGATGTTCCTCTTACGGTATTTCAATCCATTGCTGTTGATGGAATTATCGTTGTGACGTCCCCACAGGAACTTGTTTCCATGATTGTTTCAAAAGCTGTTAAGATGGCTGAGATGATGAATATCCCTATTATCGGTCTGGTAGAAAACATGTCCTATTTTAAATGCCCTGATAACGGCAAGGACTATCAGATATTTGGCGAAAGCCATATTGAAGAAGTTGCTGATAAACATAATTTAAAGGTTCTTGCTAAATTACCTATTGACCCGAAAATTTCAGCTGCATGTGACAAGGGTATGATAGAGCTTTTCGATGGCAATTGGCTTGAGCCGATTGCAAAAATATTAGAAAAAATGGAGGAAAATTAAATGATGAAAATTGCAGTAGCAAGCGAAAACGGAATGGTGACCGAGCACTTTGGACATTGCGAAGGGTTTATGATTTTTGACACCGAAAACAATCAAATTCTCAAAAGCGAAACCATTGCTAACCCTGGACATAGACCTGGATTCTTGCCTAATTTTCTTGCCGATCGTGGTGTAAATGTCATTATCAGCGGTGGTATGGGCGGAGGTGCAGTCGAGATATTTAATGAAAGGAACATCGAGGTTATTGTCGGAGCAAAAGGTAACGCTAAGGATGCGGTAGAAGCGTACCTGCAGGGTTCCTTAAAATCGACTGGTTCCGTTTGTCATGAACATCAGCATCATGATGAATGCGGCGAATAGAATAGCACATTTGTATTGTGAAATAGTGCTTGCACGGTGTAATTAGTGCAAGTACTATTTTTTACTACCGTACATATAGAATTGGAGGTTTATTAATGAAAGTTGGATTAATTAGATGTATGCAAACTGAGGATATGTGCCCCGGAACAACTGATTTTAAAGTGATGAAAGAGAAGAAATGCGCATTTGAAGGTATCAGAAGAGGAAATAGAAGTTACTGGAGTGAACACTTGTGGCGGTTGTCCTGGGAAAAAGGCAGTAACCAGAGCGGCTGAAATGGTAAAACGAGGTGCAGATACTATTGTTTTGGCTTCATGTATAACAAAAGGAAATCCTATTGGATTCGCATGCCCGTACGCACAACAGATGAGGGCTGCAATTGAAAAGAAGGTTGGAAAAATAATAAAGATTATTGATTATACGCACTAATGGTAAAGGTATTTGTAAAATAACCTTTCACCGTTAACCGTTCTACCAAACGGACATATTGGGGTTGACTGCATCTATCGAACAGGTAAAAACTGTGGACTGTATCTACCGAACCAATAGGTTGAAAATCTGTTATTGTTGTAATTAAAAACATACGGTCGAGCCATGTGGAGTGCGTAGTATTGATGTCAAGGGTAGAGAAGTAAAAGATGGTAAAGCCCTTATGTATAAGACTTTAGGCGGTTTGATTATTTTTCTCTTCTTGCAAGAAGAAGAGAAAATAGGAGAGAGGAAAATCAGAAAAATAAGTAGTGAGAGTACAGTTTAGATGAAAAAAATATTAGAGAGTACAGTTTAGATGTTTTTCTGTTTTAGTAGAGGTTGAGTGGTCAAGTTGAATGTTAGGAATAAGTGTATTTAAATCTCAATATAAGAGAGCGGGGTGGAATTTATGGACTTTAAGGCAACAAGTTGGTTTGAAAGAAACTATAAATATATTCTTACAGTTATTGTTATTTTTGTTTCAATAGGTGCAGTTTTTTACTATTTTTCGCTACAAGACAAAAGTGATACATTTATAGCTGCGTCTGTTTATGCGTTGTTTTTATTTGCAGCAGGTGTTTATATGAGCTATATGAGTAACGAGATAGCTGACAAACTTCAAGATCGCATTGAAATTTACCTCAACCTACAACGAGTTTATAGTTTTTTTAAAGTCAATTTAGAGAAAAATGCTTTAGATTATGAAGCAACAAAACGAGCAATTATTTCATTTCAGGTTTTTACAAGTCGTGCTGAAAACATGAAGGAAGAAGAAATTGTCCCTTATATAAAACAACGTGGAATAAAGTTCGATGCAAAAGAGCTTGAAATTGAAAACACTTTTCTCGAACTATATTCATCATTATCAAAGGCATTATCTGATATAATTGAAAACTATATCAAAGATAACAATATCGAGATTACTTGTAGATATGTAACCATACACGACATATTTAACTTTAACCCAGATTCATGGTGCAGGGAACACTTAAGCAAATATGAAGCCGATGGCCAACAAATGGTAAATTACATATATGAAAGAATTAATGATTTGAAGGACGAATATTTAAGACTGGAAATGCTTAACATAAAGGTCTATAAACTCTATTCGAGATACTTCAATAGGGCAAAGCAGAATATAAAGCAAATTGAAAAGATGTATGGCCGCAAACTTCAATACGAAATTTCTCAACAACGTGAGATTCAGGGTAATTTCGATTATTTATTTCAGCTTCTAAAAAAAATGGAGAATAGTATTGCACTTCAAATCAATGAACATGATGAAAAAAATGAAAACTATGTGGAGTGTCTTGAGAAAATAAGTGAATCGATTGATAGTTTATACTCTAGCGTAGATGATATTAAAGACATTGTCTTAAAATTAGATTATTAATGATTAAGATAAGAGAGAAAGCAAGGCACTCTACGATCATAATATCGTAGAGTGCCTTACTTGTTTCAACCTTATTCGTTTACCTCCACCATCACGTTAGACTTAAATTCTATTGTAAATTTATCTTCATAAATCCAGACTTTTTCAACAATTCGTCTTACAAGAGTTTCATCATGTTCTATGAGGGTGGTATCTTGTTCATTTAGGAAGTTTGTCATTTCTTCAATTCTTTTATTGACTTCTTCCTGCCTTGCGTTTTTCAGAAGAAGGTTTTGTTTCTTATCCCTCAACTGATGAATTTCCTCTGCTATGTCATCGTAGTTGGAGCTGGAATGAACTAAGCTTAACAGTTTTTGCTGCAAATCATTGAGCTTGTTTTCTATATTATCTAGTTCTTTGTTCTTCTCATTATTTAAAACAGAAGCTATATTATTTTTCAAGATAGGGAGGTAGCAATCCTTTTTATTTAAAATGTTATTGATGGCTTTTATAATAGATTCTTCTATATCTTTCTCGTGGACTGTTCTAGCATCACAAAACTGTCCAGTGTTTTCTAGCCTACTAACACATCTCCATACAATGGATTTCTTTCCACGATTATTCCAATGGACTCTGCGGTAGATTTCTTTACAAGTTCCACAAATAACTATGTTAGCAAAACAATGATTGCTACTGTAAGTTCTTTTATTCCCGCTAGGGCTGGTATAGGGAGATCTTCTTTTGGCTAATTCCTCTTGTACCTGCATATAAATATCTTTTGGGATAATAGGTTCATGGTTATTTTCTACATAGTATTGGGGTATTAAACCATTGTTCTTGACCCGTTTTTTAGTTAAGAAGTCAACAGTATAGGTTTTTTGTAAAAGAGCATCACCGATATATTTTTCATTTCGCAGTATTTTAGAAATATTACTAGTATGCCATATCTTATTACCTGCTCCGTTTAATATTCCATCAGCCTCTAGGCCTCTTTTAATTTTAAGCATAGAGTTGCCTTCTAAGTATTCACGATATATGCGTTTAACAACCTCAGCTTCTTCAGGTACAATTACAAGTTTTTTATTTTCATCTTTAGTGTAACCAAGAAACCTGGAGCAATTTACTCTAACTTCGCCTTGCTGATATCTGTATTGTATGCCCATTTTAACATTTAGGCTTAAGGACTGACTCTCTTGCTGGGCTAAAGAAGCCATAATGGTTAGCATAACTTCACCTTTAGAGTCCATTGAGTTGATGTTTTCTTTTTCAAAGAATACTGCTATGTTTTTATCTTTAAGCATTCTTATATATTTTAAGCAGTCTAAAGTATTTCTAGCAAATCTACTAATAGACTTGGTGATAATCATATCTATTTTTCCAGCCATACAGTCGTCTATCATTTTATTAAAGCCTTCTCTGTTCTTAGTATTTGTTCCTGAGATACCATCATCAGCAAAAATACCTGCCAGTTTCCAATTGGGCCTATTCTTAATATAAGAAGTATAATGACTGATTTGAGTTTCATAGCTTGATGCTTGTTCTTCATTTTCAGTAGAAACACGGCAGTAAGCAGCAACTCTAAGCTTAGGGTTTTTATTATCTTTTGTTCTTTCCTTTGTTTTCCTTGCAGGAATCACCGTAACTTTCTTGTCACTTACCATTTAATCACTCCTTTATTTGAACTAAGCTATAAACATATTCAGCCTGTTTAAAGGGGTCTTTGTACTTTTTCTCTTGCTTTTCTAATCTAAATGTCTTAGGGTAGCAGACAGGCACATTTTCTTTTTTAGGAAAAATTCTGCCTAGTTTCTTGGCTCTTTTTTTCCGCTCTAGTTGAACGGCATCAAAAGTATCTTTTTTAATAATCTGCGGATAATAGTCATCACCTAAATAAGAAATGTTTTGAAGTATTCTGCCTACACTAGAATGAGTTAGATTCAAACCTACTGATTTTGCAGTTGATGTTAAAGATGCACCTGTTAAATAGACGTCATATAAAAGTTGGACCTGTTTAGCCTTATCTTTGTCAATAATGGCTTTTCCATCTTTTATTTGATAGCCAATGGGTGTGTGGCTCATTTATATCACCAGCCTTTCTTTAAGACTTAGTCCACATTTTAGATTTATATTTATTTCTTCTCTTGAAAAAACTGAAATGTCTTTTACAAAATCATTAAAAAGTTTATCTTCAAAATTGTTTATCATATCAGCCTTAGCTAAGAAAAGTAATAGTTTATTCAGTTCCTTGAGTTCCTCAGAGCTACTAGTTATCATGCGGTTTAAAATGTTTTTTTCCTCTTGTAGTTTTTTAGCCTCCTGAAGGAGTTTGTTATTACTTTCTCTATAAATTGCAGGATCAAGATAATTTTTTGATAGAAGCTCAACTAAGACATCCCTTTGTTGATTGTTTTCCTTAAGTTGAATTTCTATATCTTCAAGAAGTTTTAAATTATCCTCGTTATTAAAGTTTTGCAAACTAGTATAAAGAGGAATTAATATTTTTCCGTATCCAAAAACTAGCTTGTTAAACATGGTTATAAATGCATGTTTAAAAGAGGAATCAGGTATATACTTCATAGGACAAGCTTTTATGTTTCTAATATGGGTAAAACAACACCAAGCGATAGGGTGTCGGCCACTTGTGTGAGTTCTTCTTCTAAAATTAGCCCCACAATGTTTGCAATTAATCTTTCCAGAAAAGGCGTATCGATTTAGGTATTTACTATCTTCTTTAGTAATGTTTTTTTCTTTGGCTCTTTGTTCTAAAACTAAGGCAGTGGCTTCAAAGTCCTCACGGCTAATGATAGGGGAGTGATTATCCCTAATATAGTACATATCACTTTCCCCATAATTAGTATGTCGCTTATAATTACTGTCCATATAAGTTTTCTGGTAAAGAGCATCGCCGATGAATCGTTCATTCTGTAACATGCCAAGTATTGTATTAGCAGTCCATTTTGAGTTTCTTTTACTTTTTATATTTCTTCTATTTAATTCGTTAGCTATTTTTTGACTACCTTTGCCTGCCAAGGTTTCAGAGAAAATATGTCGAACTATATTAGCTTCTTCTTCATTGATAACTAGTTTTCCATTTCGTGCATCATAGCCGTAGGGTGGATCAGAAACTTTATAAGTTCCATTTGGAAATCTACGTCTAATAGACCATTTAGTATTTTCAGAAATAGATAACGATTCATTCTCGGCCAGTCCAGCTAGGATGGAGAGCATGAGTTCACTTTCCATAGACTGAGTATTTATATTCTCTTTTTCAAAATATAAATAAGCCCCAAGTTCTGTAAAGCTCCGAACTAGTTCTAAGCAGTCGGCTGTATTTCTTGCTAATCTACTGATAGACTTTGTAATAATTAAATTAACTTTACCTTCTTTGCAGTCCTTAATTAGATTAAGAAGCCCAGTTCTTTTGTCCTTGCTTGTTCCTGTCATCCCTTCATCATAATAAACTCCAGCTAACGTCCACTTATTATTTGATTTAATAAAACTTTCATAATGTCTTATTTGAGCATCTAGACTATCTAGTTGCTTTGCATTGTCAGTAGATACTCTGCAGTAGGCTGCAACGTTTAATTTCTCTATATTCCTTGTTTCATTAGCTAAGGGCTCGATTATTTTTACTTTCCTCAAGTTTTCACCTCCTTGTCAGTGTCACATGTTAACTCTACAGTTCACTTATATCAAGGGTTTCAGGCATTATTGCAGCTAAAATAGGAGAGAAGGAGGATCTGTTTAGAAAAGTGATTTTTTGGTATTCTGTAGTACTTATTAGTCCTTTATCCAGCAAAGAGGATAATAGTTTCTGAGCAATAAAATAGCTGACTTCATTTTCTAGTTGTTTATTTGATAATTGAGTAAATTCTAGATTTGGATTCTCTTTCATGTATTTTCTCCTTTAAAGGTATTAAGGGAAAAAGAAAAACCCCTCACTATCTAAAGGACAGTGAGGGGGAAAATCCGTAGTAAAAATTTAATTATTCAGTTTTTATAAAGGCATCAGTAAAACCTGCAGCCTTAACCTTTTTTAACATAGCATCAGCATTAGCTTTAACAGCATATGCTCCTACTTGAACTCTATATAGTTTAGTAGGGGAGGATGATGGGGGAGATGCAGGTGTCTTTTTTGAATCATTTTTGCAACATAGTGTTGCCTTAACATCTGCCCTAAAAGTATCCATATTTTTACCGTGCTTTGGAAACCAATTTCTAGGGTCGCTGTGGTTACTGGCTATTCCTTTTTGATGTCCTTCATAGTGTCCAATGATATCTTTTTCAGTAAGATTATAGAGCTTGCAAAGATGCACACATAGTTCGACAGCTTCTTTATAAACCTCGTATAATATAGTTGTAACATTTGATAGAAAACATCTTTATTTTCTAACGAACATTACTAATCTAATTTAAAATATTATTCTTTATTTGATTAATAATCCTATCAGATAATTAGTCATTTCATTTTATAGTTTTCTATCTTAATACCTGAAAGGAAACTTAACTTTACTTGTAAATCATTGTATAATATCTCCTGAATAGAGGTTAGATGGATTCCTCCAGGGCATCTCGGTAGAGATTATACCCGTAAATAAGCGTATCATTCCATCAGTGAGATTTCTATGGTTTAGCTGGTTGGGTTT
>NZ_LZFO01000013.1 GCF_001758365.1 Clostridium acetireducens DSM 10703
AAGTATTCACTCCTCTTTGTTGTGTATTTTTGGTGGTACTTAAATATTCGACATTTTGGGGTGAATTTCCTTTTTGAATAATAAAAAAGTTAGTAAAATCAATGATTATAAAATATGAAATTTACTCAATTATATATATACTATACAATAGTATATGGAATAATAGTAATTAATAAGAATTTGAAAGTAATGTTTGTTAATAAATTATTAAAATTGTTTGTATAGAGGTGTGTTATGGATAAGAAGAAGAATATATCAATGGCAGTAATTAAAAGATTACCTAAATATCATAGATATTTGGCAGAGTTAATGAAAAATGATGTTGATAGAATTTCATCAAAAGAACTTAGTGAAAAGATAGGTTTTACAGCATCTCAAATAAGACAGGATTTAAACTGTTTTGGAGATTTTGGACAGCAAGGGTATGGGTATAATATAAAAGAACTTTATAACGAAATTAGTATAATACTAGGTCTTACTAGAGAATATAAAACAGTAATAGTAGGTGCTGGTAACATAGGTCAAGCCTTGGCTAATTATACCAGATTTGAAAAATTAGGATTTTCTTTAGAAGGTATTTTTGATATTAATCCTAAATTAATAGGTTTAAAAATAAGAGATATTGAAGTAAAGGATATAGACTATTTGGAGCAGTTTTTAAAGAAAAATCACATTGATATAGGCGTAATTTGTGTTCAAAGTAAAAATGCACAAAAAGTATGTGATATATTAGTTAAAAATAATGTAAAAGGAATATGGAATTTTGCTCCAGTTGATTTAGTAGTTTCAGAAGATATAACAGTTGAAAATGTTCATTTAAGTGATAGTTTAATTACTTTAAGTTGTTTATTAAATGAAAGAAATAATTAAAATTTTAAATTTTAATTATTGCATAGATATTGATAAATATACAATTACAAAATGCTAACAAATTTTTGTTGTTAAAAAAATGAGAAAAGTCTGAACTTAGTATTGAAATATATTTAATTAAAGTATATAATAAGAATGAAGCGTTTAGCTTCAATTATTTTTGAATGTATTTGTTATAATATTAACAGACAATTAATTTGTGGGGAGGATTATTATGGAATTAAAAAACGTCATCCTCGAAAAAGAGGGTAAAATTGCTGTGGTTAAAATTAATAGACCTAAGCAACTAAATGCTTTAAATTCAGAAACCCTAACAGAATTAGAAGCTGTAGTAGATGAATTAGCATTAGATGATAATATCTTTGCAGTAATACTTACAGGAGAAGGAAAGGCATTTGTAGCAGGTGCAGACATAACAGAAATGAAAGACTTAAGAACAATAGAAGGTAGAAAGTTTGGAATATTAGGAAATAGAGTATTTAGAAAATTAGAATTATTAGAAAAACCAGTGATTGCAGCTGTAAATGGATTCGCATTAGGCGGAGGCTGTGAATTGTCAATGGCATGTGATATAAGAATAGCTTCAGCAAAAGCTAAATTTGGACAACCAGAAGTAGGACTAGGAATAACCCCAGGATTTGGAGGAACTCAAAGACTTCCAAGATTAGTTGGAATGGGAATGGCTAAACAATTAATATATACATCTGAAATTATAAAAGCAGAAGAAGCTTTTAGAATTGGACTTGTAAATAAAGTTGTTGAGCCAGAAAAGTTAATGGATGAAGCAAAAGCTTTAGCCAACAACATAGCTGAACAAGCACCTATTGCTGTAAAGCTTTGCAAGGCAGCCATAAATAAAGGCATGCAATGCGATGTGGATACAGCATTAGCATATGAATCAGAAGTTTTCGGCGAATGTTTCTCAACAGAAGATCAAAAAGAAGGAATGACAGCATTCGTTGAAAAAAGAGAAAAATGCTTTAAAAACAGATAGGAGGTAAAGGTAAATGAATTTTGCATTAACAAGAGAACAAGAATTTGTTAGACAAATGGTAAGAGAGTTTGCTGAAAATGAAGTTAAACCTTTAGCAGCAGAAATTGATGAAACAGAAAGATTCCCAATGGAAACTGTTGAAAAAATGGCTAAGTATAACATTATGGGTATACCATTTTCAAAAGAATATGGTGGAGCAGGTGGAGATGTTCTTTCATACGTTATAACTGTAGAAGAACTATCAAAAGTTTGCGCATCAACAGGTGTTATAGTTTCAGCTCATACATCATTATGTGCATCATTAATAAACGAACATGGAACAGAAGAACAAAAACAAAAATATTTAATTCCATTAGCAAAAGGTGAAAAACTTGGTGCTTTTGGTTTAACTGAACCAAACGCTGGAACAGATGCAGCAGGACAACAAACTGTAGCTGTTTTAGATGGAGACAACTATGTTATAAATGGTTCAAAAATATTTATAACAAATGGTGGAGCAGCTGATGTTTTCTGCATATTTGCAATGACAGATAAGAGCAAAGGCGTAAAAGGAATATCATGCTTTATAGTTGAAAAAGGAGATAAAGGATTCTCAATTGGTAAAGTAGAAGATAAGATGGGAATTAGAGCATCATCAACTACAGAACTTGTATTTGAAGATTGTGTAATTCCAAAAGATAGATTAGTAGGAAAAGAAGGAAAAGGCTTTGGTATAGCAATGCATACTCTTGATGGAGGAAGAATTGGTATAGCAGCTCAAGCTTTAGGTATAGCTGAAGGAGCTTTTGAAGAAGCTAAAACATATATGAAAGAAAGAAAACAATTTGGTAGATCATTAGATAAATTCCAAGGATTAGCATGGATGATGGTTGATATGGATGTTCAAATCCAAGCAGCTAAGCATTTAGTATATGAAGCAGCATGGAGAAAAGACAATGGACTTTCATATACAGTTGAAGCAGCAAGAGCTAAATTAGTTGCAGCTAATACTGCTATGGATGTAACTACTAAAGCAGTTCAATTATTCGGTGGATATGGATACACTAAGGATTATCCAGTTGAAAGAATGATGAGAGATGCTAAGATAACAGAAATATATGAAGGAACTTCACAAGTTCAAAAGCTAGTTATAGCAAATCATATATTTAAATAAGAATAAGGAGGGTTTGAACTATGAAAATAGTTGTTTGCTTAAAGCAAGTTCCAGATACAAATGAAGTTAAAATTGATCCAAAAACAGGAACTCTTATAAGAGAAGGTGTTCCTTCAATAATAAATCCAGATGATAAAAACGCTTTAGAAGAAGCATTAGTTCTAAAAGAAGAAAATGGTGCACATGTTACAGTAGTAAGCATGGGACCACCACAAGCTGAAGCAGCTTTAAGAGAAGCTTTAGCTATGGGAGCAGACGAAGCTATATTAGTATCAGACAGAGCTTTCGCAGGAGCTGATACATTAGCTACATCAAATGCTTTAGCAGGAGCATTAAGACAATTAGATTACGATATAATATTTGCTGGAAGACAAGCTATAGATGGAGATACTGCTCAAGTTGGACCAGAAATAGCTGAACACTTAGGACTTCCACAAGTTACTTATGTTGAAGAAGTAAAAGTTAATGGTAATGAATTAGAAGTTAGAAGAGCTTGGGAAGACGGATATGAAACTCTAACAGTAAAAACACCAGTTCTTTTAACAGCTATAAAAGAATTAAATGAACCTAGATACATGAGTATAGGAAACATTTTCGAAGTTTTCAATAAGGAAATTAAGGTTTGGAGTGCAGATGATATAAAGGTTGATAAATCCCTTCTTGGCCTTAAAGGTTCAGCAACAAAGGTTAAGAAGTCAATGACAAAAGAAGCAAAAGGTAAAGGTGAAGTAGTTAACATGCCACCTAAAGAAGCAGCAGCATATGCGGTTTCTAAATTAAAAGAAAAACACTATATTTAATAGAGTAGGAGGGATTTTAAATGAATATAGCAGATTACAAAGGCGTTTGGGTATTTGCTGAACAAAGAGACGGAGAACTTCAAAAAGTTGCTTTACAACTTTTAGGAAAAGGAAGAGAATTAGCTGATAAATTAGGAGTTGAATTAACTGCATTACTAATTGGTGATGAAGTTGATAATATAGCAGAAGAATTAGCAGCTCACGGAGCTGACAAAGTTCTATATTTAGAACATCCACTATTAAAGCATTTTACAACTGATGGTTATGCAAAAGTTATATGTGATACAGTAAATGAAAGAAAACCAGAAGTAGTATTAGTTGGTGCTACATTCTTAGGAAGAGACTTAGGACCAAGAGTTGCTGGAAGACTTAACACAGGTTTAACAGCAGATTGTACTGGACTTGATGTTTCAGAAGAAAGAAACTTATTAATGACAAGACCAGCTTTTGGTGGAAACTTAATGGCTACAATAGCTTGCGAAGAAAGAAGACCTCAAATGTCAACAGTAAGACCAGGAGTTTTCGAAGCTTTATCAAAAACTGATAAAAAAGGTGAAATAGAAAAAGTTACACCAGCAATTGCTGAATCAGATATCAGAACTAAAGTTGGCGAAGTTGTTAAATCATTAAAAGACGTTATTGACATCAGTGAAGCTGAAATATTAGTATCTGGTGGTAGAGGAATAGGTTCAAAAGAAAAATTTGAATTATTAAAAGAATTAGCAGATGCATTTGGCGGAGATGCTTCAATATCAGGATCCCGTGCTACTGTAGATGCTGGTTGGATTGACAAAAACTATCAAGTTGGACAAACAGGAAAAACTGTAAGACCTAAAGTTTACATAGCTTGCGGTATTTCAGGAGCTATTCAACATTTAGCAGGTATGTCAGACAGTGATTTCATAATTGCTGTAAACAAAGATGAAGATGCACCAATAATGCAAGTTGCAGACTTAGGATTAGTAGGTGACTTAAACAAAGTAATTCCAGAAATGATAAATGGAATAAATGCATTAAAAGCTGCAGAAGAAAATAAATAGTTAATACAATACTTGCCTATTTAATTATAGGCAAGTATATAAAATATTAAATATAGTATAATATATATATATTTAAAATTTGAGGAGGGTTTTTTATGATTAAAAAGGTAGCTATTGACGGTCGTGGTACTATGGGTACAGGTATAGCACAAGTTTTTGCTTCAAAAGGATATGAAGTAATAATAAAGGTTAGAAACATAGACCCATCTCTTACTAGAAAAGGTAAGGCAGGAGTAAAAACTAACCTTTCAAAAAGAGTTGCTAAAGGCAAAATGGAAGAAGCAGATATGAATGCAATTCTTGATAGAATTACAGAAACTACAGATATAAATGATTTAAAAGATTGTGATTTAATAATAGAAGCAGCAAGTGAAGATATGGAATTAAAGAAAAAAGCATTTGCTGAATTTGATAAAGTTTGTAAGCCAGAAGCAATATTAGCTACAAACACATCATCTCTTTCAATAACAGAAATAGCATCAGCT
Source organism: Clostridium acetireducens DSM 10703 (assembly GCF_001758365.1). Classification (GTDB taxonomy): domain Bacteria; phylum Bacillota; class Clostridia; order Clostridiales; family Clostridiaceae; genus Clostridium_C; species Clostridium_C acetireducens. The sequence continues at coordinate 5,343 of NZ_LZFO01000013.1, forward strand.
ACTAATAGACCAGAAAAAGTAATAGGAATGCATTTCTTTAATCCAGTTCCAGCTATGAAACTAGTAGAAGTAATCAGAGGAATAGCTACTTCACAAGAAGTTTTTGACGCTATAAAAGAAGCTTCAGAAGCTATAGGAAAAACTCCAGTTGAAGTTGCTGAAGCTCCAGGATTTGTTGTAAACAGAATATTAATTCCAATGATCAATGAAGGTATCGGAATTTTAGCAGAAGGTATTGCTTCAGCTGAAGATATAGATACATCAATGAAACTTGGCGCTAATCATCCAATGGGACCTCTAGCTTTAGGAGATCTTATAGGATTAGACGTATGCTTAGCTATAATGGAAGTACTTTATACTGAAACAGGAGATTCAAAATACAGACCACATCCATTACTAAGAAAATATGTTAGAGCAGGATACTTAGGAAGAAAAACTAAAAAAGGATTCTTTGATTATACAAAATAAGGCAATTTTAAAAAAGCCATTGAAGTTTTCAATGGCTTTTTTTTAGAAATTGAGAATTTTAAAAAAATAGTGTATAATTAGATTATATAAATCTAAGTTTAAGATGGAGGAATGAATATGTATAAAATATTAACTAAAAAGCAATTGGCGCCAAAAATATACATGATGGATATTGAAGCACCAAGAGTAGCAAAATCAGCATTACCTGGTCAATTTATAATTTTAAGAATTGATGAAAAAGGTGAAAGAATACCTCTAACTGTATGCGATTACGATAGAGAAGCAGGCACTATAACTATAGTATTCCAAGTAATTGGTGGATCAACTATGGAATTAGCAAAATATGAAGCTGGAGACGCTATAGCTGACTTTGTTGGACCACTAGGACAACCTTCAGAACTTGTACATGAAGAAAAAGAATCTTTAAAGAAAAAGAAAATAATTTTTATTGCCGGTGGAGTTGGTGCTGCACCAGTATATCCTCAAGTAAAATGGTTACATGAACATGGAGTAGATGCAGATGTTATAATCGGCGGAAAGTCCAAAGATTTTATACTTTTTGAAGATGAAATGAAAAAAGTAGCAGGAAATGTTTACATAGCTACAGATGATGGTTCCTATGGATTTAATGGTATGGTTACAGATTGTCTAAAAGATTTAGTTGAAAATCAAGGAAAGAAATATGATTTAGTAGTTGCAATAGGACCTATGATAATGATGAAGTTTGTTTGCAAATTAACAAAAGAATTAGGTTTAAAGACAATTGTAAGCTTAAATATGTTAATGGTTGATGGTACAGGAATGTGTGGAGCTTGTAGAGTAACTGTAGGCGGAGAAACTAAATTTGCATGTGTAGATGGACCAGAATTTGATGGTCACCAAGTAGATTTTGAAGAAGCTATGAGAAGACAAGCTATGTACAAAACAGAAGAAGGAAAGCTATTCTTAGAAGCGCAAGAAAAAGCAGAAGGTCATGTGTGTCACGTTGGTTTAGGAGGCGATAAATAATGGATAGAATGAAGAGAATTCCAATAACAGAACAAGATCCAAAAGTAAGAGCAACAAATTTTGATGAAGTATGTTTAGGATATACAAAAGAAGAAGCAATGAAAGAAGCAAGCAGATGCTTAAATTGTAAAAAACCTATGTGTGTAACTAAATGTCCTGTATCAATTAGTATACCAGAATTTATCCAACATGTTAAAAATGGTGAATTTGAAGAAGCTGCTAGAGTTATAGCTAGATCAAGTGCACTTCCAGCAGTATGTGGAAGAGTTTGTCCTCAAGAAAACCAATGCGAAGGTAAATGCGTACTTGGAAATAAGGGAGAAGCTATAGCTATAGGAAAATTAGAAAGATTCGTAGCAGACTGGGCAAGAGAAAACAATGTAAATGTAGCAGAAACTAAGCCAAGCAACGGAAAGAAAGTTGCTGTTATAGGAAGTGGTCCTTCAGGACTTACTTGTGCTGGTGACTTAGCTAAAATGGGATATGACGTAACTATTTTTGAATCACTACATGAAGCAGGCGGAGTTTTAGTATATGGTATTCCAGAATTCAGACTTCCAAAAGAAAAAGTAGTTAAAGCAGAAGTAGAAAATCTTAAAAAATTAGGCGTTAAAATTGAAACTAACGTTATAATTGGTAGAACTGTTACTGTAGATAGTTTAATTGATGATGAAAAATTTGATGCTGTATTTATAGGATCAGGAGCAGGTCTTCCTATGTTTATGGGAATACCAGGAGAAAACTTAAATGGTGTATTCTCAGCTAATGAATATTTAACTAGAAATAATTTAATGAAAGCGTTTAGAGAAGATTATATTACACCTATTAAAGCTGGAAAGAAAGTTGCAGTAGTAGGTGGCGGTAACGTTGCTATGGACGCTGCAAGAACTGCTTTAAGATTAGGTGCAGAATCTCATATAGTATACAGAAGATCAGAAGAAGAACTTCCAGCAAGAGCTGAAGAAGTTCATCACGCTAAAGAAGAAGGCGTAATATTTGACCTTCTAACTAACCCAGTTGAAATCTTAGAAGATGAAAAAGGTTGGGTTAAAGGAATGAAATGTGTAAGAATGGAATTAGGTGAACCAGATGCTTCAGGAAGAAGAAGACCAGTTCCAATAGAAGGTTCAGAATTTGTAATGGATGTAGATACTGTTATAATGTCATTAGGAACAAAAGCAAATCCATTAGTAGCTAATACTACTAAGGGAGTAGAAATTAATAAAAAGAAATGTGTAATTGCAGATGAAGAAACAGGTCTTACAACTAGAGAAGGAGTATATGCTGGTGGAGACGCCGTAACAGGTGCAGCTACAGTTATATTAGCTATGGGAGCTGGAAAGAAAGCTGCTAAAGCAATTGACGAATATTTATCAAATAAATAGTTGATTTAATATAAACCAGTAAGTGGTATTAACTGCTTGCTGGTTTTTTTATTATTTATATGTATATAATATAATTAATTACATATAAATTTGATTTAAGGAGGTATTTAATTGGATTTTAATAGAGTTGAAAGTTTTCATAATGGAGTAATAATAAAAGATGTTGTGAATTTTGAGTTACCACATATATTTGAATGTGGTCAATGTTTTAGATGGAATAAGCAGCCAAATGGAAATTACATAGGAGTTGTTAAAGGAAATGTTATAGAAGTAGAAAAAAAACATAAGGATGTTTTAATATATAATATTAATCAAGAAGATTTTAAAAATGTGTGGGCAGATTATTTTGACTTATATAGAGATTACGATGAAATTAAAATATTAGTTGGTCAGGATGAAATATTAAAAAAATCTGTAGAATTTGGCAGCGGAATAAGATTATTAAAACAAGATCCTTATGAAGTTATAATATCTTTTATAATATCTGCTAATAATAGAATACCTATGATAAAAAGAGCTATAAATAATATAAGTAAAAAATGGGGTAAAAAATTAACTTATAAAGACAAAGAATATTATACATTTCCGAGTTATAATGACTTGAGTAATGTATCTATTGAAGAATTGGAAGAATGCGGTGTAGGATTTAGAGCTAAATACATAAAGGATACAGTTGAAAAAATTAATAATAGGGGAAATATTAATAAAAGTGGATATATTAAAGAATTTGATATAGAGTGGATTAAAAATCAAGAAGATGACATATGTCATAAAGAATTAATGAAATTTAGTGGAATAGGTCCTAAGGTAGCAGATTGTATAATGTTATTTTCCATGGGAAAGTATTCAGCTTTTCCAGTAGATGTATGGGTAAAAAGAGCTATGCAAGATTTTTATTTAGCTCCAGATGTATCTTTAAAAAAGATTAGAGACTTTGGAAGAAATAAATTTGGTGCTTTATCAGGATTTGCACAACAATATTTATTTTATTTTGCTAGAGAAAATAAAATAATATAGTAAAAATTTTGAATTTATTTACTAAAATAGCTGTATAATTTTTAACAACTTTAAACGTTTTTATAAAATAAAAAAATGTAGAAATTTGACTAAAAAAATAAATTAAAAAAGCGTTACATTTTCTTTAGTAATCTGGTATTATAGTGTTGATAAAGGTTTTTGCATAAATAATAATTAGTATGTTTGTTTAAAATGATATGGTTTACACTAATAGGAGGTAAGTTAAATTGATAACATTTGAAACTCAATTAAAAGAATTAAAGTATAAAGTTTTAAAGGAAATAGCTACTTTAGCTAAAAATGGTGAATTAAATAAAGATTCTTTAGAAAACATTTCTACAAAAATAATACAAGGGGATAAACCTCAATATAGATGCTGTGTTTATAGGGAAAGAGCTATAGTATATGAATCAGCTCGTCTAGCAGCTGGATTTAAGCCTAGTCCAGAAATAACTTCTGATTTAGAGGAAACAAATGAGGGACAAATAATATATGTAATTTCATCTGCTTGTGATAAATGTCCAATTGATAGATTTACAGTAACAGAAGCCTGTAGAGGGTGTGTACAACACAAGTGTATGGAAGTGTGTGGTAGAAATGCAATTACAAGAGTGGCTGGAAAAGCTTATATAAATCAAGATTTATGTATAGAATGTGGAATGTGCAAAAAAGCTTGTCCTTACAATGCCATAGCAGAAGTTATGAGACCATGTAAAAGAGCATGTCCTACAGCAGCTCTTGATATAGATCAAGAAACAAAAATAGCTATGATAAAAGAGGAAGATTGTATAAACTGTGGTGCTTGTATGGCAGCATGTCCTTTTGGAGCAATATTAGATAAAAGCTATATAGCAAATGTTACAAAGGCTTTAATAGATAAGAAAAAGGTTTATGCAGTAGTAGCTCCTGCTGTAACAGGACAATTTGGACCAAAGGTTACAGTTGGACAAGTTAAAGATGCTTTTAAAAAGATAGGATTTACAGATATGGTTGAAGCAGCTTGTGGTGCAGATGCTGTAACAGTTCATGAAAGTAATGAATTTGTTGAAAGAATGGAAGAAGGACATAAATATATGACAAATTCTTGTTGTCCAGGCTTTATGAGTTATATAGAAAAAAAATTCCCAACTGAAGTTGAAAAAATATCTGGAACAGTATCTCCTATGATCGCTACTGGAAGATATATAAAGAAAAATGATGCTGATGCTGTAGTTGTATTTGTAGGACCATGTACAGCAAAAAAATCAGAAGCTTTAAGACCAACTATAAAAGATGCAGTAGATTATGTCATGACTTTTGAAGAGTTAGCTGCACTTATGGGGGCTTTTGATATAGATCCAGAAAGCTGTGAAAACATAGAAGTTGATGATGGTTCATCCTTTGGTAGAGGATTTGCTCAAGGTGGAGGATTAACATCAGCTATACAAAACTATGTAAAAGATAAAGAGATAGATATAGACTTTAAGCCAGTTAGAATAAGTGGATCAGAAGAATTAAAGAAAACTATGACTTTAGCTAAAATTGGAAGATTACCAGGAAACTTTATTGAAGGTATGATGTGCGAAGGCGGCTGTATTGGTGGACCAGGTAATATGGTTTCAATTATGAAATCTAGACCTCAATTAAATAAGTTTAGTAAAGAATCTTCTAAACAAGCAGTGCTTGAAAATGATAAAATTAAGGATTTTGAAGATGTTAATTTAGAAAGATAATATAAAAGCAAAAAAGCAAATTTGTATTTACAAGTTTGCTTTTTTATTTGTCTTAAATATTTATTTTATAAAATAATACAAAAACATTAAAATATTTACAAAGATATTAATATTTTTTGATAATATAATTATCAATATATATTAATACTAATTAAAAGTAATAAAAAAAGGGTGAAGATATGAAAAAGTTTTTTAATAAGTATAAAAATTATAGTTTTATAGCAATATTTTTATTAATAACTTTGTATATTACATATGAATATTATAATAAGTATTTTTATATGTTAAAAAATCCATATAAGGTAAAAAGTTTTATATTAAGTTATGGTAAATATGGATTTGTTGTTTTTATATTATTGCAAATTATACAAGTGGTAGCGTTTTTTATTCCAGGTGAAATAATACAAATTACTGGAGGGTATATATATGGAACTGTAGTAGGTACTATATTGTCTTTAATAGGTATAACTATAGGAAGCTGTATAACCTTTTTTACTTCTTATTTGTTTGGAAAATCCTTTACTAAAAAAATAATTCCTAGGAAGGATTTTAAATTTTTTAATAAAATATTAAAATTTGGAGATATAAATATTATAGTGTTCCTATTATATCTAATTCCAGGTATTCCCAAAGACGTATTAGGATATATATGTGGAATAGCAAACATTAATTTTAAGAATTTTTTAATGTATTCTACTATAGGAAGAATACCAGGTATAATAGTTTCTTCGTATTTTGGTCGTAATTTAAATTCAGGGAATAATATAACTTTAATAACCATAGCTATAGTAATGACTATACTATTTTTTATAGGTGTTTATAAAGGAGAAAAAATTATTAAAAATATTATTAGTAAATAAAAAATCTAATCTAAAATAATTATTTTAGATTAGATTTTTTATTTAATGATTTATATATAATAAATAATAATATTCCTTGTAATATTGTTATTAGTAGTATAATTAAGCTACAATGCAAAAAAAATTCTATAGGAAGTATATTTATTACAGGATCTTTTTCAGGATCAAAAATCCAATAGTTATTACCAAATGTTATTTTATGAAATAATGTAAATGTTTTGTTAAAATTTATAACTAATATAGTAATTAAAATCAAAGGTAAAGTTAATAAAAATTTAGAACATAGTTTAATAATGTAAAAATCTTTATTTTTTATTATTGAATAATAAAAGAAAATTAAGGTAATAGTACAGATATAAAATAAATAGGTTAATATAGTAAAAATATTTTTTACTTCTTCAAAGTGTATTATTCCTTCTTTAGATGAAGGTAAATTAGGTAATTTGAAATTAACATAAGAATTATTTGAAAGATAGTTTATTATGTAATCATAATTTGTTTTTATGGATTCTATACTTAAATTAGATAATTTATTTATATTTAGATTATATATTTCAAAATAATATAGCTGTTTAATTTTTAACACTATATTAAAGGATAATAATAAAGAAAATAACAATGAAATAAATATAAATGCTATTTTAAAGAAAATATTAGTTTTTTTCATAAAAATAAAATAACCTCCTAAAAATTTATTATATTCTTATTTTATAAAGTTTTTAATATAATATATATGGATAATTAAGAATATAGTAGATAAATTTAGGAATATTACGAAAAATAATGAAAAGTCAAATTAAGTTCATATAATTACTTTACATTATATAATATTATATTATATGGGATTTGATATAATAAATACAATTAATTATCATAATAATTGTATTAGCACTCAATATTAATGAGTGCTAACAAATAAATTTAGTATATTTTATTGAAAATAAATAATATAAAAATATTTAAGGAGGGGTTTTAAAATGAAAATAAGACCACTTGGAGACAGAGTTGTTATTAAAAGATTAGAGGCTGAAGAAACTACAAAAAGCGGAATAGTATTGCCAGGAGCTGCTAAAGAAAAGCCTCAACAAGCAGAAGTTATTGCGGTAGGACCTGGAGGAGTAGTAAATGACAAAGAGATAAAAATGGAAGTTAAAGTAGGAGATAAGGTATTATTCTCAAAATATGCTGGAAATGAAGTTAAAATTGATAGTGAGGAATATATAATTTTAAGACAAGATGATATATTAGGAGTATTAGAATAATTTAGTATGAAATTATAACTTAAAATTAAGTAGGAGGGTTCAAAATGGCAAAGAGTATAAAATTTAGTGAAGATGCAAGAAGAACTATGCAAAAAGGTGTAGATAAATTAGCTAATACTGTTAAAGTTACACTTGGACCAAAAGGAAGAAATGTTGTATTAGATAAAAAATTTGGTTCACCACTTATAACAAATGATGGTGTTACTATAGCTAGAGAAATAGAATTAGAAGATCCATATGAAAATATGGGAGCACAATTAGTTAAGGAAGTTGCTACAAAAACAAACGATGTTGCAGGAGATGGTACTACAACAGCTACATTACTTGCTCAAGCTATAATAAGAGAAGGATTAAAAAATGTTACAGCAGGAGCAAATCCTATATTTGTAAGACAAGGTATTAAGATGGCTGTAGATAAATCAGTAGAAGAAATAAAGAAAATATCAAAGCCTATTAATGGAAAAGAAGATATAGCTAGAGTTGCAGCTATTTCAGCAGCAGATGAAGAAATAGGAAAATTAATAGCAGATGCTATGGAAAAAGTAGGAAATGAAGGAGTTATTACAGTAGAAGAATCAAAATCTATGGGTACAGAATTAGATATAGTTGAAGGAATGCAGTTTGATAGAGGATATGTAAGTCCATATATGGTAACAGATACAGAAAAAATGGAAGCATCCTTAGATGAACCTTATATTTTAATCACGGATAAGAAGATATCTAATATTCAAGAAATTCTTCCTGTATTAGAACAAATAGTTCAACAAGGCAGAAAACTATTAGTAATAGCTGAAGATATAGAAGGAGAAGCATTAGCTACATTAGTTGTTAATAAATTAAGAGGAACATTTACTTGCGTAGCAGTAAAGGCTCCTGGATTTGGAGATAGAAGAAAAGAAATGCTTCAAGACATAGCAATTCTTACTGGAGGTCAAGTAATTTCAGAAGAAGTTGGCAGAGATTTAAAAGAAACAACAATTGATATGCTAGGAAGAGCAGAATCTGTAAAAATTTCTAAAGAAAATACTACAATAGTAAATGGAAGAGGAGATAAAACTCTTATTAAAGATAGAGTAAATCAAATTAAAACTCAAATTGAGGAAACTACTTCTGATTTCGATAAAGAAAAACTTCAAGAAAGACTTGCAAAATTAGCAGGAGGAGTAGCTGTTATAAAAGTTGGAGCTGCTACAGAAACTGAATTAAAAGAAAGCAAACTAAGAATAGAAGATGCTTTAGCAGCTACAAAAGCAGCAGTAGAAGAAGGAATTGTTCCAGGTGGTGGAACAGCTTATGTAGACATAATACCAAAAATGTCAGAATTAACTTCTGAAAATTTAGATGTTAAATTAGGTATAGACATAGTTACGAAAGCTCTTGAAGAACCAGTAAGACAAATTGCAGATAATGCAGGAGTTGAAGGTTCAGTTGTAATAGAAAAAGTTAAAAGTACTGATTCTGGAATGGGATATGATGCATTAAATAATGATTATGTAGATATGATTAAAGCAGGAATAGTAGATCCAACAAAAGTTAATAGATCTGCTTTACAAAATGCTGCATCAATTGCTGCTACTTTCTTAACAACAGAAGCTGCAATTGCTGATATTCCTGAAAAAAATAATGCTCCAATGCCAGCACCAGGAATGGATATGGAAGGAATGTATTAATAATTAATAGGTATGATACAATTGTATCATACCTATATTTATTTCCATAAATTTTTATAATCTACATTAGATAATGAAGTAATAATTTTATTTTGAGCATCAGGATAGTAGCATTCTAACTTTTTTAATAAAATTTTCATTTCTTCTCTCTTTGTTTTTTTATCTTTAGGACATAAATTCTTTACTATAGGTAAATTTAATTCTTGTATTAATTTTTTAATTAAGTCTTCTCTTATGTATATTAAGGGTCTTATAATATTTATATTTTTATCTTTATAATATATATTCGGATGAAATGTTCCAAGCTTTCCTACATTTAATATATTCATAAATAGTGTTTCAATAACGTCATCACTATTATGACCTAAAGCTATTTTATTCATATTATATTTTTTAGCTACTCTAACTAAAGCTCCTTTTCTTAATTTTGAACATAATGAGCAAGGATTTTTCTCTTTTCTATCTTGGAAAATAACTTCAGCTATATTGGTTTTTTCTATTAACAAAGGTATGTGGTTTAAATTACAAAATTCTTTTATAGAGTTAAAATTCATATCAAAACCTAAGTCTATATGTAATGCTGTAAATGTAAAATCTTTTATTGCAGTTAATTGAATAAGTTTTAGCACAAATAATAAAAATATGCTGTCTTTTCCTCCAGATAATGCTACAGCTACATTATCACCACTTTCTATCATATTAAAATTGTCAATAGCTTTTCTTACGTTTTTTAAAAACATTTTATTATATTTTCTTTCAAATTTTATCATAATAAACCTCCATATTAAATTATAAATATAAAATTAAGTTTAAGGATTATAAAGTTAATATATGGATATAAATTTAAATATGAATATTATTTAAAAAGGAGAAGAAAATGAATATAGTTATATTTATAGCCAGTATTTTTCTTGGAAGTTTTTTAAGTAGTTGTGTTTATAATATACCAAAAGGGAAAACTATATTTAATTTTAAATATAAAAGCTTTATTTTTGAAAGTATAATTTATATTATTAGTTATTTGTGTAAATATTTTAATAATGATTTCAATTTAAAAAAATATAATAAATTATCTAAAAAATATGTTGTTGTAGAATTGATTACAATGTTAACTACTATTTTAGTTTATAACAAATATGGATTTAATCAAGAATTTTTAAAATATATAGCAGTTATTTACTTTTTAATAGTTATAGCAAGTATTGATTTATATACAAGTAATGTTTACTTTAAAGTAAGTATTATATTTTTTTTATTTACAAATGTTTGTTTAGGGTATAAAATTTTAATAGGAAGTAGTATAAAAAACAATATAGCTGGTGGAATAATAGGATTTCTAATAATATGTTTTATAATTTTAACTACTAATGGAATGGGTTGGGGAGATGCAGAAATATGTTTTATATTAGGGCTATTTTTAGGTAAGGATTTAATTATTCCTATAATTTTAATTTCTTTTGTATTAGGAGGAATAATAGGAATTTATATTTTAATTCTAAAAATAAAGTCTTCAAAAGATTATATACCTTTTCTTCCATTTGTATTTTTAGCTACCTTTACTGTTATATTTTTCAAAGAGTATTTGACAATATTTTTATAAAAGTATTTGTTTTTAGGGCTAATTAAAAATATTTGACAAAATAAATAAACTTGAATAAAATAGTGTAAAAGCTGAAATATTTATAGAAATTATAGATATTGATAAAGTTACTCATATATACCTTGAATACGGCAAGGAGTCTCTACCGGGAACCTTAAATTTCCGACTATGGGTGAAATTTTTATGTGTTTAGACATACTAATTTTACTCTAAGTGTTAAAGGTATGTTTTTTATTTATATTTTAAGTTAATTAAAATATTTATGCCATAATAAAAAGGAGTGGGTTAAATGGCAAAAATTATAAAACAAGCATATACTTTTGATGATGTACTATTAGTACCAAATAAATCTGAAGTTTTACCTAAAGAAGTTAATTTATCTACTAATTTAACTAAAAAAATAAAATTAAATATACCTATTATAAGTGCAGGTATGGATACTGTTACAGAATCTAAGATGGCTATTGCTATGGCTAGAGAAGGCGGAATAGGAATAATACATAAGAATATGAGCATAGAACAGCAAGCTATGGAAGTGGATAAAGTAAAAAGACAAGAAAACGGCGTAATAACAGATCCATTTTATTTAGCACCAGATAATTCTATTCAAGATGCTTTAGACTTAATGAGCAAGTACAGAATTTCCGGCGTGCCTATTACTGTTAAGGAAAAGTTAGTTGGAATAATAACTAATAGAGATATAATATTTGAAAATAATTATTCTAGAAAAATATCCGAAGTAATGACAAAAGAAAATCTTATAACTGCTCCAGAAGATACTACTATAGAAAAAGCTAAAGAACTATTAAAGGAACACAAAATAGAAAAATTACCATTAGTAGATGAAAATAATAATTTAAGAGGATTAATAACAATAAAAGATATAGAAAAAGTTAAGAAGTTTCCTAATGGTGCAAAAGATGAAAGAGGAAGATTGTTATGTGGAGCTGCTGTAGGTGTAACTGAAGATATGATGGATAGAATAGATGCTTTAGTGAAAGCTCAAGTTGATGTAATAACAGTAGATACAGCTCACGGACATTCCAAGGGAGTTTTAGAGGCTGTAAAACAAATTAAAAAAGTATATCCTGATTTACAAGTTATAGCAGGAAATGTAGCAACACCAGAAGCAGTTAGAGATTTAATACAATCAGGAGCAGATTGTATTAAAGTAGGAATAGGACCAGGTTCAATTTGTACAACAAGAGTAGTAGCAGGTGTGGGAGTACCTCAACTTACTGCAGTAATGGATTGTGTTGAAGAAGCTAATAAATATGGAGTACCAGTTATAGCTGATGGAGGAATTAAATATTCTGGAGATATAGTAAAATCTTTAGCTGCAGGAGCTAAAGTAGTTATGATGGGATCAATGTTTGCAGGTTGCGAAGAGTCACCAGGAGAAATAGAAATATATCAAGGAAGAAGTTACAAAGTATATAGAGGAATGGGATCTCTTGCATCTATGGCTTGTGGTAGTAAGGATAGATATTTTCAAGAAGGAAATAAAAAGTTAGTACCTGAAGGTGTTGAAGGAAGATTGCCTTATAAAGGATATGTAGCAGATACTATATATCAACTTACAGGAGGAATTCGTTCAGGTATGGGATATTTAGGAGCAAAAACTTTGCAAGACTTATATGAAAATGCAGGATTTGTTGTTCAAACATCAGCAGGACTTAGAGAAAGTCATCCTCATGATATTGTTATAACAAAAGAAGCTCCTAATTATAGTGTGAATCAATAATAATTTTGATGGAGGTAAAAATGAATAGAGAATTAGTGTTAGTTGTTGATTTTGGAGGTCAATATAATCAACTTATAGCTAGAAGAGTAAGGGAAAAAAATGTTTATTGCGAAATAATACCTTACACATATTCAGCAGAAAAAATAAAAGAAAAAAATCCTAAAGGCATAATATTTACTGGAGGACCTAATAGCGTTTATGGAGAAAATGCTCCTAGAATAGATAAAGAAATACTTAATTTAGAAATACCAGTATTAGGAATATGCTATGGACATCAACTTATAACATATACTTTAAATGGAGAAGTAAAAAGTGCAGATATAAGAGAGTATGGAAAAACAGATATAAAATTAGATAACAAATCTTTATTATTTGATGAAATAGAAGAAAATAATATTTGCTGGATGAGTCATACTGACTTTGTTTCTAATACACCAAAAGAATTTAATATTATAGCAAGTACAAGTCAGTGTCCTGTAGCTGCAATGGAAAATAAAGATAAAAATATATATGGAGTTCAATTTCATCCAGAAGTTTTGCACACACCATTTGGAAATAAAATGTTAGAAAACTTTTTATTTAAAGTTTGTAAATTAAATAGCGATTGGTCTATGACATCTTTTGCTGATGAACAAATAAAACTTGTAAAAGAAAAAGTTGGAGATAAAAAGGTTATATGTGCTTTATCTGGAGGAGTAGATTCATCAGTAGCGGCAGTATTGGTACATAAAGCTATTGGTAAGCAATTAACTTGTATATTTGTTGATCATGGTTTACTTAGAAAAGATGAAGGAGATCAAGTAGAAAAAGTATTTAAACAGCAATTTGATATGAATTTAATAAGAGTTAATGCTCAAGATAGATTCTTAGGAAAACTTAAGGGAGTAACTGAACCTGAAAGAAAAAGAAAAATAATAGGAGAAGAATTTATAAGAGTTTTTGAAGAAGAAGCTAAAAAGCTAGGAAAAATAGATTTTTTAGTACAAGGGACTATATACCCAGATGTAGTTGAAAGTGGAACTTCTACATCTGCTACAATAAAAAGTCATCACAATGTTGGAGGACTTCCAGAAGATATAGAATTTTCTTTAATAGAGCCTTTAAGAGAATTATTTAAAGATGAAGTTAGAGCAGTAGGAGAAGAACTTGGAATACCTCATAAATTAGTTTGGAGACAGCCATTCCCAGGACCAGGTCTTGCTATAAGAGTTTTAGGAGAAATTACAGAAGAAAAACTTGAAATAGTAAGAGAAGCAGATGCTATTTTCAGAGAAGAAATTGCAAATGCAGGACTTGAAGAAGAAATATGGCAGTACTTTGCTTGTCTGCCTAATATAAAATCAGTAGGAGTTATGGGAGATGAAAGAACTTATTGCCATACAATAGCATTAAGAGCAGTAACATCTACAGACGCTATGACTTCTGATTGGGCTAAGATACCTTATAATGTATTAGATACAGTGTCAAGAAGAGTAGTAAATGAAGTTAAAGGAGTAAATAGGGTAGTATATGATATAACAAGCAAACCACCATCAACTATTGAATGGGAATAATAAAAATGAAGTGGAAAATTCCACTTCATTTTTATTATTCTAAATCTACTACCTCACCATCAGTAATTTCTTTTAATTCTTCTAAAGTTATAGGAATTGCAGAATGAGGGGTTCCAGCAGCTAAATATACTTTATCAAATCTGTTCATACTATCATCTAAGAAAATTTTTATTTTAGTTTTTAAATTCAAAGGACAAACTCCTCCTATAGGATAGCCTGTAACATTTAATACTGTTTCTTCATCTGCAAATTTTACTTTTCTTACATTTACTAATTTTTTTAATTTTTTTTGATTTACCCTTTTATCACCACAAGTTATTACCATAATTGCATCTTCACCTGCTGTAAATAGTAAAGACTTAGCTATTTGAGCAGGTTCAACACCTAAAGCTTCTGCTGCTAATTCACAAGTTTTTGTACTTGCATCTTTAAATTCAATAACTTTTAAACCTAAATTAAATGTATTTAAGTATTCTTGAATTTTAATATGTGTTGGATTTGTTAGATTATTAATTGTTTCCATAAAATTACCTCCTAAAATATGTATAATTAAAGTATAACATAATATACTTATATATATAATATGTTTTTTGTAAGTATAGTTAAATAAGTTTTGTGATATACTTATATTACTAATAAATTATGGGGGTATTCAAGTATGAAAACACCAATAAAATTAGATTTAACTAAAGCTAAACCTTATTTAGAAGATAAAGAAATTGCAGAAATAGTTCCTTTTATTAATACAGCTCATAATATTTTACATAAAAAAATTGGAGTAGGAAATGAATCTTTGGGCTGGATAGATATTCCCGTAAATTATGACAAAAAGGAGTTTTCAAGGATAAAAAAAGTAGCAGAGAGGATAAAGTCAAACTCTGATGTATTAATAGTTATAGGAATAGGAGGTTCTTATTTAGGAGCAAGAGCAGCTATAGAAATGTTAAAAAATTCCTTTTATAACATTTTAGATAGAGAAACTAGAGATAATCCTGCCATATTTTTTGCTGGAAATAATATAAGTTCAAAGTACATGATAGACTTATTAAATTTAATAGGAGACAAGGATTTGTCTATAAATGTAATATCAAAGTCAGGAACTACTACAGAGCCTGCTATAGCTTTTAGAATCTTTAGAGATGTTTTAGAAAAAAAGTATGGAAAAGAAAAAGCTAGGAAGAGAATATTTATAACTACAGATAAAGAAAAAGGAGCCTTAAAAGAACTAGCAGATAAGGAACAATATGAAACTTTTGTTATTCCAGATGATATAGGCGGAAGGTACTCTGTTTTAACTGCAGTAGGATTACTTCCTATAGCTGTTGCAGGAATAAATATAGATAATATTATGTTAGGAGCAGCGGAAGCAAGAAATAGATATAGTACTTGTGATTTAAGTATTAATCATGCATACTTATATGCGGCTGCAAGAAATATTCTATATAAAAAAGAAAAAAATATAGAAATACTAGCTAACTTTGAACCAAGTTTACATTACTTTGGAGAATGGTGGAAACAATTATTTGGAGAAAGTGAAGGAAAAAATAATAAGGGAATTTTTCCAGCATCAGTTGATTTTTCTACAGATTTACATTCTATGGGTCAGTATATTCAACAAGGAAGAAGAAGTATATTTGAAACTTTTATTAATATAGAAAATGTTAAAAATGATATTCTTATAAAACAAAGCAATAATGATGATGGATTAAACTTTATTTCAGGAAAAAGTATGCATTTTGTGAACAAACAAGCTTTTAAAGGTACTGTAATAGCTCATAATACAGGAGGAGTACCAGCTATAATTTTAAATGTGCCTAAGTTAGATGAATTTTATTTTGGATATATGGTTTATTTTTTTGAAAAAGCTTGTGCTATTAGTGGATATTTATTAGGAATAAATCCTTTTAATCAACCAGGAGTAGAAGATTATAAAAAAAATATGTTTGCATTATTAGGGAAATCAGGATATGAACATAGAAAATTAGAAATAGAAAGTGAATTTCAGAAATATTAAATTTTACTTAAGAGGGGTTATTTTATGAATATTTTAGTTGATGCAGATAGCTGTCCCGGAAAAGATATTGTAGAGAAGGTAGCTAAATCATATAACATTAAAGTAATAATGTATTGCGATTTAAGTCATACTATTAATAGTAATTATAGTGAAACTAGATATGTAGATGTTGGATTTCAAAGTGTGGATATTGCTTTAATAAACGATATAAAAAGTGGAGATATAATTATAACTCAAGATTATGGAGTAGCTGCTATAGCTCTTAGTAAAAATAGTTATGTAATAAATCCTAAAGGATATATTTACAGTAACGATAATATAGATAAGTTATTATTTGAAAGGCATTTATCTTCAAAGATTAGAAAATCTGGAGGAAAAACTAGTAATCCAAAAAAAAGAAATAAAGAAGATGATAATAGATTATATAAAAATTTAATAAAACTAATAATAGCACATCATTAAATTTAATATGATGTGCTATTAAAAAATTTAAATTACTTAAAGTCCATTAAATCTATTCCTTCTTTAGGACCTTCAGGATATAATAAAGCATTATTTGTTCTTTCAATTATAGGATATCCTTTTTCAGACATATAAATTGTTATGTCATGCTTTTTGTAAGTATAGTTAGGATTATATCTATCTAATTTTCTTTGCATATTATCATCCTCCTTTTATATTATTTTTTGCAATTAATTTTATTTTATTAGTGTAAGTTTATATAAAACTATACATAAAATATAAAAAATTTAGAATAAATCCATTACAATATATGGTATTTGTAGTATAATGTAATGAGAAAGTATAACATAAATTAACAGGGGATGAATTAGGTATGAATGAGTTTAATATTATATTTAATTTAGAAAGTCCTCAAAAGAAAGATACAAATATAAAAATTACTATAGAAAATGAACCAAAAGAGGATTTACTATTTAAATATATTGTGGGGTATAATGGAGTATGGAATACAATTCAAGATTTTTCAAAAAAGAAGTTTATTCAGTGGATTCCTAAAAAGAATGGACGGTATATAATTATGGTACAAGCTAAAAAAGAGAACAGTATTAAAGGATTTGATTATGTTTCTAAGGCAGATTACATTATTGGAGAAATAGAAGAAAAATTAATAAATAATTTATATTTAGATAAATCTAAATTAGAATTAGGAGAAAAAATAAATATTAATGTGCAATCTAGTAAAGTTTCCGTAATGTTTAGGTATTGGATAAAGGAACTAGATAAGTGGAAATTAGTTAAAGACTATTCTGCAGATAATACCTTGACATTTACAACTCAAGTTCCTGGAAAACATCAGGTGCTTGTTGAATGTAAAAATATAGATTCTAAAAGCAATTTTGATGATTTTGAAAAAAAAGAGTTTGAAGTTACAGCTATAGAAAAGCCTGAAATAATAAATTTTCAATGTTTAAATTCTGATATACTTATTAATTCTGAATTAATATTTCAAGTAGATGCTAAGTTTAATTTTGATAGAACTATATTATATAAATTTATAAAGATAAATTCTAATGGAATATGTAGTTGTATTCAAGATTATTCTACAAAACGTATAGTAAGTTATATAGAAGATGAAAGTGGAGAATATAAGCTTTTATGTATGGTAAAGGATATGTATTCTCAAAGCGAATTTGATGATAGGGCTATTATAAATTTTAAAGTAAAAAAATATAAGGACATAGTTATAAAAAGTTTTACTACAGATTTAGTTTCACCTCAAATAAGTGGTACCTTTGTGAACTTAAGAGCTATTGTTGAAGGTGGAAGTGAGCTTCTTTATAAATTTAAGGTAGATGGACAGTATAGTGAAGATTCTGGTTATATAAGAGAAATGAATTATTTGTGGAAAACTAAGGAGCCAGGAGAATATAAAATTACTTTATGGGTTAAAGATGTTTCTTTTGATGGCAATTATGAAGCAGAGAAAAGTTTTAATTTCATAGTTGACGAAAAGAGTAGTGATCCTGTTAGTATAGATGATATTTTAGTGGATAAAAAAGAAAGAGCTTTGAAAAATGAACCAATAAAAGTTAAGGTTTCAGCTAGTGGTGGTATAGATTTAAAATATAGATTCATAATAACTTTAAATGGTAAACAAATAGAAAAATTAGAATATGGTGATTGCAATTGGATAGAGTTTATTCCTAAATGTGCAGGAAATTATAAATTAGAAGTTAAAGTAAAGGATAAATACTCCACAAGGAAATTTGACAATCACTCTATAACTTATATTAATGTATATGATTATATTCCAGCTTGTATAGATTATATATTACTTCCACCTAGAGAATATTATATATGTGGAGATAAAGTATTTATAGATATTGTAACTAGAAATGGTAGTAGTGTTTTAATAAATTATGTATTAAAAATAAATGGACATAAAGTAGAAGAAACTGGATTTGTAAAAAGCAAAAAATATATATTTACTCCAAAGTATAGCGGAGTATATACTGTAGAAATGTATGCTAAAAATTTAAATAGTGAAAAAATATTTGATTGTAAAAGAACATTAAAGGTAAAAGTATATGAGTGTTTACCTGTAACCAATACTAAAATAAAATGTGATAAAGTAAATGTAATATGCAATGATTCAGTAACATTTACTGCAGAATGTGATGGTGGAAAAGATATACTATATGAATTTTATATAATGGAAAAAGGTGAATGGAATTTGGTTCAGAATTATAGTAGAAAAAAATATTACACTTTTATTCCATTTTCAGAAGGAAAATTTAAAGTATTATTACTTTGTAAAAGTCAGTATAGTAAAAAATCTTATGAAGATTATGATATCATGGAAATTGATGTATGTAATTAATGTTTAGAGGTGAGAATATGAAAGTAGATAACAAAATTGATAATAATATTGAAAATATATTTAAATTTCAATTAATAACTCAGGTACTTGATAAAGCTTTTTCTTCTAAAAGTAGTAATTATGCATTTCAATTAGTATTACAAAGTTTTTTAAATGCTGCATCAAAAAATACTACAACTCCTAATTTAGATAAATTAATGCTAAATGATGTAGATTTAAGTAATTTAGGATATGCAAAGGGTTCTAAAATAGATAATGCAATAAAAAATGTTAAAAGTAATATAAAATGTGGAGTTAAAAGTATAGAAGAAGCTGTAGAAAAAGCATCAGAAAGATTTGGTGTTGATAAAAATTTAATAATGGCAGTTATAAAGCAAGAATCTTCATTTAATCCTTTATGCAAATCTTCTGCAGGAGCTGAAGGATTAATGCAGTTAATGCCAGGAACAGCAAAGGAAGTTGGTGTGAATGATCCTTATGACATAGAACAAAATATAAATGGAGGAACAAAGTATTTAAAAGGATTATTAGATATGTATGGAAATTGTAAAGAATTAGCTTTAGCAGCGTATAATTCTGGTCCAGGAACATTAAAATATAGAGGGGTTAAAAATACTAAGGATATATCAAAGCTACCATATGAAACTAGAGATTATGTAAAAAAGGTTATGAAATATTATGGAAAATAGGGTAGAATTCTTGGTAGGTAGTTTCATAGTACTTACTAAGAAACTACCTTTTTCAACTTTTTATATGGTATAATAATTAAAATTAAAGTATGCTTTAAGGAGGAAAATTTATGGAAAGAATTGATAAAATTCTATCTAATTTAGGCTATGGTTCTAGAAAAGAAATAAAGGCTATTATAAAAAAAGGGCTAGTAGAGATTGATGGTAAAATTATTAAAGATAATACTATTAAAATTAATCCTAAAGAATGTATTATTAAAGTTAATGATGAATTAGTAGAATATAAAAAATATATTTATATTATGATGAATAAACCTGCTGGAGTTGTGTCTGCAACTTATGATAAATATGACGAAACAGTAATAGATTTGTTAGATATAAAATATCAAATATTTAATCCATTTCCAGTAGGAAGATTAGATAAGGATACTGTAGGATTGCTTTTAATAACTAATGATGGAGAATTAAATCATAAACTTATATCACCAAAATGGAATGTAAATAAAGTTTATTATGCAGAAATAAATAAACCAGTAACTTCTTTAGATATAAAAAGCTTTGAAAAAGGAGTTATATTGGATGATGGATATAAATGTTTACCTGCAAAATTAAGCATAATAAGTGTTGATGAAAATGGGTCAAGGGTTGAAGTTACTATACAAGAAGGAAAATTCCACCAAGTAAAGAGGATGTTTGAAAGTTTAGATAAAAAAGTAGTTTATTTAAAAAGAATTAAATTTGGAAATTTAGAATTAGATAAAAATTTAGAAGAAGGTAGTTATAGAGAATTAACACAAAGAGAAATTGAAATCTTAAATATGGATCCACATAATTAAAAATGAATTAAAAAAATTACCAAAACTAATATATGAATTAAATGTTTCTACATGTAAAAATTCATGATTATTAACATTGCAAGATTAGCTTGCAATTTAAAATATTTTTTAATATAATGTAATTATAAGAATAAAAATAGTGAAAGAATAAATAGCCCCCTTTTGTTAATAGCTCATTCCCCGTGAGCTATTTTTATTTAATATTCAATTTAACACAATAAAGTTTTAAATTGATATAGAAAATTTTGCTTATAAATGATAAAATTTATATATAATATATAAATCTATGAGGAGTTGAGCCTATGAGCCAATATAAATCCAAATTAGAAAGCAAAGAAATGGATTGGTTATGCAAAGCTATTTTAAATTTAAAAAATAAAGAGGAAGTATATAGGTTTTTCGAAGACATATGTACAATTAGTGAAATAAAAGCCTTAGAACAAAGGTTTCAAGTGGCAAGAATGTTAAAAAAGAAAAAAACCTATTCTGAAATAGCTAATATTACAGGGGCTAGCACTGCTACTATAAGTAGAGTTAATAGGTGCTTGAACTATGGAAGTGATGGTTATAATATTATACTTGAAAGACTAAATAAAGAGTTGGAAAAAAATATTAAGGAATAATTAAATGCTATTCTAGGTTTATTATAATATTGATAAACTTAGAATGGTATTTTTTTATTGAATAGATTTTATACTTTATTTATGATTAAATATAATTTAAAATGTTATAATATTAAACAGTACTATAAATTAAATGATAGTATTATTGAGGAGTGAAAATAAATGGATTTAAAAAAACTTTTGAATGAAGAACAATATGAAGCGGCGACTACTATACAAGGTCCTTTATTAATTTTAGCTGGAGCTGGTTCAGGAAAGACTAGAGTATTGACTTATAGAATAGCTTATATGATTAAAAATTTAAATATATATCCTTCTCAAATTTTAGCAATAACTTTTACTAATAAAGCTGCTGGTGAAATGAGAGAAAGAATACGGGATTTAGTAGGAAATGATGTAGATAGTATGTGGGTATCTACTTTTCATTCTACTTGTGTAAGAATATTAAGAAGAGAAATAGATAAAATAGGTTATAATAAAAATTTTGCTATATATGATTCTTATGATCAAAAAGTCTTAATAAAAGAATGTATGAAAGAATTAGATATAAATAGCAAAGATATAGATGAAAGAGAAGTTATTAATAAAATAAGTTCTCAAAAAGATATATTAGTAAATGCTGAAAGTTTTAAAAAAGAAAATGAACATAATTATAGGCTAAATAAAATAGCAGATATATACTTATTGTATCAAAAGAAGTTAAAGTCTAATAATTCTTTAGATTTTGATGATTTAATATTTAAAACAGTAGAATTATTTACAAAAAATCCAGAAGTATTGGATTTTTATCAAAGAAAGTTTAAGTATATTATGGTAGATGAGTATCAAGATACTAATAAATCACAATATGAATTAGTTAGGCTTTTAGCTAATCAACATAAAAATATATGTGTTGTAGGTGATGATGATCAATGTATATATGCTTGGAGAGGTGCAGATATTAGAAATATATTAGATTTTGAAAAGGACTATCCTAATACTAAAGTTATAAAATTAGAAAAAAACTATAGATCAAAATCTAATATATTAAATGCAGCTAATGATGTTATAAAAAATAATACAGAAAGAAAATTTAAAATATTAAAAACTGAAAATGAACCTGGTGAAAAAATAAAATTATATAGAGCCATTTCAGAGTTAGAAGAAGCTCAATTTATAGCTTCAGAAATAAAAAAAATTAAGAATAGTGAAAACAAAAATTATAGAGATTTTGCAGTACTATATAGAACTAATGCCCAATCTCGTGTGTTTGAAGATGCATTTATGAAAAATTCTATACCTTATAAAATAGTTGGTGGTTTAAAATTCTATGATAGAAAAGAAATAAAAGATATTATGTCTTATTTAAAGCTTATAAATAATCCTTTAGATAATGTAAGTTTAAAAAGAATAATAAATGTTCCTAAAAGAAGTATAGGAAATGTTACAGTAAATAAGATAGAGGAATTTGCAAATTCTATGGATGAATGCATATATAGCATATTATTAGATATAGAGAACGTTCCAGGTATATCTAATAGGGCATTAGCATCAATAAACAAATTTGTTAGTTGCATAAATAGTTTTATAAGAAGAAAAGATGATATATGTGTATCTAAATTAATTGAAGAAGTAATGGAATCTAGTGGATATTTAGATGAATTAAAAAAATCTAATACTTTAGAAGACTTAACTAGAATAGAAAACTTAAAAGAGTTAGTTTCTGCAGCAGTTGACTTCGAAAATACTTCAGAAGAAAAAACTCTTTCTGCATTTTTAGAGCAGGTTACTTTAGTATCTGATATAGACAAACTTGATGATAAAGCAGATGCAGTAGTTCTTATGACAGTACATAGTGCAAAAGGGTTAGAATTTCCAACAGTATTCATGGTAGGAATGGAAAATGGCATTTTCCCTGGAATGCAATCCTTAAATAATTATAATGAAATGGAAGAATCAAGAAGACTATGCTATGTAGGAATAACAAGGGCAAAAGAAAAACTATATATGACTTCTGCTGAAACTAGAAAAGTATATGGAAGAACTGTATCATATTCAGAATCTGAATTTATAAGTGAAATATCCCTAGATTTAAGAGAATATGTAAATAATTTTCGTACAAATAGTAGAAATTTTAATAATAATAAATTTGATAAATTTAATAATAATAATTACAATATTAAAAGAAACTTTAATAATATTAGTACATTAAAACAAGAAGAAGCTGTACCAGGAAAAAAGGTTAAACATAAAAAATTTGGAGTAGGTACTATTATTAGTGTTTCTGAAACAAATAATAATATAAAACTTACCATAGCTTTTGATAATATGGGTATAAAAAACTTAATGTTGGGAGTAGCTCCTTTAGAAGCTATTTAAACTTTATATAAGAGAGGAAGAATATAATGGTGGATGATATAAAGATTGATTTAATGAAAAAACTTATAGAAGAACTTAATAAGTATTCTTATGAATACTATGTTTTGGATAATCCTTCTATATCAGATAAAGAATATGATAAAAAGTATGATCAATTACTGAAGCTTGAGGAAGAAAGCAAAATAGTTCTTTCTAATTCTCCTACTCAAAGAATTGGTGATGCAATTTTACCTGAATTTAATAAATATACCCACAAAGCTCCTTTACTAAGTTTAGATAAGGCTCAATCTATGGAAAAGTTAAAAGAATGGCATAATAAGAATTTAAAATTTATAGAGGAGTACAATTTAAATCATGATGATAAACTTCCACCTATAAGTTATATAGTAACTAAAAAATTTGATGGACTTACTATAAATTGCACTTATAATGAAAAAGGAGTACTAATAAAAGCTGCTACAAGAGGTACAGGCATAGTAGGAGAAGATGTAACACTGCAAGCAAAAACTATAATGGGAGTACCTTTAAAAATAGAACATAATCATACAATAGAAGTTCATGGAGAAGCTATAATGACAAAAAAGGCTTTTCAAGAATATAATAAAAGTGCAGAGGTTCCTTTAAAAAATTTAAGAAATGGAGCAGCTGGAGCACTTAGAAATTTAAATATAAAAGAAACATACAAGAGAAAGCTAAGTTCATTTTTTTATGATATAAGTTATAATGAGGGAGAACAATTTAAAACTTATATAGAAATGATGAATTTTATAATTGAAAAAGGGTTTATGGTAGATGATTATATAAAGGTATGTAGTACTATAGAAGAAATTAAAAAAGAAATAGAATATGTAGAAGGTATAAGAAATGATTTAAATTATGAAATAGATGGTATAGTTATAGCTATAAACCATATTAAAACTCGAGAACTCCTAGGTTATACAGTTAAATTTCCTAAATGGGCTATTGCTTATAAATTTGAAGCACAAGAAATTACAACTAATCTTTTAGAAGTAGAGTGGAATGTAGGAAGAAGTGGAAGAGTTACTCCTACAGCTATTTTAGAACCTGTAGAATTAGGAGGAGTTACTGTTAAAAGGGCTACATTAAATAACATGGATGATATTGAGAGAAAAGGAGTAAAAATTGGATGTAAAGTGTTTGTAAGAAGATCTAACGATGTCATTCCAGAAATAATGGGTGTAGTAGAAGAAACTATAAAACAGGGAAAAATAATAAAGGCACCAACAGTATGTCCTTATTGTGGAAGTGAATTGGTTAAAGAAGGAGTACATTATTTTTGTGAAAATACTTTATCGTGTAAACCTCAAATGATTAAAAGTTTAGTTCATTTTGCTAGCAGAGAAGCAATGAATATAGAAGGATTTAATGAAAAAACTGCAGAGCAACTTTTTGAAAAGCTAAATATAAAATCTATAGCAGATTTATATAGAATACAAAAGGAAGATTTACTAGGACTAGAAAGGTTTGGGGAAAAAAAAGCTAGTAACTTAATTAAAGCCATTGAAAAAAGTAAAAATTGTAAATTGGATTCTTTTATATTTGCATTAGGTATACCTAATGTAGGTAAAAAAACTGCAAAGGATGTAGCTGATAAATTTAAAAGCTTAGACAAAGTTAGAAATGCTAATTTTGATGAACTTATATCTATTTCAGATATAGGAGAAGTAGTAGCTAAAAGTATATTAGATTTTTTTACAGAAGAAAAAATAAAAAGTAGTATAAACGAACTTATGTCACTAGGAATAACACCTTATTTTAATGAGAATATTATATCTGAAAATGAATTTAAAGAAAAAACAATAGTTGTAACCGGAAGTTTAAAGAGTTATAGTAGAAGTGAAATAAAAAGTAAATTAGAATCATTAGGTGCAAAAGTTTCTAGTAGTGTAAGTAAAAAAACAGATTATATAATTGTAGGTGAAAATCCAGGATCTAAATATGATAAAGCTTTACAATTGGGAATAAAAATAATAAATGAAGATGAATTTGAAAAATTAAGTTAAAATATGTTTACAAAGTGCTTAATACTAGAGTAAACATATAGCAAACAAGGTATTGCGGAGGATAAAAATGAAGAAAGCTATTAATTTTTTAT
The DNA here is from genome assembly GCF_001758365.1 of Clostridium acetireducens DSM 10703. Classification (GTDB taxonomy): domain Bacteria; phylum Bacillota; class Clostridia; order Clostridiales; family Clostridiaceae; genus Clostridium_C; species Clostridium_C acetireducens. The sequence continues at coordinate 31,100 of NZ_LZFO01000013.1, forward strand.
GTTGGACATTTGTTAGTTTTACTATAATATCATTAGTACTTACATTACTTACTACTTATCAGTTTGTTTATGTTAAATATTTTGATAGTTATTATACACTCCAATTATCTATAATTATTACTATGATTATGTGGAGTGTAAGGTTATTTAGTTTTAATAAAAAATTAAGAAATATAGTTTATCCATTATTATGTGTTATTATAGCAGTAGGAGCAATATTTTTTATGTACATGAAAGTATTTTAAAGGTTAAACTTAAAAGTTTGACCTTTTTATTTTATAATATAGGTAAAAAGTATTTTTTGTGGTAAAATAAAAATGTCGTTTATACAGTAATTTAATAAATATGGTATTTTATGTTGATATACATAAAAATAAATAAAAAATAATTTATAGAAGGAAGTGATATACAATGGCTGTTTTAAAAAAGGATGTTGAATATGTAGCAGAACTTGCAAGATTGAGTTTTGATGAAAAAGAAAAAGAAGAACTTGTTAATGATTTAAATAAGGTTTTAGGCTATATGGAAAAATTAAATGAATTAGATACAGATAATGAAGAAATTATAGTAAACCCTTATTATATTGAAAATAAATTTAGAGAAGATGAAGTTAAAGAATCTATGCCATTAAAAGATGTATTAGAAAATTCTCCGCAAAACCTTGAAGAATATGTAGTTGTACCACAGATAATAGAAGATAATTAATTTTATATTTAGCCTCTAGTGCTTTTAATTTACATTATAAATAAGGAGGTATCATTATATAATGGAATTATATAAATTAACAGCTCATGAATTAAAAAAACTTATATGTGAAAAAGAAGTAAAGGCTGAGGAAGTAGTTCAAAGCTATTTAAATAGAATAAATAATATAGATGAAAAAGTAGGAGCTTATCTTTGTGTATCATCAGAAGAAGCTTTAAATAAAGCTAAAGAATTAGATAAAAAAATTGAAAAAGGAGAAAAATTAGGGGGATTATCTGGAATTCCTATTGCTATAAAGGATAATATAAGTGTAAAGAGTATGCAAAATACTTGTGCATCAAAAATGCTTCAAGGATATAAATCTCCTTATGATGCTCATGTAATAGAAAAAATAAAAAATGAGCAGGGAATAGTTATAGGAAAAGTTAATTTAGATGAATTTGCAATGGGGTCTTCTACAGAAAATAGTGCTTTAAAAGTTACTAGAAATCCATGGGATTTAGAAAGAGTTCCAGGAGGATCCTCTGGAGGTTCAGCAGTAGCTGTAGCATCTAACGAAGCTCCACTAGCTTTAGGAACAGATACAGGAGGTTCTGTAAGACAGCCATCTTCTTTTTGCGGAGTAGTAGGATTAAAACCTACTTATGGAAGAGTATCTAGATATGGTGCAGTAGCTTTTGGATCTACATTAGACCAAATAGGACCTATAGCTAGAGATGTAGAAGATTGTGCTTTATTAACTCAGCATATAGCTGGATTAGATAAAAAAGATTTTACTACAGCAAATATAGAAGTGCCAAATTATAAAGAAAGTTTAAAAACAGATTTAAGAGGCAAAAAAATAGGAATTCCAAAAGAATTTTTTCAAGAAGGTCTAAATGATGAAGTTAGAAATGCAATTAAAGAATCTATTAATGTGTTAAAAGAAAACGGAGCACAAGTAGAAGAATGTTCATTACCTTTAGCAGAATATGCACTTTCTGCTTATTATATAATATCTAGTGCTGAAGCATCATCAAATTTAGCAAGATTTGATGGAATAAGATATGGATATAGAACAAGCAATCCTAAAGATGCTGTTGATATATATGTAAAATCAAGAAATGAAGGATTTGGAAAAGAAGTAAAGAGAAGAATAATGCTTGGAACTTATGTGCTTTCTGCAGGATACTATGATGCATATTATAAAAAAGCATTAAAAGTAAGAAACCTTATAAAGAAAGATTTTGAAAATGTATTTAAACAATTTGATGCTATATTATCTCCAACTTCTCCGACTACTGCATTTAAAATAGGAGAAAAAACAGATGATGTATTATCTATGTATTTATCAGATATATATACGGTACCTGTAAATGTAGTTGGAGTTCCTGCTATATCAATTCCATGTGGAATGTCACAAGGGCTTCCAATAGGACTTCAGATAATAGGAAATTATTTTAAAGAAGATGTATTATTTAATATAGCATATAGTTATGAGCAATCAACTAAATGGCATACAATGACACCAAAACTTTAAATGCGTGGTAACTATAAAAAAGAGAGCTATACAGAATTAAAAGGAGTGAAAAGGTAAATGGATTTTGAAGCAGTTGTTGGATTAGAAGTTCATGCTGAACTTTCAACCAAAACAAAAATATATTGTGGATGTAGTACAGAGTTTGGAGGGCAACCCAATACACATGTTTGTCCTATTTGTATGGGATTACCAGGTTCACTTCCACATTTAAATAAAAGAGTTGTAGATTATGCTATAAAAGCAGGTCTTGCTTTAAACTGTTCTATATCTAAACTATCTAGAATGGATAGAAAAAATTACTTTTATCCAGATTGTCCTAAAAATTATCAAATAACACAAGATGAAATTCCTTTATGTAAAGATGGATATATAGAAATAGAGTTAGAAAGTGGAGAAAAGAAAAAAATAGGTATAGAAAGAATACATATAGAAGAAGATGCAGGCAAACTTCTACATACTGCAGCTGGAACATTAGTAGATTTTAACAGAGCAGGTGTTCCACTAATTGAAATAGTATCTAAACCTGACATGAAAAGTGGAGAAGAAGCTGTTTTATATCTTCAAAAACTTAGAAGCATATTATCTTCTATAGATGTATCAGACTGTAAAATGGAACAAGGTTCCTTAAGATGTGATGCCAATATATCTGTAATGGAAAGAGGAGCTACTGAATTTGGAGTAAGAACAGAAATAAAGAATATGAACTCTTTTAAATCTGTTGAAAAAGCTTTAGCTTATGAATATAAAAGGCATATAGATACAATACAATCAGGAGGAGCTATTGAACAAGAAACTAGAAGATGGGATGAGGCAAATAATGTTACAATAGTTATGAGAAGTAAGGAACATGCTCATGATTATAGATATTTCCCAGAAGGAGACTTAGTTAGTATAAATGTATCTGATGAATGGATAGAAAATATAAGAAAAACCATACCAGAATTACCTCATGAAAAAGCTGAGAGGTTTGTAAAGGAATATAATATACCTAAATATGATGCTCATGTGCTTACTTTAACTATGGATATGGCTAACTTCTTTGATGAGACTACTAAGATATGTAATGATGCTAAAGCTGCTTCAAATTGGCTTATGGGTGATATATCAAGACTTATGAATGAGAATTTAGTTGAAGTAAAAGATTTAAAGTTTAATCCAACACAATTAGCAGAATTAATAGAACTTATAAATTCTAAAACTATTTCAAATAACATAGGCAAAAAAGTAGTAGAGTATATGTTTGAAAGCGGTAAAGATCCTAGAGAAATAGTTAAAGAAAAAGGATTAATCCAAAATAGTAATGAAGATGAAATATTAGATGTAGTTAAAAAAGTTATAGAAAATAATCCTAAATGTATTGAAGATTTTAAAAATGGAAAAAAGAGAGTTAAAGGCTTTGTGGTAGGTTTAGTAATGAAAGAAACAAGAGGAAAAGCAAATCCTGTAATAGTTAATAAACTTGTAGATGAAGAAATAAAAAAATATTAATAAAAAACAACAGGCACTATATATTGTGTCTGTTGTTTTTTATTCATTATCAGTTTTATTTTCTCTACATTTCTTAGTAAGTAAGTACATATGCTGGCAAAGTTTTTCCATAATATAATTAGAGTATCTTTTTTGATTTAAAATTTTAGCTAATAATATAATTCCTAAAATGGATACTGAAATTAAAGTTGTCATGGTAATGATAGCTAATATTTTTAAAGTTAATATCATGAAAGTACCTCCATACATAATTAAGATATTAAATATTATATCATAAAAACATTTGTAAAATATAATAAAGAGGATGTTTTATAAATATACTGTATTGAAGGTATATATTTGGAGGTATTCATGGGCAAGTTTTTTAATAAAGTATATAAAAAATATAGGAAAGAAGAAATAATAAAGTCTTGTATAAGATTAAGAAAAATAAAAATAAATTATATAATGGACAACATAACTAGCACTTGCTGGAATTATGGTTTGTATTATGAAATAATTATGAAAACTAGTAATGTATTAATAATTAGAGTAAAAGGCAAAAAAAATGAAAAATTAATACAATACGATAAAAATAGAATAGTGTTTATGAATAATTTTAATAGATTTTTAAATTATATGAATACATTTAATATAAAAAGAGGAACATATATATATATGGGTATTTTTAATATGACTGTAGTAAAATTAAAGGATAAATACTATAGAGAAATTGATTTAGTTGATAAGTATGAATTTATAAAAGAGCAATTAGGATTAAATAGAAGAGCTGAAGATATAATAAAAGAACATAAATTAAGTTTTATAAAATATTTGCCGGAGTAATATAAAAAAGTAAGCAAAATGTAAAAAAGTTTTGTTTACTTTTTTATATTATTGTAAATAATTATATAAAGAATTATATAAAGTATAGGAGTTTTATTATGAAAAAATTAATATGTTTTATATTAACAATAACTTTAATATTATGGAATGGATGTATAGAAAAAAAGTCAGATAATTTAGAGGAAAAAACAAAAAGAGAATATATAGTTTATAATATAGAAGATATTCCTAAAGATTTAATTATGTTAAATAGCAACAATATAAGACAAAAAGATTTATTAATTGCTTTATTTGAAGGACTTGTAAGTACAGATGAAAAAGGAAATATAATTCCAGCATTAGCAGAGAGTTGGGAAATAAATAAAGATTATACTTTTTATAGTTTTAAAATAAGAGAAAATGCTTATTGGAGTAATGGAGATAAAATTACTTCTAAAGATTTTAAAAAATTATTTGATATTTTATTAAATAATAATAAAATAAATAATGATTTTATTATCAATTCAAGGGAAGATAGCATATTAGAAATTAAATCAATTCATCCTTGTACTTATTTATTAGATTTATTAAGTGAACCTGTATATAGGTTAAGAAATATAGACAATAAATTATCTAACTGGAAAGTTAAGTATAATGAAATTAAATATACGGGAGCTTTTAAAATAGATTCAATAACAAATGAAAATGAAGTAATACTTACAAAAAATAATTATTATTGGGGAAAAAATAATGTAAAGAGTAATAAATTAAAACTTTCATTTATAAAAGGTAGTGAAAATGCTTTAGCTAATTTTAAAATTAACAATATAGATTTTTTTGAGAATATTCCATTAAGTGAAAAGGAAAGCCTAACAGATAGTAATAATATAAAAATGTTTTCTAGCCAAATAGGAGAATGTATAAATTTTAATTTATACAAAAAAGGAATAGTAAGAGATATTAATTTTAGAAAAGCAATATCGCTATCTATAAATAGGTCACAAATATGTTCTAATGTTTTAAAAAATACTGTAGAATCTGCATTAGCATATGTTCCCTATGATATAAAGGATGGTTTAAATGGACTCTTTAGAAAGAAAAATTATTTTAGTGAATATGGAGATGTACAAAAAGCAAAAGAATATCTAAATAAGAGCAATTATTTTAAAAATAGAGAAAAAATAGTTCTGATATATGTAAAAGATTTAAATAATAAAAGAGTATGTCAGCATATTAAAGAATACTTAAAAAGCAATTTAAATATTGATTTAGAATTAAAAGAATATGATGAGAGCGAGATTTTAGATGCAATTAAAAATGGAGACTATGATTTAATTAAAACCAGTTATAATGGAGAATGCAATTATCCATCAAGTTTCCTAGAAAAATGGACTTCATATTCTAACTTTAATAAATATGGGTATAATAACAATAAATATGATAAATTAATAGAAAAAGCTAATATTGAAAGCAATAAATTTACTAAAAAACAATTACTACAAATAGCAGAAAACACATTGATGGAAGATTATGTTACAATTCCTTTGTATTTTAAAAAAGTAGTATTATGTAAAAAAGAAAATATAAACGGATTAAAAGTAACTAAAATAGGTAATATAGATTTTACTAATGTTTACATAAAATACATTCAATAAATAGTGAGTCCCTCTAACTTTTAGAGGGAGCTTCATTATATGCTTTTTTTTTAACAAAATAGCCACAATTTTTATTATTTGAAGAAATGTTTAAAATTGGAGTAACGTGATTTAATGTACATTTTCCATTTTGTTCATATATACATTGTTCAGAACAATTAATGTTCACCATATTAGTTCCTCCTTTTAAATAGATGCTTGTACGGATTTGTATTATTATATGCATAAATTAAAAATCAAATTCATTATTAAATGCCACAATTATATGTAATTGTGGCATAATTAGAGTTTATCTATTTTTTGAAGAGTATTGAACTACAGCAGAAAAATTTTTAAATTTAAATAAATATAAAGTTAAAAATAAAATAGTAAAGTTTTTGTCACTATTAAAAGATGATTTAGGGTTTTTAAATGTTTGCTTTTTAATATTATAGGTTACTTTTTTTGCAAATACAGGAGCTAACAAATTATCTTTAGGAGTAGAGATATAAGGCATTCTAAAGTTTTCTTCGTTTAATAAATCATTAGAATTAAGAGAAAAATTCCTATATCTTTCTCTATCATTTAAATTAGGTGATTCTGGCCAACTTAAAATTATACCTGAATCTATAATTTGATGTTTATAAATATCTGCTAAAATTCTGTTGTCTTTTGAATCTTCATCAATGTATGAATGCATCATTAATGTTATTAAATAAAGAAGTAAATCTGTAGAATAAAAGGTTATATCTTTTTGGTTAATGTTTTTTATTATAATGCCCAATTCTTCATTATATAAATTTAATAATCTATGGTATATGTTCTTTAAACTTTGCTTAAATTTTACTATATTAGAATTTTTATAAAAAAGGTAAAAATTTAAATAATTCATACACAAATGCTCTATTTCATCTTCAATTTCATAATCAATAGATTCAAAACGCTCTAATAGTAATTCATTTAAATCTAATAAAAGTAGCTTAGCTTCTTCGTTTTTGGAATAATCATAAAATATGTTTAAAGCCATACACAATTTACATAACTCTCCTGAATTTATTCCATATAATTCAGATTTAAAATTTAAAAACATATTTAATATATCTAAGGAGAATGTTTTGTAAATATTATTCTTTTTTTTATTGTTTTCATAACAAGAAAATTTATAAAAGGCAGACATAGCTAAAGCTTGATCAGAAAATTTAAATTTTTTATTTTTATCTTCAAATATTATATTATCAGCTAAAGAATCAGAGGATAGTTTTTTATCTACAAATAATCCTTCTAAATTTCTAAAGTTTGATGTGTAAAATTCTAATTGCTTTTTACAAAGGTTTAAATAAATATCATATAAACTATGTTTTTTATCATCAATACCTTCAAAAAGTTTATAGTAATCTACCATTTCTAATAAAGATAATGTCATTAAAATATTGCTATATATGTTTATTTCTTTTTTAAATTTATCCTCATTCCAGCAAAAATCATTATCTATTTCATACAACTTTGCATTAGCTTTTTTATATATACATAGAAGTGGAGAAATAGATTTAAATGTGTTATTATCAAAATTAGATGTTTTTTTTATTTTCAAGTTTTTAACTGGAATTGTTATACCACATTTTGAATTAAGTACAATGTGTTTTAGAGATTCTTTGCAAAAGTAAAAAAGTTGATTTTCAATATTTTCTTTTTTTAATGTGTTAATCCTTAAAAAAGGACCTATATATTTCAAAATATACACCACCATAATATTAATCCTTATATAAATAATATGATTAACATAGTGAAAAAGTGCTATTTTTTATAAATTTGAAAGGAAGCGGTTGCTAATGAAAAATGGAAAATTAAATTGGAATGTTTTAAAAGACATAATAGATAGCAATAAAAGTGTATCAAGAGACGATGTTAGAATTAGGAGTAATATAGGTGAAGATTGTAGTGTAGTTAATTTTGGAGACTATGAATGTGTTTTATCTACTGATCCTATAACAGGTGCAGAAAAAAGTGGAGGAAGCTTAGCAGTTCATATAAATTGTAATGATATAGCTTCTTGTGGAGTAGAACCTGTGGGTATACTTGTTACTATATTAGTTCCAGAGTTTTCAAAGCTAGAGGATATAAATCAAATTATGAGAGAAATATCAACAGAAGCTAAAAAATTAAATATAGAAATATTAGGTGGGCATACAGAAGTAACATCTGCAGTAAATAAAACAATAATTTCTTGTACTGTTATAGGAAAAGGTAAAAAAGGAGAGGCAATTTCTACATTAGGATCCCAAGAAGAAGATGACATAATAGTTACTAAAAATTTATGTTTAGAAGGAACTTATATATTAGTAAATGATTATTTGGAAAAAGTAAAAAAATTTTTATCTAAAGAAGAAATTACAGAAGCAAAAAATTATATAAGTTATATAAGTGTATTAAAAGAAGGAGTAATAGGCGGGAAATTTGGGGTAAACTCTATGCATGATATTACAGAAGGAGGAGTGTTAGGAGCTTTATGGGAAATATCAAAAGGAAATAATTTAGGATTTAAAGTATACAAGGAAAAAATGCCTATTTCTCAAGTAACAAAGAAAGTATGTAGTCATTTTGATGTAGATCCGCTAAGATTTATTTCATCAGGAAGTATGCTTATAACTACTAAAAATGGAGATGAATTAATTAAATTATTAAATAAAGAAGGAATTAAAGCTACTAAAATAGGAAAAATTATTAAAGAACAAAAAGGAATATTAATAAATAACAATAAAGAAGAATTAGTATCACCTCCCCAAAGGGATGAGTTGTATGTATTTATAGATAAATTAAGTAATTAAAGTTTTATGGAGGTAATTTAATGCGAATTGACGGTAGAAAAAATGAACAAATAAGGCAGGTAAATATAATTAGAAATTATAATAAATATGCGGAAGGATCTGTACTTATAGAGTCAGGAAATACTAGAGTTATTTGTACAGCATCTATAGAAGACAAAGTTCCTATTTTTTTAAAAGGAAAAGGTGAAGGTTGGATTACTTGTGAATACAGTATGATTCCTAGAGCTACTCAAATAAGAAAAATAAGAGATGCAGTAAGAGGAAAGATAGATGGTAGAACTATGGAAATCCAAAGGCTTATAGGAAGATCTTTAAGATCTGTAGTAGATATGAAAGCTCTTGGAGAAAAAACTATTTGGATAGATTGTGATGTTATACAAGCAGATGGTGGAACTAGAACAACTTCTATAACAGGAGCGTTTATAGCTTTAGTAGATGCTGTTAATTCCTTGCATAAAAAAAAGTCTTTTAAAGTTTATCCTATACGTAATTTTGTAAGTGCTATAAGTGTGGGAATTGTAAATGGAGATAAAATGTTAGATTTATGTTATCAGGAAGATTCTAATGCATCAGTAGATATGAATATTGTTATGACAGATGAAGAAGAATATATAGAAATACAAGGAACAGGAGAAAAAAATCCTTTTTCTAAAAAAGATTTTAATGAATTATTAGAATTAGCAGAGAAAGGAATAAAAAATGTAATTTCTATACAAAAAGGAGTATTAAAAAATGATTGTTTATGGATAGGGACAGGTGAAGAAATTGGATAAATTAGTTGTAGCAAGTAATAATAAAGGAAAAATTAAAGAAATAAAAAATATTTTAAGCAAATTACCATTAGATGTAGTGTCTTTAGAAGATATGGGAGTAAAATCAAGTGTAGAAGAAGATGGAGAAACTTTTGAAGAAAATGCTTTTAAAAAGGCATTAGAAATATATAAAATTCTTGGTTCAAAGCATATGGTGTTAGCTGATGATTCTGGATTAATGGTAGATGTGTTAAATGGGGCTCCTGGAGTATATTCTGCTAGATTTGCAGGGGAACATGGAAATGATAAAAAAAATAATGAAAAATTATTAAAAATGTTAGAAAGCAAAGAAAATAGAAAAGCTAAATTTGTTTGTAGTATGGTTTTAATATATAGAAATAAGGTTATAAAAGTTAATGGAGAAGTAGAAGGAAATATTATAAAAGAAACAAGAGGAGCTAATGGTTTTGGATATGACCCCTTGTTTTACATTCCTGAATATAATATGACTTTTGCTGAAATGGATAGTAGTATTAAAAATAATATAAGCCATAGAGCAAAAGCATTAAATAAGATTTTAAAAGAAATAACTAAGTTAATTCAGGGGGAAAAATAAATTGAAAATAGGATTAATAAGTGATACCCATGGATATATTAATTATATAAATAAAGCTATGGAAAAACTTAATAATACAGATATGATAATACACTTAGGAGATAATGTTAAGGATGTAAAATATATAAAATTAAAGTATAAAAATAAAATTATAAATGTAAAAGGCAATTGTGATATTACTTGTACTGTAGCAAGTGAAAAGATTGAAATAATAGAAAATAAAAGGTTTCTTATAACTCATGGACACAAATATAACGTAAAAAGAGACTTGTTAAATTTAAAATATAAGGCTGTAGAATGCAGAGCAGATATAGTGCTATTTGGTCATACTCATGTAGCAGATATAACTTATGAAAATGGTATTTGGTTTATAAATCCAGGTAGTGCTTCTTTGCCTAGAAATAGGATAAATACTGTTGCCGTTTTGGAATTAAATGATAATAAAATAAATTCATATATAATAGACATATAAAAAAAATAAAAAAAATTCAAATTACCTATTGACGAATTTAAATATATCGTGTAGAATAATTAATGTCGTCAGGAGTTAAGAAATTCCTGATGAATTTCGGGGTGTGGCGCAGATGGGAGCGCGCGTGGTTTGGGACCATGAGGTCGCAGGTTCAATCCCTGTCACCCCGACCAAATAAAGATATGCGGGTGTAACTCAATGGTAGAGTGCTAGCCTTCCAAGCTAGTTACGAGGGTTCGATTCCCTTCACCCGCTCCAATAATGTGCGTCTTTAGCTCAGTAGGATAGAGCAACGGCCTTCTAAGCCGTGTGCCAGGGGTTCGAATCCCTTAAGACGCACCAGATAAGCGCCATTAGCTCAGTTGGTAGAGCACCTGACTCTTAATCAGGTTGCCCCGGGTTCGAATCCCTGATGGCGCACCATATATGGTGAGTATAGTTCAGTTGGTAGAGCGCCAGATTGTGGTTCTGGTTGTCAAGGGTTCGAGTCCCTTTACTCACCCCAGAACAATGGGATGTCGCCAAGCGGTAAGGCATAGCACTTTGACTGCTACACGCGTAGGTTCGAATCCTGCCATCCCAGCCATATTGATCTACTAGCTCAGTCGGTAGAGCACATGACTTTTAATCATGGTGTCCGGGGTTCGATTCCCCGGTAGATCACCAATTTTTAATTTAATATTTAATTACGCAGGTGTGGCGGAATTGGCAGACGCACTAGACTTAGGATCTAGCGCCTTTGGCATGGGGGTTCAAGTCCCTTCACCTGCACCATAAATCCAAAATATGCGGGAGTGGCTCAGTGGTAGAGCGTCACCTTGCCAAGGTGAACGTCGCGAGTTCGAATCTCGTCTTCCGCTCCAATAAATATGCGGGTGTAACTCAATGGTAGAGTGCTAGCCTTCCAAGCTAGTTACGAGGGTTCGATTCCCTTCACCCGCTCCAATATTTGCGTCTTTAGCTCAGTAGGATAGAGCAACGGCCTTCTAAGCCGTGTGCCAGGGGTTCGAATCCCTTAAGACGCACCATTTATAATAGTGGTGAGTATAGTTCAGTTGGTAGAGCGCCAGATTGTGGTTCTGGTTGTCAAGGGTTCGAGTCCCTTTACTCACCCCAGAATAATGGGATGTCGCCAAGCGGTAAGGCATAGCACTTTGACTGCTACACGCGTAGGTTCGAATCCTGCCATCCCAGCCATATTGATCTACTAGCTCAGTCGGTAGAGCACATGACTTTTAATCATGGTGTCCGGGGTTCGATTCCCCGGTAGATCACCAATTTTTAATTTAATATTTAATTATGCAGGTGTGGCGGAATTGGCAGACGCACTAGACTTAGGATCTAGCGCCTTTGGCATGGGGGTTCAAGTCCCTTCACCTGCACCATAAAATCACAAAATATGCGGGAGTGGCTCAGTGGTAGAGCGTCACCTTGCCAAGGTGAACGTCGCGAGTTCGAATCTCGTCTTCCGCTCCAATAAATATGCGGGTGTAACTCAATGGTAGAGTGCTAGCCTTCCAAGCTAGTTACGAGGGTTCGATTCCCTTCACCCGCTCCAATAATTTGCGTCTTTAGCTCAGTAGGATAGAGCAACGGCCTTCTAAGCCGTGTGCCAGGGGTTCGAATCCCTTAAGACGCACCAACAGACAGGCGCCATTAGCTCAGTTGGTAGAGCACCTGACTCTTAATCAGGTTGCCCCGGGTTCGAATCCCTGATGGCGCACCAAGCACAATAAAAATTAAGTGATATAATGTAGTATATATCGGGGTGTGGCGCAGATGGGAGCGCGCGTGGTTTGGGACCATGAGGTCGCAGGTTCAATCCCTGTCACCCCGACCAAATAATAGAGATATGCGGGTGTAACTCAATGGTAGAGTGCTAGCCTTCCAAGCTAGTTACGAGGGTTCGATTCCCTTCACCCGCTCCATTTATATTTATTTAGATTTTATTAGAAAGTGCGCCTATAGCTCAGCTGGATAGAGTGACGGACTTCGAATCCGGAGGTTGCAGGTTCGATTCCTGTTAGGCGCACCAAGAGGATAATATAAAAAGCATTATGATTAATCATAATGCTTTTAATTTTTTTGACATATGTATACTCCACTTATTATTAATGCAGTAGTAAATAATTTAATTACTGTAATAGTTTCTCCTAATATAAGTATAGAAAGTATAATTGAAAAAACAGGAACTAAATTATTAAAAACAGATGTTTTTCCTGGTCCTATTTCTTTTATAGACATTTGCTGTATTAAATATCCTATTACTGAAGGAAATATGCTCATGTATATAATAGCTATATATGAATAGTAGGGAATAGTGCTTACATATTTTAATGGAGTTTCATATAAAACGAAAGGTATTAAAAATAATGTGCAAACTAAAAAACTATAAAATATTAATGTAATAGGTGTATAGTTTTTAGATATTTTTTTACTATATACCATATATATAGACCATAAAAGTACAGCCACTAGCATTAAAATATCACCTTTGTTTAGTGAAATATTTTTTATAGTTTCTATTTTAGCATTAGTTATTGTTAAAAAAACACCTATAAAAGATAATATTATTCCAAATATTCTTTTATAATTTACTTTTTCTTTTAAAAATATAACACACAATATGGTAGTTATAATGGGATTAGAAGCCCCTATAATTGAAGAATTTATTGCAGTAGTATATTTAACAGAAGAAAAGAAAAAAATGTGGTATCCAAACATTCCTATAATTCCTGTGAAAAGAAAAGCAGGTATGTCTTTTTTTGTTGGCTTATATACTTTCTTGTCTTTGATTTTTATTATAAAGTATAGTATTATTGTAGCTAAAGAAAACCTTAAAAATGTTAATGTAAATACAGGTATATAAGGTGATGAAAGTTTTGCAGCTATAAATGCTCCAGCCCAAAATATAGTAGTTAGTATCATTAGTAAATAGATTTTTATTGAGTCTTTCATTTTGTCTCCTTTCATTTTTATCTATTTTTAGTAAATACATAATTTATTTATATAGTAAATAGAGATTTATGTCAAGAAAAATAAAAACTTAAAAAATATTGATTTTTACTTAAAAGTGGTATACTATATAATTAACGAATGTTTAAGATAAAAAAAATGGTATTATTCGCACTCGTATATGTTCTATAATAGGGTTTGAACGTTTCTACCTAACAGCCGTAAACTGTTTGACTATGGGTGTTTATAGTTAGATTTGTATGTAGTATAGGTACATTGTGATACAAAACTAATACAATTTACTTGCAGCTACATAAATTTAGCAATAAACTCTCAAGTTGTTTCTTGGGAGTTTTTTTTATAATAAATAAAAATTTAGAAAGGAAATGACAGAATGAAACTATTAAAAGATAGAATACTAAAGGATGGAAAAGTAATAAATGATAGCATATTGAAAGTTGATAATTTTATAAATCATCAACTTGATATTAGTCTATTTAATGAAATAGGAAAAGAATTAAAAAAAAGATTTAATGATAAAACTATAAATAAAATACTTACAGTAGAAACTTCAGGTATAGCAATAGCTTCTATAGTTTCACAGTATTTTGATAATGTACCAGTATTATTTGCAAAAAAACATGCTGGAAGTAATATGGATACAAATGTTTTTGAATCTACTGTACATTCCTTTACTAAAAATACAGATTATAAAATTAAAGTTTCTAAGGAATATTTAACTTCAAAAGACAAAGTACTTATAATTGATGATTTTTTAGCTAGTGGAAGTGCAGTAATAGGATTGTTAGATTTAGTAAAGCAAGCTAATGCTGAAGCTGTTGGAGTTGGCATAGTAATTGAAAAATATTTTCAAGGAGGCAGAAAATTAATAGAAAATCAAAATGTAAAATTGGAATCACTTGCAGTTATTGAAGGATTTAAAAATGGAGAAGTTATTTTTAAAAAGTAAAATAATTATATTATAAAAGTTCATGGAATAATTTTAAGGAGGGGTATAAATGAAAAAAATTAAAGGATTAAGTTTAGTATTAAGCTTAGTTATGATTTTAGGTTTAGTATTTGCTGGATGTGGAAGTTCAGACAAGGAAAATGGAAAAGGAAATGAAAATCCAAAAGATATAAAAGTAGGATTTTTATATGTAGGACCAATTGGAGATGGTGGTTGGAGTTATTCTCATAATGAAGGAAGAGAATATTTAGAAAAAGAATTAAAAGTAAAAACAGTTTATAAAGAATCAGTAAAAGAAGATTCTGCAGAAGTTCAAAAAGTTGTAGAAGATATGATAAATCAAGGTTGTAATGTAATAATAGGTACAAGTTTTGGATTTATGGATGGTATGGAAAAGGAAGCAAAAAAACATCCAGAAGTTAAGTTCTTACATTGCTCAGGATATAAAACAGCAGATAATATGTCAAATTACTTTGGAAGAATTTATCAAGCTAGATACTTATCAGGTATAGTAGCAGGTTTAAAGACAAAGACAAATAAAATAGGATATGTTGGAGCTTTTGAAATTCCAGAAGTTGTAAGAGGTATTAACGCATTTACTTTAGGTGTACGTTCTGTTAATCCTAATGCAGTAGTAAAAGTAAATTGGACTCATACTTGGTATGACCCTGCAAAGGAAAAAGAAGCAGCTAAAGCTTTACTTGATCAAGGAGTAGATGTAATAGCTCAACATCAAGATACAGCTGGTCCACAGCAAGCAGCAGAAGAAAAAGGAGTATTTTCTATAGGATATAACACAGATATGAAAGATAAAGCTCCAAAGGCATATATGACAGCGCCAATATGGAATTGGGGTCCATTTTATGTAAAACAAATTAAAGCTATAAAAGAAGGAACATGGAAGCCAGAAAGTTATTGGAAAGGTCTTGAAGATGGTATAGTTGAATTAGCTCCTTTAACTGAAAATGCACCAGAAAACGCTAAAGAATTAGTAGAGAAGGCTAAGAAAGATATAGTATCAGGAAAAAATAAAATATTCCAAGGACCTATAAAAGATCAAAGTGGAAAAGTTAGAATAGAAAAAGACCAAGTTATGAGTGATAAAGAATTATTACAATTTGATTGGTTTGTTGAAGGTGTTGAAGGACAATTAAAGAAATAGTAGGTGATAATATGTCAAGCAAAAATGCCTATGTCCATATGGATAATATTACTAAGAAATTTGGAAAAGTTGTGGCTAATAATAATGTAAATTTAGTTATAAAAAGTGGAGAAATACATGCTCTTTTAGGGGAAAATGGAGCAGGTAAAAGCACTCTTATGAATATGCTGTCAGGAATATATACTCCTGACAGCGGTTCTATATTTATTCATGGAAAAGAAGTTAGTTTTTCTTCACCTAAAGATGCTATACAATCTGGTATAGGTATGATATATCAGCACTTTAAACTTGTAGAAAATATGACTGCAGAGCAAAATATAGTGCTTGGTCAAAAAAGTAGTTTATTTATGAGTAAAAATAAAGTTAGAAAAAAAATTAAGGATATATGTGAAAAATTTTCTTTGGAAATTGATTTGGATAAGATGGTATATGATATGTCTATGGGAGAAAAAGAGATATTGCAAATAATTAAGGTTTTATATAGAGGAGCAGATATATTAATATTAGATGAACCTACTACAGTTTTTACTCCACAAGAAACTAAAAAATTGTTTGAAATAATGAAAAAAATGAAGGAAAATGGATGTGCAGTTATTTTTATAAGTCATAAATTAGATGAAGTTATGGGCATATCAGATAGAATAACAGTATTAAGAAAAGGTGAGACTATAAAAACTGTTAACAAAAGTGAAACTAATCCAGATGAGTTAGTGGAATTAATGGTGGGACGTTCAGTTGATTTATCTATTAAAAAAGTTAATAAAGAATTTGGCAATAAAGTTTTAGAAATTAAAAATTTAAATTTAGTTAATGACGAAAGCATTCAGGTGCTAAAATCTATAAATTTAGACATTTATTCTGGTGAGGTATTAGGTATAGCTGGAATTGCAGGTAGTGGTCAAAAGGAATTATGTGAGTCAATAGCAGGAATACAGAAAGTACAGTCTGGTGAAATATTTTTAGAAGGTGAAAATTTAGTAGGTAAAAATCCTAGAGATATAATAAAAAAAGGTGTTAGTATGAGTTTTGTACCAGAAGATAGGTTAGGTATGGGTTTAGTAGCTTCAATGAATATGGTAGATAATCTTTTACTTAAATCATATCACAATCAAAAGGGCATGCTTATAAGAAAGAAGGATACAATTAAAAAAGCAGAGAAAATAAAAGAAAGCTTGAATATACAAACTCCTAATATATATTATCCAATTAAAAATTTATCTGGAGGAAATATTCAGAAAATATTATTAGGAAGAGAATTAGATTCAAATCCTCATTTGTTAATTATGGCTTATCCTGTAAGAGGATTAGATGTGAACACTTGTTATACTATATATGATCTTATTAATCAGCAAAAACAAAAGGGAGTATCTGTATTATTTATAGGAGAAGATTTAGATGTACTTATTAATTTATGTGATAGAATTGCAGTAATGTGCGGTGGAGAAATTATGGATGTAATTAAATCGAAAAATGCAACTAAAGAAAAATTAGGTCTTTTAATGGCTGGGAAAAAGATAGAAAGTGAGGGGACAAAAGTTGATTAGAGTAATAAAAAAAAGCGAAGTAAGTAAAAGAGAAAGCACTATAATAAGATTAATAGCTATTGTCCTAGCACTTTTAGTATCAGGAGCGTTTATAGCAGTATTAGATTTAAATCCAATTCAAGTATATGGAGCTATGATAAAAGGAGCTTTTGGTTCAGCTTATAGTATAAAGGAGACCATAGTAAAGGCAATTCCTCTTTTGATAACTTCGCTTGGTATAGCAGTAGCATTTAAAATGCAATTTTGGAATATTGGTGGCGAAGGACAAATAATAATGGGAGCTTTTATGGCAGCTTTTTTTGCGTTAAAATTTCCAGAGCTACCTATACAAATTATGCTTCCTATAATGCTTATAGCAGGAATTATTGGAGGAGCTGCTTGGGCGTTAATACCTGCTTTTTTAAAAGCTAAATTGGGAACAAATGAAACTATAGTTACTTTAATGATGAATTATGTGGCTTTAAAATGGGTAACTTTTTTACAATATGGTCCATGGAAGGATAAAAATGCATTAGGATTTCCCAAAATACCTAACTTTGGTGATAATGCTATACTTCCAGAACTGTTTGGTATACATATTGGTTGGATTATTGCATTGATTCTAGTTTTAGTTATGTATATATTTATGAATTACACTAAAAAAGGTTATGAAATTTCAGTACTTGGAGAAAGTGAAAACACTGCTATTTATGCTGGAATAAATGTTAATAAGACAATTATTGTAGCTATGCTTTTAAGTGGGGGACTTTGCGGCATAACTGGAATGATACAAGCTTCTGCCGTTAGTAATACATTATCTGTAGAAGTATCTGGAGGAGTAGGATATACTGCTATTATAGTAACTTGGTTAGCTAATTTAAGTGCTCCTTTAATTTTGTTAGTGTCTATATTGTTTGCTGCATTACTAGAAGGAGGAGCTTTTATTCAAACTGCCTTCGGTATTCCAGAGTCTGCATCTCTTATAATTCAAGCTATGATATTATTTTTTGTATTAGGAAGTGAATTTTTTATAAGATATAAAGTAGTTTTTGATGATGTAAGGAGGGCAGTAGAATGAATGCAGTAATATCATTTTTAGCGGCTTCAATAGTAGCAGGTACTCCTCTTTTATTTGCAACCTTAGGAGAAATTTTAACAGAAAAGTCAGGTAACCTTAATTTAGGTGTAGAAGGTATGATGCTTATGGGAGCAGTTGTAGGTTTTATGGTAGGAGTTAATACAGGTAATCCTATTATGGCTATGCTATTTTCTATGATTGCAGGAGCAGCAGGAGCGTTTATATATGCTTTTTTAACTATAAGTTTAATGACTAATCAAGTTGTAACAGGTCTTACATTAACTATTTTTGGAACGGGATTTTCAAGTTTAGTAGGTAAAAATTTAATAGGTCAAGTAGCACCTGAAAGTATAAAAGCTTTTTTTAGGGCAAAACCTATACCTATATTAGGTGAAATACCTATAATAGGATCTATATTTTTTAGACAAGATATATTTGTATATTTTGGATATATATTAGCTATTTTATTAGGTATATATTTATATAATACTTCTAAAGGATTAAACTTGAGAGCTATAGGAGAAAATCCTTCTTGTGCAGATGCTGCAAGTATTAATGTTACACTTTATAAGTATATACATATTTTAATAGGAGGAGCCTTGTGTGGATTGGGAGGAGCATATTTATCTCTTGTTTATGTTCCAGCTTGGCAAGAAAATGTAACAGCGGGAAGAGGATGGATAGCTGTTGCTTTAGTAATATTTGCTGCATGGAATCCATATAAAGCATTATTAGGAGCATATCTTTTTGGAGGACTTGATATTATTGGTTTTAGAACTCAAGGGACTATTCATATATCCCAATATTTAATTGATATGTTGCCTTATATAGTTACTATATTAGTATTAGTACTTATATCATTGAAAAAATCCAAGAAAAATGCACCACCTAAAGCTTTAGGTAATGCTTATTATAGAGAAGAAAGATAATTGTATTAGCATATGGATTTAGTTTATAATAAAATCTATATGCTAACTTTAATATTGACTTATAAATAAAAAAATGATAATATAACTTAAGAAATAAATATAGTACCTTTAACAAGATCCAGAGAGGTCTTGAAGGAAGAGTAGATAATTTTTAAATAAGATTTTTGTAGACGGGATATCTATGCCTTCCTTTAAGGAAGGCATTTTTTATACCTTTAAGTTAGTCCAGAGAGACTAAAAAGGAGGAGATAATATGTTAAAAGGAAAAAGTCTTATAGATCCAATGGATTTTTCTTTAGAAGAATTAGAACAAATATTTAATTTAGCAGATCGAATTATTACAAATCCAAAAAAGTTTTCCCATTGTTGTGATGGAAAAATACTTGCCACATTATTTTATGAGCCTAGCACACGAACTAGATTTAGTTTTGAAGCTGCCATGCTAAGATTAGGCGGAAAGGTAATAGGTTTTTCTGAACCTAACTCTAGTTCACTATCAAAAGGAGAAAGCATAGCTGACACAGTAAGAGTAGTAAGCTGTTATGCAGATATAATAGCTATGAGACATCCTAAAGAAGGAGCACCTCAAGTAGCATCAATGTATTCAAAAATTCCAATTATAAATGCAGGAGATGGAGGACATCAACATCCAACACAAACATTAACAGATTTATTAACTATAAGAAATATAAAAGGAAAATTAGATAATTTATCTATAGGTCTTTGCGGAGATTTGAAGTTTGGAAGAACAGTTCATTCGCTTATAAAAGCTATGTCAAGGTATGAAAATAATAAATTTACTTTGATTTCACCAAATGAATTAAAAATTCCAGATTATATAAAAACAGAAATACTTAATAAAAATAATCAGATATTTAAAGAAGTATTAAATATAGAAGATTGTATAAAAGAATTAGATATATTGTATATGACTAGAGTACAACAAGAAAGATTTATAAATAAACAAGAATATTTAAGATTAAAAGATAGTTTTATATTGGATAAAGAAAAAATGAAATCAGCTAAAAGTAATATGATAATAATGCATCCACTTCCTAGAGTTAATGAAATAGCTTATGAAGTAGATAATGATGCTAGAGCATGCTATTTTAAACAAGCTCAATATGGTATGTATGTAAGAATGGCTTTAATACTAAAACTTTTAGGAATAGATCCAGATGTAGTTGAAAATGAAGAAATAAATGAAAGTGAAGAATTTAAATTACCTAATAATATTGAAAATCACATGAAATGTAAGAATACTAGATGTATTACATCCGTAGAAAAACATATTCCTCATATATTTTATTTGTCAAATTCAGAAAAAAAAGAATACAGGTGTAAATACTGTGATCAAATATATGATAATTCTGAATTGTAATATTAAAATTTATAAATAGGAGGATAACTATGGAACTTTTAATTAAAAATGCTTATGTAGTGGATTGGTGTCAAGAATTTAAGGGAGATTTATATATATATGAAGGAAAAATAAAGGAAATAGGAAAAGAATTAAATAAAGATTGCAAAACAATAGATGCAGAAGGATTGACTCTTATTCCTTCATTCATAGATTTACATGTACACTTTAGAGATCCTGGATTTACTTATAAAGAGGATATTTCTACAGGAAGTAATGCTGCAGTTAAAGGTGGATATACTATGGTAAATCTTATGGCAAATACTAAACCAGTTTGCAGCACTATGGAGACTATAAATTATGTTAATGAAAAAGCAAAAAAAATAAATCTTGTAGATGTACATCAAGTAGCTTCTATAACAAGAAATTTTGATGGCAAAGATATAAGTCATTTAGATGATATAGATGAAACCGTAAAAATTATTTCAGAAGATGGACGAGATGTTATGGATAGTGAAGTAATGTTAAATGCTATGGTTAAGGCAAAAGAAAAAGATATTATAGTTATGTGTCACTGTGAAAATCATGAATTATCTGTAGTAGATACTAGGTTAGCTGAAAATACAATGACTTGGAGAAATATAACTTTATCTGAATTCACAGGATGCAGTATTCATTTAGCACATGTAAGTACTAAAGAAGCTATGGAATATGTAATACAAGCTAAGAAAAAGGGATTAAGTGTAACATGTGAAGTTACTCCTCATCACATAGCTTTAACAGATGATATAGAATATAGAGTTAATCCACCTATGAGAAAAAAAGAAGATGTAGAATTTTTAATAAAGTCAATAAAAAATGATTGGGTTGATACTATAAGTACAGACCATGCACCTCATAGTTTTGAAGATAAAAAGAAAGGTGCACCAGGAATATCTGGATTGGAAACAGCTTTTGCAGTATGCTATACAAAGCTTGTTAAAGAAAATAATATAAGTTTAAATAAATTATCAGAACTTATGTCAAAAAATCCTGCTAGAATATTGAAAGAAAATAAAGGACAAATAAAAATAGGATATGATGCAGATTTAGTTTTGGTAGACACTAATAAAAAGTTAAAGATAGATTCTAATAATTTTGAATCAAGAGGGAAAAATACCCCATTTAATAATATGGAAGTGTACGGAGATATTATTACTACTATAAAAAATGGAAAGGTAGTATATAGCCAAAATTAATGCCTATAAGAAAGGGTGTATAAATTGATAATAGATAAATTATATGAAAGTGTAAATAATAAAGGACCAGTTTGTGTAGGATTAGATACAGCTATAGAATACATTCCTAAGGATTTTTTAGATAAATACAATTATACAGAGGATGCAATATTTAGATTTAATCAAAAGATAATAGATTCTACTTTTGATGTATCAGCATGCTACAAAGTACAAATAGCTTATTATGAAGCTTTAGGAATAAAAGGACTTATAGCTTACAAGAATACTTTGAAATATATAAAAGAAATAGGTGGCATAGCAATAGCAGATATAAAAAGAGGGGACATTTCAAAAACTGCTGAAATGTATGCGAAAGCTCACTTTGAAGGAGATTTTGAAAGTGATTTTATAACTGTAAATCCTTATATGGGACTAGATAGTATAGAACCTTATGAAGATTATGTGAAAAATAATGAAAAAGGACTGTTTATATTAGTTAGAACATCTAATAAAGGGGCAAAAGATATACAATATATAGATTCTAAATCAGATGAAAGAATATATAATATAGTTGGAGAAAAAGTACAAAAAATAGGAGAAAAATATATAGGAAACTGTGGATATAGCTCTATAGGAGGAGTAGTTGGATGTACTCATTTAGAAGAAGGTATTGAAATTAGAAATAATTTAGATAAAACTTTTTTCTTAATACCAGGTTATGGAGCTCAAGGGGGAAAAGCAGATGATGTTGCTGTATATTTTAAAAATGGTAATGGAGGGGTAGTTAATTCTTCTAGAGGAATATTATTAGCTTATAAAAAACATGAAAATCATGAAAAATTTGATTTATGTGCTAGAGAAGAAGCTATAAGCATGAGAGATAATATTTTAAAGTCAATAAAATAATATCTAATTCTAAGGGAAATGGAGAGGTTTTATGAGCTTAAATAAAATTAACTATAATACATTTAAAGTTTTTGAAAATAAAGTATTTAGCAATAATATATACAAATTAACTATTAAAGGAAATTTCCAAGGTATTCCAGGACAATTTTATATGATAAGAGGTTGGGGAAAAGAACCTATATTGAGCAGACCAATAAGTATTAATTATATAAATGAAAATGAAATAAGTTTTTTATATCAAGTAATAGGAAGAGGGACAAAATTATTAAGCAAATTAAAAAGCGAAGATGAAATACAACTTTTAGGTCCCCTAGGAAACGGATTTGATGTAGAAAATATTAAAGGTAATATTGCTGTAATTTCAGGGGGAATAGGTATTGCACCTATGATGTATTTAATAAAGCAATTAAAAGACTGTAATATAGATTTGTATTCTGGATTTAAAGATAGTGTATATGGTATAGAAGAAGTACGTGAGAATATAAAATCATTGAACATAGCTACAGATAGTGGAAAAGTAGGTCATAAAGGATACATAACAGATATATTTAAACCTGAATTATATGACAAAGTATTATGTTGCGGACCAGAAGTAATGACAAAAAAGGTTATAAGGATGTGTAGGGATAATAAAATACCTTTAAGTGTATCTTTAGAAAATAAAATGGCTTGTGGTATAGGTGCATGCCTTGTTTGTACATGTAGTACAAAATTAGGGAATAAAAAAACTTGCAAAGATGGTCCAGTATTTTCTGGAGAAGATATAATAATTGAATAGTTTGGAGGTATTTTAATGCTTAATACAAATATATGTGGAGTAGATTTAAAAAATCCTGTAATAGCTGCTTCTGGTACTTTTGGATTCGGACAAGAGTATTCGCAAATATATGATGTTTCTCAATTAGGAGGAATATGTTCAAAAGGATTAACCTTAAATCCTAAATCAGGAAATAAAGGTGAGAGGATTTATGAAACAGAAAGCGGAATTTTAAATAGTGTAGGATTGGAAAACCCAGGTGTGGATAATTTTATAAAATATAATCTTCCAGAAATGAATAAATATAATACTTCAATAATTGCTAATTTAGGGGGAGCTTCTATAGAAGATTATATAAATGGTATAGAAAAATTAAATGAAACCAATATAGATTTTATAGAACTTAATATATCTTGTCCTAATGTTAAATCAGGGGGAATGGCTTTTGGAATAAAGTCAAAAGTAGCTTATGAAGTAGTAAAAGAAGTTAAAAAAGTTTGTAAAAAACCATTAATAGTTAAATTATCTCCTAATGCTGAAGATATTCAAGATATGGCATATAAATGTTGTAGTGCTGGAGCGGATGCAATATCTTTGGTAAATACTTTTAAAGCTATGGCTATAGATATAAATAATAAAAAACCAGTATTTGATAATGTAACTGCAGGACTATCTGGACCAGCTATAAAACCAATTGCTTTAAGAATGGTATATGAAGTTTCTAAGGTTGTAGATGTACCTGTAATAGGTATAGGAGGTATATGTTCTTATGAAGATGCCATAGAATTTATAATGGCAGGGGCTCATGCAGTACAAGTAGGCACAGCAAATTTCATAAAACCAGACATATGTATAGATATAATAAAAGGCATAGAAAATTATATGATAAAAGAAAAAATTAATAATTTAAAAGAGATAAGAGGAATAATAAAATAATTGGAGGTATGATTTTATGGAAAATACTAGCGTTTTAAATATATTAAAAGAAGTTGGGGCTTTACTAGAAGGACATTTTTTACTATCTTCAGGTAAACATAGTAATAGATATTGTCAATGTGCTAAGTTATTACAATATCCAAATAAAGCTGCAGAAGTGTTAAAGACTGTAGCAGAAAAGGTAAAAGATGTAGATTTTGATAAAGTAGTGGGACCAGCTATGGGAGGAGTAGTTGTATCCTATGAATTAGCAAGACAACTTAATAAACCGGGTATATTTGCTGAAAGAAAAGATGGAGAAATGTGTGTAAGAAGAGGATTTGAAATTAAAAAGGGTGAAAAAGTTATAATTTCAGAAGATGTAATAACTACAGGAAAATCTTCATTAGAAGTGGCAAAAGTTATAGAGGAATTAGGTGGACAGGTAGTAGCTATGTGTTGCATAGTAGATAGAAGAGATGAAGGTGTTAAATTACCTTATCCCATATATAGTGCAATTAAGTTAAATATAAATACTTATGAAAAAGAAGAATGTCCTCTTTGTAAAGAAAATATACCTTATTTCAAACCAGGAAGTAGAAATATAAAATAGAAAAATAATAAAAAATATAAGCAATAGTTTTTATTTTAGGCTGTTGACAAGAAAAAATTGTCAATAGCCTTTTTATTTTTATTAATTGACAATAAAGAATTAATATGATAATCTATTGAATAAATATAATATAAAATGAATAAAAATAAAAAATAAAGTTTAAAATACGGCATTTAAAATAATAATATGCATAATTATGCTAAATTATTAAAAAATTTATTCAGTACAACTTCATCTAGAAGGAGCTGCTGGACTTAAAATTCTATATATTTGTTTGATAAATTCATATAAAAATAATGAAAGAAAGCTAATTGAGAATAAATGGAGGAAATAATATGGCATTAGATAAAAGTTTAAAAAAAGTTATAATATTAGGTTCTGGACCTATAATAATAGGACAAGCAGCAGAGTTCGATTATTCAGGAACTCAAGCTTGTAAAGCTATAAAAGAGGAAAATATAAAAACTATACTAGTAAATAGCAATCCAGCTACTATTATGACAGATAATAATGTAGCAGATAAAGTATATATAGAGCCTTTAACAGAAGAAGTAGTAGAAAAAATTATTATAAAGGAAAAACCAGAAGGAATATTAGCAGGTTTTGGAGGACAGACATCTCTTAATATTGCTATGAAACTTAATGAAAAAGGAATTTTAGATAAATATAATGTTAAACTTTTAGGAATAAATAATGAATCAATAAAAAAAGCAGAAGATAGAGAAGAATTTAAAAAATTAATGTTAGATATAAATCAGCCAATACCTATGAGTATAATTGCTACAAATTTAGAACAATGTATAGAGTTTGTAAAAAAATATGATTTTCCAGTTATAATTAGACCAGCATATACACTAGGAGGAACTGGTGGTGGAATAGCTGAAAATATAGAACAATTAATAGACATATGTGATAAAGGTATAAAAATGAGTCCTATAGGACAAATATTATTAGAACAAAGTGTAGCTGGATGGAAAGAAATTGAATATGAGGTTATAAGAGATAAAAAAGATAATTGTATAATAATATGTAATATGGAAAACTTAGATCCAGTAGGAATACATACTGGAGATAGTATAGTAATAGCACCTTCTCAAACCTTAAAAGATAAAGAGTGTAATATGCTTAAACAAGCTTCAATAGATATAATAAGAAGTTTAAAAATACAAGGAGGATGCAATATACAATTTGCATTAGATCCTAGCAGTAGCAAATACGTAGTAATAGAAGTAAATCCAAGAGTTAGTCGTTCTAGTGCATTAGCTTCAAAAGCTACAGGTTATCCTATAGCTAAAATATCAGCTAAAATAGCTGTAGGATATACTTTAGATGAACTTAAAAATTATGTAACAGGAAATTCTAATGCTTTTTTTGAACCAACTATAGATTATATAGTAACTAAAATACCAAAGTGGCCCTTCGATAAGTTTAGTTATGCAAAAAGAACATTAGGAACTCAAATGAAGGCTACTGGTGAAGTAATGGCTATAGGCAGAAACTTTGAAAGTTCCCTTTTAAAAGCAGTAACTTCTCTAGATGGAAATTTTACAGGGTTAAGGATACATTCTATGTCAAGCATGACTAAAAAAGAACTTATAGATAAAATAAGCAATACAGATGATGAAAGAATATTTGCTATAGCAGAAGTATTTAGAAGAGGAGCATCAATAGATGAAGTATATAATATAACTAAAATTGATAAATGGTTTTTGCAGGGGATAAATAATATAATTAGCATAGAAAATAAACTAAAAAATTATGAAATAAATAAAGATATTATAAATTATGCAGAGGCTTCAGGATTTACAGATGAAGAAATATGTGAAATAACTAGCATGACAATAAATGAATTAGAAGAATTAAGAAGAAAATATAATATCTATACTGCTTATAAAGTGGTAAATTCTTGTAATAGAGAATTTGATGCAGAAACTCCATATTATTATTCTTGTTATGGAGAAGATGATGAAAATAAAATAACAAAGGATAAAAAAATAATTGTAATAGGGTCAGGACCAATTAGAATAGGACAAGGAATAGAATTTGATTACTGTTGTGTACATGGTGTATGGGGAATAAAAGAAGAGGGCTATAAGGCAATAATAATAAATAATAATCCAGAAACAGTAAGTACAGATTTTGATATAGCAGATAAATTGTATTTTGAACCTCTTTATATAGATAATGTTATTAATATAATTAATATAGAAAAACCAGAAGGAGTAATAGTACAACTAGGAGGACAGACATCTATAAACTTAGCTGAAGAGCTTAATGAAAGAGGAGTTAAGATTTTAGGAACTTCTTTTGAAGCTACAGATTTAGCTGAAGATAGGGATAAATTTAGAAAGTTTTTAAATAAATTAAATATATCTTCTCCAGAAGGTTTTAGTGCTACTAATATAGAAGATGCTTTTAAAGTAGTAGATAAGTTAGGATATCCTGTAATAGTTAGACCTTCTTATGTTATAGGTGGAAGGGCTATGGAAGTTATATATGATGAAGAAGCTTTAATAAAATATATGGAAGAAGCAATAAAAATATCTAATAATCATGACATATTAATAGATAAATATATAAAAGGTACAGAAATAGAAGTAGATGCAATATCAGATGGAGAAAATATCTTAATACCAGGAATAATGGAACACGTAGAAAAAACAGGAGTGCACTCAGGAGATAGTATAACAGTATATCCTTGTATAACATTAAAAGAAAAAATAATAAAAATTATAGTTGATTATACAAAAAAAATAGCAAAAAATATGAATATAATAGGACTAGTTAATATACAATATGTTTTTGATGGAAAAGATATATATGTTATAGAAGTTAACCCTAGAGCTTCAAGAACAGTGCCTATATTAAGTAAAGTTACAGGAATTCCTATGATAAATTTAGCTATAAAAACTATGTTGGGGAAAAAGATTACTGATTTTAATTATGGAGTAGGTCTTTTAGAAAATAAAAATATAAAAGCGGTTAAAGTACCAGTTTTTTCAGGAGAAAAAATTATAGATGCAGACATGTATTTAAGTTCTGAAATGAAGTCTACAGGCGAAGTGCTTGGAGTAGATTTTGAACTAGATAAAGCTTTGTATAAAGGATTTTTAGCTTCTAATATAAGTATACCAAATAAAGGTGATTTATATGTGTCTTTAAGAGATATAGATAAAAAAGAAGCATGTAGCATTATTAAAGAATATTTTAATTTAGGATTTAACATTTATGCTTCTGGTGGTACAGGTGAATTTTTAATAGAAAATGGAGTAAATTGCACTATAATTGATAAATTAGATTGTGTATTAAAAAAAATAAGAAGTGGAGAAATAGATATAATTATAAATACCCCAACAAGAGGAAATAATATAAAAAGTAATGGATTTAAACTAAGAAGAAGAGCTGAAGAATTTAGAATACCAATATTTACTTGTATAGATACAGCAAAAATTTTTTTGAAAGTAATTAATGTAAAAAAAGAAAATAAAACAATAAATTATGTAAGTATGGATAACTATTTTAAACAAAATTAATGTATAATATAAGAAAAGCCGATAAATTAATAAAATTATTTATTGGCTTTTCTTATTTATAATAGTATTAAGAATTAATTTCATAAAAATCATTACTAAATTGGGTATTTTGAGTTATAATAATTAGAGAATACACACTTTAATTAGATGTTTTATGGGATATAAATGTTTTTTTATACATATTTACTAAGAGATGAATAGGAGGTATTTAAGTGGCTAAGCCAAGTATTTTTAGTAAAGACTATGAAAAAAAAATGAAAAAGAGGAGAATAAGAATAGTAGTAACTATAATAGTAGTATGTGTAGTATCTATATTAGGCATTTTAAAAATAAATAAAAAAGTAAAAAATTTATCAGAAAAAAACAAAGTAAATATAAATAATAATGTAAATGATAATAAAAATGTCGAAACAGTTAAAAAAAATCCTGTTAAAGATAAAAATAATGATAAAAAACAGAATTTAAAGTATACGTATACCTTAAGTACTGGAGAAAACTTAGATATTAATTATGAAGATAAAAATGGAGTTAAAAAATTTACAAATGTGACTTCTTCAAGGAAAGATTTAGTATATAGTATAAATCTTTCTCAAACAGGTATAGTTATATATGATTCAAAACCTCAAAAAATAATATATATGGATATTAATGGTAATGCACAAGATATAACAAAAAATGATTATGTTGATAGTGCTGGTAATGTATTTTCAAAAGAACAACAATTATCACAAAATCCTAATTACATTTGGTGTTCATCTCCAAAGTTTATAGATGATGAAAATGTAGCATATATAAGCTATTTGCCTTGGTTTAATAAGACAACACAGTACATATGGATAGTTAATATAAAAAATAAAGAGCATATATATGTTCAATCCATATCTGGTGATAATATAAAACTTGACAAAGTAACAGATAAAGGTATTACAATAGTAGTAGATGGAAATACTTTTTTCTTAAAAGGTGATGCTTCTGTAAGTGAATAAAAATTTAAAATGTTGTAAATTAAAGTAAATAGGTTATAATTATATAATGTAAAGGGAAAAGTTATGCAAAAGAGCATTGTAAAATATTTTCAGTACAGTTTACAATTATTAATATTAGAAAGTTTACATTTTAATATTCAGTACTTAAATTGCAATATTAAATGCAACACCCCTGTGAAAAAATCATGTAGAATAGGACTGACAATAGTCAAAATCAGCCTTAAGCCCATCTTAATAATAACAGGAGATGGAGTGCATGGGTTTGTCAAG